>NZ_JADYVQ010000007.1:0-295424 GCF_020193895.1 Bradyrhizobium sp. NBAIM14 | reverse complement strand
CAACACGTCCCTGTATTTTCTCGGTCCACGACCGAGCGCCCTTAAGTTATCGCGCAGCAAAACCGTCGGGGCGGACCAGACGCTAACACCGACGCGCGCCGAGTCCGTCCCGAAGACCATCGCACTGCGATTGGTGATGATGCGGCAAAGAGAGCAAGTCGCGTGCCGAAGTGAATTCGCGGGCTCTGCAGGCACTTCGTCGCGGCGTCCGGCGTCAAGTTGCTGACAATGGTCTCAATGCCGACAGCCAGCGCAGCCGGTGCAGTACGTTCGGCTACCGGGACCAAGCGCTCAAGATCGAGCTGGCCGGATTAGACGAGACCTGCGCCGACAAGGGCACGGCCGATGATCGTGATCGATGCGCCGCACTTCCACGCTGCTGTAGTCCTAGGACCGACAAGCCGCGTGATCCGAACACACCCCATCCTCAGCTACATGCTCGGCTGGGATCGGCAGCGCGTGGTCTCTGATGCCGAGCGCAAGGGATGGCGCGCTACGTGGGTCGATTGACCCGCGCGAGGCCGCCGAGGGCCATCGATTGCAAAGGTACTTTGGGAAAGCCGAGGCGGCCCGGGATCGCGGGACTGCGCACCTTCCCTTTCGGCCTTTGACTGCGCTGCGAACCAGCTAGAAATCGGCCAGAAGACGCGAGGAAAATTGGCGCGGAAATGGACGCACAAAGCCGCAGTCGAGCTGTGGCTCATCGGGCGAATGCGGCCTTAATTAGCGCAATTTGCGCCAGCAGTCGCCAAGGCGTGTTTCAGAAAGACCCATAAGACGACTTGAGTGTCTTTTGTCCGTGTTGTGTAGCACCAGTGTTCGTTCCCCTAGCGGAAGACGTGCGTACGCGCGCCCCGGGCCGGGAGGTATTTTAGCAAGCCCGACTCTCACGTGCATGTGCCAATCTGGCGCCTTCATCGTATGCCTACGGCGGCGAAGCACTAGGTCATTCTTCAAGCTCATCAAGCAAGATGCGCTTGTCGTGGAGCTCCCTGAGGTACTCGGCAATCGAACGCTGCGTCTCCTGCCATTCGATGCGTTCTTCCGCGGTCCAAAGGAAACACTCAAGTTTGAAGCGAGCTTTCTCAGCCTCTGCGAATTCATTGTAAAGCGTGATATCTCGCTCCACTTCTTCGAGCTGTTCACGAATGGTCCTTGGCATAGTCGGCCTCTGGGGCTTTGCCTCCAGCCAGTGGGCGTATTCATCTCAATTTGCGCGATTTAGCAACTACTCATTTTCTCGGTGCGGGAAGCTGACGCAAGGCGCTACTACCGCAAAACAGGCTTCGTATTTGGCTTCACGAGGGCTGAATAACGGTCCGTGTTTTGGAACGCCACCCCGATAAAGTCTCCCTGTCGCCACGTGAGGCGACAAGGAGAGGTGGTGCGAAACCCATCGAAAGAAAGCGAAAACTCCGTCGGCAGAAGCGTGAGTCCGTTAAGCTGAATGCCAGCGCCTCTACTGGATAGATCACGCACCAGGCATGGCTCGGAGGTGATGTGTCCCGGAATTGAGAGAAGAACCTCTCGCCACACCGACTGCCTTTCGAGGGACCGCCGGGACCAATTCTTCCCTTCACGTTGACGGACCTTTTCTTGCAAATCCTTTAGCTCTCGGTACTGGCGCTCCAGGCTCATATCCCTCATTCTCCGTTATTCTTGTTGGCGCTTCCCACATTATTCCGAAACCCAATAACCATCGCGATAAATTCTGTAGAGCGATCCTCAGGTTGAGGGAATTCCGGACGACTACCGTTTGTGGCCGATCGCGATTTCGCGGTTGGACCCGTAGCTTTCCGGGCCTTGAATGGCACTGCTGGCCTCAACGGTGGAGATGGCGGCAATGGTGCAAAATACCACGGTAGGCCTGTGGCCGCTCGCCGCAGAAAGGACTGTCAGTGGCTGGGGTGGAGGTGTTGTGTAAAGACGATTGTGTAAGGCAAATTGTCCTCCCGGTGTGTTCCTTCAGTATGTCAAAAGGCAGGATTGAGCGGATGGTATTGCCACAGCAAGGCCGTTAAATCTTCATAATACCCCACCATCTTGGTAGGTGCGTCGCAGTTCGCCTTCGGCGATAATGCCTCATCGCGACCGTCACTCGTAAGGGGCGGAAGCATGTGAATCTGCCCACCAAGATCGCCCCCTCGAATTAACGCCAAGAGATCACCATCCAAGCCGCTAGAATAGCTTTCGCGATAGCCATGACGGCAGTGGTAGCTGCGGGGGCGTTCTTTGCTATCCGCCTTTTGATTCGATTCTACGGATAGGGTCCCGCCGCTGCACCTCCAGCCGAACCGACCACAAATGGAGGCCGTGTCGTGATGGCGAATGAACAGGATGTTATCATTGGACGTATTGCCGAGATCGAGATCGACAAGTCGGCTGCCATCATAGTTGAGCAGATAGATGGTGAAATCTCCATTGCCATCGCGAGCGTCGTCGGCGTTCACCTCCAGGTGACGGCGGGGCAGGCACGTGAGTTATCTCGATCCTTAGCTGTGGCCGCGGAGAATGCTGAAAAATTCCGCGCGTCAGCCAAGACGTAGTGGCGCCCGCTCCACTATCACCGCGGGATTTCGGTCAGGTTGCGCCATACAGGTCGGCCCGTTGCCCTAGTGAAGCGCGGCAATCTCCTCCAGGTTCTCATCGTTGTCGGTTAAGATGATGACGCCCTCAATCCAATCCTCAATAATGCTGGTTACTGCCGTGGGCACTGGCCAAAGGGGCCGATGGTGATTTCGGGCCCTCGTTCCAATGAGCGTCGCGGTGTACCAGCCGGGGATGTCCCGATCGCTGTTGAACTAGGTCGGATCGACGTTGCCGGAATGAATGTTACGCGGCCCTCGTGACGTGGGCAACGGGGTTGATCGTCATGCGATTGTGGCGAGCTTGAAGAGCCGCACGCAGAACCGACAATTGCTTATGCGCCTTCAATCGTCGGAAGCCCTTGTTGGCCTCGATCATGCCGGCCGCGACCCGTCGCAAGGCCATACCGGCATCCCGCCAGCGTTTGACGTTGCGCGTGACGCGGCGAATGGTGCCCATCATGTTCTCGGCGATGTTGGTACAGGCGAGCGATCGACGAAGCTCCTTCGGCAACTTCAACCGGACGACGGTCAGGATTTCGTCGAGGCCTTCGAGGATGCTGGCCGCTACGCCGGGCCATTGCTGGTCGAGTCGACGCGCGGGATTGCGGATCAATTTTTCGGCCTTGTCGGTATCATCGAGCTCCCAGGCCTGGCGCAGCGCCCGACGGGTGGCCGCATGATGCTGTTTCGGCAGGCGTTCCATGATGTTGCGCGCCTTGTGGATCTGGCAGCGCTGGATCGCAGCGGCCGAACCGAAGGTGCGGAGGATCGCCTTCGACAACGCCTTCGCGCCGTCGGCGATGAACAGTCTTGGCACCGTCGGGTCGAGCCCGCGCGAGACCAGGTTGCCCAGCAGGGCCTGAACCGTTGCGGCATTCTCGGTCGCCCCTTCCACCAGCGCCAGCGGATGCTTGTTGCCTTCGCCGTCAACCCCGATCGCGGCGACCAGCACGAGATCGTCGCCGAGATGCAGCCCGTCGATTTGGACCACCAGAAGGTCGAGCGCGGACAGATCGGCAGCCATGAAGTCGGCCAGCCGCGCCGCCGACAGCGCTACGAACCTCCGCGAGGCCGCCGACTTCGAACCCCCCGATCCGGGCGGTGCCGGCACGTCACCCTCGGGCAGCCGGACAGCGCGGCCGAACCGGCGCGTCGACACATTGATCAGCATCAGGTTCATCGCCCAGCGACCGAGCCAGTCCTCCTGCGCCGCCGTTTCCCAGCTCGGGATCGTGACCTCGCGGCCGTCCACGCCCCGGACCCGCGGGCGCTCGACCTCGATCTTGCCGCCGTGGAAACCGATCCGTCCGCGCGTTCGGCCCCAACGGTGCGCCCGCCGCGCCGCATCGCGACCGTGGCGCGGCCCGCAGGCCGCCGTCACGTCCGCCTCCATCATCGTGCCGAGCGCCTCGATCCCCGCCGCAAGGCAGAACCGATCAAAGCTCGCCCGCACTTCCGCAAACGCTTCGTCCACAGCCCCAGTCGCCGGCGAACCAGCCGGTGTGATATCTCTCGTCATGGCGTTGCTCTCCTTTGTGGAATCAGCACCCCGAGCCTACCGGCTCAAGGTGAGCAACGCCGACCTCTTCAGAAATTCAACAGAACCCGGGACATCCCCGTACCAGCCGGTTCTCGGGTGGGATGCCTGTGAGACTTTCGCCAGCGCGCCGCGCCCGTGCTGCCTACGATCCGGGACTGATCGCCAAGTCACCGCCCTATCCTGGTAGTTGCGCTAGGGCATTCGTCGGGATGATGTATCCCCGTCAGCTTCTTTCGTCGCTGAGGCTGGCTGCGTAGAAGTCACTAGCGAGTGGCAGGGACAGCACTTTATTGGTCCACTTCCAAGCGTCGAGTCAAGTTGCCGCTAACGTTCCCGCTGTTTAGGTCGCGCGGCTGCCACCGTGAGTCCGGTGTGATCCTTGAGGCTATCGACTACCGTGACCGCCGCTTCGAGTTCATCTCGAAGACGCTTCGTAATCCGCAGAATGCTGCTCGCGAGCTCCTCGCGGCTGATTTCTGCACCGTGAGCAACTTTTTCTTCGAGGTCGCGTATCGCTTCGTCGATCTTGTGCAGCGAGAATGTGCTAGGCATCATCCGGCTCCGTCCTGATTGAGGGTCGGGCATCCGCCGAACCACGGTGTAAAAATGCGTCCGCTACACGGTTAAGTAAAGCGGGTGGCGTTGCGGGAAAATCTGTCCCCATCTCGCGTCTGAGCGCCTCGAATTCGGATAAGGTCGAAATCGGGCAATCCGCCACCGCGTCCATTTTTGAGCGGATAACTTCAACCCGGGATCGCCAATCGGCCAGCTGTTCTTTAGTTCGCTGTGGGCCGTACGTGTCTTCTGCCGGTGTATGGCTTGGCCTACGGACGTAGTCCGTGAATGCTTGGATTGCCACTTCGGTCCTTGGCAAGGCGTTACTCCTATGAGCGGAGCCAGCTCGAACAGTTACAGACCGAGCATTTTATACAGGCACGCGGGATGCGGCAACCCCCTCGTGCTGGTAGGTGCTCTCCAACTGTTCTCAGAATACAAATTGGTAGCATCTTGAGAATTTCAGCCTCTCGGGAGCAAAGGTGGTCAGCCTCAGTCTTCGAGGACGGGCTGGCCACCATCGCTTGCGACGCCACCTTGCAGGTCCAAACGGAATGCACACGTTGGAGCGACACGCCACCTCCCTACGCTCGCAGGCGCTTGCGGTGCTTGCAGCCAATCAGGCCCGGGCGGCCGATCAATCTTTGAGCCTGGCAGATCGACAAGTCGCGACGTTTAATGCTGAGGAGGCCCAGGCGCTGCTCAGCATCCTCGATTGCGTGAAGCTCGAACCCGGGCCTGAGGAGGCACGGAAGATCGCAGCGCGCATACGCGCGCTTCTAGAGGACCCACGGAGGAGCCAACCGATTCGAGTGGCGTGCTTGTAGGGTTGCGGATTCCGATCGATGTCGCCCAGGATTCCGAGATGATGTCACCCACCATTCCGGGATGATGTCGCCCGGGTCTCGCAAGGGCGAACCCGGGGTGACGAGACCTCTTCTGGCTCCCATAGGGTCAACCTTTCGGTTTTGCGAAGGGGGACCCTGGATGCCGACGGAGAGGCTTGCGATGCGCCGTGTGCGCGATGTGATCAGGATGAAGGCGGCTGGGCTGCCGAGCCGCGAGATTGCGCGGCGGGTGGGCGCGGCGCCCTCGACAGTGCGGCTGACCATCCGGCGGTTCGAGGCCGCAGGCCTGAGCTGGCCGTTGCCCGACGAACTCACGGACGCGGCCCTGGAGGTCCGTCTGTTCGCCAAGACCGGCAACGGCAACCGGCAGGGTCACCGCCGCATCGCCGAGCCCGACTGGGCCGCGGTGCACCGCGAGCTCAAGCGCAAGCACGTGACGCTGTCAATCCTGTGGGAGGAGTACATCGGCGCCGAGCCCGGCGGATACCGGTACTCGCGCTTCTGCGAGCTTTACCGCGCCTGGGAGGGACGCCTGTCGGTGACGATGCGCCAGGCGCACGCGGCCGGCGACAAGCTGTTCGTCGACTACGCGGGCGACGGCGTGCCGGTGGTAGTCGACCGCCTCACCGGCGAGCGGAGGACGGCGCAGATCTTCGTCGCCGTGCTCGGCGCCTCGAGCTTCACCTCCGCGCAGGCGACGTGGACGCAGGGACTCGCCGACTGGATCAGCGCCCATGTTGGCGCCTTCGCGGCGATCGGCGGCGTCCCGGCGCTCTTGGTGCCTGACAACACCAAAGTCGCAGTCATCAAGGCGAGCCTCCACGACCCGCAGATCAATCGCACCTATGCGGAGATGGCCGCGCATTACGGCACGGCCGTCTTGCCGGCGCGACCTCGCAAGCCGCGCGACAAGGCCAAGGTCGAGCAGGCCGTCCTCATTATCGAGCGCTGGCTGCTCGGCCGCCTGCGCCACCGCGTCTTCTACAGCCTCGCCGAGGTCAATGCAGCGATCGGCGAGTTGCTCACCAGGCTCAACGAGGAGCGGCCGATCCGGCGGCTCGGCGTGACGCGCCGCCGGCTGCTCGAGGAGATCGACCGGCCGGCGCTCAAGCCGTTGCCGGCGAGCCCCTACCTGCTCGCCGAGTGGCGGATCCGCCGCGTCAGCCTCGACTACCACGTCGAGGTGGAGAAGCATTATTACAGCGTTCCGCATCGCTTCGCGCGTGCCGAGGTCGAGGTGCGGTTCACCGCCCGCACCGTCGAGATCTTCCACAAGGGCGAGCGGATTGCCGCGCATCAGCGCATGAGTGGCAATCACAAGCACACCACCGTGCCGGAGCACATGGCCTCCAGCCATCGGCGCTACGCCGGCTGGACTATCGGGCGTATCCGTCAGGACGCCGCCGCGATCGGGCCGGCAACCAGCGCATTGTGCGACCTCATTCTCGACGAGCGCTCGCACCCCGAACAAGGCTTCCGCGCCTGCCTCGGCATCCTCAGGCTCGCCGCCTCCTATGGGCGCGAACGGCTGGACGCCGCGGCTGCGCGGGCGATCGACATCGGCGCGCGCACCTATGGCTCGGTCAAGTCGATCCTCGCCAACAATCTCGATCGGCGTCCCGCTCACCAGCGCTCCGCGGACGATGCGTCGATCCTGCATGCCAACATCCGCGGACCGCGCTACTACAATTAGGAGACCGTCCCTTGCTCACCCATCCGACCCTCGACCGCCTCAAACGCCCTCGGCCTCCACGGCATGGCCAAGGCCTTCGCCGACATTGAAGCCGCCGGTGAGGCTGGCAGCCTCGGTCACGCCGAATGGCTTGCTCTGCTGCTCGAACGTGAAGCCTCGCTGCGGCACGACAAAATGGCTCGCCACTCGCCTGCGCTACGCCAAGCTGCGCCAGCAGGCATGCGTCGAGGACATCGACTATCGCACCCCGCGCGGTCTCGACCGCCCGCTGTTCGCCAAGCAAGCAAAGCCGTCGCCGTCATTGGTCCCACGCCTGGGATTGTCATCAAACGGCGGGCATCTTCTTCTTTTCGGGCGCGATGGGTGATCTCGCTGTCGAGTTTCTTGATCTGCATTTCCAGCGTCAACATCGTCTTGATCAATATCTCGAGTACGAACCGTGCCGCTTCGGGCACGTCGGTTTTTGGATCCATTGCGCGCTCGACAAGCTCTGCGACATAGGCCGTGCCCTTTGCCATAATCACCCCGTATTCGGCGAGATGACCACGCAAAGCATTGATCGCCTGGGTCCGCTGCCGGATCAGCAGGTCGCGGGTCCGAAACACCACCGCGCTCGCTTGCTGCTCTTCACTCTTGACGGGAACGAAACGCATGGTCGGTCTCTGCGCCGCTTCACAGATCGCCGCTGCATCGGCCATGTCGTTCTTCTGCCGCTTCACGAAGGGCTTCATAAGCCGGTGGGATCAGCCGCACTTCATGGCCGAGCTTGCCGATCTCACGAGCCCAGTAATGCGCGCCCGAGCAGGCTTCGATCGCCACGAGGCAAGCCGGCTGCTCGGCAAAGAATGCCAGCAGCTTATTCCGGCGCAGCTGTTTGCGAAAAACGACCTTGCCGGCGGCATCGGCTCCATGGGCCTGAAAGACATACTTCGCTAAATCTAGTCCAATCGTGCTAACTTCGTTCATGGACGCTTCCTCTCTGGTGATGGTTGTTCAACACCCTTCACTTTGGCACATCGATGCCGTCGAGGGGGCGTCCACCCCATCACAGCAACCGCAGAAGAAGAAAAAAGGTTGAAGTCGCGATTCCAGATTGACCGCGCGGCTTGACCGATGCCAGAGAACCAGCCGGCCAGCACGCCTCGCCGCTGGGCGAGATCAAATCGGAAAGGTGGGCGACATCGTCTCGGAATCCACGGGCGACTTCATATCGGTACGCCTGGGCGACTTCGTCGGAATCCGCATGTAGGGTTTACTTGGAACACGACGAGTCCGTTTTTTGGCGCGTTTAGAGGAATCGAGTCACTCTTTCGGTGTCCGCACATTTTACCAAGTTAGTGGTGAGCCCGGCTGGACTTGAACCAGCAACGAGACCATTATGAGCGTACGCGTCCGGTGACGCTTTCAATTACCCACATTTAGCCGAACGGGCTGAGGGAGCGCACAAACCATTGCATCGCAGGAATCGACCGGATTCCTTGTCTGGCACCGATTCGCAGGGGGCGGTGCCAATGGACGAAGAAGCCGACGCATGGTTTGATCGCGAGCTCGCTGGCTGCAGCCTTGCCGACGAGCGCCTGAACAAGCGGCTCCGCAAACTGGTAGCGCAGATCGGGTGCGCGATGGGAGAAAGCATTCCGCTGGTGTGCCAGGACTGGGCCAATACCAAGGCTGCGTATCGTGTTTTCTCCAACGACGGGGTCAGTGAGGCGGACATTCTGGCCGGCCACTTTCAATCGACGCGGGAGCGCACGATTGGCACCGACGGTCCTGTTCTAGTGCTCCATGATACGACCGAATTCAGCTATCAGAGAGAGCTCGGACGCGATCGGGATCACCAAAAGCATAAACAGCGGCCGGGACAAGGCGGGCGGCCTGAGATCGCACACGGTTTGCGGCATCCTGATGCACTCGAGCCTGGCGGTGACGACCGAAGGGCTGCCGCTTGGACTGACGGCGGTCAAATTCTGGACCCGGAAGAAATTCAAGGGGACCGCCGCGCTTAAGAAAACGATCAATCCGACGCGCGTTCCCATCGAGAAGAAGGAGAGCATTCGGTGGCTGGACAATGTCCAGCAATCCACGGGGCTGCTGGGCGATCCAGGACGATGCGTTCACGTCGGTGATCGCGAGAGCGACATCTATGAGCTGTTCTGCGCGGCTCGAGAAGTAGGAACGCATTTGTGACTAGGACTTGCGTTGACCGTTTGGCTGGGGATGGAGATGCGATCCGCCGGACATGCGAGTCCCTTAATAGCGCCCGCGGTGCGAGTGGCTGCGATCCAAATGCCGTCCAACCAACACGAACTCTGGTGCAAATTGCTCCGGTGATTGGCTGGAGATCAGCCTGAGATTCCCCGGTGAGTGTCGCCGCCTACGTTCTGGTTGACGGAGGACTGACACATGGCTTCCAGAAGCATCGGCCTGACAGCGGATTTGCGCGGATACGCACCTGCAATCTCGCGGACCATCCAGCCATTGCGGGTGGCGCGATGAACACCCCCTATCAGCAAAATGAGGGCGGCATTGTTGCGCTCTTGCCGGATGGACGGGTCGAATTCCTTCATCCAGCGGCGCTCCCTCTACTCGAAGCCGCCCGCGCGGGCGACGCCAAGTTGCCGGACATTGACGACAACATCCTCTCGTCTCCTCTGGTCCGGCTCGAGCAATTCCATTTGACCGCGCCGGCCATTGCCTTCATCGAGCTCACCAACCTTTGCAATCTGCGCTGCAAGCATTGCTATACGTGGTCGGGTCCGAAGCGACCCAACGAAATGACGACCGAAAAGATCATCGGTCTGCTGGATCAGTTTGCGGAATCCGGCGTATTGCAGGTGTTTCTCACCGGTGGCGAGATTTTCGCCCACCCGGACGCAATCGAAATCATAAACTATGCCCGAACTAAGCCGTTCAGCACGCAAATCTTCACCAATGGTCTTCTGATCACGGAAGAAGCCCTGGCGCGCATAACCCCTGGGACCTCCTTCTTCATCAGCTTCGACACCGCGGACCCTGAGCGAACAGTTCGCGGTAAGATGGATTTTCCGAAGCTCCGAAGCGCCTTCGAATGGATGAAAACGCACGGTCACGCCTTTCGAACTGCGATCTCCGTCCATCGCAACAATGTAGCTGACGCGGAGGAGATCTTTGAATGGTGCGCGATCAACGACTATCCGCGGCCGCAATGGCTTGAAACACGCCCGGTCGGCCGGGCTCTTCTGCACCCAGGCATTCTTCTCCAGCCGGATCAGATCGACGAGGTGTTCGAGGTGTATCGTCGGTGCATGGACCGCTACTCGGCCGCGCCGGAGGCGGAGGAAGTCGGGGGCGTAGCATCGGCGGTGGCCGTCCGCAGTGTCGATACGATCAAATTCTGCCAGAGGCTCGAGCGCGCGACCGGGCAGGAGAAGTGCGGACGTTCGCTCGTCTACGTCAACAGCGTGCGATGTGTTTCCCTGCAGTAACTGCATGAGCGGCGGGCTCTACAGGGCCGGCAGCGTCGTCGATCAGCCGTTCGCCGAGATATGGGCCAATGGTTTTGACGAATTCAGGCGCATCACGTTCGACGATCACAATGGATGTCAGGAATGTCCTGTCCACAATGCCGGAATCTGGTGTCAGTTTCGGTGTCCGCCACTCGCGCAAAATGTCTCCCGGAATCAAAAGGGATGCGGCGCGACCGAATACCTTCGCCTGTTCATGCTGCGTGCGGGCGCCTTCTGGGAAGAGAGACGAAAGGCGGGTGTCCGGCTCACGATGGCGCCGTCCCGACCACATCGAGCGGAGCATACCGTCGCCTGAGATCGGCACCGGTCGCCCGCCCCGCGCCGATATGGTTTGGCGGGCTGCAATGAAAGGAGACATCGAACCATGAGCACGAAAGCCATTGGCCGACAGCTGTTGCCAGTTGACGGCATCGAGATCAGCGCGAGTCCCGGCAACGGCCTCGATCTGGCGCAAGACGGAGTATCGCTTGCAACCGTCGGCGCCGCCTCTGCCGTCGCTCAAAAGCGGCAATCGGCACGTCGCCCGCCTTACCCCAAGCAACGACGGGATCACCCTTGCGCTTGTCGGGGCCGCCTCCGCAACCAAGGCCTAAGAAGCCGATCCCGGCCGCCACCGGTGGCCGGGATTACAATCCGGAGAAAGATCATGCATGCACCGACTGCTACTCCGCTGGTGAGGTCGGCTCCGCCGCGATCGCGCATCACAAATCCAGGTGCTCTGCTGGCGCTACACCCCGAATTGCGCATAGATCAAGACATCTACAACATCAATGTCACGGCCAACTTCGGTGCGACGCTGACTGCATCAGAGACTTGGCAGCAGATCGCGACACATGATGGCGCGCAGAAGCCAGTCCATCTTTATTTCCATTTGCCCCTGTGCAGCTACGTTTGCCGGTTCTGTAACTACGTCAAGCGGCAGGCCCCGACCGGCGCGAAGCTCGATGATGCCCTCGATCATTGGACCGGCTTGCTGATTGAGGAATCGCAACGATATCTGCGGGGAGCGCCGTGGTTGTCAGCGGCTCGCGTTGAGTCGCTGTTTCTGGGGGGCGGCACCGCATCGCTGCTCAGACCCAGGCACCTGGCGCGGATCATGCGGCATGTGCAAGACAACTATTCCGTCATACCGGGATGCGAGGCGACGTTGGAAGGCAATCCGGACAACTTCCTCGCCGACGAAGTCAGTGATGCAATCGAGATCGGCTTCAACCGGTTCAGCGTCGGCCTCCAGTCGCTCGACAGCAAGGTCAACGCCTTCGCTGGTCGGGGGCACGACCGACAAATGTCGCTGAAGTCCATCGAAAAACTGTCCATGGGCGGTCGGCCCTTCAACGCCGATCTGATGTTCGGCCTCCCTTATCATACAGCCGATTCCGTACGGGATGACGTGAGCCTTCTGGTATCTATGGGCGTGCCCACCATTACGATCTACTGCCTGCGAAATGCGGATAGGCACAAAATGGGGATCGGAAATCAAGCCGCCTGGAACAACGACAAGATCCGCCAACGTCTGCACGACCAGAATCTGTTCCCGACGCTTGAAACCACCTACGCGATGCGCGAAGCGATGGTGGATGTCCTGCTCGATGCAAACTATGAACCCAGCCCCTGCGGCTGGTGGAGTGCGCCAGGATCTTATCCTGACGGCAACATCCCACAGGTGTCGCGCAACAAGTGGCAGAATTACGACACGATGATCGGATTCGGTCCCGGCTCCTATGGCTGGCTCGCGGGTATTCGGCCGGATCCTATCCAGACCCGCAACATCGCCGACATCTCCGCCCATGCGCGCCATGTGGAATCTCAGAGCACCGCACCGCTCGCGTCCGGCAGGCGCCTGACCGGCGCGGAAGCCGTCGCGACGGCGCTTGGGTTCGCCTTCAAGTCAAACCAGCCGATCTCCGTGCAGCGGTTTGCCCGGATCTATGGCGTGAATCTGTTGTCCGATGAGCCCTATGCCGGCGTGATCGAAGACCTCATGGCAAAGGGACTGCTCGAGCCGGTCAATGGGTCGTCGGAGTACCTGAAGCCGACGCTTGATGGTGAAACCCTCCACGAGGAGATCATTACGACGCATATCCACGGCCGTATCGGCGGTGTCGTCGCCGCCGTCTGCCGGCGCTAAGAGGCTGCCTACTCATGTTGCAAACGCAGAGAACGATGAACCCGGAAGCAATTCGCATTCATGAGTTCGTACCGATATCGGGATCCGAGATCGGCCGCGTCTTGATTGTACCATCCGGAAATGTCGGGCCGATGGATCAGGGCGGCTTCGAATCCGAATTGTACGAGCGGCTGGCCGGCAGGCTCGTTTCCTCCGGAATGATTACGGCTCGATTTGATGTCGAGTCCGATCGACCGCGCGGAGGTGTGTCGATACCGGCGCGCCGGGCGAACCGGACGCGGCGGTTGTCCGAGATCTTGGAACACGAGGCGATTGCGGCACGATCATCTCCGCTCATTCTACTCGGCGTGTCGCTCGGCGCACTTTCGATTGTTGACGTTCTAAGACGCCCGACCTCGCTCAATATCTGCGCGGCTGTTCTGCTTGGATGTGTGATCGAAGAACCCAGCGTTGTTATGCCGCCGGTCGAGCGAATCGACTTCCTCTACGGCGCGCGGGATCTGGTCGGATATTGTAACAGTGACGGTGAACTGAGCGAAGTCGTCGGTCCGGACACGTATGGACCTCGGTCGGCGCAGCAATTGATCGTTCGGCCGAGAACCGTCGTTACCACCCGCATCATCGAAGGGGTCGGACACATGCTCGCGCGGCCTGGTGCCCACGCGCCTGACGATGACACGTTGGATGTCATCGTCGACCTAACGAAGCAATCCGCTTTTCCGCCGTCTGCCCCGGCCGCGCAATAGGAGAGATCGACGATGACGTCTTTGGCAACCCAGCGCTTCGACAAACTGTCGACAAACTTTGCGACAAGCGAGGTCCATTCGAGCAGTCATTCCATCAGGCGATTGCATGAATTGCTCGACCTGCCGGCCGGCGCGTCGGTTGTCGACATAGCCTGCGGCGCTGGCCATCTTGCTCTGTCGTTTGCAGGTCGCGCGAAACGCATCGTGGGAGTCGATGGTGCCCCGACCATGCTGGGGGCCTTCCAGAGACTTGCGAACGAGAAGGCAATCCAGGTCGAAACTGTGCTGGCCATGAGCGATTCTGTCTCGCTGCGATCCGGCGAATTCGACGTCGCGGTTTCCCGGCTTGCACCGCATCATTTTCCGAACCTGCAAGCGTCGGTGCGGGAGATGGCGAGGCTGGTTCGGCCGGGGGGCATGTCGCAGTTATCGACCTGCATGGCTACGACGATTCCGACCTTGACGAATTCAACCATCGGCTGGAAGTTTTGCACGATCCAACGCACGTCCGAAGCCACACGCCGCTGGCCTGGCGAGATACCCTGGCGGGCGCCGATCTGGAGATCCTGACCTTCGAGACGCATCTTCGAGAGAGTCCGAAAGGTGTCAGCATACAGCGCTGGTGCGAAATTGCAGCCTCTGGCCCTGAGGCGGAACAGGCTATCCGTGCGCAGCTTGCGTCGGCCCCCGCGGCGACGTTGAACGCCTTCGGGATTGATTTCGCGGTAGATCAAGCCGAATTCCTGATTCCGGTGAGGACGTTGCTTGCGGTTGCGCGCAAGCCGGCCGTTAATCACTGAGTGGGGACGGGGGCCTTTGTTGCGAAGCGCGTGTGTCACGGTTGGTGGGTGAGGTTCAGGTGCCTGTCCTTCATATCTATTCACCTCTCGATTCGCCGCCATCGGCGCTGCTCGAGAACCTCTGCTCGGGGATCCTCGGCATTCTTCACCTGCCGCCGGGGCATTGCTGGGCGATTTGGCACGAGGTGGCGCCCCACAATTTCCATCGCGACGGCTGGCATTACGGCGCCATGGACAACGGGCCGATCGTCACGATCTACTGCAAGCGAACATACAACAACGAGGAGATCTCGCGGATGTTGCTCTTCACGCGGATACGCTTGCGAGTGGCTTGTCGTGCGATGCGGGCTGCCGTCTACGCGACCGTGCAGCGCGTTCAACCGGGAGAGACCCTGGTGCGAGGCGGGATTTGGCAGGAAGTTGAGGGGGCACCGTGACCGAGCAGGATATATGCATCCGACCCGTGGCGACCGTCAGGTCGTCGCGTAAGACACCTGAAGATGATCATTGGGGGGCGGTGGAATCATACATCGACTTAGATCAACGCCAATTCGGTGCAAACGCGCTACTGGGGCTCTCGGAGTTTTCTCACGTTGAAGTAGTTTTCCTGATGCACAAGGTGCCACCGGATTCGGTAGAGAAGGGCGCGCGGCACCCGAGGGAGCGAGCGGATTGGCCCTTGGTGGGAATCTATGCCCAGCGCGGCAAGTCGCGGCCGAACCGGCTGGGTGTCTCACGTTGCGCGTTGCTCGGGGTTTGGGCCACACACTCCATGTGCGCGGGCTGGACGCAATCGATAGCAGCCCGGTCATCGATGTGAAACCCTACATGGAAGAATTTGGCCCGCGAGGAGCGATAGCGCAACCAGCTTGGTCCAACGAGGTCATGAAGGATTACTACAAGGAATGAAGGAAGGAGTGGCGAGTAGTTAGCCCGAGGTGATCAGGGGCAGCGTGAGAACGCCCGCCTTACGGAGGTCCTGAAACGGAAGCTCTATAAAATGGAGCTTCGGGCAATCCTCACCATGATGGTGCTGCCTCGGGATGAATTATCCGACCTGGCTCGTTTTCTGAGTAGGCGGTGCTTCTTCGATCATTCTGATTGCCTGTACGGCGAGACGACCAAGAGTAGGGTGTATCGACCAGGTACGAAGGACGGGAATGTCGCCGGCGTTGCCGAAGCGCCCGAGGATTTCAAGAGACTTCGCGACAACGTCTTCGGCGCGGAAGAATTCGAAGTAGCCAGATTGCGTGGTTGGGCTCGCAAGCGCGGCCCGATAGGATCGCCGCGATTTCGTTCGGAAAGAACTCGACGAAAATGCTACGGCAGGCTCGGTTCCGGGAAGATGCTTCGCACGTTCAGAAAACATGTGGTCCCTGTGGTAAAACTCTCCAACGAACGCCGCCGCAATCACCATGCCGAACGGCTGCTCAAAGCCTAGTTCCATAGACGACGTCAAACCGCGCAGCGACGCGCTGACGCCTACAAGCTGTCCTTCGGCGGTGGCGACAGCCCCCGGCAGGCGCACAGCCCTCGCTGGACGGCGGCGTCGACGGCGGCTATCAATGCCTCGAAGCTGGCCACCGGTTTGACTCGGATCGTAATGAGGCGCGTCGCCAGTGTAAATCTTCCCGGCCAGTTAGAATCTGAAAGCCTCAGCCCGGGCCAGGTCGGCACGCCATGCCGCGTAAAACCTGGTCGCAGTTGACCCCGTAAAGTCCGAGTAGCGCGTGTTCGGATATCAAGCAGTGCAATCACTAAGATCGTGCGACGAATGCCCACTTTCAGTCGGATAAGCCCAGTGGTGCGACCAGTAAGTCATTGATTGTTCTCACCCCGGGGCTGTCTCTTAATCAGCGGCCCGGTCCGAATCAGTTATGCAGCAAGCTTAGGAATCTCCTGTTCAATCAATCGCAACAATCGGGTGTTGCGCCTCCCCGCAACCAAGGAATCTTGCGATACGAGCGAATAGTCGGAACTTCATTCTATGCAGCCATTGAGATGCCGTTTGGTTGCCCTGCTGCGTGAGGAGGACATCTGGCCTCATCGATCTTCGCGCTCCCGAGCCACTGGACGAACGAAGGATCTCGCTCTACCGCTGCGCTATGAATAGCCAACTCCGAAATTCTTTGCTGTTGGCTCCTCAGGTGATCCCTTAGCAACCGATCGCGGGTAATGTACCCAGCATTTACGCCCGGAAGTGAGTGGTTCATCAAAAGATGGATGTCGAGTTCCGAAACACCCGCTGCTTGCGCGAGCGTGCGATAGCTCTGCCGCAGATCGTTACCCCATTTGGACAGCGCATTTCGCTCTTCCTTATGCTCCACGAGATGTCCTTGCTTACTGTCAGCTGGAAATAACCACGACCTCGCTTGCTCGGAATACACGATCCGGCCCCATCGGATCGCGCGGATGATGCATCTGATCATCGGCCGGGATAGTGGAATGTCAAATGCCTTCTCCTCTCCACCTTTGGGCTTCGGGATGCGGATCATCCTCTGTCGCAAATCGATGTGTTCCAACCGGATTTTCTTCAGGGCGGTTGGACGTGATCCACTCAAGAGCGTCAGAAGGTGAAATTCGCGCCTAACCGGGTTATCCATTGCGTAAAGCTCCTTGAGCCAACCGCTGATATCTTTGGAGCCCATCCCGGTATTGCGTCGATGCTCCTTATTCCAGTCGATCGCGGAAACCGGGTTCACGGCCGGCAGATCGGTATTGCTCTTCCGCGCGTGGTTGTACACAGCCCGCAGACTGCGCATTGACCCGTTCGCAATATAGGAACCGTTCTCCTTCGTTATTTTATCGTGACGTTCAACAACGAGGTGCGGTTGTCGCCCAAGCCGAGCGAGCGGATTGTCGAGCCAATCCTTGAACAGCCGCTCCATGTGATCTCGATAGCTTTCAATGGTTCCTGAGCTTCGACCCTTACGTTTCATGTGCGCATCCCGATAGCGCTCCCAAGCTTGCCGAAGCGTTATTGAGCCTGGCTTGATCTTCGGAGCCTCACCAGGGCGTTCGCCTTTCGCGATCGATCCAAGCGCCTCCTTGGCTTTGCCACGCGCTTGACGCGTGGTCATGTCACCAAAGTCGCCGAGTTTTACCTGCGCTGTGAATTCGCGTACGCCATCACGCCAGAACTCGCCTTGGGCCATAAACGTTTTCCGGCGCTTGCCGATAAGCACGAAAAAGCCCGGCAGTTCGCTATCGCGTACCTTGTATTGCGTCTCCCCCGCGCAAAGAAGAGCGATGCTCTTGTCGGTGAGAACCTGGCGCTGATCAGCCATAAATGCCTCCACCTTTTTTTAGTCTGGGTTTAGTCTGGGGAAGTCTCTGTTGAGAATTATCCGGGGGGACCACGCTGCGGTACGCTACAGCGCTAAATATTCGTATTAATCAATAGCTTGTAGAGGAGGCGAGAGTATGGCAACGTGTCTGTGAAAACGGGTGAAAAGTCCCGAATTCAGACTACGAATCTGAGGGTCGGACGTTCGAATCGTTCCGGGCGCGCCATCATCTCGCGAAGCCATTGTTTCTCGGGAATAAATCGACAAATCAATAGCTTCGTCCTGCCGCACTGGTATCAAGCGGTGGGATCAATGGTGCGTGTCGTGGGACTTGGTCTGATACAGAACGAGCATGGCGTTTGGTGTGTGCGCCGGAAGGTGCCCAAGCGTCTCGAAGAAGCCGTGGCAAGAGTTCAGGGAGCGCCGAGAGCGCGGCAGCCATGGCTCAAGCGTTCATTGCGCACCAAGGACGAGAAGCGCGCCAAGATCCTTGCGAAGCCGATCATGATGGAGTTCGACCGCATTCTTGCGCAGGCCGAGGCTCTGCTTGTCGAGCGTCCCGTTCGCACGTCCCTGACCGAAGCCGAAATAAAGACCATAAGCGACTACTTCTATGCGCATGAGCTGGGCGCGGATGAAGAGCTTCGCGAGGAGGGCGTCGGCACCGATCCGATCTTTGCGGACGTTCACCGTCAGCTCACCGAAGCCGGTATCGAGTTCAAGAGCCCGTTCGAAGTCCCGCAGACTTCCTCGGGTCTCTCCGACCGGATGATGCACAAGATTGAAGAGGACACTTCGATTGTGCTGCCTGCGGTCAAGAAGGCCTTGGCACGTGGCAATGTTGATTTCATCCGCTACGAAGTGAACGAGTTGCTTCAGCTCTTCGGCATCAATCTCGATCCGAACAGCTCCGATTTTCGTAAGCTGGCGCTCGCCGTGATGAGAGCTGAGGTTCGAGCGCTTGAGGCCATCCACGCCCGGCACCAAGGCGAGCCGGTTGAGAGCCCCAAGCTGGTCGAACCTGGAGCAGCCTTTGCGGCCTCTTCGGATGGATGGCGTTTGCGCGCTGCTTACGAGGGGTGGGTCAAAGTCGAACCGCGCAAGAAATCCACTCAACTCGAATTTGCTCGCGGGATTGACCGCTTCATTGAGCTTCACGGGGATCTTGAGGTCTCTCAGATCAACCGTCGCCATATACGCGAATTTCGGGACGCGGCCCAGCTTGTACCTGCTCGGAGGAGTGGGAAGCTCCTGAAGGCCGGTCTCCCCGAGCTTGCCGAATACTCACGGAGGCATCCCGACGAGCCACGCTTGAAGGCGGCGACCATCAACAAATGGCTTAATTGCCTTGGAGCCGTGCTGAACTGGTCGCGCAAGAATGGGCTCATCCCTGATGAGGTGCCGTGGTCCGATCCGGTATCTGGCATGCGGCTCACGGAGGCCAAAAGCAACCGACAGCCTTGGGAAGTCGAAGAACTTAGGTTGCTCTTTGGATCACCCGTGTATCTCGGAGGCGAGCGGCCAATCGGAGGCAAAGGTGAAGCTGCATTCTGGCTGCCGCTCCTTGCGCTGTTTAGCGGCGCCCGGCTGAGCGAATTGGCGCCGTTGACTGTCGATGACCTGAAGGTTGATGCAGCCTCCGGGGTGCGCTTCATGACAATCATCGAAGACGAAGAAGCAGGCAGGGGTGTCAAGACCGAGCAATCGGTGCGGGCCGTTCCGGTTCACCCGGAATTGGTGCGGATTGGGCTCGTTGATTTTGTGCATCGCGTTCGCGCGTGCGGTGGGGCCTCGGCGCGTCTGTTCCCGCTGCTCACACCCGGCCCGAAAGGCGGCTTCGGCGAAGCATTCTCCAAGTGGTTTGGCCGCTACAAGCGGACCTTGGGCGTCGAGAACCCGAGCAGCGTCTTCCATTCCTTTCGGCACGGCTTCAAGGATGCGTTGCGCGCGGCCGGCGTACAGGAGGATGTTAATGATGCGCTCACCGGCCACAGCGGCGGAAATGCAGTTGCCCGTGGCTACGGGTGGAGAGACATGGTGCGCCGGTTTGGCTTCCCTACCCTGTATGCTGCGGTGGAAAAGGTAACCTATCCCGGTCTCGACCTCACCCACATCCATTGGACGGCAGCTCAAATCCCCATCAAAGGACCGGATAGGTCATCCGCAAGGAACAAGAAGCCATTGCGAGCGCGCTGAACCGGATTGAGGGGGGCGCTGAACGCCCGACGCATTTTTGTCGCGGTCACGGTTCTGCATCTCTCGAAGAAAACTTCGACGAGGTCAGCCTTTTGCGAGCACTTGCACCATTTGGAAGACGTATTCGGACCCTCTGGAAACGTGACCGGTGCCAGTCCCATCCACTCCGTTTCTTCCTAGCCGCGTTAGTTTCAGCTTGGTCAGCATTTAGAACCACCATGAGGAGCCTCTCGACCCTATCAAGGTCACCCTGTGACACCGATGTCTTGTCCTTCGAACGAAGTACACCGGTCGGGATAGGTGTGGCGGATGCGTCCAGCTTTAACCGCTCCTTCCATCGCAAGTATCTTTGCCCCACGTTTGCTCTGTGCTTCGCGTTGCTGGGATGCTTCGGGAACCTAAGTCGAGGCTGAGACCCCCGAGCTTTCACGACGAATTCAGTGGCGGGCGGCCCAAACCTTCGCTTGTCCAGTAATCCCTTGTAAGTGACCAGCGTATCGGCCACGCGCTCCAACATGCGGGCCGCTGTTTTGTAAGGCACATCGAGCGCCTCAGCCACCTCGGGCACACCAACGTTACGACTGTTGGTCCGACTAAGAACGTAAGCCAAGCGTATCCAATTCACGAAGGACACTCGGGTTCGTTCGAGCGCCGTGCCAACAGTGGCTGTAAATTGCCGGCGACATTCTCGGCAGTGACGCAGCCCCGCACGATGGGACTTCTTCTCTCCCCCAATTTCAAAGCTCTGAGCCTTCGCGTGGCAGTGCGGGCAGACGGGGCCGTCTGGCCATCTCAACGCTTCTACAGCGGCTCTCGCCGCGTGTTCGTCGTGGAAGACGGGATGATCGGAAGGGAAAGTCTTCATTGGGGCGGGTCATTAACGGACCTGTTTTGTTAAGTCCATTAATTTCGGCAGGTCTAGGCGCGAAGTAGAAGGCAAATCAACAACATGACCGAAGCTGATGGGTGATGGCCCGTCCTCAATGATAGGAAGGCGCTTTCATTGCTCTGAAAAGGCAGGAGGCGGAACTCCCTGTCGACCACAACGCTACTACGCAAGGAACTCAAATGACATTTCCGACTAACGAAACCGACTTCGAACAAGAAGAACTGAACTGGGATGATGCGCTCGATTGGCTCTACGGGGAGCTTGAACTCTGCCAGTGCGATCCTGCCGAGAACGAATGGCAGGTTGGCTACGAAACCGCACTCCGCGATTTCTTCTCGCACCTGATCGGGCGCGACCCGAGCGAAACCCTGCACTAAGCGACCAAAACAGAAACCAAAAAGAGAAATGACAACGACGACTAAATCACGCCCCCGGAAGAAGTCCACACGGGGCAAGGGCGCCCCAAGGGCCACTCAAGCTACATCAGCACGCCTCAAGGAACTTTGGGCCACCCCCGGGTTTCGCGAGAAGATGAAGCGCCGAGATCAAGCGCGGATCGCGGCTGCGAAGGCCGACCCGACCAAGTTCTACAGATACGGTGTGCCCGATGGGATGCGCCGAGCCGAAGCAGAACACCTGTGGGCACGAGCACACGAGCTTGCCGATAGGTTTATCGAAGGCCTGAAGGCGAAAGGTGAACTGCCTGACCTGCCCCGCCAGGTTGCCAACAACAGCGACGGTGGGATCTTCGTGCCACCTACTGACGAAGGAAAGGCCGAGGGTGCCCTGCGGGAAGCCTTCGTGCTCGCAGTTGGACCATCGACGCCCCGAGTGAAAGCTCAGGCCATCAACATCGTCCTCACGTACACCAAGGCCAAGCCAACCAGCAAGGACGCGCTTCTGCGGGATAGGCCCGAAGACTTTCTGAATACGATTATCGGCTCGGAGGACTAAGCAGACGCAAGCGGCGCCAGCCGCGCAAGGCGAGCACCAGAGGCCACAATGGGAGACCATAGAAGCCTCTGGTGAGCCTTGGCCGGCGGATAAGTTGAAGGCGCGAGCCCGATGGCCTGCACGAGAGGAGAACGCCGTAGACCGAGATCAACTTATCTCTACGTTTAGGTGTTGTCTCGCTGACCACATCCTATAGCTGATGTCACCTTCCGAGCTTCTGGACGCCTTGGAGTAACACCAATAAACAACCCAACCACGACATACCCGGTGAGGGCTCAGGGACTCCACTGAGGCCCTCTTGATGGGTGATGGCAGTTGCCGCACCCAGACGCCGAAACGAACCTTACGGGCTCCCTGTGGCCCACAAGGCAAGCTCCAAGACCGCTGCGGTTCGAGCTTTTCACCGTCAGCTCTCTCACACCCAATCTCCCCCTCTAGCTCCACCTTGATGGTTCTCTTAGGAGAAAAAGGGGGAGGTTTTAACAATCATCAAACATGACACTTCTAACCGTCCTTTGGGGACGAGGGGTCGTGTTCAATTCCAGGACGATTCTGCTTTGCAGACCTCTATCGACCAGCACGGGCTTGCTCTCGTGCCGTCGCAAATCTTCCTGAACCGTATGGTTCAACACTGGTCCGAAATCTCTGACGGCAACATGCCGGCCACACCAGCCCTCAAGGAGGCTTGGTGCGTCTTCGAGAGCAGGTCCAGAGAACTGATCATCAACAATGCGAGTGACAGTCCATTCAAGCCTTCTGTGGTGCTTCCCCTTCCAACGGGCTCGGGTAAGACCGAGGGCACCTGTGTTTACGCAGCTCTCCAAGCGGAGGCCAACGCGAAGGGCGAAGGGACACCAATCGGCGCTCTGATCGTCACACGGCTTATCAAGGACGCTGACAGCTTAGTGCAGAAGATCAACGCAATCGCTGGACGTACCGTGGCGGTCACCAGTCACACCGAGTGCAAACTCAAGGCTCACGAAATGGCCGCGGCGGACGTCCTGGTGATCACCCACGCCGCCTTTATGCGCGCCTGTTGGTCCTTCGGGTCGGGCTCAGAGGAGCGTTGGAATTCGTTCTACTCGTGGGCTGGAGGCCAGCGCCATCTCGTCGTGGTGGACGAAGCATTGCTGAACTCAGTTAGCCACCATCGGGTGAGCAGTAAGGACATTGAACTGGTGTTGCGAGCGATCCCGCACGAGGACAGGGACAAGTTCGGAGGTGCCATCGACACACTGACGAATTTACGGCGCTACCTCGACACGCGGGAACAAGAGCAGGCTCGCGGCGATGCTCAGACGGAGCCTCTGTGGGCTCAGGGCTTCCCCGAGCAGGCCACTGAGATTGAAGCTCTTCACGAGGCTTTGGGCTCCGCCGAGTTTGACCCGGACCTGTTCGCCGAGGATGCCGCACACAACGTTTCGACCGTGCTTGAGGCCGTGCAGGTCATGCTCGAAGAGTTCGCATACTATCATCGCAGCGGTGCTCAACACACACTGAACTCCGCTCGGTACATTATTCCCAAGGGCATGCCCGGTGTTCTCGTATTGGACGCCACCGCCCGCTCCAACATGACCTATGAGCTATTGGGAGGCGGTGTCATGATCGCCGATGTCCCTTCCGGCATTCGCAACTACGAGCGCGTGACCCTTCACGTTGCACGCACGACTTCGGGCATGGGCAAGACAAAGATGGAGAAAGCTAAGCACTCGCGCCTGCCTCGGCTCACTGCTGAACTACGAAAGGAACTCCCGGAAGGGAAAAATGTCTTCTTGTGCGTCCACAAGTGCGCCAAAGACTTGGCGGGCACCTACAGCACAAAAGAGCTCCCGCTTCACGTCGGCTACTGGGGCGCTGTGGACGGGAAGAATGATTGGCAGCATTGCAACGTGGCTGTGATCTACGGGCTTTACTGGCAGGACCCGACGCGTCCGATCAACAACGTGTTTGCCATCGATGGGCCGAAGGATGCCTCTTGGCTCAAGGCTCCCCGCCACGGCACACACGAGAACATCTTGGCCGTGATCTCTCAGAAGGACGTTTCGGCATCAGTGATCCAAGCCATCAATCGCATTTGCATCAGGCGCGTAACGGATGCTGACGGGGGATGCGCAGAGGCGGATGTGTACATCGTCTTGCCGAAGGACTGGCGTGGAGAGGCTATCCTAAGAGACATCCATACCAACATGCCGGGCCTGAAGCAGGTTGCGTGGGATTTCGAGCCTGATGGCCCGAAGGTGTATGCGCCACGCAGCAATTCGGTCGCTCAAGCGGTTATCGAACTGATGCGGACACGCGAGCCGGGGCAAACGCCTCTTTCCTACATTCGCACTCAGCTCTCACTGACAGGCAGGCAGTTCGGAAGGCTCAAGGAGGACCTTGCGAAGGTCGCCAGTAACTTGTCCGCCGCGCTTCGTGAGATGGGAGTTCTCTACAGGGTCGAAGGGCGCGGCTCCGCCACGAAAGGCTATCTCGTGAAAGTCGCGTAACCAGCACTAGGGCCGCACCAAGGCTTATCAGTCCGAGCCTCCGGTGCGGCCTCCGCCTCGCCAACGACCGCTAATTTCACCTAAGGCTCAGCTGGCTTACTTGCGCCTCCTTACCGATTTTAGCTCCGCCAAAAATCCTTGAACCGCGCCGACGTGAGTTCCGTGTACTTCACGGTGTGCTGGATGTTCCGGTGACCGAGATACGCTTGTAAGGCACGCGTGTCGTGTCCTCTGTTCGCCAGCGCGAACCCGCAGGCATGCCGCAACATGTGCGGATGAGCCTTGAACCCCAGGTTCGCCTGTGCGCCCGCCCGCTCGATCATCCGGGCAAAGCCTGCAGTGGTAAACGGCGCGCCACGCTCGGAAGTGAACACGAAGGGCGACTTGGGCTGCTGCTCGCGTTGCAGCCGCCGTAGCCGCCGCAGTTCGTCCCCGAGGATGGGATGGGTGCTCCGGCTGCCCTGCTTGACCCTGCGGACGTGCAGGGTGGCTGTCGTGAAGTCGATCTGATCCCAGCGAAGGTCAGCCAGCTCGGCCGCCCGCAGGCCGTGACGGTAGGCTACGAGGATCATGGTGCCGTCGCGGTGGCCCCAACGGTTGCTCTTGGTGGCCTCAAGCAGCCGCTCGACTTCGGCCTCAGTGAGGTACTCGCGGGTTCGAAGGTCGGCATTCGGGAGCCGCTTGGGTGTAACTGTTCGTTTTTCGATGGGCGGGGTGATCAGGCGGAGATGCGATTTTGCCATGGTTTCCTGCGTCGCTGCGGGTGTAACTGTTCGTATAATGACCCAATTACGAACAGTCAGCAACTTGGATTTTGATGCGTGCTCGCGAACGGGTCCCCTTTGCCCAAGTGGGGCCCCTTACGGAAAAGTCTGGTGGGGGATTTCAAAAACGAGGCTTAAAGCCGCCTCCGCCTCCGCCCGAGTTGCGGCAGCACTCAAGGAAAGCCTCTGCTCCAGCGGAGCAGGTTCTTTCCCACAGAGGGGCTTGGGTGGGGCGCAGATTGTACTCGAGTTTTCGACAGCGTCGTGGTAGCGAAATGGTTGGGTAGGGTCGATTCGGAAGATGGTTATGGGACGGGCGTTGAACATAACGGCCCTCTTTGCGGGGATAGGAGGTTTCGAGCTCGGCCTTCACCGAGCAGGACACAAGACTTCCTTGTTTTGCGAAAACGATAGAGAAGCGGCGGCCGTCCTTTCTGTACGCTTTCCGAAGACCAAGATAGTTCCCGACGTCCGGGACACGGATGAACTGCTTGAGAACATCTCACCGCGTTCAAATCTGCTTACTGCTGGATTTCCCTGCACTGACTTCAGCCAAGCCGGTCGCACTCAGGGTTTCGCCGGCAGTCAATCGGTGCTCGTCCGTGATACGTTGAAGCTGCTTGAGCGCCGGAAGTTCGACCACGTTCTGCTTGAGAACGTTCCGAATTGGCGCAAGTTACATCGGGGCCAGTATCTCGAAGAGGTAATCAGCGAGTTGGAGCGCTTAGGTTATCACTGGGCCTATAGAACTATAGACGCTCGCGCGTTCGGTCTCCCTCAACGTCGGCTCCGGGTCTTCTTATATGCGACCAAAGTGGACGACCCTCGGTCTGTGCTTTTTCAGGGCGATGTGCCGGAAGCCGATGCGAGGCGGCCAATAACAGACTGCGCCCATGGCTTCTATTGGACCGAGGGCACGCGAGGCCTTGGGTGGGGTGAGGACTGCGTGCCGACACTCAAGGGCGGTTCAGCTATTTCCATCCCTTCTCCACCAGCCATCTTGATGCCTGATGGCAACATCGTGACCCCCGACATTCGCGATGCCGAACGGCTTCAAGGATTCGCTGCCGGCTGGACGAACGTAGAGCACTCGCGGAGGGAAGCTAACGTCTTGCCATTCCGTCATAGACGGCGATGGATGCAAGTTGGCAACGCGGTGAATGTCGGTGTTTCGGCTTGGATTGGCAGACAATTGTCTCAACGCCCGGAAACCCCCTTGCTGTCAGAGGAATTGCTGGAGAAGGGCAAACCGTGGCCGGAAGCGGCTTGGGGCGACGGTAAGCGCCGGTGGCGGGTAGACATCGGTCATTGGCCCGTGGCTCGCAAACCGAAGGCGCTTGCCACTTTTCTTAAGTATCCGCCGGCCCCCCTTTCTGAGCGGGCGACGGCCGGTTTCCACGCGAGGATTTCGGCGTCCTCTTTGCGTTTCCCCGAGGGCTTTAAGGAGGCCGTCGCGAAGCACCTCGGCCTAATGCAAGCTAAGTCGCACCCGAGCAAGAAGTCCGGTCGTAGAACGCTCATGCCGCTCCAGGCAGAAGCCGCCGAGTGAACTCCGGGAAGCGATCAGAGAAAGTCTCCCCGACCACATCCGCTCGAATGAAGCGGGTTCGGCGGCAGGGGACTGATCTCGAATTGCTCGTGCGGCGCTACCTTTGGCAACAAGGAGTTCGCTTTTCTGTCAACACTCGTGGTCTTCCCGGCTCGCCGGACATAGCCAACCGGCGCCGCCGATGGGCTGTCTTCATCAACGGCTGCTTTTGGCATGGACATGAAGGCTGCGGTTTAGCCCGGCTTCCGAACACCAATCGAGCGTTCTGGTCTCGGAAAGTCGATGACAACCGCAGACGAGATGCTGCCAAGGTTAAGCAATTGCGGGCCCAAGGTTTTTTAGTGATCACGGTGTGGGGCTGCGAAATCAAGCATCTCGTCAAAACAGGCCATTCATCGGTTCTGAACCGCTTCGTTCGCAAGCTGAAGTCTCGTCCGCCGTCAAACTGACCTTCCGTTCGCTTGCTGCCTTCGCCATCGGGCCGTCGATTTACCGCTATGACAGAACCGAAGAATCGGTTTCTTCTTACGGTAGGTAAGACGATTTCGGATTGTGGAAGACCATGACGACGTGGAACGCCCTGTCGCCAGATCAGGCCATGGTGGATGCTCTCGATCAAGCTGACGACCCGACCTCTCGGGAAGCGATCAGGAACGAGCTTATCCGTCTTCTCAGCTTGGACAATCCCGACTTATCGCCGCTTCAAAAAATGCGGAAGCGTTGGTCGGAACAATTCGCTCGCGCATGTGCAACTATGGTCGCGAATGGGCTGAGAGCAATACCTGACATCGGCTCGGGATTTCACATCACCCCAGACGCGTCCGGTGGCAATCAAGAATCCTTCACACCCCTCGGGTACAAAAGAGGTAAGCGGATAGACGTTGTCGTCTCTCGCGAATTGCTTGGCTTGCAGATCGGAGTGTCGCTGAAGGGCATCAACTTCAGAGATGGGGCCGGGGGAAACTTTGACAAGAACTTGACTGGACGCCTCTATGAGCTGCGAGACGAAGTCAGCACGGTGCATGACTACTTACCCCGAGCGTTCATGGCCGGGTTATTCTTCGTGCCGGCAGCGGGTTGTTTTGACAAGAGCGTCGGTCCCAGCTCGTTTGCGCACACCGTCGCCCAATTGCGGTCACGTTCGGGACGCTTAGACCCATCGGTTCCAGCACAGAACTGGAAGTGTGACTTCGCAGCGGTTGGACTTTATGGATCGGGCGAGCCCGAAGAAGTCCAGAATGGCCTCCCGAGGGGAGTAGTCAGGTACTTCCCCGTGATTGATGCCGAGGGCCTCCCCAACCGACCTCCGCGACGAGGTTTGCCGGTTTTATCTACCACACTGACGCTTGACGAACTGCTCCGGTTACTCGTTGCGCATGCCGTGCGCGGTACGGCAGCTGGAACGTCGTTTGCGGAAGCAGCTGATGAAACCGTCATTCTACCCGCGCTAGACGCCTCGGCTCCATCGGTGGAGGTCGGCGATGACGCGCCCGATGATGGCCCGCTCGACACGACGAGCTGAGACCCGCTCAGGGCAGTATACCGCGCTGCCGACATTGTCTGTCGCCTAACGTTCGAACGCACCAACGTGGCCCCTCGGCCCCCGGTTGATGCTGCGCCGCGGTGCGGCTGTCCTCGTTCTGGGAGGTTGCAGCCCTTCTCCTTATCGCAGATAGATAGAGCGGGGGGGTGTGACATGGTTAAAGGAATTTTGAAGCCGTTCGAGGTGTCCGAGGACGACGTCGGCCGTTTGGGGCCCACAGAACTCGTTATGCTTATCAAGAGGCTCGTTGAAGCCGACCTACAGCAGTGGGGCGCGCCCCTCTCAGCCATCCAAGGAACGCTCAAAATCAACGTCCCGGATGGTGGCGAGGATCTCAGGGTAGCCTGGAGCCAGCCTTCGAGCACGACAGGCGCAACCGATCACTACTTTACAGTATTCCAGATGAAGGCAGAAAAGCTAACCGATGCCAAGCTGCGGAAGGAGCCAATTGAAGCCAACGGAAAGAGATTGAAACCTGCTGTGACAGAAGTGCTGGCGCGAGGAGGCACGTACATCATCGTAACCAGCAAAACAAATCTCACAACACCCAAGCGAGGCTCAAAGGTCCCCCGTCGCACAGAAGTCCGCAGTATTTTGCGTTCGGCCATTCGCAAAATTGACAAGCGGGTCGATAATGCGCGCGTTGATGTCTACGGCCCAGACAGAATTGCCGGTTGGGTGAATACCCATCCGATGGTAGCCGTTTGGATGAAGCAGTTACTTGGTCAAGCCTCCGCTGACTTTGCATTTCAAACGCTGGAAAATTGGTCGAGTTACCGAGACCTCTCGAACGAACTTGTTTCGTGGCCCTCATTTAACGAGCAATTGAGCGCGATACAGCAATCGTTGCTCCAACCTCGTGAGGTTATTCGTCTCCTCGGACATGCGGGGCTTGGTAAGTCACGGCTTGCATACGAAGCTGTTCGCTCAAGCGGTGGCGGTTGCGATTTGGCTCCTATCGTCGCCTATGCAAGGAAGTTCTCGGCCAATCTAATTCATCAGGTTCGAGACTTCATCCAGAACCAGCGTCGCGTCATTCTGATTGTCGATGACTGCCCACCCGCTCATCACCGAGAACTAAGTCAAGAAGTGCATAGAGCAGACAGTCTCCTGAGTATGGTCACGTTGGACCTCGATTTCGATAAGCCGCCGCCTGAGGATCAGGAAATCATCATCGATGCGGCTCCCAACGACGGTATCAAAGAAATCCTAAGAAGCTCAGGTGCAATCCTGCCTCCTGATGACTTAGAGAGAGCTACGGAGTTTTGCTCGGGCTTCCCGTTGATAGCCGTGCTCGTGGCGGCAGGTTTGAAAAGCGGTGCCGAGCATTTTGCGGACTTCCAAGATCCAGAAAACATAACAAGCAAGCTTGTATGGGGTCGGGGTACGATTGATGCGGAACTCTTGCGTTGTCTCCGCTGTATCTCACTCTTCGAGGCCGTGGGGATCATTGAACCTAAGAACGAACAAATCAAATGGATTGCCGAAAATCTTCTTGAAATGACGGCGGGTCAGCTGGAGGCTCGGCTCGAACATTTCTTCACGCGCCGCATTCTCCAGCGTAGAGGCTACTCTATTTTGGTTACACCGCGCCCATTGGCGGCGCAACTCGCCGCGGCATTCTGGCGTTACGCGACCAACGACCAGAGAAAGTCCTTGCTGGAAGGCTCAATGCCAGACGAGCTAAAGGAAGCTTTGTGCGATAGACTTTCCGATTTGAACTACCTCACGGACGCCAGAGCAGTTGCGGCGCAGCTGTGCGGTTCATCTGGCCCTTTCGGGTCGGCGAAGGCGCTAAATACTGACGTTGGGGCGCGGTGCCTTCGCAGATTGGCAGAGGTCGCCCCGGAAGACGTTGTGACTACTGTGGAGCGCGAGTTTGGTTCGCTTGATCTACCAACGCTGCAGGAAACAGTTGGACCTGGACGGCGCTGGCTTGTCTGGACCCTCGACGCGCTGGCTTGGGAGCCGTCCATTTTTCAGCGGACAATGCGCTTGCTTCTGAGACTGGCCGCTGCGGAAAATGAGACGTGGTCCAACAACGCAACCGGCGAATTTGTTCAGCGCTTTCGCGTTCAGCTTCCGGGTACCAGCGCAAGTCTGGCGGAGCGCTTGGATACATTGAAATTTCTCGTTGGAAACGCTGAGGACGGGGAATTGCCGGTTTTGATTTCTGCATTGTGCAAGGCCGTAGATGCCCATGGAGGAAGTCGGACGATTGGTTCCGAAAACCATGGCACACGGAAAACCTACTCGGACTATCGGCCTAAGACTTGGCGAGAGATTTTTTCGTACGCTCAGGGTGTGCTTAGGCTGCTCAGGACGCTCTCAGAACGAAGTGAGCATGCTTTGGTCACGGTCCGACAAGCATTCGCCGCCATCGACGCCAGCATGCTAATCTCCGAGGCCGTGTTCCCTGACTATGAGGCTCTTGTCGATTTCCTAAGGCCCCAAGGAGTTACTTGGGGTCAACTTCTGGAGCATCTCTCTTGGCAATTGAACTATCGGCTTGAAGGTGAAGACCACGCTGATGGACGTGAGAGGGTGACGCAACTGTTCACCCGCCTCCTTCCGACCTCTCTCGAAGATAGGATACTGTTCTATGTTAAGAGCGTGCCCTACCACTTCAGGGAGCTCGACAGTGATGAACACGATTTCGAGCAGAACAGTCGGCGAGCTGCCGAATTAGGACAGGAGTGTACCCACCATTGGGGTGTCTTTGAGAAAGTAATCGGGCCATTGAGCGAGGGGGAAACCAGACAGAGCTTTGCCTTCGGTAGATCGTTCTTGAAGTTCACTGATAGGCCCTTCGATGCTATTCAACTTGCCACTGAAAGCCTCCAAGCAGCTGAAAGGCCAAACGAGTCATTGCTTGGCGGGATGATCCACGCGCTTTTCGCAAGAGACGAGCAGGCAGTCTACCCGTTGCTTAGCCGTATTGCTCAAGCGCCTCCTCTACGGAAGTTTGTTCCTTATTTCGCGGCCTTAAATCTCACTCCGCAAAGTCTCAACTTGGTTGTCGATTTGATTGACAAGGATGAGCTCGCCCCAGAGGCCGTAGGTATCTTCGGCTCGGGTGGCGTTCTGCAGTCGATGCCAGCAAGGGAAATAAAGCGCCTGATGAACAGTCTCGTTCGTCGGGGCGAAGAGGGTGCGTGGGTAGCCGTCGATCTGCTCTCGATGTACATGCACGGTGACAAGACAAAGTTTGGAACGGTTCGCGAAGAAATCGATCATGCGGTGAGAGGGGCGCCGTTTGCTTTCCCCAAACACAACGCGGCCATGGACAAGCATCACTATGAGACTTTAGTGAAGATGCTTTTGGGAGATCCTGTGCTCGGTGCCCCGCTCGCAAGGTACTTGGCAGAGCAGTTGATTGCCGCATCTAAGGACTATCGAGCAGCGAGCAACGATCTTCTCCAAAAGCTCACCGAGCTGATAATGGTAAAGTATGCACCAACGGTGCTTCCGATGTTCGCATCCTACATAGAGCAGGCCGACCGAGGGGATCGATGGCATTTCGCTCACATCCTTGGATCGCCGTTTAGCTTCAGGGGAAAAGTGGATGGCCCGCTGTTTCAATTGGATGCGGCTACAATCGTATCAACATGTAAGACCTATCCGAAAAACTTTGCTCGCATGGTCGCGGAAATGGCGCCGCTTTTTGCTACCCACGATGGACGAAAGACTTGGACCGAGCTTGGCTCCGCCATGCTTAGTGAGTTTGGTTCCAGGAAGGACATACAGGATGCGCTTTCGATGAACATCGGTACGGGGGGATGGAGTGGCCCCACTTCTGCTCACTTGCGCTCCTTCGTTTCCCCTCTGGAAGAGCTCAAGGATCACCCTGTGCGGCAGGTGCGTTCTTGGGCCCGCGAGAGGCTCAAAATTTTGCACGGCCAGATCGAGCGAGAACTCAGGGACGAGGAAGAGGAGACTGTGCGGCGTGGCTGAAGCGCCGGCTCCTGAGTGAAGCCGCATGGCCGGATCGCTTGCCTATTTGTCTGGTACATCGTAGTGGTATCACCAGAGCCGGCAGGAAAGCGATTTCCCAAGTCAAATCAATGGTGTGTTGGGCTGCGCTTCGCCTCGTTCCGGGCGCGCCATTCTTTGCCGAAAGGTCAGGACAGGACAGCATCTGGTCGCCAGACCGGCCCGAGACCGGATGGCCATGCCGTGTGGGGAGCTGGATGAGGATATCGCAGGCGTTCAAGTTCGAGGCGGCGCATCGGCTGCCAAACGTGCCCGAGACTCACAGGTGCAGCCGGCTGCATGGTCATTCCTATCGGGTCGAGGTCCAGCTGGATGGGCCGGTTGACCCGCACACCGGCTTCGTCGCTGATTTCTTCGATATCGAAAAAAGCTTCGCCGGCATCATGGCGACGCTGGACCACCAGTGCCTGAACGAGGTCGACGGCCTCGCGAATCCGACCGCCGAGAATATCGCGGTCTGGATCTGGGACCGCTTGAAGCCCAGCCTGCCGCTGCTGTGGGCGGTCCGCGTTTATGAAACGACGGATTGCTGGGCCGAATATCAGGGGCGGTGACGACGGCCCGCTGACCCAGCGCCGGTCTCACCGACGCCATATGGGAACCCGCAGGGAAACTCTGGATCAGCCGTATGAGCGGAGTGGTGCTGCTTGCGCGCCGCCGGACGGGTCTCATTGCTCACGAATATATGAGCTGTGTTGATAACCGCATGCGGGTTGGAAGGTTTAATTTCAAGCTGGCGTAGAATGTCCGCAATGCCAGTTGTGCTTGGCCCCTGTACAGGGAAACCGTTGATGGAACGCAAGCTCGCCGCGATCATGGCCGCCGACATCGTCAGCTACAGCCTGATGATGGCCGAAAACGAGGCCTCCACCTATAAAGAGCTGCGCACGGTCTTCGACAATCTGATCGAGCCCACAGTCGCGCAGCATGGTGGACGCATCTTCAAGAAGACCGGCGACGGGTTTCTGGCGATGTTTCCCAGCGTCAACGAAGCCGTTGATGCCGGCTCTGCCATCCAGCAAGGGTTCGACAACGCCCCGTTTGAGCTGCGCATAGGCATCAACCTCGGTGATGTCATCGAGGATAATGGCGACATGTACGGCGACGGCGTTAATGTCGCCACACGGCTCGAGACGATGGCCGATCCCGGCAGCATCTTTGTTAGCGGCGCTGTCGTCATGGCCGCAGACCGCAATCGCGGCGATGTGTTCGCGCGTGTGGGCCGCAGGCGCGCCAAAAACATTCCCGACCGTCTTAACGTCTACCGGGTCCGACGCGCGCAATCCTCGTGGTCTCGCTGGCGAAAAGTCCCGCGCGTTCTACGCGGTACCGCTGCGCGCTGGTCATATGGCGTCGCCGCCGTAGCCCTTGTCCTCATCGGCACCCAAATCCAACCGCTTTCCCTAGCGGCGATGGTCAGCCGGCTCCCGGCCGCGCTATCTTTCGACCAGACCCGCGCCGACCCGCGCCCGTCAGTTGCGGTCATGCCCTTTGCGACCATGGGCGGGGACCAGTCGTACTTTGCAGACGGGCTGACCGAGGATGTGACCACGGCGCTCGCAAGGAATTCCGAGCTTCAGATCATCGCGCGCGACTCCACCTATGCCGTGCGCGGGCAAGACAGCGATATGCGCAAGCTCGGGGCAAAGCTGGGCGTTTCCTACGTGGTGGAAGGCAGCGCGCGCCGCGAGGGAGACCGGCTTCGCGTCTCGGCGCAGCTGATCGACGTGAAATCGGGCGCGCACCTTTGGTCGCGCAGCTTCGACAGGCAGGTTGCCGACGTCTTCACCGTACAAAGCGAGCTGACCACGGAAATCGTCGCCCAGCTCGCGCCGTATATCGGCCGAAGTGAAGCCATCGCTGCCGCGCAACGTCCGACCGACAACCTCCAGGCTTACGATCTTCTCCTGCGGGCCCGTCATCGATACCGGCATGGCGTCCAGGATGCGGAAGCACTCATGGAGGCACGCGGCCTCTATCAGCGCGCGCTGGAAATGGACCCGGCCTATGCCGCCGCTCGTGCGGGCTTGGCGCTCACTTACATCGCGGATGTGGCCAAGAGGTCGAGTGGTCGGGCGACAGCGCATGAGCTGGAACTAGGTCTTAGCGAAGCGCGCCAGGCTGTGCGCCTCGATCCCAATCTCTCGCTCGGCTATCAGGTGATCAGCTTCGGGCTGGCGGTGCAGGGCGATTATGCGGGTGGCTTGCAGGCCGCCAAGCGCGCCGTCGAACTGAATCCCAATGACCCGGATAGCATGATGGCATTGGCAAAAGCACAAGTCCGTTTCGGGGACTACGCGGACGCCGTTGCCAATGCCGAACGGGCACGTCGCCTCCATCCCATGGCACCGGAATATTACGCCTACGTGCACGGCCAGGCTCTTTACGCCGCTGATCGTCGCGATGAGTCGGCTACCGTGATCTCCGAATGCCTTGTAAGGGCGCCGCGCGATGCCAACTGCCTGCTCATCCAGGCTGCGCTGCAAGGGCGGCGCGGTGATATAGAAGCGGCGCAGCTGACGATGGCAAGCTTGGTAGGGGCCCAACCGACATTTTCGTTGGAGGCAGAGCGCTCTTATCGCCGGTTTGGCAACAAGCCGCTCATGGAGCAGTTCCTGAAGGACCTGACGGTGGCGAAGGCACCGGGGGCTGCGTAATAGGATTTTTGTTCAGTTTCATCTCGTCGGGCGCACCGTTTCGATAGTAAGTTCGTCCGATGCGCACGATCGATCATCTATTCTCCCGCTTCGTTTTATTCCTTGCCATCGCAGTCGCCCCGGTGCTTCCCGCGCGCGCGGCCGAAACCTGCCCGTTCATCAGCGCCCAGGAGCTCGCCCGGGCGATGCCGGCGCTGAAATGGTCGCTGATTTCGAACCAGGACGGCCGCGGCTGCATCTACCAGGCCGGGCGCGGCGACACGATGATGCTCTCCGTGTTCCGCAATCCCGACAAGGACCGCGCCGGGGAATTGTACGCGACCTTCGTCAAGACGCTTGGCGAACGCATGCCGCTGAGCGCAGTGTCCGGAATCGGCGACGAAGGCCAGGGTGGAACGAGCGCGGCGGGCGCGGAACGCCAGGAGGCCTCGGTCGTCGCCCTGTCCGGCGACTACATTCTGCAGATCAGCGTCTATCCGGTCGGCCGGCGTGCCGATGATGCGCTGCTCGCGCCGATCACTGAGGCCGCGCGCGTTGCCGTCGGCAATGTGAGCAGGAGCAGCGAGCGGTTCGGCAATTGCGAGTGGCTCACGGCCGCCGATGCCGACGGCTTTCTCGACAACGGCACGCTGACGGTGCAGCGGACCGGGGCAGGCAGCTGCATGATGTTCGATCGTGAGGCCAACACCATGACCGTCGCGGTGATCACGACCTCGCGCGATACCGCCATCGGCATGATGAAGCGTGCAGGGCCATGCACGCACGTGGCGATCCCCGAGCTCGGCCGCGAAGCCTTCGGCGAGCATTCCTGCACCAAGGGCAACGGCAACGCCGTCCACATCCATGTCTGGAAGAACGGCCGCCAGGCCTCGATCCTGTTCGCCCCGGTCAAGCCGCATCCGCAGTCCGGCTCGGTCGAGCGCCTGAAGGCGGTTGCCGCGCGGGTGTATGGGAAACTGTGACGACGGTGGTCGGGGTCACACTTGTGTCGCGCAATTCTGGATTGCGTTTGCCGCGGGCGCAGCTATCGTCCCACACCGCACGGTCTGCTGGAAAGCCCTTGATGTCTAAGCGTCGCACATGGTCCGCAGCCAGTGACTTGATCTGTGTCGCTGCCGCGCTGCTGCTATCAGCCCTCACCGCCGATGCCCAGGAGGCACAGTGGTCTCCGTTGTGGGATGCCTTGACGAAGCGGTCCGACGCAAAGGTGGTTGATGGCGTCAATGACAAGGGCAAGGCGACGCGACGTATAGATCTCTCCTCGGGGGTGTCCTTCTTTTTGGAGCGCGATGGCGACCGGATCATGAGTACCGGGTTCGACAATAGCGGACGCGGAGCCGTGCAATGCAGTTGGGAGATTTATGTCGGGGTTCGAGCCTACACCGAAGTTTGCCAGCCGGGCGAAGATCAAGCCTTTGAAGCCGATCTGGACGATGCGATAGCTCGCATGAACGAGTTCATCGTTGAGAACAGCATCGTTCCCGTGACCAAATCGGAGCTTCAGGATGCCATTCGGCAACGTAAGCAGCACGTCGGGGACGTGGTGCGCGGGCAATCCGACGACGATCGCCGCAAGCTGTGCGAAGCCAACCCTATTCGTCCCATGAGCATTGCATTGCGGTCCGCTTCGCACGACTTGCGAGTTTCAACTTTGAACACGCTCTTGTCCGTCAAGCGACCACCGGTGAAGAATCCGTGCCTTTGAGCGTGCCGCTGCCGGCGTGATGCGGTTTCGCAAACGACACAAGGCGACAGCAACATCCGGGACCGCCCAGCGGCCCCGGATGCCATCCGCCTACACCGTCAGCCCGCAAGCCCGCCGGATCGCGATCTGAATCGGCGAAGGTGGCAGCGCCGGATCGAATTCGCGCTTCGGCAGCAGCGGAGGCTGTGCCATGAAGCGCGGCTCTTTCCCGCGGTGGGGTTGCGCGGCATGAACCAGGAACGGGTGGCACAGATAGACGGTGCCTGGCTTGCCGGTCGCAAGTTCAACCTCGCGATCCCTTGTCGACGCCCAGTCGCCGGCAGCAAGTTGCCGGAGCGTTGCGCCCGCCTCGCCATGGGGCAGTAGCTCCCGCGCGATGGCCGCATGCGAGCCTTTCCGGATTCGCGTGGGCGCATCATCGTTTCCGACGTCCGAGAACAGGAAGAGCATCAGCAGCGCACGGCCGCTGCTCTTCACATTGGCACGCCATTCCATGAAGTCGGCATGGGCTGTGCCAAAGCTCATGTCCACATGCCAGCCATCGTCGCCTGGCGATTGCGATGACGGGAAGCGGATCGGAAAGGTTCCGAGGCCCCTGGGCGCAAGCCAGCGTCCTTCGCCGGCGAGCTGATCATAGGCCTTGTGCAGACGCGGCGTGTTCGCGGCTTCAATGAAGGGGGGCGTCGCTTTGGCGCCGACCCGGACAACGGGCTGGGTCCAATGTTCGGGCTCGTCCGGCGACAGGCCGATATCGGCCCACAGCTCGTCCCTGCATTGCTTGGCAAGGTCGGTGCTGAAGGCATTCTCGAGTTTGACGAAACCGTCGTCGATGAAGGTCTGGACCTGACGGGGCGTCAGGCCAACCTGTTCGGTCTTGGGCATTGCACATCTCTCCGTTCGGCTACCGCAGCGCGCGTAGCCGTTTGATCTGAGTGGCGCAGGAGCGCCGGAACGACGTTCGGCCGTTCAGATCAGCGGGAAGAATGTGGAGATGAACTTCATGGCGGGAACGTATAGCGCGGCGGAGCGCGGAATCAAGACACGGACAAGCGGATGGGCGAGGCCTTCACCGCAGGCCCTGCTCGTCGATCAGGATGCGGTGGATCTCGATACGCTCCGGCAGCTCGATCAGGAACTCCGCGTCGCGCGCGAGATGATGGACCTTGGTCGGCTCGCCCTTGGTGAAAGCCGTCATGGCTGCGATGTCCGCCCAATAGGAAATGGTGGTGAACCACGTCTCCTCGTCGCGGTCCTCGCGCAATTGCTGCACGCCGAGCGCGGTCTTTCGCAGCGGCGGGATGCCCTCGGCCTGCAGATAGGCCTGGTAGGCGTCGGCGAGGTCGCGGCGGGTACGGCCGCGCCAGACGCGGGCGATGGTCGGCTTGGTCGGCATGGCAGGATTCTCCTCGCTGCCGAACGCCGTGCGGCGCATCTCGTTCCAGCGTCGCCATGTCACGGCCGCCGGCAGCCGCGGCTGGAACCTGGCGCTTGGTCGGCACTGGCGATTCATGGGCCGGATCTTGACCGGCGCCGCGGCAGCATTTCCACATCATTGATCTGAAACAATGATGGTCTTCGCCACAAATGCTAGGGCCAGTCGCAGGTCACGTGCGAGGCTCCCCAGGCCGGTCAAGACAATCTCCGCGCGTGATGAAATCCGAGGGCTCAATGGGACGACTGCTGAATATCGTAACGCCGCTGCACACTGCGACCAAGCGCGACTACATGGGCCGCATGAACGACGACAAGATCGGCTGCTCGCTGAAGGCGCGGGAGTACGAGGCAGATTACTGGGACGGCGATCGCCGTTTCGGTTATGGCGGCTACCGCTTCATCGAGGGGCGCTGGGCCCCCGTCGCCAAGGCGCTGATCGAGACCTATGGCCTGAAGGACGGGTCGAGCGTGCTCGACGTCGGCTGCGGCAAGGGTTTTCTGCTGTACGAGATGCAGAAGATCCTGCCGGGTCTGAAGGTCACCGGCTTCGACATTTCCAAGCATGGTCTTGCCAATGCACACGAGCAGGTGAAGCCGTATCTGTTCAACTATCGCGCCCAGGACGTCTATCCCTATGGCGACGACAGCTTCGACCTCGTCATCTCGCTCGGCACCCTGCACAATCTCAGGCTCTACGAGCTCGAGGCCGCGCTCAAGGAGATCGAGCGGGTCGGCAAGAACAAATACGTCATGGTCGAGGGCTACCGGAACGTCACCGAGCTGCACAACCTCGAATGCTGGGCGCTAACGGCAGAATCCATCCTGCACACCTCGGAATGGATCTGGCTCTACGGCAAGCTCGGCTACACCGGCGACTACGAATTCATCTATTTCGAGTGACCGGGCGCGCGATCCATGGACATCAAGACCGCGAAGGCCGCGATCCTCGTCGAATCCGGCAAGCCGCTGATCGTCGACGAGTTCAATCTGCCCGACAGGCTCGAGCATGGTCAGGTGCTCGCCCATGTGCACACGTCGAGCATTTGCGGCGCACAGATCAACGAGATCGACGCCGTCAAGGGCGTCGACAAGTTCCTGCCGCACCTGTTGGGGCACGAGGCGCTGGCGACCATCGTCGAAACCGGACCCGGCGTCGTCTCCTGCAAGCAGGGCGATACCGTCGTCATGCATTGGCGGCCGGGGAAGGGCATCCAGTCCAACACGCCGGTCTATTCCTGGCGCGGCAAGCGCCTCAATGCGGGCTGGGTCACCACCTTCAACGAATATGCCGTGGTGTCGGAAAATCGCGTCACGCCCGTTCCTGATACGATCGACCGCACCAGTGCGCCGCTGCTCGGCTGCGCGGTGACGACCGCGCTCGGCGTCGTCAACAACGATGCGCAGATCGCCATCGGCGAAGCCGTCGTCGTATTCGGTGTCGGCGGCGTCGGATTGAACATCGTGCAATTCGCCGCGATGGTCGGCGCATGGCCGGTCATTGCGATCGATCGCCTCGACAACAAGCTGGCCATGGCGAAGGATTTCGGCGCCACCCACATCGTCAATTCCGAGACCGTGAAGGATGTGGCCGCCGAGGTCCGGTCCGTCACGGGGGCCGACGGCCCCGACAAGGTCGTCGAGACCACCGGCGTCAAGAACCTGATCGAGCTCGCCTACGAGATCACGGCTAAGAAAGGCCGCTGCATCCTGGTCGGCGTGCCCCGCGCGAAGGCCGAGATCTATACCCTGCCGTTGCACTTCGAGAAGGTGCTGAAGGGCTCGGAAGGCGGGCAATGCCAGCCCGCGCGCGATATCCCGCGCCTGGTGCGACTCAGCGACGCCGGCAAGGTGAGCTACCGCGGCATCGTCACCCACGAGTTCGCGCTCGACGACATCAACGACGCCCTGGATCTGATGCGCAGCGGCACATCGGGACGGATTCTCCTGAACATCAGCTGAGCGCTGCGCTCGCCGCACACGCGCAGGTCACTAATCGATCTCCGCCTTGGTCTTCAGTCCGGGCAATACGGTGCGGACGTGCTCGGCCAGCGTCGTCGCCAGCAGCGAGGGCCTCGCCTCCGAGAATTCGAGCGCGATGCCGATGGTCGGAAGCAGGGGCAGTCCGGCCGAGACGACGTGTAGATCGAACGGGACGGCGGTTCGTGTCAGGACGCTGATCGCATGACCGGACCGCGCGATCGCGATCAGGCCGGCGAGGCTGTTGCTCGCGTAGGCGACCCTGTAGCGCCGATTGACCGCGTCCATCGCGGCGCAGGCGGCGCGGTAGTCCAGGCTCATCGGCGCCGCCAGCGCCAGCGGCAGCACATCCTGCGTCAGTATTTTCGGTTCGGCCTCGTTCGCGACCCAGACGAAGCGCTCCTCCCGGATCACCTCGCGCGCTCCGGCATCGGACAGCGAGACCAGCGCCATCTCGATCTGGCGCCGCGCCAGCATCGGGCGCAGCTCGGAGGTCGGTGCGCAGACCATGCGCAGCTCGACATTGGGATGCAGCGCGCAGAACCCCTTCAGCAGCGCCGGCAGGAAAGCGATCGAATAGTCCTCCGGGCAGCCGAGGCTCAGCGTCCCCTTGAGACTCTCGCCGCTCATGTCGGCGAGAATCTCGTCGTGCTGCGCCAGCAGCGTCTCGGCGTGGGCGAGCAGTTTCTCGCCGGCCGCGGTCAGCCTCATGCCGGATCCGCTGCGGTGAAACAGCGGCTGCGTGATCGTCTGTTCCAGCCGTTGCATCTGCATGCTGAGCGCGGACTGTGTCCGGCCAATCTGCAAGGCCGCCAGGCTGATCGAGCCGGTGCGGGCCACGACGACGAAATTCCTCAGAAGGTTGAGATCCAGCATCGACATCAAGAAGATTGATATCCAGATTGAATTATATCAATTAGCCTGAAGTCAAATTCTTGACTAGAGGTCGGACGTCCCCCAAGCGAGAGGTGGCTGTCATGACCTTGAATGCCGATCCCGATTTCTGGGCCTCCGCCAACACGCATCTGACCCGCTATGGGCCGAGTTTCGAACCCGTCATCATCGATCGTGCGGCCGGCAGTTTCGTCTACGACGCCGACGGGCGCGCCATCCTCGACTTCACCTCGGGTCAGATGAGCGCCGTGCTGGGGCACACGCATCCCGACATCGTCGCCACGGTCGCACGGCAAATGGGTGCGGTCGCTCATCTCTTCAGCGGCATGCTCTCGCGTCCGGTGGTGACGTTGGCCGAGCGTCTCGCTGCGCTTGCGCCCGGTCTCGACCGCGTGCAGCTGCTGACGACAGGCGCGGAAGCCAATGAAGCGGCGATCCGGATGGCCAAGCTCGTCACCGGCCGGCACGAAATCGTCGCCTTCGCGCAAAGCTGGCACGGCATGACCGGCGCGGCGGCGTCGGCGACCTACAGCGCGGGCCGGCGCGGTTATGGGCCGGCCGCGGTCGGATCGTTCGTCATTCCCGCGCCGAACGCCTATCGGCCGCGCTTCAGGAACGTTGACGGCAGCAACGACTGGCAGACCGAGCTGGACGATGCGTTCGCACTGATCGACAGCCAGTCGACCGGTAGTCTGGCGGCCTTCATCGCCGAGCCGATCCTCTCCAGCGGCGGCATTCTGGAACTGCCGCTCGGCTATCTCGCGGCCTTGAAGCAAAAATGCGAACAGCGCGGCATGCTGCTGATCCTCGACGAAGCTCAGACCGGAATCGGCCGCACCGGGCACATGTTTGCCTTCGAGCGTGACGGCGTGGTGCCTGATATTCTCACGCTGTCGAAGACGCTCGGCGCCGGTCTGCCGCTCGCCGCGGTCATGACGACAAAGGCCATCGAGCAGACCGCGTTCGAGCGCGGCTTCCTGTTCTACACCACGCATGTCTCCGATCCCTTGCCCGCCGCGATCGGCGTCACGGTGCTCGACGTTGTCGCGCGCGACGGGTTGGTGGCGCAGGCAACCGCCAGGGGCAACAGGCTCCGGGATGGATTGCTGTCGCTGCAGCAAAAGTTCGAATGCGTCGGTGACGTCAGGGGCCGCGGGCTTCTGCTTGGTCTTGAAATCGTCGTCGACCGGCAGTCCAAGACGCCGGGGTTTGAACTCGGCGCGCGGATCATGGAGGAGACCATGCGTCGCGGTCTCAGCATGAACATCGTCAAGTTGCCCAGCATGGGCGGCGTATTCCGCATCGCGCCGCCGCTCACGGTGTCCGAGGCCGAAATCGATCGCGGTCTCGAGATCATGTCGGAGGCGATCCAGGCTGCTGCGACGACGCACTGATCGGGAAAGGCCTTTTCCGGATGCAACTCGCCAGGACATATGGGCGTCCGACGCTGTTCTCCCGGCACGGCATGGTCGCCGCCGCGCATCCGCTCGCGGCACAGGCCGGTGCACGAATCCTGATGCAGGGCGGCAATGCGTTCGATGCGGCCGTCGCCACGGCGGCCGCCCTCAACGTGGTCGAGCCGTTCATGTCGGGGCTTGCCGGGTTTGGACTGGCCACGATCTGGGTGGCGATCGAGCAGCGCATTCGCGTGCTCGACTTCGCTCCGCCGGTGCCCGCAAGCTTCCCGGTCGGCAGATACACCAGCAGATTCGAGCTCGAGCGCGGTGCGCAGGCGGCCTCGACGCCCGGCAATCTCGCGGGCTGGTGCGAGCTGCTCTCGCGCTATGGACGCAAATCGCTTCCAGACGTCTTTGCGCCGGCGATCACGCTGGCGCAGGGCGGCTTTGCGCTCTCGGACTTCGGTGTTGATGAGATCAACGAGCAGGTGCCGCTGCTCGAACCCTGGCCGGAGCTGCACGCCGCACTGGTCAGGAACTATCTCCCGGATGGAATGCCGGTGAAGCTCGGCAGCATCGTCGCGCAGCCTGATCTTGCGCAGACTCTTGCCGAGATCTCCGACTTGGGGCCCGAGCATCTGTATGGCGGCAAGCTCGGCCGGCGGATCGTGGACTATCTCGCCACGCTCGGCGGCAGCCTGACGCTGGACGATGTCATCGCCGTCAAGCCGCATTGGTTCGATCCCCTGACCGTGTCCTATCGGGGGCTCGAGCTTCACGTCCCGGCGCAGCAATGCGGCGGCTTCCAGTTCGCCCTGACCCTCAAGATCCTTGAAGGCTTTGACCTCGGGCGTCTGCCGAAGGACGGCGCCGATCATCTCGACACGGTCTATCGCGCGATCCGTCTCGCCGCCGGCGAGCGCATCGCCCATGGCAATCTGGGACCGGATCAAGCCGCTGGAGCAATGTCCGAGGCGACGATCGCGCGGCTTCGCCAGCGTGTGAGCGACGGCCGCCCGATCACGGGCCCGACAGAGCAATGGATGCCGCAGGATCGTGCCGATCCCGGCCACACCACCTCGTTCTCAATCGCCGACACCGAAGGCAATCTGGTCTGCATGACGCAAAGTCTCGGCAGCCCGTTCGGCAGCGGCGTCGTGGTGCCGGGGACTGGCGTTTGCCTCAACAATCATCTGCATTGGGCCGACGTGCAGCCGGGAAGCCCGAACCTCGCCAAGCCGGGCGATGCGTTGCCGGTGACGCTGGCACCGTCGATTGCGACGCGCGGCAGCCGCCCGGTGCTCGCGCTGGGGACGCCCGGCAGCTACGGCATCCCGCAAACCCAGGCCCAGGCTTATGTGCAGCACCTCGAGTTCGGCCTTCCGCTGCAGCAGGCGATCGAGGCGCCGCGTTCACGGCTGTGGGACGGCCGCTTCATTCAGGCGGAGAACCGCATCGCGCCGGAGACCATCGCCGAACTGAAGCGCCGCGGCCACGAGATCGAGATCTTGGACACCGAATGGACCATGCTCTGCGGCGGCATGCAGGCCGTCGCGCTCGATCCGGTAACCGGCGTGATGACGGGTGCCGCCGATCCGAGGCGGGACGGGTATGTCATCGCCTTGTGAGCGGTCTGCACATCGAGGCGAGCGCAGGCAGGCGCCGCCGATGTGCGCCGCGCCTGAATGGCTGGCCGCGTCGCGTTAACGAATCGTTCACCGCCCAAGACCATCCCAGCCCGGCCCAGCCGTAACCGCCGGTTAACCATGGATATTTACGGTGTAGCAAGCCTCAGAGCTATGACTGTCAGTTGATTTCGAGTCCAACCCATGGCGTTCGGTAGCCGCGCATCTCCGCGAAGCATCGCCCCGACGGAGCAAGCGGCTTCGTGGGAAGCGCCGCGCGCTGCGAAGGCGAAGCCTGACGGCGCCTCGCCGGGACTGACCAAGGGATCGCTGACCGTCTCCGGGACGCTGTCCTTTCTGCGCGAGAACGGCCGGCGCATCCTGACGCTGACGCTGGCGCTGTTCGCCCTCGGTGTCGTCGCCCTGATGGTGCTTCCGGTCCGCTATGCCGCGACGGCCTTGGTCGTGCTCGATCCGCGCGAGCTGCGCGTGACCTCGGAGCAGGACGTGCTGCCCGGCATCGGCCAGGATGCCGCGGCGCTGCAGAGCCAGATCGAGATCGCCAAATCCGACGGCTTCCTCCGCCCCCTGATCGAGCAGCTCAAGATCGCGGACGACGACGACATCGCGGGCGGTTATACCGACATGACGCGCCTGCTCGAAAGATTCCGCAACCGCCTCGAGATCACCCGGCGCGGGCTGACCTACGTCATCGCGATTTCCTTCACCTCCAACCGGCCGGATCGCGCCGCCTACTACGCCAATGCCATCGCCGAGGCCTTCGTCGCCAGCCAGGGCCGCGTCCGCACCGAGGCGACGGACGAGGCGGCCGGCTGGCTCCAGGACCGGCTGAAAACGCTGAGCGAGCGCCTGCGCGCATCGGAAGACGCCGTCGCCGCCTTCCGGCTCGAGCACAACATCGTCAATGCCGGCAAGGAATCCACCACGCAGCAATTGCGGGTGACCGACCTGACCCAGCAGGTCTCCGCCGCCCGCGCCCGCACCGAGGAGGCCAAGGCGCGCTACGAGCAGGTGCAGCGCGACGTCAAGGCCAATGTCGAAGGGCCGGTGAAGCAGGATCTCCTCAGCATGCTGCGCGCGCAGCGCTCGGCGCTGAACGACCAGATCGCGCAGAAGAAGGCGGTTTATGGCGACCGCCATCCCGACCTTGCGATCTCCTACAGCCAGCTGGCGGACATCAACCGGCAGATCGAGATCGAGCGGAAGAAGAACATCGATACGGCCAAGTCCGAATATGAGGCTCAGCTGGAGCAGCAGAACGCGCTGGAAAAGCAGCTCAAGGCGGTCGAGACCAAGATGCTGCGCGACGGCCAGGCGCTGGTGAAGCTGCAGGAGCTGCAGCGCGACGCCGATGCCAACCGCAACATCTACGAGCAGTTCCTGTCGCGGTTCAAGACCACCAATGAGCAGCGTCAGCTGCAGGCGTCCCAGACCAAGATCGCATCCGTTGCCATTCCGCCGTTGCGCTCGACGCGTCCGCCGCTCGCCTTGCTGCTCGCGGCGCTGGCGATCGGCTCGCTGCTGACGTCGACCGCCGCCGTTGCGGTGACGACCAGCCTGTCCGCCGACAAGCCCGAATCCGTTGAGGCGCCTGTCTCACGTGAAGCGGAGGAGACGCCCAACCGGCAAGTTTCCCCTCCTGCCGCCGCCGCGCGCCCAGCCGAGGCGATGCCCCGCCTTCCTGTCTGGGCTCGCATCCCCGAGCTGGCGCCAGGAGGCGGGATCAACACGGTCTGGCAAAGACCGGTCAGCGCGTCGGCCGAGCTCGATCTCGGCCCCCACTTACGGCCGCTGCTCGAACGCATCGACCGCGTGCCGGTGCGCGGCTGCAAGGTCGCGCTGGTCTTGTCGGTCGGTAAGAGCGCCGGCGGCAACACGGTGGCGCGCTCCCTCAATCGCGCCGCCGTCAACCGCGGCATGATGAGCGTGCTGATCCGGCTCCAGCCGGAATTTGCAGGCTCCCAGCCGCCGGTGACCGAATGGCAGGACGGCTCGACCACGGCGGGACTTCAGTCGATCGACGAGTTGCTGAGTGCCGGCCGCAAGCCCGATGCTCGGCCCGAGGACGATATCCGCTCGGAGTTCGACCTGATCGTCGTCCACGCCGGTAATCTCGCCTTGCAGCCCGACGCCATTGCGCTCGCCGCGCATGCCGACCTGATCGTCCTGGTGGCGCGCGCCGGCGAGCTCGACTCGTCCGCGATGCGCAGGGTGACCGCGGCGCTGGCGAGATACGCGGCGGTGCCGACCGGCCTCGTCGTCAATCACGTGCCCGCCGATTCGATGGCGCCTCAGCCCGACGGTGGCGCTTTGGGCCTTGCGGTGTGACGATGACAGTCTTGCGCCGCCGTCTGCTGGCTGCGGCGATGCTGTTGTCGATCGCGGTCGGCCGTCCGGTATTCGCCGAGGATTGCGTGCCACTGCCGTCGACGGTTTCGCCCGGGCGGCTGGCCGCCCTCTCGCGCGGCTTCAACGCCGACGGTTGGATCAACGGTGCGCCACCGAGCCGCGCGCTGCTGCAGCAGCTGCGCAAGGCGGGCATGAGCCATGTCCGCCTGCCGGTGCCGGCGGAACGCGTGATGCCGCGCTTTGCCGCAAAGGACGAGCGCCAGGCGACGCTGCGCGTGCTCGACAGCGCGCTGAAGCAGCTGACCTCGCTCGGCTATTCCAGCTCCGTCGACCTTCATCCGGGCGAGCGCTTCAATCGCCTGCACAAGGATGATCCGGATGCGGCGATGGGCGAGATGCAGGAGGCCTGGCGCGCGCTTGCAGGGGTCATTCGATCCTATCCTGCCGATCTAGTCTTCGCCGAGCTGCTCAACGAGCCCGATATCGAAGCGGACAGATGGCAAAGAGAGGTCGAGGCGCTCGCCGCCTTCGTTCGCCGGTTGCTGCCCGCAACCACCCTCATCGTCGGCCCTGTCAACTGGCAGCGCGCGGACTCGCTGCCGCGGTTTCGCCCCCTGGCGGACCCTGACGTCATCTACGCCATCCATTTCTACGATCCGATGGTGTTCACCCACCAGGGCCACTGGGACGCGCGCGATCCGCTGCACGACATCATGGATCTGCCTTATCCGATCAATGCCGGCGATCCCAAGGTTCAGGCGCTTCGGCAGGATTTGCAGGCTAGGGCCGCTGTCAAGGCGCTCGCCATGCTCGATACCGCGATTGCCGCCACCAAGGAGAAGCCGGGAGCCGATCGCTGGCTCGCGCCCGCGCTCGCATGGCAGCAGCAATTTTCGCGGCCGATCGTCGTCAATGAGTTCGGCGTGTTGAAAGCCGGCGCCCCCCGGCAGAGCCGGTTGCGCTGGCTGGCGGAGGTCACTGCCTATGCTCGCGCGCATTGCTGGGGCTGGGCGCATTGGGAACTGGAGCAAGGCTTTGGCCTCGTCGATGCCGCAACCGGCAAGCCCGATCCCGACGTGATGCGGGCGCTGCTCGGCGCGCCCGGCCGGCCTGAACGGGCTCCCGCTGTGCGCCGCGATCGTTAACGGATCCTTACCCCTCGCGCGGCTATCGTGTCCGGCGCGATGGCAAAGGACGATTGATGAGCGCCGGGTACTCACCGCAAGGCCAGAGCGTGCAGGCCGCGCCGTCGCCTCCGGCCTGGCGCGAGCTGGCCGCGACCTTCTGCATCGCCATCGCGACGATCAGCTCTGCGCCGGTTCTGCATCTCGCCAATCCCGCGCTGGCCATCATCATCGAGGTCCTGATCGGTATCGCCATCGTCGTTGCGGTCCCGACCTGGGCCCCGGCGGTCGCGATCTTCGTCCTGTTCTTCCAGAACCTGTTCGTCTCCATCCTGTCGCCGCTGGTCCCGCTCCCCTCCGATCTCGATTTCATCAAGGGCTACAATTTCCTGATTTGCTCCGTGATGTGGCTGGCGACGTTTGCGCTCTACGTGCTGGGCCAGAGGAGTCAGTCGAGGGAAATCAATCAGATCATGCGCTGGGGCGTCGTCACCCTCGCCGTCGTCTCGCTCTATTTCGCGATCGGCTTCGTTCAGGACGGACAGCCGGCGGCGGTCTATTTGCGCAACATCGTTCTGCCGCTGTTTCTGTTTCAGCTGTCGCTCCTGACCGCGGCAACCTTTGAGGTGCGCATCACGCCGTTCCTGGTCGCGCTAGCGGTCATCCTCATGCTGTGCGGCTATGTCGAGCTCGTCTTGCGCGATGTCTGGCTGGCCGTCACCAACGGCCATACGTTCTGGGGCTTCGACGAGCTCAAGGCGACCCATTCCGGCGTCTGGGAAACCCAGATGCGGCAGACCGGCAACGTGCCCGTCACACTCAAGGATCGTTTCAGCTTCGATTTCCTGAACACGCCCTTGCTCGAAGGCTTCGGCCTGTCGAAGATGCTGCGCATTCACGGCCCGAACATGCACCCGATCAGCTTCGCCTACGGGATCGGCTTTCTCGCCCTGTTCCTGTTCTCGGTCGGACGCCCGCTGCTCGCCCTGGCAGCCCTGCCGCTGCTGGTCTTCTGCAGCGTGAAGGGAGCGCTCATCACCGTCATCTTCGTGGCTGCGGGCTGGATCGGGACCCGCCTCATCGGTGCCGTAGCGACATTGTTGCTGGGGTTCGCCGGCATGATCGCCTTTGCGATCCTGGCGATCCGCATCGGCCTGCAGATCGGCGACTATCACGTCATCGGCCTGATGGGCGGCCTCGACGGATTCGTGCAGAGACCTTACGGCCGGGGCCTCGGCATCGGCGGCAATTTGTCGGATAGCTATTTTTCGATCGATTGGAGCGCCGCGCAGGCGGCCGGCACGATCGACGGCGCGGTCGAAAGCGCGATCGGCGTCCTCTTGTACCAGATGGGCATTGCGGCCTTCGTGCCGCTGGCCTTCTATTTCGCGATGGCGCTCAAGGCCTGGCGCCTGTACGCGTCGTCGGGATATCTGACGCAGGGCCTCGCCAGCTTCGGAATCCTGGTCGTTCTGCTCAACGGATTATTTCAGGAAGAGGCCCTGTTCGCGCCGCTCGCGCTGGGCCTGATGCTCTCGCTCGCCGGTCTCGTCATCGGCAGCCATGCGAGGGTGCAGAGCGTTGCAAACGAGCATGCCGAGCCCGCTCGGCTCACCGGCTACCAGCCGGCTGCGTGAGCTGCCGACCTGCCGACGGTCCCAGTACTCGGGACCGTGCCCATCCAGGAACTTCCGGTTTTTCCCGGCGTTGAACACGACCCGCACAAGCGGCCGACGCACGCGATGAAGAATTTTTCCAACGCCGAATTTTCTCCCGAGGTGATCGAGATCATGACGACCGCGCTGGAAGCTGCGGTTGCGACCCTGCCGGATCCTGTGCATTCCTCGCATGTCAACGCGCTCGCCGAATCCATCCTGCGCACCGCCGGCGCTGGCGAGCGGGACGTCTCCAACCTGCAAAGGATGGCCTTGATGGAGCTGCAACTGGCGCCGCGCAAATGACGAGGCGGACATGAAGACATTGCTTGCCGCAATCATCGCGCTCTGTGCGACATCCTCGATCGCCTCGGCAAGCGGCTGGAGGACTTACCGCATCCCGGAATCCGGAACGTCGGTCGACATTCCCGCCGCGATCTTCACCGAACCGGCCGGCAAGCCTGACGGATATGGGCAGCATTTCCGCAGCTCCGACGGCAATGCCGACTTCACCGTTCAGGCCGTCGAGAACCGGCAAGGTCTGTCGCCGGCCGAATTCCTCGCCAGCAAGAATCCGCCGACGGGGATCATCTACAAACGGATCAGCTCGAACTTCTTCGTGGTCTCGAGCATCAAGCGCGACAAGATCTGGTACAACCGCTGCAATTTCGCGCGCGGCTACGTGCACTGCGTTCTGATCAATTATCCGGCCGCCCAGAAGCGGCGATGGGATGCCGTCGTCACCCGGATCAGCCACAGCCTGCGTGGTGGCTGAGCCGGCTCGCAAGACGGAAAGTCGCAAACGGAAAAGCTGCCCGGGCCAAGCCGGGCAGCAGGTGGTGAGGAATAGAGCCGCGCGATTCTAGCGCGCCGTCGTCGTCGTCCTCGACATTGTCGGCTTCGAGCCCGGCACATGCGACATCGTCTTGGTGGTCGAGCCGACCTGCTCGCCGGCCTTGACCTTGGTGCGGGTGTGCGAGCGGCTGAACGTGCCGCCATCATGGGCTTGCGCGCGGGCGTTGGAGTTCAGTACCGGACCGTTGCCCTTGTTCATGCTGACGCCGGTCTTGGTCTTGCCGTCGACGGTAGCGGCGCTTCCGCCGGCCGCGATCGAAGAGCCGGTGCGGCCCGTCGCCGAGGTGGACGTTCCGCCGGTGCCGACGGTGGAGGCGGAGGTGCCGCCTGCTGCAGCCGAGCCGCCGCTGCCGCCGGTGATGCTGGTCTGCGCCAGCAATGGTGAAGTGGCGGCAAGCAGAAGCGCGACCGCCGAGGTCGTAACGAGCGTTCTCATGATTCAATCCTTTCTGTACCCTAAGGCGACGAGGTCGAGATTGTGCAGCCGTTGACGGTGATGGTGCTGGCGCTGGTGGAGCCGGGCCCACCCGCCGTCGACGAGGAGCTCGAGACGTGGCCGCCGCCCGCTTGCACATTGACCGACGATCCGCCGGCAGAGCTCGAGCTCGACAGCGAGCCGCTCGATGCGGTCGAGCCCGTCGTGCCTGAACCCGATGCGCCCGCGGCCGTGATGCTGCCGTCCGCATGCTTCACCACCGTCACCTTGCACGTCTCGCCCGACGCCGTCTTGCCGGTCTTTTCCATGGTAGCCGCCTGAGCTGCGCTAAACGTCAGTGCCAACGCTGCGATCGCAATGATTGATCTGTTCATGCGAGTTCTCCTCCAACAAAGACGAAGGAGCGGCATCGCTGCCGCTCCTGGTCAAGGCACTAGTTCCTGTCCTTCTTCCACTCGTCCTTGTTATGGCCCTTGCCCTTTTCGAGGCCCATGTCGCTGGCGTGGCTACCGGACTTGCCGTCGCCCATGCCGGGCGATTTCGACGAACCGGACTGGCCAACGGTCGAGCCGCCCGCAGCCGAGCCGCCAGTGCCGACGCTGGATGAGCTCTTGCCATCGCCCGCCGATGAACCACCGGTGCCGAGCGTCGAGGCCGAGCCGCTGCCCGAGCCACTGCCGGCCGCCGATCCGCCGGTGCCGACGGTCGAAGAGCTGGTGCCGCCGCCGGCCGAAGAGCCGCCGGTGCCGAGTGTCGAAGCAGAGCCTGACCCGCTGCCGCCAGCCGAAGAGCCACCGGTGCCCACCGTCGAAGAGCTGGTGCCGCCGCCGGCCGATGAACCGCCGGTGCCGACCGTCGAGCTCGATTGCGCAACGGCGAGCGCCGTGCCGGCCAGCAGCGCGGCCGCAGCCGCAGAGAGCTTCAGGATCCTCATGTGCATTTCCTCCAGGTTTCCAAAAATCAAATCGCCAATCAGGCCCGGGATAAATTGGCAATCGCGGAAACGTTCCTTGTGTCGGACACGTTGACGCTTCGATTCAGCCTGAGACAGTTCCGCGACGCGAAGCGCACAGCTTTTATTCATTCAGCGTTCATCTGGTGCTGCGGCCATGGAGTCGCGTTCGCTACGATCGCCGGCTCTCAGAATGCTCCGGCCGTCACCTGACGCGTGGAGAGGCGAGAGGAAGCCGCGCGGCCATTCCGATTCGAATGCAGACCGGCTGCGCGCGCCGTGTCGCGCCGAGATGCCGCGACGTCCGGCGTTCGCGTTTCAAGCATCGTCAATGCGCCGCTCGTACCGCGATCAGGCGCGTCGGCGGCGAGCAGGGGAGTGGAGACGGTGGCGGCGATCCGAGTGGATGTGTCGAAGATGATTTTTTCAGGCAGCGCCCGTGCGGAGTGGATGCGAATGGTGGCCCGAGCGGCCTCCGGGCCGGCAGCACGCTCCGCGGGCTCCGGCAGAGAGCGATCCAGCAACAAGAGCAGCGCCACGACGAAACTGCTTGCAAACACGAAATATCGAACGATCGGCATCAGGCGCTACCCCAAACGAGCTGTCGAAAGAATGCACGGGCGGGCCGCCTCGACGACCCGCCGTGCGGCGGTTTAGTCAATCTCCTGGACGACCATGCGGCTGCCGGGATCGACCAACATCACGCGGTTGCCCGAGTAGACGTAGCGGTACTTGGTGAGCGAGGGACCCCAGTCACTCGGCACGGCTGCGAGCTCGACGTCGCTCGGCACGGGCGAACCGACGACGATCTTTTCGCGCGTTTCGACCGGACGGATCTTGCGCTCGGTGACGTAGGACCGGATCTTGGTGCGGTACTCCGGTTCGATCTGCACGGCCGCGCCGTGCCCGGCTCCGGTCGTGGTGGTGACGGTGGTTTGTGCCATCGCGCCCGTCGACACGAGCAGAGCGGCGGCCGAAATCAACATGAGCTTCTTCATTGCGTTCTCCCTCGCCGCTGCATGCGGCGCTGCAATGAACTCGCCATCAGCTGCGCCGTTCCGGCAAAACCCGGAACGTTTGCCGTTTTTTCCCGTTCTCTCACCGGGAGCACTCAACTGGAGGAGAGGAAAATGCCTGTGTTGATTCTTTGGGCGGTGCCCGCGCTCATCGTCCTGGGCGGCGGCATCTATCTCATCGGCTACCTGCAATGAATGTGAAGGTTCCGGTTTCCGGACAAAGGAAGAAACCGGACCCCACATCCGCTCGCGCGCGTCGAGGCCGGTGCTCCGGCCGCGCCGTCGCCATCGGCTTCCGATCATCGCATTGTCACGCTCCGGTCATCTCCGCTGCATCGTCCGTTGCTCTTGTCCCGCGCGCCAGAGCCTGCTTCGTCCGGTGACGTCGGAACGGAGCTCTGGATCGTCGTTTGGCGTTTTCGCGATGCGATCCCGACGCCGCTTCGCTCGAAAACGCTCTGGGGAGAGCTGACATGCAACTGATCAGGACGTTTTCAGCGGACCGCCGCGCGATGCTCAAGGGCCTCGCGGCAGCAGCCGTGGCGCCGCTTGCGGGGCCGGCCTTTGCCGCCGAGGGACTTCCGCCGCAGCCGACCGGCTCAGTGGCTGCCATCGCCACCGACAAGTCCTATTGGGCGGCCGTGAAAGGGCTCTATGCCGTGACGCCGGACATCGTCAATTTCGAGAACGGCTATTGGGGCATCATGGCCGAGCCCGTGCGGCGCGAGTTCATCCGCCAGTCCGACATGGTCAATTATCAGAACACCTATTACGCGCGGCTGCGTGCGGGTGCGGATTTCGAGGCGGTGCGCACCAAGGTGGCGGAGGCGGTCGGCGCGCTTCCAGCTGAGATCGCGCTCACCCGCGGCGCCACCGAAGCGCTCCAGCTCCTCATCGGCGGCTACAACAGGCTGAAGCCGGGCGACAGCGTGCTCTATGCCGATCTCGATTATGATTCGATGCAATATGCGATGAACGCGCTGAAGGCGCGCCGTGGCGTCGAAGTGGTCAAGTTCGACGTGCCGGAGCCCGCCACCCGCCAGGCTGTGCTCGACGCCTATGCCCGCGCCATCGAGGCGAACCCGAAGACGAGGCTTTTGCTCCTGACCCATGTCAGCCACCGCACCGGCTTCGTCATGCCGGTCGCCGAGATCGCCCGCATGGCCAAGGCCAAAGGCATCGACACGATCGTCGATGCCGCCCATTCCTGGGGGCAGCTCGATTTCCGGGTGAGCGAGCTCGAGGCCGATTTCGTCGGCTTCAATCTGCACAAATGGATCGGCGCGCCGCTCGGCGTCGGCTTCCTCTACATCAAGAAGGATCGCCTCGCCGCCATCGACCGCAACATGTGCGACGAGGATTTTCCGGAAAGCGATATCCGCTCGCGGGTGCATACCGGCACGGTCAATTTCGCCACGATGCTGACGGTGCCCACGGCGCTGGCGCTGCATCAAGAGATCGGCGCGGCGGCGAAGCAAGCGCGCCTGCGCCACTTGCGCGATTATTGGGTGAGCCGCGTCCGCGGCTTCAAGGACATCGAGATCCTGACGCCGGATGAGGCCGGCTCATATGGCGCGATCACGTCGTTCCGCCTCGCCGGCAAGACCGGCAAGACCGACAACGAGGCCATCGTTGCGAAGCTTCGGGACAGCTACCGGATCATGACGGTGCGCCGCGCCGGCGTCGCCAAAGGCCAGTGCATCCGCGTGACTCCGGCGCTCTTCACCGACGAGGCCGATCTCGACCGCCTCGTCGAGGCGCTGGCCGTCATCACGGGGACGAAGACGGGGTGAGCGTCGCGGAAGCGGCGTCGTCGGGCGTCAACTGCGGCTGGAGGGCTGGATGAGGTCCCAACGGTTGCCGCACAGATCCTCGAAAACCGCGACGACGCCATAGGCCTCGTGCCGCGGCGGCCGGACGAAACGCACGCCGGCGGCAACCATGCGCGCATGATCGCGCTCGAAATCATCCGTTTCCAGGAAGAGGAAAACGCGCCCGCCGGTCTGGTCGCCGATGCGCGCCGTCTGCGCCGGCCCGTCTGCTCGCGCCAGGAGCAGGCCAGAACCAGGATTGCCCCGCGGCCGCACCACCACCCAGCGCTTGCCGCCGCCGAGCGGCGTGTCCTCGCAAAGCTCGAAATCCAGAGCGCGCGTGAAGAAGGCGATCGCTTCATCATAGTCGGCGACCACGAGACTGACGAGTGACAGACGCTGATTCATCGCGCGACCCGGCGAATGGCGGCAAGCTCGCTGTGGAGGAGACAGGATAGCATAACACTGTCCAGCTCGCGTGATCCTGCCGCCGGTCCCAAGAGCTAGCACGGACACACGAAGATCGTCGAGCAATTGTTCGCTCGGCCAGAGCCCGCACGTTCATCTGCCGACGCTGACCCACTCCTGGACCTTCTTCCGCCATTCCTCATCGAATCGTAAGGTGAGTTGGTTGGCAGCGTCCGGTGAGAGAAGTTGGTCAACCGCGGACATTTGTATCTCGCCAACGTCAGGTACGTCGATGTATCCGAGGCTGGCCAACCGTTGGCCAAAAGGCGGATGTGTCGAATCGGGATCGTGCTGGCGGCTCAGACTGGCGACGGCGGCGGTCATGAATCCGGGCGCTCTTATAGCTGGAATCTGATCTAAGATTCGCGCGAATGGCGGCGATGGCGCCTTGATTGCGCCGAGCACCTCCTTCTGCAGGGGAGCGAAGACGAGATCGGCCAGACGTGCTCCACAAACCTCCATCATCACCAGCGCGCGTGCCATCTCCTCGCGTCCAACCTGCTCGGCCGCTTCCAGATCGGCGGCAAGCTCGTTCTCCCGTGACAATGCCTTGTATTCCTTCTCCAGCCTTTCGAGCAGGGAATGGAGTAGGATGCGAGCAATGTATCCGGTAATCGTGTGCTCCGGATCGGCGTAGAAGAAAACGTTCTCCGCGGCCGCCATGAAATCGGCGAGGTTGGTGCCTCCCGAAGTGTGCCGAAGCCGGGCGTGCGCCACTTCATGAGCGATAACGGCACGAACCGATCGCTGGTCCAGGATCATCAACAATGGCAGACCAATGGTCATCGTGACATGCTGCCCGAACACGCCCGCATACCGGCTTTCTTCCGAGATCGAAGCGTTGAAATCGGTGTCGACCAGCAGAGTGCGGTTCGATCTGACAAAACTGCGATCGAGCTCCCTCCATGCGGCCCAAAGCCCCGGGGCGGTCTGTTCGTCGGCTTCGAAACCGCCATGCTTGCGCGAAGGCAGGAACAGGAGCCCAATTGCGAGTGCTATGGTGGCCATGGAGCTTGTGAACACAATCGGTGCCGTGGCCAGCGCCGCAATCGTGTAGCGGTCCATGATCATCAGCCAGATGGCGAGAATCGTGCATGCCAGCGCGACGACGGGAAGCACCGCATAGCGACCAAGGCGCAAGACGATTTGCAGAATAAGGCGTTTCATCCGCGTTTCGGCCGCGGAGAGCCTCAGATCACGCCTTGCCACATGAGCTGTTGCTCTGATGCAAGCTGGCGACGTCGGCACGACCCTGGCTTTCCGTGACCTGAACCAACGTGATCGCACCGGGCGTGATGATTCCCACCTGTGGCTGGGCGGAGAGGTAGGTGGTGCTGCCGGCGCGCAGATCGAGGCTCACTTTCTCGCTTCCCTGCCCGAACAGGTTGGTACTCAGTGGAAGATTGTTGACCGCAACCTCGTGGCGGCCCGGAGGCAGCTCGCAGGCGACGAACCCTGCAGCCTGGCTGCCTCCAACGACGTTTCCATCGACCGCATAATTTGGCTGGATCGCAAAACCAAGGGCGGACGAGCGATAGATGACAAGCCGCGCAGTGTTGGCCTTGACGTTCTCTGTCAGCGCCGAGCTGCCCATCGGCCCTGACGCACACCCCGCTAGCAAGAATGCTGCAACGAAAATTCCTGGACGCAAGCCCATTCAACCCCCGATCAGTCCAACAATGCCCCGGGGGATCATTGGCGTCGGTGGTGCATGAAGTCAATCACGACTTGCGGTCGTGTCACGCCTTTCAGGTCACCGCCACCCCAGCGCCGGCGCGACATGCATCAGGATCGCCTCGATCGCATGCGCGCAATAATCCACGCCGAGCTGGTTCGGGATCGTCAGCAGCAGCGTATCGGCTTCGGTGATCGCCTCGTCCTGGCGCAGCTGTTCGATCAGCACGTCGGGCTCGGCCGCATAACTCCGCCCGAAGATCGCGCGCGTGCGCGGGTCGATGAAGCCGATCTGGTCTTCGCTGCCGCGCTCGCCGCCGAAATAGGCGCGGTCGCGCTCGTCCATCAGCGCGAAGATGCTGCGGCTGACGGAGACGCGGGGCTCGCGGCTGTGGCCGGCTTCCTTCCACGCCGCGCGATAGGCGCGAATTTGTGCCGCCTGCTGCACGTGAAAGGCCTCGCCGGTCTCGTCGTTCTTCAGCGTCGAGCTCTGCAGGTTCATGCCGAGCTGCGCCGCCCACACCGCGGTGGCGTTCGAGCCGGCGCCCCACCAGATCCGCTCGCGCAGGCCCGGCGCATGCGGCTCCAGGCGCAACAGCCCGGGAGGATTGGGAAACATCGGCTGCGGGTTGGGCTCGGCAAAACCTTCGCCGCGCAGGAGATCGAGGAAGACCTCCGCATGGCGCCGCCCCATGTCGGCATCGCTCTGGCCCTCGGCCGGACGATAGCCGAAATAACGCCAGCCGTCGATCACCTGCTCTGGCGAGCCGCGGCTGATGCCGAGCTGCAGCCGTCCGCCGGCGATGAGATCGGCGCTGCCGGCGTCCTCCACCGTGTAGAGCGGGTTCTCGTAGCGCATGTCGATCACGGCCGTGCCGATCTCGATTCGGCTGGTCTTGGCGCCGACGGCCGCGAGCAGCGGAAACGGCGAGGCCAGCTGCCGCGCGAAATGATGCACGCGGAAATAGGCGCCGTCGGCCCCGAGCTGTTCGGCCGCGACCGCCAGCTCGATCGATTGCAGCAGCGTATCCGCCGCCGAGCGCGTCCGGGATTGCGGCGAGGGCGTCCAGTGCCCGAAGGAGAGAAATCCGATCTTCTTCATGCGGGCAACATATGGCTGATCGGAAGAGTTTGCGAGACGTTCCTGGAGGCGGCCTCAGATTTCGCAGCCGGTCAAGTTCAAAGCCTTGAGCAGGCCGCCGAACGCCTTGAGGCGACACTGCTCGGTCTCGTTGGCCGCCTTTTCGCGCTGAACAGTGGCGGCTCGTTTGACGACAAATGCCTTTGGCTTCGGCTTGGGAGGTTCAGCGGTCGCGATCCGTTTCGGTTTGCTTCGCGGACGGACGATCGGCGTCGGCGCGAATGAACGGACATGCACGTCCTGCGGAGCAACCGGGTTATCCATCGAAGCGGTCTGTGTCGGCATCGCGCGGCTCTCAGCGGCAACCTCGAGGCGATCGGCCTTCGCCAGCGCATCGTGCGAAGCGGGGATGCTTGCGTTCTGCTCGGCAGGCGGCTGGACCGTGGCGGCGATGCGACGCGGTGGAGCGCTCAGCTCCATGGCCGACAGCATTCCCACACTCAACAGGATGAGGAGGCCCAACAACGCCATTCTCAGCATAACGCGCCTCTGACCCAGGTTAGCGCCGCTGAAAATTCTGCGCGTCAATGAGGCAACTTTGCCGGCGGCCGCCGCCCAACGGCAATCATTTGTCGATAGGGTTAATTCGGTGCCGCATCTTGCCAACGCAGACCGGCTTTGGTCGCGCAAGATGGTCTGTTCGGCCGTGGCTATCGACGTGAAGTGACGACTTGAATTGCTCTTTGTCCTCGGGGCAGAGCCAGGAGGAAGGACCGAACTACTGCACCTCGGCGATCTTCGGTCCGGGTGATGGCACCTGTGCGCTCGTTGCCGACGGCCGGTTCGACGGCGAGGCCGGGTCCGGAGATCGGGATGCGGCATCGGGCGGCGTACCCTGGGACGGTCGACGGGCCGCATTCGTCGGAAGCACGATCACCTTCGCGCCGACTTTCACCCGCTCATAGAGGTCGACGACGTCCTCGTTGGTCAGGCGGATGCAGCCGGACGACACCCGCTTGCCGATCGTCTCGGGCTTGTTGGTGCCGTGAATGCGATATTCGGTGTCGCCGAGATACATCGCCCGGGCGCCGAGCGGATTGCCGGGACCGCCCGCCATGAACCGCGGCAGATAAGGCTGACGCGAGACCATCTCCGCAGGCGGGCGCCAATCCGGCCATTCTGCCTTGCGCGCCACGGTTTGCTCACCGGACCACGCAAAACCTTCGCGGCCCACACCGATGCCGTAGCGCATCGCCTGCGTGTCGCTCAGGACGAGATAGAGGAACGTGTTGTTGGTATCGATGATCACGGTGCCCGGCGTCTGGCGGCTGGCATAGTCGACCACCTGCCGGACCAAGGCTCCGGGAATTTCGGCGTCGGCTTTGGGCGGTTCGACCAGCGGCGCCGGAGTAGGAACCGGGGGCGGCGCGGGCGCTGCTGCGTGAACCTGCGGTGCCACGTAGACCGGCGTTGACGATGCCATGGCCTGGGGCGCGGACGGCTTCCGCACCGGTTGCACGTTTCCCGGGCGAGCCAGCAGGCCATACCCCAATGCTGCGATGGCCACGGCGCCAATTCCGACTCTCGCTGCCATCGGCAGTGCGATCGTCTCGACCTTCCGGCGTTTGGCCCGCTTGCTCATGTCTTCTCCCAGGTCGCCACGCCCAGGAGGAGTACCCAGCAAGATTTAAGAAACTTCGAAGCGATTTCGCTAGGACCGGAACCGTCGACCATGGTTAACGCCGGCTGAGCCCGCGGCGGCCGCGCGGGAGACCGTCGAGCGAAGCGGCGTCATTCGTCCTCTTGCTTTGGCAGCTTCTGCTTGGTCAGCTACACAAACCAATCATGCACTGGATGATGCTCAACGCCCCTCGCGTGATCAACGGCGCTTTGCTCCGCGTGCGAATGGCCAATCAGGTCTGCATCTGGGATCAGCGACAGTTCGGGATGTCCGGCGCGGTGCGGGCCGTGTTCTGCCGTGTCGGTGCCATAGCCACTCTCGCGATGATCCGAACCCTTGGCCGATGGCATATCGTTCCTGAAATGAAAGGAATCTCCGGCCCCGGGCGCGGCAGCCGCTTGTGCTGCACCGGCGCCGTGGTTCGCCGGGTCGTGGCCGTCAGCCTTTTGGCCCGGCTCTGCATGCGGATTTTGAGAAGCGTTTGGATGCGCCTGGTGCAAGTCACGCTGCGATTGGCCGGAATTGGCATGGCTTGCGGGTCCGTCATCGTCGGCAAGCTGCTTGGCAGCTGCGGAACCGGGTTCCGAAGCGTGATCCGATTGTCCATGATGGGGGTCGTGCCCGGTCGAGCCCTGCTTGTCCTGATGCTTTCCGGCCGCTGCACCGTTTTCCGAACCATGCAAATCACGCTGCGATTGTCCACGAGCGGAATCGCCCTCCGGCGGGCCGAGCTCGGCATGCTTGTTGCCGGCTGCTGCATCCTTCTCCGAAGCGTGCGATCTTCCCTGGCTTGATGCGTGGTCGGGTGGCCCGTGCTCGGTCTCCGGCTTGCCGGCTGCTGCGCCGTCTTCCGAAGCGTGCAAATCGCGCTGCGCTTGTCCATGATCGCGTGCGTCGATCGCCGCTGCCTGTGTCGTGCCGCGTTCGGCATTCCTCGCGCCCGTTGCGGCCGCCTGTTCCAAGCCGCCATGATCACTCAGAGCGTCGATGGCGCCGGATCCGATATGAGGGTTGCCGTTGTCGCCGAAGCCGTCCTCGCGCGCGGCCGCATCGATGATCTGAACCTCGTCGGCTCTGGCCATGGCGTCGCCTCGGGCAGCTTCCAACGCGAATGATTCATGGTGTGTGTCGGGATCGAACCAGGGCAGCTTGTCGAAGCCGTCGAGATCGGGCCTGCCGGGACTACCGAGGGCGACCAACTCGCGGGGGGCGTTCGCGTCAGCCCACGCAAAGACATCGCTCGGTCTTTCCCAAGCAGTGAACGCCTGGGCGTGACTGCTCAGGAGCGAGACTCCGACTGCCGTCATCATGAACGTGCCGGCGCTGCTCAAGCCCGGCCTTGCAGGGTTGAGTGGCGGCACTGTGATCGTGCTGCCAGCAATATCGGCTCGGGATTCGATGAGCTTGGCGGCCCGCGTCGGCATGTCCGTCGGGGAGTTCTCGATACGGACGGCTCTGGCCATCTTGCCCGGAGCAGGGGCCGTTTTTGCGGAGGTGATCTTGATCGTCACGACCGCGCCGGTGCCATCTGCGGTCATGACCGTGACGTTATCGGCACCCGCATGATCGGCCGCGGCCGCGTTCGCGGATTGAAGGTCGTCGAGCACGGCCCAGATCAGAGCTGCAAGCGCGCCGACCCCGCCGTAAAGCCGCGACAGGGCGAACCTTGCGAGCTCCGTTCGGTTTTTGATGCCAAGCTGCGCAGATATCTGTTCGATTCGCGCCTCAACTCTGGCTGGGGCGACCTTGATCTGGCGCGCAATCTCCTTGTTCGACATGCCGCTGGCGGCCAGGCGGATAATCTTGTGCTCCTGGTCCGTCAGTGCTGCCAGGCTATTTTCGCCAAAGGCGCGACTGCCGGTCTTGCGGTCCGCAGCCGGCGCCACCAGCCGCAGCGACTGCAACAGGTTTTCGGGCTCCTCGCGCATCGGTATGGCGGTGCAGGCACCCGCTGCGACGGCCGCAGCGAGATCGCCGCGTGCGATCGATGCGGTGTAGAAGACCAGCCGTGTGCGAAGGCTTTCGGCGTTGACGGCGGCCAGCATGGCTGCGGCCGTCAGATCGGGAAATCCATCCTCGACAAGCGCGACGTCCGGCGCCAACGTCCGGACGGCTTCGAGGCAATCGGCTCCATTGATGCAGGACGCAACGATCTCGAAGTCACGTTCGGTCGCAAATAGCGTGGCAAAACCCTGCAAGACGATCGGACGGCGATCTGCGATCACGAGTCGGATACGACGCATCTGGTTTGGCTCGCCCGGCTTTCCCGTCTTGATTGGCCCAGCAAAGGCGGCCCGGCTTCAGCCGCGTCACCTTCGAGAGCAGCGCGGCAACGCGCGACACCCTCGTTGGTTCCACGAGGTGTGAAGCCCGTGCGTGGGGTTGTTTTCGACTTTTTGTTGCGGGGGTGCAAAGATATCGGTCCGAACCCGATCTGGTACGGCGCTCGCATTTTCATCCAATCATTTTCCGGAGGCGCGTCATGCAGGTTTACAACGTCGTCAAGTTCAAGGTGAAGCCGGGCCAGGAAGGCGCCTTTCTCGATGCGCACCGAGACGGCAAGGCCAAATGGCCGGGACTGGAGCACGGCGTCATCATCAGGACCGGCGATCAGACCTTCTGCCTCATCGGCACGTGGTCCAGCCAGGACGCGCTGGTCGCGGCCCGCTCGGCGATGATCAAGACCCTCGACAGTTTCAGGCCGGTGCTCGAGGACCAGGGCAACGGACGCGGCGTGACGGACGCGGTGTCGGGCGAGGTCGTGCTCGCGCTGTAGCGCGGGCAGCGCCGCGACGTCATCACCCGCAGGGGTCCTTGGTCGTGAACCGCTGCGTCTTGACGCCGGGGCCACCGGCTCGTCGGAACATGACGCAGGGTTGAGGCGTGTCGTCAGCTATTTGCCGGCTGCCGTTGTCCGCCATTGGCCGTCAGGCGTTACTTTCCCCTGTCAAAGATGGAATGAGCGTCGATATTGGGATGGGCTCTGGCCGGTCATTGACCGGAAGACGCGGGCAAAATGCGCGGGACTGAGAAAACCGACGCGTAGCGCCATCTGCGCGACCGAAAGCTTGCTGCTCGCCAGCAGTTGTTTTGCCATTGCGACTCGCCGCGCATGGACGAATGCCAGCGGCGTCTGCCCCGTCGCTGCCCTGAATGCGCGATGGAAATGGCCTTCCGAGAGCTGCGCAAGATCAGCGAGATCGGCAATCCGAATTGTCGCGCTTAAATGCGCGTCGATGAATTCGGTGACGCGCCGTAACCTCCACGCCGGCAGCTTGATCGATGTATCCTTCGCTCTTGCACCACCGTATCGGCGTGCAAGGTATACAACGAGAGCAAGGCTCATCGTGTCGCAATAGATCGCGTCGAGACCTCCCTCCAGCGCGTCAACTCGTTCGAACTCCGCGAGCATGTTCCAGACAAAGCTGTCTTCCGAGCCCGACAGGGGGCCCAGTCCTTCGATCGATGCGCCGGCGATTGCTGAAATCCTGGCGGGGTCGAGGGCGATCGCTGCCCATCGCCAACCCACATTGTGAAGCCGAAGCCGTCGCTCGCAGCCAGCCGGGAGAAATGAAACGGTCGACGGCAGATCGGGCCCGTCATAGCGATGCCCGCCATCGGCCGAGATTTCATGTCGCTCGGCGCCGCCGGACAGGGTCGCCATGATGAGGTGATTTGGCGACAGGATGCGTCCTTCGACGATGGAGGTCATCGGCCGGTACGCCGTTTCGAATGCGCCGTTCGCCCATTGGGTGCGCCGCCAGCCATCCGGCCGGGAGCTCAAGCGATCGATTGTCGACGCATTCTCAATGACACGGTGCATCGCGACCTCCTGCGAAGCGATGTCGCCTGAATACACATTCAAGCTTGGAACCGCAATTCCTTGCAGGCCGGAAAGGGAGCATCGTCGCGTCAGGATCCGAGTGATTTGGTCAGAATCCCGCGCGACAAAGCGAGAGGTCGATCCTTTCTATTGGCAGGCGACAAGTGCCGCAGGCGAAATCACGGAGATTTGCAATGGATAAGACACCACAGGATTGGCCGACGGCGACCGATCGCCGCCAGTTTCTCGGCGCCGCCACCGCGATGGGCGCCATCGCGGCGACAGCTGTTCACGCAACTGCGGTCGGCGTTTCGAGCGCCAGTGCGCAAGCGCCAGCCGGCACTGCATCGCGTGCGCCTGCGGCGGGGCCGGTACTCACCCGAACGATCGGCCGCACCAACGAAAGTCTGCCCGCGCTCGGACTGGGAACGTTTCTGACTTTTGACCTGCTGCCCGGCAGCAATCGCGACGCGCTGCGAGAGGTCACCAGGAAATATATAGATGCCGGCGTCCGGGTGATCGATACATCGCCGCTCTACGGTACCGGCGAGGTCAGCGTCGGTGGATTTCTCAGCGCGATGGGCGTGACGGACCAGATGTTCATCAGCAACAAGATCTGGTCGACCGGCGACTACCTGGCCGACGAAAGCCACGCCTTGGCCAGCATGGAGCAGTCGAGGCTTCGGCTGTGGCGCGACAAGATCGACGTGCTCCACTGCCACAGCCTGGTCAATGTCGACGCGATCGTGCCACTGCTGCGCGTATGGAAGAGAGAGGGCAGGATTCGCTATGTCGGCGCCTCGGTCCACGAGAATGACTATCACAACATTCTCGCAGGCTTGATCGACAAGGATCTGGTGGACATCATCCAGGTCAACTATTCGATCTTCAATCGTCACGCCGAGGAGCGCGTCCTTCGCGCGGCGAGCGACAAGGGCGTCGGCGTGCTCACAAATATGCCGCTCGAAAAAGGCCGCTTGCACAAGATCGTCGAGGGCCGGCCGCTGCCCGATTTTGCCCGCGATATCGCTGCGGAGAATTGGTCGCAGTTCTTCATCAAATGGGTCATGGGCCATCCGGCGGTGACGACCGTTCTTGCCGCGACATCGAACCCGGATCACGCGGCCGAGAATGTCGGCGCGCTGCGCGGTCCTCAGCCGGATCAATCCATGCGGCAGCGGATGGCACGGCATATGGAAAGCATTCCCGGCTTCGCCAATCTCGCGTCGATGCAATGGTATCCTGACAAGCAGAGCATGTACCAGGGCGTCATCCGCCGTTCGCAGGCGGCATTGCGTCAGCGCATGAGTTGATCGATGAATGGCAGGCGCGCAGGGTCGACGCCTGCCCTTCTCACCTGGAAGCAATACAGGAGAAGTTCATACATGAAATGGCGCTCGATTGCTTTGCGATGTGGCTTGATGGCCGTTACCGGCGTTGCATTCGCCGATCCTGCCCAACGCGAGAATCTGGGCAAGTTTGCCATCGACCGGACCGAGGTCACGATCGGCCAGTTTCGCAATTTCGCGGCTGACAAAGCTCTGAAGACCGCGGCCGAACAGGAGGGAGGCGGACACGAATTCGCGGACGGCTGGATCCGTCGCCGCGGCTGGACATGGGCGACACCTTTCGGAGAACCGGGCAGCGACGATGAGCCGGCGGTGCATGTGTCGTGGAACGAAGCTCGTGACTACTGCTTAGCCGTGGGCGGACGCTTGCCGACCCTGGAAGAATGGGAAAGAGCCGCCTATACCGAAACGCGTGCGAATCCTACCGACGATTTCGTAAATGGACGCACCTATCCTTATCCTGTCGGCGATAGACCTGACGGCATGAACACATCCGATAGAGATCGCTGGCCGCGGCATGCAGCCGTGGGTACCACCAAGCGGGGTGTCAACGGTCTGTACGATATGGGTGGCAATGTCTGGGAATGGCTCGCGGATCGGCGGGGCGATGAGGCACTGACGGCCGGCGGATCGTGGTGGTATGGTGCGGACAAGACAAAAGCGTCAGCCGTACAGTGGAAATCGGCCGACTTTCACGCGGTCTATATCGGGTTTCGTTGCGTTTACACGGCCCAATAACCCGTTCAGGTGAGGGCCCAACACACCCTGGGTAAAGGCCGACGGCCGGCGAGTTGCGCTAAAGACAAAGCAAGCATGCGCGGCGCTGCCGACGACCGACTTATTGGTTTGCCGCCGCCGCAGCAGTCGCCACATATTTCGTGTAGAATTCGGCGACCCGGCCGCGCCACATGCCGACGAACGCTTCTGACGTCACGTTGTCGACCGATTTCCAGGTGCGCTTGAAGGCCGGAAGTGCATTGCCCCAAATCGCGCGTTTGCACCACCGCTCACCCTTCTCCTTGCCTTCGCTGGTGGCGCACATCGATTTCCACGCGGCGCGAGCGGGCCGGCTGATGTGCTCGGCGGCGCCTTCCCAGCCCTGCTGATGAATCAGGTAGAGATCGCTCATGTCCGGCTTACGGTGGGTGATCCACTCGAACAGGACGCCCTCGGTAATGATCTTGTAGGCGGCGGCGACGGCGTTATCCCGCGGACTGCGAATCTGCCCGAAGCCGAACTTCCCGAACTCATAATAGCTCAGCTGAAACAGCCCGATATAGGACCCGGTGCGTTGATTGGGGTTGAAACCGGATTCGATCTTGGCAACCGCCATCATGAAATTGAAATCGAGACCAAACGCGTCGGCAGCGCGCTTGATTTCTTCGGTCGGCGTTCCCAGCGGAATGTCCCTGAACGCACGCAAGACGATCTCCGCCGGTTTCTCGGCGGGCGGCAGTTCGGACCAGACGTAGTAGGCCAGATGACGGAAATCCCGCGTCGACGCCGCTTTCGGCGCACCGTTGGACGCATCGCGTTCCGGCGGCAGCGATTGGACGACATCCTGTCCCAACGAGGCCAATTTCGGCGCGACGGGTTGATCGACGATCTCGGCTTCGGTGCGTAGCGGTGCCGAACCTGCCGACATCACCGCGCCCGGCTCTGCTCTTTCTTCCCGAAGCGCTGCCGCAAGTCTGGCGGATGCCTCTGCGTAGGCGGCCGGCGTCACCACGTTCGTGGGAGCCGCCATGCTCGCTGCAGCCGGTATGCTCGCTGCCGCTTGCGACATGACATCGGGCACCGTCGCGGCCGGTCTGTTAGCGGCGGCCAGAAAGAGTCCCGCGGATGCGAGAACAGCCACGATGCAGCTGGTCTGCCAGGCCTTCATTGCCCGAAGTCCAATGACGGCTTCTGTAGGAAGGCTGTTCGCATGTTCCTGCGACCTGTGGGTGAGCACTCTTCGTACAATCTTAAGGTTTAAATGTGGTGAACGAGAGCAGGCATTCTGCTTCGCAACCCGATATGTCCCTCTTGGGCCACAAGCGGCTCCTGGCGGAGGACGCTCGTGGGTCGGCCATGGGCGCATATGCTGCCAATGGGATCCGATCTCAGCGGCTTCCGCGCTACACCCCGCAACCGATGCGCCGACAGCCACCGGAACCGTCGGCTACGGGCCAGAAGCGGAAATGATGCGCCAGTGGTTTTAGCGGGCAGCCTATGCGTCGCAGCGAGCTCGGCTACTCAGCGCCGCTCGTTCCGGAAGATGGATCTGAACAACTCAACTGAAGGCCGCACCAGCTGCCATCCTCGCAATCCAAGAATCTTCTTGCAGGCAAGAAACCACCAACGACGTGAATGTTGAACGCTTGGGTCAATACTCAACGCAAGTTCGGCAAGGCGTGCTGAGGTGTCTATCGCTCCTTCGTTGAAGGCAATGCTTGCGCGGACGATCGCGTCAAGTGCCAATTGGCGGGTCAACCAGTTCCTGAGATCGTTTGCCAGCATCGCGGCGCCGCCATTCAGGAAATGTTCGATAGCCGCCTTGCGTTGGAGCAGGTTTAGCTCCGGTGAAGGCTCACTCGACATGTTGACTGAGTGGTATCGATACACGGCCTGGTCCGCACCAATGAATCCGACGTTGCCATGTGCGGCGAGCCGCATCCACATTTCCATGTCGGAGGCGTAGGGCAAGTCTGCTAGATACCCGCCCAGTTTTTTCTGCAGGCTCGTGCGAACCACGACGGTCGGTGACACCACAATACATTGTGCACGACTAAGAGTGATGAACTCGAGTCCGGACAAGATGCGCGTTCGGAGATCCACTTCCGTTCCATAATAGCTTCTGTAGAATGGATGATCCCCGCGCTGGTCTAGAACAACCGCGCCTCCGAAGGTGAAAGCGACAGAAGGGTGATTGTCCATCAGATCGACCGATCTCGACAGGGCACCGGGCAGCAGGTAGTCGTCCGCAGACAGCAGAAGCATATAGTCGGCGCTCGCCCAGGCAATGCCCTCGTTGGCGGTCGCGATGAGACCTTGATTCCAGATGTGCCTGCGGTAATCGACGCGGGGATCGGAGCACCGTAACTCTTGCGCAACTTCCGCGGTATTGTCAGGTGACGCATCATCGATGATGAGCACGCGCAACTCGGGACCGGATTGCGTCAAAACGCTCTCGACGCACTCTCGCAGGAAGTGCCCATACCTGAAGCAGGGAACAACGACGTCTACGGAGCTCATTTTTTGTCGGATTCCACCGACGATCGAGCCTCGATCCATCTGTTCAAGAAAATACTATTGAAAGGGTTCCGGGCCGGCTGGCACCGGCCAGCTCATCCGGTCCAACGCTGCCGATGGCACATCCCCTCCTTGGCAACACGGAGGCCGCAATGGGTCAATCGCGGCGATCCGGCCCGGCTTAGGTTAGGCCCGGTCTACCTCTGACAGCCGACATATCCTCGGTCATGGAATGCCGCAGCGATGGGCCAAAGGCTGACATGCAGAGGCCGACGATCTAAAGGTTCGTTGCGCATGTATGACCCGATGCTTTTTCGAAGACTTCAGGCTCGGCTTGCCTCAAGAACTGAGATCGCCCGGGCGGTCGAAATGACCCGCTCAAGCCGCAGACCTGCGGCGGCAAGCAAAGCGGCAAATTCGCTCTCGGTTCGCTCGACGCCCCCCGTAACGACAAGCATGTTCGCATCGATTAGCTTGATCGTATTTCGTTCGTTTCCCGGGGGAATAATAGTCTCCGCAATTAACACTCGTCCGTGGGGTTTCATTACCTCTCGGCAATTGCGCAGGATGCGTACCGCTTGCTCGTCATTCCAATCGTGAATGACCTTTTTCATGATATAGACGTCCGCACCGGCTGGAACGGCGTTGAAGAAATTGCCGGCCACGAACGAGGTCTGCGGCGGGAAACTTGCCGCATCAGCCCGCGCTGCCTCAACCCCCGCCGGTAGGTCAAACAATATGCCGGAAAGGTGAGGGTGTCTCTTTAGGATCTCCGAAAGCAGCTGTCCATGGCCGCCGCCGACATCGACAATCTGAGAAAACGCACCAAAATCACACGCCTCTGCTACAGCTTCATTGGCGCCTTGGCTAAGCGCGATCATCGCCTGCTGGAATAGCGAAGCCGCGTCCGGATGGTCCGCCAGCCAATCGAACCTTGGCTTTCCAAATACGGTTTCGAACGTCGGCAAACCCGTTTGCACTGAATGAGTGAGCTGAGCGAAGGCGAGATAGGGCTCCCTGTTCATCATTCGGATCAGGTCGCGGGGACTTGAGGGCGCGTCGGAAAGCAAGGCTGCGCCCAATTCGGTGAGTTGGAAACGGCGGGCCGAGGTTTCGCTAAAGACCCCCTCGGCGGCGAGAAGCCGCATAATCCTATAGAGCGCATCGCAGTGACAATGCGTTTCCTCCGCCAGATCGTCGACGCTCCGCTCTCCGGCGACCAAGCGATCCGCAACGTTGAGATCTGTCGCAACGCGCAAGGCTTGGGAGACCATGAAGCCAAGGCCCAGGTGAATGAGTTGTTGAGAAGGACTATACATAGCTTTCCTTTCAAACAGCCGCCGCCTCACGGCGCCCGTGGTCTCAATATCACGACCTGAAGTGCCGGTAAGGGATGATAATTTAGCCGAGGGTGCAGTGTTTGTCGTTCGATGTAGACATCCCGCTCAGGTCGATGTCCGGTTCGGGTCAATAATCGACTCGGGTAATCCTCTATCGGGCAGAGATCACCTAGGCTGGATCGTCGTCCTGAGTGCGCGGCGGCTTCTTTTTCGCTACGGGCAATGGGCGTCTGATATGTCCAAATCTGGCGTTAGGATCAGTAAATGTCCCCGGAATCGGCTTCTGGTCGCATTCGCCCAATTTGAACCTGATGCAATTCAGTTGCTGACGAAAAGCGCAGGTGCATGTGCATGGTCAAAACTTCTTCTTACCTTTCGACATCTGGTCTCGCGCTGCGGATGTGTGACTTATGTGGTTGCGTAAGGTGGTTATCCACCTCTCGACCGAGAGCGCTTTGGGTCAAGCCTAACGAAGTCGACCACCGTCGCGGACGTTCGGTCCGCCTTTGGGAGACCAGGTGGTTCACGACCTCAGGGTCTCGGACCATCGCCTTTCAGCCTACAATGCCATCCCGACAATCCAGGCACGGGCACATGCCCGTCGCCGCAATCGGGCTGGGCTGCGAAAAGAAGAATTTCTGCGACAATCAGTGCCATCAAAGCCAAAGACCACAAGGCACGCACATCCGAATCCCGCTAAATGTTGGTTTGCACAACCTATACGCGACGCCAGATCTCGTAAAGGCTAACCGCTTCCATTCTAAATGTATCGATCGACTGACGCAGGCATTTCCAAGCGAACTGGAGGCGATGATCACGAAGAGTCCGCTTCGGGTCAATCGCACCATTTTCGGCCCGGACTTGAGATGTCCGCTTGTATCCCGACAGCGGCGGACTAGCAGACATCTTTCAACCGCCGCTTAGGGCCACAAGGAGACGTGTTGCCGACTTTGTGTCCCTCCGTGACGCGGAAGAATGGGTGAATTGGAAGCAGGGCGTTCCGAAGCTCAACCCTTATGCCATTGAATAGGCCAAGAGGGCCGACTTCCGCTCCGGGTCAAAGGCTGCCTTGACCGGTCATAACTTTGGCGGTTCAACGCCCGACAGCTGACCTCGCGGCGCCCGAGCTGTGGTCTAACACGGGCCATAAAGCGGAGCTTACGAAACCGCGCGTAAGCCACCGAACGCTTCCCCACAAGCGACGAGATGAATTGCGAACTCGATAGCCTCGCGACTGCGCGCTGATTCCGCAATCGCAAAATTCTCAGAATGCTCTTTTCGTCCCGTTAACCTACTTGGAGCCGGTTGAGGAACGGGCCGACAAATCATCGCTTCCTCCTGGACAAGAATCTTGTTGCAGGCGTCCCTTTGCGGGCGCCGGGAATTCATGGAGGCGTGTATGCGAATGAAGCTTTTCTATGCGGCCACGCTCTGCGTTGCATTGTCCGCAGCAGCACCACTCGTGCAAGCCCAGGTGGGCGCGGGTGTTGGCGCCGGTGTTGGAGGTGTCGGTGCAGGTGCTGGTGCGGGAGTGGGTAGCGGTGGCGTCGGCGCCGGTGTTGGTGCCGGGGTTGGCGGCGTTGGCGCGGGTGCCGGCGCCGGAGTGGGCGATGGTGGCGTGGGTGCCGGCGTTGGCGCCGGAGTTGGTGGTGTCGGCGCGGGTGCTGGCGTCGGAGTGGGCAGTGCTGGCGTCGGTGCTGGAGCGGGCGCCGGAGTTGGCGGAATTGGCGCTACGGGGGGCCTGGGTGTCGGCGGAGGCGCGGCGGGAGCTGGCGCAGGTGCGAGTGTTGCAGGAGTTGGTGGGGCAGGCGCGGGAGTTGGTGTCGGTTCTGGCAGCGTAGCTACTGGGGGGATCGGCACCGGCGGGCTTGGCACTGTTGGCATTGGTCCTGGTGCCGCGGGAGCCGTGGGCACTTCAAATAGTGGCGTTGCCAATGCAAACAACAGCTCTGGATTGGCAGGCCTCAATCCTGCCAACGTCGGCACAGCCTTCGCGACATTGGAGGTCGCAGAGCAGCAGCGGGTGTTGCGGCGCTGTGCAGCTGTCCTGAAACAGCCGGGTCACTACGACCGAGAAACACGGGCCGTTTGCCGTGTGATAGCCGCTAAATAGGTAAAGATCGTCTTGTCTTTTTCGAGAGCGGAATCGACGGATAGACAAATAGGAAGAAGGCTCGGCAGGAGAACGCCGAGCCTTATCTTCAGGCCGAGCTATCGGTCTCACTGCAAGCTGACTTCGCTCCCAACTCCTTGGAGAACAAGACCCAGTCTCCGCGAGCACGCCAAAGCTTGGTGATAATAAGTCATGCGTTCGCCGGCTCTCGCGCGTCCCCACGCGCGGGGATTTACCAGCGATCCGAAATCGCTCGAGGGCGAGGATCATATGTCCTACCTCAATCAAGGACTGCAGACGGCGGAAAACAGGATCCTGGCCGAGAGTTTCTTTCGGCTCAAGGCCCGGATAGAAGATTCCAGGCCGGGACCTGATGGACAGTAAGGACGACAAGTTCGGGGAATGCCACGCCATTGGCGACCGCTCGCTACCTTCCGCTTCGGGCCGAAACACGAAGAACTGAAGTTCAGCAAATCTCGTCCGCTCTGCCGCAACGAGCGGACCTCCGTGGCCGACGCGCATCTTCGCCGATGGGCCACAAGGAGACGTGTTGCCGACTTTGTGTCCCTCCGTGACGCGGAAGAATGGGTGAATTGGAAGCAGGGCGTTCCGAAGCTCAACCCTTATGCCATTGAATAGGCCAAGAGGGCCGACTTCCGCTCCGGGTCAAAAGCGGTCCTCGGAGGGCGACGCTCGGGAGGACGGCTACGGGCCAAAGCCGGACATATGTCCGACGAGAGCGAGCCAAACCGGCGCCGATATGAAGCCTAGGGCGCCGGCACGCCGAACGACTTGAGTCCGTCCATTGCATTCGCGTTCTTTGGATCAATCGCCAGCGCCGCCTTGAAGTCGGCAACCGCTTCATTGCTCTTGCCAAGGCTCTGGTAAGCTGTACCGCGCCACGCCAGCGCAGCGCTCGATCGCGGCATGACCCTCAACACCGCGTCGAAATCGGCGATCGCGTCTTGATAGTGACCGAGACGCAACGACGCGTAGCCGCGTCCAAGATTGGAGTCGGCAGCTTCGCGCTGGATATAGCCGCGAGCGAGAGCCAGAGCCTTGTCATAGTCGGTCTTGGCCTCCTTGAACTTGCCGAGACGGTTGTAGGCACTTCCGCGCTCGCGATAATAGCGCCCGGCTTGAGGGGTCCATCGTATCGCTTCGCTGTACCGTTCGGCCGATTTTTCATGCTGCCCGAGCTTTGCATAGACTTCGCCTTCGCCGAACGGGAAGGTGCCGTCGCTAGGAACAAGTTCCCCACCCTTGCGGAAATCGGCTAGCGCATCGTCGTAACGTCCGCGCCTGATAAGATAGAAGCCGCGCTTGGCATAGAAGGAGGGATCAAGCGGCTCGATCTGCAAGGACGCGTTGTAGTCGGCCTCAGCGCGGTCGTACTGTTTCAAATTCTCATAGGCGAAGGCCCGCTGGCGCAGCAGGGCGCGGCGAGCGTCGGCGCGATACGAGCTCTCCTCCAATCCTTGAGTGTAAAGGTCAACCGCACGCTGGTAGTCATGTGAGCGCTCGGCCTGACTGGCGCGCTTGTTAAGGGCCGTCAGCGAATCGTCAGTCGTCAGGACCTCGTCGCTAGGCGGAGGTCCATTCAAGAGGCTTGCGAGTTGCCACTGATGCCAAAAATGCAGGGCAGTACGCAGAATGCCCGCAGATATCACCATCATGAGAATGAACGCAGCGATGACAATGATCCAGCGGCGGGGCGTCATGGCGGAAAAGTCTAATCGCGACCGGTAAACAAGCAAGCGACACTTTCGGGTTGATTAACGATGAATCCCCAAAGCGGGGACACTCAATGAATGCGCAAGCCCCTAGGAAATTACGCTTTCGCTCGTGTGCCGGTAAAGAAGAGCATGATACAGGGCGATGCGGATGTCCGCTTCGGGTCAAAAGCTGACGCTAGGCAGGCAGCGCGGCAAGGTCAGCTTTGGACCAGAAGCAGACAAAGTCACGACCATCTATTTGCCGCATCCACGACCGTTTCTGGCCAGCTTGATCACGAAACGAATACCTTCAACGTCGAGTGACGGAGCGGACGCGAGCATCATTCTGTCGACGTCGCGCCGTGCGGGCAGCCAGTCTTCCCCACCCGATCAGCGCACAAAACACGATGGCGGCAGCCATCGTGGTGTGACCACTGAACATCACGAGGCCCACGCTCCAGCTCTTTGCGGCCACGAGGATGCCGAGCGCCAGCAGCAGCACCCCTGCACCGGCAGCCCGAAGTCCATAGGTCGTCACCCGCGGCAGCGCCTTGCCGAAAATATCGCGCTGCTGGCGGTGCGTGGCGAAAGCCAGCGCAGCAAAGCCCGCCAGACACAGCCCAAGGGCAAGCAGATGGATCATTCTGCCGCACCGCTTGAAGCAATGGTGACCGGCACCTGCGGCATGCGCTTCGATTGCACAATGGATCGGTTCCGGGCGGTGCGAACAGCCAGAACAACATGGAGCAATGCGAGTGCAGCACGTCACGTCGATGCCGGCGAACCCCCAGTCGCCTTGCGCCAGGCTGTGCCACAGCGGCCGCTGCGTCGTCAGCGCGTTGAGGACGGGCAAGAGGGCGCTTGTGGCGAACCTGCAAGCCAAGCCGGAGAAATTCGGGCGCGGCGCGGTGAGCTCAAGCTATCGATACGGAGCAGCAGGACGGGTTCGTCTCATCCACGTTCCGCGATGGTGGCATCATACGCCTGTTTTGCCCGACGATCAAGCGAATTTCGCAAAAACAGAAAATTGACCGTTTCCCCGGGCCGATCATGCCTCGATTTGCGGTCGATGTTCGCGCCGATCTCATCGCGCTCGTAAGCCGTTGATCTTGCTACCCCCGGCTACTGTGCATGGGGTTGTTTTCGAACTTCCGTTTTGACGACGCGAAGACGCCACACCAAACCGTGCCAGATCCGGCTCACGCCCGCTACTTCATCACCCGCAGGCCCTTGGTCGTGAACCGCTGCGTCCTGCCGCCGGGCCGCATTGGCCGCTTGGTGCCGGCGGCCTTGCCGGTGCCGGGCGGCTGATGTGCTGGCACGAGCTGATGCGGCTGCGAGCCGATCAGGTCGCGGCGGCCCATCTCGATCAAGGCTTCGCGCAGCAGCGGCCAATTGTCGGGGTCGTGGTAGCGCAGGAACGCCTTGTGCAGGCGGCGCTGGCGCAGGCCCTTGATCGCCTCGACCTTGTCGCTGCCGCCGTGGCGCACGCCGCGCAAGGGGTTGACGCCGGTGTGGTACATCGCAGTCGCGGTCGCCATCGGCGAGGGCAGGAAGGTCTGCACCTGGTCGGCGCGGTAGCGGTTCTTCTTCAGCCACAGCGCGAGGTTCATCATGTCCTCGTCGGTCGTGCCCGGATGCGCCGCGATGAAATAGGGGATCAGGTAATATTTCTTGCCGGCGCGTTCGGCCGCCTCGTCGAACATGCGCTTGAACTTGTTGTAGGCGCCGATGCCCGGCTTCATCATCTTGTCGAGCGGGCCGCGCTCGGTATGTTCAGGGGCGATCTTCAGGTAACCGCCGACGTGATGGGTGACGAGCTCCTTGATGTATTCGGGGCTCTCGACGGCGAGGTCGTAGCGCACGCCGGAGGCGACCATCACCTTCTTGATGCCTTTGGTCTCGCGCACCTTGCGATAAAGCCGGATCAGATCGTCATGCGAGGTGTTGAGGTTCGGGCAGATCTCGGGGAAGACGCAGGAGGGACGGCGGCATGCCGCCTCGACCTTCGGGTCCTTGCACGCCATCCGGTACATGTTGGCGGTGGGGCCGCCGATGTCGGAGATGACGCCGGTGAAGCCCGGCGTCTTGTCGCGGATACGCTCGATCTCGCGCAGGATCGAGCCTTCCGAGCGGTTCTGGATGATGCGGCCCTCATGCTCGGTGATCGAGCAGAAGGTGCAGCCGCCGAAGCAGCCGCGCATGATCGTCACCGAGAACTTGATCATCTCCCAGGCGGGGATGCGTGCATCGCCATAGGACGGGTGCGGCGCGCGCGCGTAAGGCAGGTCGTAGACCGCGTCCATCTCTTCCGTGCTGAGCGGGATCGGCGGCGGGTTGAGCCAGAGGTCGCGGTCGCCGTGGCGCTGCACCAGCGGCCGCGCATTGCCGGGATTGCTCTCCCGGTGCAGCACGCGCGAGGCGCGCGCATAGGCTTCCTTGTCCTGCTCGACCTGCTCCAGCGCCGGCAGGCGGATCACTGTAGCGCCCTTCTGGCGCGATGCGCCCTCGTCGGCGGACTCGAGATCGTCGGCGTGCAGCTCGGTGTAATCGTCCGGGACCTTGCGGAACAGCGCCACGCCCCTGATGTCGTCGAGCTCGCGCGGCGCTTCGCCGGCCGCGAGCCGGTGCGCCACTTCGACCACGGCACGCTCGGCGTTGCCGTAGAGCAGCAAGTCCGCCTTGGCATCGGCCAGCACCGAGCGGCGCACCTTGTCGGACCAGTAATCGTAATGCGCGATCCGGCGCAGCGAGGCCTCGATGCCGCCGAGCACGATCGGCACATCCTTGAACGCCTCGCGGCAGCGCTGGGCGTAGACGATCGTGCAGCGGTCCGGCCGCTTGCCGCCCTCGCCGCCCGCCGTATAGGCATCGTCGCTGCGGATGCGGCGGTCCGCGGTGTAGCGGTTCACCATGGAATCCATGTTGCCGCCGGTGACGCCGAAGAACACTCTTGGCTTGCCGAGCGCCTTGAACGGCTCCGCCGAATGCCAGTCCGGCTGCGCGATGATGCCGACCCGAAACCCTTGCGCCTCCAGCAGCCGGCCGATGATCGCCATGCCGAAGCTCGGATGGTCGACATAGGCATCCCCGGTCACCAGCACGATGTCGCAGGCGTCCCAGCCGAGCGCGTTCATCTCGGCGCGGCTCATCGGGAGGAACGGCGCCGGCTTGCGCGGGCGCGCCTGGGCCATCAGCGGCTTTTCGGCGGTGGTCATCTGGGTGTCCATGGCGCCTACGCATAGGGCTCCGAGGCCATGAATTCAACCGACGGGCGCGTGAAAGATCAGGTTCCGCGGGACATCGCCTTTCCCTCAGGATGGCGAGGAAAACGCCTGCTCGATCCGCGCCGCGAAGGAGATCAGGCGCTCCTCGCTATGCGGTGGGCCGACGACCTGCAAGGAGACCGGCATGCCGGCCCCATCGCGGCCGGCGGGCACCGCCAGCGCAGGGCAGCCGAGGATCGACCAGACATAGGTGATCATGATCCAGTCTATGTAGATCTTCGATGCGGTCCCCTCGATCTCGGTCGGCCACATGATCTCGACCGGAAAGGGCGCGACCTGCGCGGTCGGGCAGATCAGGATGTCGAACTCCCTGAAGAAGGTCTGCATGCGCCGATAGATCGCCGCCCGCTGCTCCATCGCGGCCGCGATGTCTCTCGCGGACAGGCTTTCGCCATGGGCGATGTCGCCGGCGACCTCAGGCGTGAAGCGTTCGCGCGATTGCGGCCAAAGCCTGCCCCAGGTGGCGAGATAGGCGAGACCACGCAGCGCGCGGATCACGCGCGGCAGCCCGGCGAGATCAGGGGCGGTCTCGCTCATCCTGCAGCCGGCGGGTTGAAGCCGGTCGATCGCGCCGCGGAAGGCGGAACGGATGTCGTGATCGACCGGCAGCAGGCCGAGATCCTCGGACACCGCTATTCGCTCCGCCCATCCGGGTCGTGCGGCGGCGTTGCGGAACGATGCGGGATGCTTGCGCGACAACAGATCGGGCGGATGGAAGCCGGCCATCGCATCCAGCATCAAGGCAAGATCGGGAATCGTCCGCGCCATCGGTCCCTCGACGAAAACGGTGTCGAACGGATCGGAGAGCGGCTTTCTCGGCACGAGGCCCGGTGTGGGCCTCAGCCCCGCAACACCGCAAAATGCGGCCGGCGTGCGCAGGCTGCCGCCGACATCGTTGCCATGGGCGAGATAGACCTGATGCGCGGCCAGCGCCGCTGCCGATCCGCCGGAGGAGCCGCCCGCGGTCAGCGCAGGAAAGAACGGATTGCGCGTCGCGCCGAACAGCGCGTTGGTGGTGTTGGCGCCGCCGAGCTCCGACAGATTGCTCTTGCCCACGACGATGGCGCCATTGCGCTGGAGACGATCGATCGCGGGAGTCGATATCTCGGGGGCGCCGCGGGCCGTCAGCGCGCTGCCGCCGCTGGTCGGCACGCCTGCGACATCGGTGTTGTCCTTGACCGCGAGCGGAAGTCCGCAGAGCAGGGGCCAGTCCTCACCGGCCGCCTTTTTCTCCATAAGCCGCCGTGCTTCACCCCGTGCGGCCTCGAAGCAGCGAACCGGAATCGCGTTGATTCCCGCATCCGTCGCTTCGATCCTGTCGATCGCGGCATCGACCACGTCGAGCGGCGACAGATGGCCTTTGCGAATCTCGGCAATGGCGTCGACGGCGGACAGCGCAAGAATGCCGGTGGAAGGCGCAAGGCCGGGCGCATCACTCATCTCTATGTCCGGATCGCGGCGGTGGACCCGCGCACCACCAGCGCCGGCTGAAGCTGGATCGATCTCGCCTCTCCCTCGACGCCGGAACGTCCCTCCGAAACTCGCGACAGCAGGGTCGAGACCGTGGTTTGGGCAATCGCCTCGGATGGCTGCGTCACGATGGTCATGCCCGGCCGCACCAAGCCGGCCCACGGAGGCTCGTCGACCGCGATGACGGAGAGGTCGTCGGGAATCGAGAGACCGCGCTCGGCAATGGCGCGAAGCAGTCCGAGCGACAGATGATTGTTGGTGGCGAAGATCGCGGTCGGTCGCTGCGCATGCCGCAGGAGCCGCATTGCGGCGGCATGGCCGGCGGCCTCGGAGAAATTGTCCTTCTCGATCAGCCGTTCGTCGAGGGTGGTGCCGCGCGAGGCCAGGCCGCTTCGGAGGCCATCGAGGCGGTGGCGCGCGATCTGATGCTCGGGCGATCCCATGATCACGGCGATGCGGCGATGGCCGAGATCGTCGAGATGTTCGGCCGCGAGCCGTCCCAGCGCAACGTTGTCGGTCGTGACGGAGTCGAGGTCGAGCCCCTCGATGCGTCGGTCCACCAGAATGCCCGGCATCGGCAAGTCCGCCAGCGCGGCCTGGCGTCCGCTCCAGCCGCGCCGGGTCGGGATGACGATGACGCCGTCGGCGCGCTGCGACAGCAGCATGGCAAGATGCCGCTCTTCGCGCCCGGGGTCTTCGGCACTGTTGCAGAGAATGACGGAATAGCCCGCGGCGCTCGACAGCCACTCGATGCTTTCGACGAGCTTCAGGAAGTAGGGATTGGCGAGATCCGCCACGAGCAGCCCGAGGATGCGCGTGGCGCCGCTGCGCAGGCTGCGGGCGCTGGCATGCGGTGCATAGCCGAGCTTGCGTGCTGCCGCATTGACGCGCGCCTGGAGGAGCTCGCTGACCTTGCCCGACCGGTTGAGCGTCTTCGACACGGTGGCCACGGAGACACCGGCGAGCCGGGCGACCTCGTGGATAGTGGGCAATGGCCCTGCCGGCATCAACCATTCTCCTGTTAAACGTTTTTGTATTGGTTGAATTGACTGGAGGCAAGCCAAAAGAGCATGACAAGTGTACAATACCGTTGCGATAGACCAGCTTCCGTGCTTCATTAGAAAAACGTTTAACTAAGACCAGGGAGGCAATGGTGCGTGGGCTGGATGGCGTCCGGCGATCGCCGGTCTGCATTTGCAGGCGCTCGGCATGACCGGCTATGTGGTCGGTCGGCTGTTCGCGGCCATCCCCGTGCTGCTCGCCGTCGCGGTATTCGTCTTTCTGCTGCTCAGCCTCGTGCCGGGTGATCCCGCCGTGCTGATCGCCGGTGACTTCGCCTCGCCGCCACAGGTGGAGGCGGTGCGCCAGGCGCTCGGACTCAATCTGCCGCTGCTGCCGCGTTTCCTCGCATGGGCCGGCCGCATCCTGAGCGGCGATTTCGGCCTGTCGCTGTTCAGCCGCATCCCGGTCTCGCAGCTCGTCGCCCAGCGGATCGAGCCGACGCTGCTTCTCTCTCTCATGACGATCACGATCGCGGTCGTCGTCGCCGTGCCGCTCGGCCTCGTCGCCGCCTATCGTCCGAGGGGGCTCGTCGCGCGCCTGACCATGGCGGGGGCGGTGCTCGGCTTCTCATTGCCGGTCTTCGTCGTCGCTTTCGCGCTTGTCTATACGCTCGCACTCGGCCTGCACTGGTTTCCGGTGCAGGGCTATAAGCCGCTGTCGCAGGGCGTGCTGGCCTGCCTGCATTCGCTCGTGCTGCCCGCGATCTCGCTGAGCTTCCTCTATATCGCCTTGATCGCGAGGGTGACGCGCGCTGCGGTGCTGGAGGTGCTGCGCGAAGATTATGTCCGCACCGCCCATGCCAAGGGGCTCGCGGCCCGCAAAATCATCGTACGGCACGTGCTCAGCAATGCCGCAGTCCCGATCATCACGGTCGTCGGCATCGGATTTGCCGCGCTGCTTGGCGGCGTCGTCGTTACCGAGACCGTGTTTTCCATTCCCGGCCTCGGCCGGCTGACCGCAGACTCCATTCTCCGGCGCGACTATCCGGTGGTGCAAGCCCTGATCCTGCTGTTCGCCTTCGTCTATGTCGTCGTCAATCTCGTGGTCGACATTCTCTACGCTGTCGTCGATCCGCGGATCCGGTACTGATGCAGGACGAGCCGATGGCGATGACCCACGCAGCTGAAGGGCTCGATGCGCCGGACATCGGTGTCAACCGGTTTGCGCAGATCGCGAGCCTGCCGGTTCGCCAGCCCATACTGGCTCTGAGTTGCGTTCTGCTGCTCGCCTTTGGCGTGACGGCCGTCGTGAGCCCGTGGATCACCGCGGATCCCGCTGCGCTGGACCCGCTGAACCGGCTTCAGCCGCCGTCGCCGGCGGAGCCCTTCGGCACCGATCAAGTCGGACGTTCCGTGTTTGCCCGCGCGCTGGTGGGAACGCGGGTTTCGCTGTCGGTCGGCATTGCCGTTGCGGTTCTCACCACGCTGATCGGCGTGTGCATCGGTGTCATCGCCGGTTATTTCCGCAGCGTCGACAAGATCGTAATGCGCGCGATGGATGCGGTGATGGCGATCCCCGCGATCCTGCTCGCGATCGCACTCGTGGCGCTGATTGGCGCTTCGCCCATCGTGATCGTCACGGCGATCAGCCTCCCGGAAATTCCCCGCATGGCGCGCGTGGTGCGCGCCAGCGTTCTCAGCTTGCGCGAACGCGTCTATGTCGAGGCCGCCATCACTTGTGGCGGGCGTCCCGTGACCATCCTGCATCGTCACATCCTGCCCGGCGCTGCCGGGCCGATCATGGTGCAGTCGACCTACGTCTTTGCCTCCGCGATGATCCTGGAATCGATCCTGTCGTTTCTCGGTGCAGGCACGCCGCCCGACGTGCCGAGCTGGGGCAACATGATGTCGGAGGGACGGCAGTTCCTGCAGATCGCGCCGTGGATTCTCGGCTTCCCAGCCTTGATGCTGGCGATGACGGTGCTCGCCGCCAACCTGCTCGGCGATGCGCTTCGCGACCTGCTCGATCCGAGCTTTGCGGGAGGCGAGATGCGATGAGTACGCCGCTGCTCTCCGTCGAGAACCTCTCCATTACACTCAACAGGCGAGGCACCCCGGTGCCGCTCGTCCGCAACGTCTCGTTTGCGATCGATCGGGGTGAAACGCTGTGCCTCGTCGGCGAGAGCGGCTGCGGCAAGAGCCTGACCGCGCTCTCCATCATCGGCCTGCTCAACCGAAGCGTCATGCAGGTCGCTTCCGGTCGCATCCTCTTCGAGGGGCGCGATCTCGTCACGCTCGGGGCCGAGGAACTGCGCAAGCTCCGGGGCGACCGTCTCGCGATGGTGTTTCAGGAGCCGATGACGTCGCTCAATCCGCTGCTGCGGGTCGGCGAGCAGATCGCGGAGGTGATCGTCGAGCATCGTGGCGTGTCCGAGGCGGACGCGCGGCGGCAGGCGGTCGGATTGCTCGATCTCGTCCGCATTCCGGATGCGCGGCGACGGGCCTCCGAATTTCCGCACCAGCTTTCCGGTGGCATGCGGCAGCGCGTGATGATCGCGATGGCGCTCGCCCTGCGCCCTGCATTGCTGATCGCCGACGAGCCGACCACCGCGCTCGACGTCACCATCCAGGCCCAGGTCTTGACCCTGATCGACGATCTGCGTCGCGAGTTCGGCACGTCCGTGCTCCTGATCACGCACGATCTCGGGGTGGTCGCGGAAATGGCCGACCGGGTCGTCGTGCTCTACGCCGGCAGCATCGTCGAGCAGGCCGGCGTCAACGGCATCTTCGATGCCGCGGCCCATCCCTATACGCGCGGCCTGCTTGGGGCGATCGGCCAGCTCAACAGCGGCATCCGCGATCGTCTCGTCGAGATTCCCGGCAGCGTGCCGAGCCCGGTCTCGCTCGGCACCGGCTGCGCCTTTCGCCAGCGCTGCGGCGCGGCGATGCCGGTGTGTCACTCGGAGCCGCCGTTGTTGTCGGGCGCTGACGAGCACCTGACGGCATGCTGGCTGGGCAAGGCCGGCGCGATGGTGCCGGCATGAGCGCCGTCCTCGAGGTCTCAGGTCTGACCCAGATCTTCACCTCACGGCAGGGGCCGTTCGGATTGTTCGGCCGGCGCGATCTTCGCGCCGTCGACGACGTCAGCTTCGTCGTCGCGCGCGGACGTACCTTCTGCCTCGTTGGTGAAAGCGGCTGCGGCAAGACCACGATCGGCCGCATGGTCGTGCGCCTGTTGCGGCCGACGGCCGGCTCGGTCCACATCAATGGCGAGGACTTCGGCAATCTCTCCGGCGAGACGCTGCGCAGGAAGCGCCAGCAGGTGCAGATGGTGTTCCAGGATCCCTTCGCCTGCCTCAACTCGCGCATGACCGCGGCGGAGATCGTCGAAGAGCCCTTGCAGAATTTCGGCATCGGCGATGCGGTGTCGCGACGGCGGAAGGTCGCGCGTCTGTTCGACCAGGTCGGACTGCCCCAACATTTTCGCGCACGTCTGCCGCATCATCTGTCGGGCGGACAGCGGCAGCGCCTCGGCATCGCGCGGGCGCTCGCCGCGGATCCCGCGCTGATCGTCGCGGACGAGGCGGTCGCGGCGCTGGACGTGTCGATCCGCTCCCAGATCCTGAATCTCCTAAAGGATGTCCAGCGCGAGATCGGGATCTCCTATCTGTTCATCTCGCATGATCTCGCCGTGGTGCGCTATCTCGCGGACGACGTGGCGGTGATGTATCTCGGCGCCATCGTCGAGCAGGGGCCGGCGAAAGCCGTGTTCGCTGCACCGGTGCATCCGTATACGCGGGCGTTGATCGATTCCGTCCCTGCGGTCCACCCGCGCAACCGGCGCCGCCGCGCGGCTCTCGAAGGCGAGGTGCCGAGTGCCGCTTCGCTGCCGTCCGGATGCCGCTTTCGCACGCGCTGTCCGTTCGCGACGGACATTTGCGCGCAAGCGGCGCCGGCGATGACTGAAGTCACGCCCGGCCATGCCGTCGCCTGTCATCACGCAGGATCGCTGCCACGCTTCGACGCGCCGGGTCCGGGCCGGGCCGTAGCCCCCGACGCAGTTGCCTAGAAACAGAAAACGGGAGGAGTACCAAATGAGATCGCCGAACGGAACATTTGCGGTCATGATGGCGGCAGGTTGGCTGGGTGCAATATCGCCTGCCGTTGCGGAGACGGTGCTCAAGATCCGCCCCTTTGGCGATCTCAAGCAGATCGATCCCGTGATCACGTCCGACTATATGGTTCGTAACCACGGCTATATGGTGTACGACACGCTGTTCTCGCTGGACGAGAAGCTCGTCGCGCAACCGCAAATGCTGGAGTCCTTCGCGGTCAGCGGCGATCAACTCACCTATTCCTTCACGCTGCGCGGCGGCCTGACTTTCAGCAACGCGCAGCCGGTCACCGCCGAAGACGCGGTCGTTTCGCTGAAGCGCTGGTGGCAGCGTGACGGCCTTGGGCAACAGCTTGCCTCCGTCAGCGACAGCCTGACCGTTAAGGACGAAAAAACCTTCGAGCTGAAGCTCAAACGTCCTTGGGGGCTGGTGATCGACGCGCTCTCCAAGCCGAGCTCCAATGTGCCCTTCATCATGCCGAAGGGGATCGCTGCGACGCCGGCGGACACCGCCATCACGGATGCGACCGGCTCGGGTCCCTTCATCATGAAGAAGGACGAGTGGGTTCCGGGCTCCAAGGTCGTTTACGTCAAGAGCCCGTCCTACAAGTCGCGCGCGGAGCCGGCGAGCGGGCTTGCCGGCGGCAAGCTCGCCAAGGTCGACCGGGTCGAATGGCATTACATCCCGGATGCGCAGACCGCGCTCAATGCACTCCAGGCCGGCGAGATCGACATTTTCGAGGAGGTGCCGCCGGACTTCCTGCCGACGCTTGCCGGCAATCCCGACATCAAGACGATGCCGCAGGACACGCTCGGCATGCAGATGGTGTTCCGCATGAACATTTCGGTCCCGCCGTTCAACAATCCAAAGGTCCGGCAGGCGATCAGCTACATGATCGACCAGGACAAGTTCGCGCGAGCCTATGTCAGCGACCCCAAGCTCTACAAGAGCTGCCCGAGCTTCTACATGTGCTCATCACCCTATTTCACGGCTGCCGGCTGGACCAAGCCCGATATCGAAAAGGCCAAGAAGCTGATCGCCGACAGCGGTTATGACGGCACGCCCGTCGTGGTGCTGCATGCCACCGAAAGCGGGCCGACGAATACGTTCAGCCTCGTCGCCGAGCAGATGATGCGCCAGATCGGCCTCAAGGTCGAGCCGCAGGCGATGGACTGGGGCACGCTGGTTGGACGCCGCGCGTCCAAGGAAACCGTCGACAAGGGCGGCTGGTCGCTGTTCATGTCGGGACCGACGGGCGCCGACATGTTCGAGCCGGTCGGCCACCTTGGGCTGCGCGCAAACTGCGACAAGGCCTGGTTCGGCTGGCCTTGCGACGAGCAGATCGAAAAGCTGCGCAACGAATTCGCGTTGGCGACAGATCCCGAGCAGAAAAAGAAGATCGCAGCCGACCTCCAGCTCCGCGCCGTCGACTATGTGCCGTATTGGCCTGCTGCACAGCTCTATCTGGTGCGGGCGGTACGCAGCAACGTTGACGGCCTCGTAAAGGGAGCGGTCCCGGTCTACTGGAACATCACCAAGAAGTAGTGCGATCCGGCACGGCGCCGGAGGAACCAATCGCTCCCAGCAACATTCAAATTGAGGGTTCGACGCGGGCCCGGGTTGCGCGCGCCTCCATCGTCTCGGCGTCCGTGACGTCGCCTCTGGCGATGGGGGAATCGTGGGTACGGTCATAGAGAACTTGCTGATGCGGAAGCAGAAGCTGGTGGAACAGCTCGAACAGGCGCCATCGGTGGAGGATCGCGACCGAATCGAGCACCAGCTCGAGCAAATCAACACCGCGCTCGATTTTCTCGACAGGCCGGGATCGAAGGAGGAGCGGTAGAGGCGCTCAATCCACCTTCAACGCCCTAGCATAGACCATTCCCGAATCGTGATGTGCGTCGTCATCAGGCCTTCGAAGGCGGCGAACTCGCCGCGCGCGAACAGATCGAGCAGCTTGCGGTGCTCGTCGAAGGACGTGCGGGTGCGCACGTCGATCGGCGAGGTCAGATTGGTGCGCAGCGCGGCGACGCGGCCGGAGACGAGCTGATAGGATTCGGCGAGATAGCGGTTGCCGCAATGGGCGAACAGCGCCTCGTGAAAAGCGGTGTCGGCGCGGCCATAGGCGATGTTGTCCTTTGCCGCGACGGCCGGCTCCATCGCCGCGATCGCCGCGCTCATGGACGCAATCGCGCCGTCGCGGTCATTGCGGAAGGCGAGCTCGGCGGCCTTGGGCTCGAGCGCAATGCGGAAGGTGCAGAGCGCATGGATGTCGTCCGCACTCGGCGTGAAGACGAAGCTGCCGACCTGGGGTCGGATCACCACGAGTCCCTGCGCCTGCAGCTGGCCCATGGCCTCGCGCACCGGTGTGCGGCTGACGCCGAAGGAATTGGCCACCATCTCCTCGGAGATGGCAGCGCCTAACGCGAACTCGCCGTCGATGATGGCCTGGCGCAGCCGCAGCATCACCCGCTGCGACAGCGATTTCGGCGTATCGAGCTTGAGCGATCGCATGGTGCGTTCAGATCACCTTGCCGGGATTGAGCAGGTGATCGGGGTCGAGCGCCGCCTTGAGCGTGCGCATCAGCGCGATCTCGGCCTCGCCCCTCGCATGGCCCAGCCATTGCTTCTTCAAGGTGCCGATGCCGTGCTCGGCGGAGACGCTGCCGCCGAGCTCGCGGACCAGACCGTAGATGATCGCGTCCATCTCCTCCTTCGGCTGTTGCGCGACGGAAAGGCCGGTGACCCAGGAGACGAGATGCAGATTGCCGTCGCCGATATGGCCGTAATAGACGCTCTCGCAGCCCTCGATGCCGGTCGCGAGCGCCGTCTTGCAGCGCGTGACGAACTCGTTCATGCGTGCCACGGCAAGGCCGATATCGTAGGAGATGTGCGGCCCCAGCACCTGGCCGAACTCGGCGCAGATGTCGCGCACGCGCCAGAAGGCCTGCGTCTGCGCCAGCGATTGCGCCACCGCGGCATCCGCCAGCAGCCCGCGCTCCATCAGCTCCTCGAGCCAGCTCTCAAAGCGCGGCGCATCGATGCTCTCGTCGGTGCCCTGCGCTTCCACCAGCACGTAGAGACCGTGGCCTGGGGCGACCGGGGGCTTCACGCCGGCGCGCGCCGTGATCACCTCCCAATAATCCGGCCACATCACCTCGAAGGCGGACAGCAGCGGGCCGAGCCCTGAGCGTGCGGCATCGAGCAGCGCGATCACCGCGGCATAATCCTTCAGCGCGCAGAGCGCGGCCATGGTCGAGCGCGGCTTCGGGAACAGTTTTAGCACCACGCGGGTGATGATGCCGAGCGTGCCTTCCGAGCCGATGAACAGATGCTTCAGGTCATAGCCTGCATTGTTCTTCATCAGCTTGTTGAGGCTGGTGATGATGGTGCCGTCCGGCAGCACCACTTCGAGACCAAGCACCAGCTCGCGCGTCATGCCGTAACGGATCACGCGGTTGCCGCCGGCGTTGGTCGAGAGATTGCCGCCGATCGCGCAGGAGCCGCGCGAGCCGAGATCGAGCGGAAAGAAGAAGCCGGCTTCGTCGGCCGCCTTCTGGATCGTCTCCAGCGGCGTGCCGGCTTTCACCGTCATCGTCATCGAGGCGCGATCGATCTCCTCGATGCCGGTCATGCGCTCCAGCGAGATCGCGACCCAGCCCGCTTCGGGCGAAGCGCCGCGGCACAGTCCGGTCAGTCCGCCCTGCGGCACGAACGGCAGATGCGCCTGCCGGCAAGTCGTAATCGCGTCGGCAACGCCCTGCGCATCGACGGGGCGGATCACCGCGCGCGGCGTCTGCGGCAGGCTCGCGCTCCAGTCGTTGCAATTGCGCGCCGGCACATCTGTGCCAACAAGCACTGCCAGCGCGCCGAGCCTGTCGCGCAACGCGCCGAGCAATTGGTCGGGGCGTCCGGTGGGGGTCACCATGTTCATGCGAGACCTCCTCAAGATCTGGCCGCGCACATGGCGCGGAGGATTTGCATGAACGTTGTATGTAAGGTACAAGAGCAAAAGTAAAGTGAAAACAAGGTCTCGGCAAGCGCGAAAGATCGTTCGATATCAGCGGCTTGGCCGGGTGCGGCAGCAAAGGGTGGTGTGATGGCCGAGGCAATTTGCGGGTTCTGGGTGGCGTCGGCGACGCCGCTGGCGACGGACGGCAGTGTCGACGCCGCCAAGCTCGCCTCTCACGCCAAGCACCTCTTCGGCAAGGGCGTCGACGGCGTCGTGCTGTTCGGCACCACCGGCGAGGGGACCTCATTCAACGCCGCCGAACGGATTGCGACGATCGAAGCGATGCTCAAGGCCGGGGTCGCGGCGGAGCGCATCGGAATCGGCGGCGGCTTTCCGGCCATCACCGACAGCATTGCGCTGACGCGCGCCGTGCTCGGCCTCGGCCTGCGCCACGTGTTGCTGCTGCCGCCCTATTTCGATCGGAGTGTCACGCATGAAGGCATCGAGGACGCCTTTGCGGCCGTCATCGACGGTGTTGCCGACGATCGCCTGCGCGCCTCGCTCTACCACATTCCGCAAGTCTCGGGCGTTGCGATCCCGACGACAGTCGCCGCAAGCCTGCGCAAGCGCTACGGCCAAGTGGTTGCCGGTCTGAAGGACTCCAGCGGCGACTTCAAGCAGTTCCAGGCATTCCGTGCCGCCGCGCCCGAGCTCGCCATCACCGTCGGCAACGAACCCGACATCGCCCGCGCGATCGCTGCGGGCGGCGCCGGCACCATCTGCGGCATGGCCAACATTGCGCCGGAGCTGGTCAAGGCGATGGTTGACGGCAAGAACGTCGAAGCGCGCATGCAGGCGGCGGTCGACGTCGTGCTGAAGACGCCCTCCCTTGTCGCAACGCTGAAGGCGATCCTTGCGGCGCAGACCGGCGATGCAGGTTGGTTGCGCGTGCGTCCGCCGCTCCGCGCTTTGTCGGACGGCAGTGCGTTCAAGCGGAAGCTCGACGAGTTGATCGCTCCCGCCATCGCGTGATCGTGAAATATCGGGCCACGATTTCGCGTGCAGCGTGTCATGCGCGGTGCACCGGCAATTCATGATTGCTGTTCAGCATCCGCCTCCTCTTAGAACAATTCAACACTAGAGCGATTCAAGCTCGGCTACGGTTCTCCTCGATCTCGGCGGCTGTTACAGGCGCACACTTCAATGCTCCTGACTTGAAGTGGAATGAAAGTGCGTGCCTTCGTGGATGGCCAACGTGACAACGGCCATCGAACCGGTGCCGGCAAGAGCCGTGCAGGTCTTCTCATGGGAGCAGCGGTGCTGCTCATCGAATATCCCTTCACCACGACGAGCGCACAGGCGCAATCGGCTCTGCCGCCGGTGACGGTGGAGGCGCCGGCGCCACGACCGAAGCCGGCACGTGCATCGGAGCAGTCGTCACGCCGCGCGCAAACGGCGGCGCGCCGCCAGCCCAGCCGCAATCCCGCACCCGCGGCGCCGACGCTGTCGGAGCGCGCCGCTGCCGTAGCCGCCGCACAGCAAGCCGCAAAGCTCGGCTACCGCGCGATGCCGAGCGCGACCACGCTGCGCAGCGGCGCCTCGCCGCTCGACACCTCGCAGGCCGTCAACGTCGTGCCCGCGCAGGTGCTGAAGGACCAGCTCCCGCGCAACATCGACGACGCGCTGAGCAACGTCTCCGGCGTCACCCAGACCAACACGCTCGCCGGCAGCCAGGACGCGGTGATCCGCCGTGGCTTCGGCGACAACCGCGACGGCTCGATCATGCGCAACGGCATGCCGCTGGTGCAGGGCCGCAGTCTCAATCCTGCGGTCGAAAGCGTCGAGGTGCTGAAAGGTCCGGCTTCGCTGCTCTACGGCATCATGGATCCCGGCGGCATTGTCAACACCATCAGCAAGCGGCCCGAGCTCTATCAGCATGGCTCGGTCACGCTGCTCGGCTCGGCCTTCAGTGCCTCCAAGACCGGTGCCGACGGCCTGCTCGACGTCACCGGTCCGATCGGCGACCAGGGGCTCGCCTATCGTTTCATTGGCTACGGCGTCAGCGAGGATTATTGGCGGAATTTCGGTCGTCACCGCGAGATGCTGGTTGCGCCCTCGCTCGCGTGGTACGGCCAGGACACCACGGTGCAGCTGAACTACGAGCACCGCGAGTTCATCTATCCGTTCGACCGCGGCACCGCGTTCAATCCGGTGACGAAGGCGCCGCTGGCCGTGCCCGCTACGCGCCGGCTGGATGAGCCTTTCAACAACACCTGGGGCACGTCCGATCTGATCCAGGCTTCGGTCGAGCACCGCTTCAACCAGGATTGGAAGCTCTACGCAGGCTACAGCTACAACACCGAAACCTTCAGCGCCAACCAGCTCCGCATCACCGGCATCAATTTCACGACCGGCGTCGAGACGCGCAGCAACGACGGCACGGGAAGCTCGCTAAGCAATGTCAGCTATGGGACATCCTATGTCTCGGGCGGCTTCTGGCTCGGCGACATGCGCAACGAGGTGCTATTCGGCGGCGACGGTCAGTATCGCACGATCTATCGCGACGTCTTGATCCGGCAGACAACTCCCGCCTTCAACGTCTACGATCCTGTCTATGGGCTGATCGGGCCTGGAACCAGGGTGTCGAACCCCGACAGCGCCCAGACCGACAAGCTTGGCCAGTGGTCGCTGTTCTTCCAGGACACGCTGCATCTGACCGAGCGGTTCGCACTGGTCGGTGGTGTGCGCTATATGGACTACGATCAGATCGCCGGACGCGGAAAGCCGTTCAACACCAACACAAACGTGTCGCAAGACAAGGTGCTCCCGCTTGGCGGCGCGATTTTCAAGCTGACCGATCAGATCTCGCTTTATGCGAGCTACACCGAATCGCTGAAGCCGAATTCGACGATTGCGCCGATCGGCGTGGTGATCGACTCCAGGGTCGCGCCCGAGGAGGGTGTGTCGTACGAGACCGGCGTGAAGTTCGACATCAACCAGCGCATCTCCGGAACCGTCGCATTCTACGACCTCGACAAGAAGAATGTGCAAACGACGAAGACGAACAGCGCGGGCGTGGTGGAGCTTCACACCGTCGGCCGCGCTCATTCGCGCGGCCTCGAAATCGACGTCACCGGCAGGCTCACCGACAGTTGGGCATTGATTGGGAGCTATGGCTATACCGACGCCCGCGTGACGGCCTCCGAGGATCTGACGTTGCTCGGCAAGAAGCTGCAAAACGTCGCCTTGAACACCGCTTCGCTCTATCTGGTCCACGACTTCGGCACCGCATTGCCCGGCCAGCTCCGTCTCGGCGGCGGGGCGCGCTATGTCGGCGATCGTCCCGGCGATTCGATCAACAGCTTCTTCCTGCCGTCCTATGTCGTCGCAGACCTCTTTGCGACTTACGAGACGAAACACGAGCAGTTTCCGGTGGTGTACCAGGTGAACGTCAAGAACCTGTTCGACACGGTCTACTATCCCTCAGCCGTGAATAATTTAAACGTCGCTATCGGCGACGCGCGCCGGGTGTCTCTCTCGGCGACGGTGAAGTTCTAGCCATGGCCGCGCGGCCCGGGCACATGATCAAAACTGTCCTGCTCCAGGTCCATTCCATCGCAGGCCTGGTGCTCGCGCTGCTGCTAGCCTTGATCGCGCTGACCGGCGCGATCATGAGTTTCGAGGACGAGATCGTCGATCATCTCAACGCCGGCATCATGCACGTCGTGCCGCGCGAGATGCCGGCGCTGATGCCGGACGAGCTGGTCGCGCGGCTGGGGGCGGGGCAAAATTTCGGTCAGGTCTCGGCCGTCATGTTGTCGAGCGATCCGACTGCGGCCGTGCGGGTCCGCTTCGCGCGCGATGAGCAGGGCGAGCGGCCGAATTCGCTCTATGTCGACCCCTATGATGCGCGCGTGCTGGGTGCGCCGCGCGGCGAGGCGTTCTTCGCGACGGTTCGGAAGCTGCATCGCTGGCTGCTGATCCCTGGCGATGCCAAGGGCTGGGGCCGCCAGATCACCGGTGTGGCCGCACTCGGCCTGATCGTCATGCTGGTCTCGGGCCTCGTGCTGCGCTGGCCACGTCGCGCGCGCAGCGTGAAGATGTGGCTCAAGCCCAATCTCGGTCTCGGCGGACGCGGGCTGCATCGCTCGCTGCATGCGGTGATCGGCACCTGGGTTCTTCCGGTCTATCTGGTGATGACGCTCACGGGCCTGTGGTACTCGTTCGACTGGTACAAGGACGGCGTCGTCTGGCTGCTGTCGCGTCCAGAAGTCTCTGCCGCGAAGATGCAGCCAAGAATGTCCGCGAAGGCGCCGCGTGCGGCGGCTCGTTCCGAGCCGGCCCAGCCGATCGGGTTCGACCTGGCATGGACGACGTTCCGGCGTGAGGAGGGCGACCGCTTTGCCAGGGCTCTGCTGACGCTGCCGCCGGGGCCTGGCACGGTGATACGGATCCGGTCGTGGGGGAAGGAGTCGACGCTCGACACCAAGCGCGATGAATTCCGCATCGATGCCGTCACCGGTCAGGTCGCCTCCACGGAACGTTACGCCGACAAGACGTTCGGCGAGAAGATCATCGCCAACATGCTCGATATCCATCGCGGCGCGGTCCTGGGCTGGCCCGGCAAGCTCGCCTTCATGATTGCCGCAGCCCTGATGCCGCTGTTCTCGGTCACCGGCATTTTGCTCTATCTGTCGCGCCGCAAGCTGCGGCGCCCGGCGCAGCCGCCGCTTGGGCGGCTCGTTCCGGGCGAGTGAGTTGCAGCCGAAGAGGCTAGCCAACACCTCGACAATCGTTCAAAAGCCCGTGGCACGTCCTTGTCAGGTTTTCGCCATGAAGCTTCCGACCGTCACCCCCGCCGATATCCGCCGCGCCCTGCTCCTGCGCGAAGAGATCGCGCTGCTCGATCTCAGATACGAGGCTGCCTTTGCCACCGGCCATCCGCTGTTCGCCGCCAACATGGCCGCCGACCGGATCGCGATCGAGGCCGAGGTGCGGCTGCCGCGCAAGGACGTTGCGATCGTGCTTTATGATGACGGCGAGGGGCTGGTTGCGACCGGCGCCGAGCGTCTGGCTGCACTCGGCTATAGCAATGTCAGCGCACTCGAGGGCGGGCTGAAGGCGTGGCGCGATGCGGGCTTCGAGGTTTTCGAGGACGTCAATTCCTATTCCAAGGCCTTCGGCGAGCTGGTCGAGTCGCGTCGCCACACGCCCTCGCTGAGTGCCGATGAGGTGGCAAAGCTGATCGCCGACAAGGCCAACATCGCCATCCTCGACGTCCGCCGCTTCGACGAATACGCGACCATGAACATCCCGGGCTCGGTCAGCGTGCCCGGCGCGGAGCTGGTGCTGCGGGCAGGCCAGGCCGCGCCCGACCCTGAAACCACGATCATCGTCAATTGCGCCGGCCGCACCCGCTCCATCATCGGCACCCAGTCGCTGATCAATGCCGGCGTGCCCAACAAGGTGCGGGCGCTGCGCAACGGCACCATCGGCTGGACCCTGGCGCGGCACGGGCTCAATCACGGCGCCGACAGGCGCGGCGCGATCGGCCCGTTCGAGGGCGGCCCGGCCAATGCCCGCGACGTCGCCTATCGCGCCGGTGTCCGCCATATCGGAGCGAACGAGATGGCGGCGCTGGTCGCAGAAACCCATCGCACGCTGTATCGCTTCGACGTGCGCGGTGCCGAGGACTATGCGGCCGGGCATCTTCCCGGCTTCCGCCATTATCCCGGCGGCCAGCTCGTGCAGGAAACCGACATGGCCGCGCCCGTGCGCGGCGCGCGCATCGTCCTGACCGATGACAGATGCGTCCGCGCCGACATGACGGCGTCCTGGCTGGCGCAGATGGGTTGGGAAGTCTATGTGCTCGAGGGCGGCTATGATTGCGCGCTGGAAATCGGTCCACCGCAGGTCTTGCCGAAGCCCGACCCGGCCCACCGCTATCGCCGGCCCTATGAAGGCACCGATGTGGCCGAATCCGCGATGCAGGCCTATCTCGATTGGGAATACGGCCTCGTCGAGCAGCTCCGCCGCGACGGCACGCACGGGTTCTATGTGATTTGACCGAGCTCTGGGATGCCAAGCGCATCCTCAGCTCCGGCCGTCTTCTCCCCGTATCCGTTCCCTATTGTGCTGCGCACCGCCCGCGGTCTATGTGCGAAGGCAAAGCTGCCATCTACGGAGATGCCATGTCCGCCCCAGGCCAAAGCCCTGAGCGAAGCGCCAAGGCGCTGCTGCTCGAAGGCGTCAATGATAGCGCTGTCGACCTTTTTAGGGGCGCGGGCTTCACCAATGTCGAGCGGCTGACCAAGGCGCTGGACGGCGCGGATCTGCGGCGCGCGCTCGAAGGCGTGTCGCTGCTCGGCATCCGTTCGCGCACGCAGATCACCAATGAGGTGCTGGGGGCGGCCGGCCAGCTTCTCGCGGTCGGCTGCTTCAGCGTCGGCACCAACCAGGTCGATCTTTCGGCGGCGCGCAAGCGCGGTATTCCCGTCTTCAACGCCCCGTTCTCCAACACGCGCAGCGTCGCCGAGCTCGTCATCGGCGAGATCGTGATGCTGCTGCGGCGGATCTTTCCGCGCTCGGTGTCGGCCCATGCCGGGGGCTGGGACAAATCGGCGGCGGGCAGCCGCGAGGTGCGCGGCCGCACGCTTGGCATCGTCGGCTACGGCAATATCGGCTCGCAGCTTTCGACGTTGGCCGAAGCCATGGGCATGCGCGTGATCTATTTCGACCGCACCGACAAGCTTCGCCACGGCAACACCGAGCCGGTCGAGAAGCTGGAAGATCTGCTGGCGCAGAGCGACGTCGTCAGCCTGCACGTGCCGGAGACGCCGGAGACTGCGGGCATGATCGGCGAGAGGGAGCTGCGGGCGATGAAGCCGGGCTCGTTTCTGATCAACAACAGCCGCGGCACCGTGGTCGATCTCGATGCGCTGGCGCGTGCCTTGCGCGACGGTCATCTCGCCGGTGCGGCCGTCGACGTCTTTCCCGTCGAGCCTTCGTCGAATGCCGATCGTTTCAATAGTCCCATTCAGGGCATCGAGAACGTCATCCTCACCCCCCATATCGGTGGGTCGACTGAGGAGGCGCAGGAGCGCATCGGCGGCGAGGTCGCGCGAAAACTGGTCGACTATTTCATTACCGGCTCGACGATGGGCGCGGTCAACTTCCCGGAGGTGCAGCTGCATCTTCGTCCCTCCGGTGCACGCTTCAGCCATGTCCATCGCAACGTGCCCGGCATGTTGCGGCGGCTGAACGAGGTCTTCCTTCAGCGCGACATCAACATCGCCGCGCAATATCTGGAGACCGCCGGCGACCTCGGCTACGTCGTGCTCGACGCCGATCTCGGCGGTCAGGATTCCGGCGAGCTGCTGCGGCAGATCCGCGGCCTCGAGGGAACGGTCGGGGCGCGGCTGGTATTTGAGCACTAAACCGCCCACGTTCCGGTTGCATCTTGCGGCCGGTGCTCCCACACTGCGGTCGAATTCGACGTGTTCCAATCGCGTCGAATTTGAGCTTCAGTTGCGTGAGTGTCCGCCATGGAACGGGACGCCGTACTGATTGATCTCGCGCTGCAGGGCGGCGGTTCGCATGGCGCCTTCTCCTGGGGTGTGCTCGACCGTCTTCTGGAAGAGAAATGGCTGGAGATCACCGCGATCTCCGGAACCTCCGCAGGCGCGATGAATGCGGCGGTCCTGGCGGACGGGTGGACGGCCGGCGGCGCCGAGGGGGCGCGTGAGGCGCTTGACCGATACTGGCGTCGTATCTCGAAGGCCGCGGCCTTCAGCCCGCTACAGCGCTCTCCGCTCGACCGCTTGATGGGGCGCTGGACCCTCGATACGTCGCCGTTCTACATCCTCACCGATTTGATGTCGCGTGTGCTCTCGCCCTACGACCTCAATCCTACCGGTTACAATCCGCTGCGCGCGGTGCTGGCCGAGAGCATCGATTTCGAACGGCTCGTGCGCTCGCCGATCCAGCTATTCATCACCGCGACCCGGGTACGCACCGGGCGCGGACGTATCTTCCGCAACGCGGAGATCACGGCCGACGTGCTGCTGGCATCGGCCTGTCTTCCAACCATGTTCCGCGCGATCGAGATCGACGGCGAGCCCTATTGGGACGGCGGCTATGCCGGCAACCCGACCATCACGCCGCTGGTCCGCGAAAGCGACGCGCATGACACCATTCTCGTCCAGATCAATCCGACCGAGCGGCCGGAGCAACCGCGGACGGCTGCGGAGATCCTCAACCGTCTCAACGAAATCTCCTTCAACTCGCCGCTGATGAAGGAGCTGCGCATGATCGCGCTGCTGCGCCAGGCGGCCGATCCGGGCAGCGGCGAGGGCGCGCGCTGGGCGAAGATGCGCACGCACCGGATCAAGAGCGACATGCTGGCGAAGTTCGGGGCCTCCTCGAAGCTCAACGCGGAGTGGGAGTTCGTCTCGATGCTGCGCGCCGAGGGACGCATGGCCGCGGACAACTTCCTCGCCGAGCACGGCGCGGAGATCGGCCGCCGCTCGACCGCCGATCTCGATGTCCTGCTGTCGGAGTGCTGAGGCATGGGTCTCCTCGGCCTCCTCGTCGGACTCGGTCTGCTCGTCCTATTCGCCTTCCGCGGTTGGAGCGTCCTGCTGCTCGCGCCGTTCGCCGCACTCATTGCTGCGTTGTTCGGCGGTGAGCCGCTGCTCGCGAACCTGACCCAGGTGTTCATGGTGAACGCGGCGGGATTTCTGGCGCAGTTCTTTCCGATCTTTCTGCTTGGTGCCGTCTTCGGCAAGTTGATGGACGACAGTGGCGCGGTGACGTCGGTCGCCGGCTTCATGGCGGAGCGCCTCGGCGAACGCCGCGTGATCCTGGCGGTCGTGCTCGCCGGCGCGCTGGTCACCTATGGTGGTGTCAGCCTGTTCGTTGCGTTCTTCGTCATCGTTCCAATGGCCCGCTCGCTGTTTCGTGCCGCTTCGATTCCGCGTCGTCTGATCCCGGCCGCGATCGTGCTGGGAACGTCGACCTTCACCATGTCGGCCCTACCTGGCACGCCGTCGATCCAGAATGCGATTCCGATGCCGTTCTTCGGCACGACGCCGTTTGCCGCGCCGGGCCTCGGCATCGTCGGCTCGCTCATCATGCTCGGCGCGGGATTGTGGTGGCTGCATCGCGCCGAAGCTGCGGCGCGCCGCGCCGGTGAAGGCTATGGCGACGACGCCGAGGGCGCGATCGAGCAGGCCGCTGCTGACGAGCTCGTGCGCGAGCGCGCGACGACTGCCCGCGAGTTCGATCCGGCGGAGCTACAGCACGGTCATCGCAGCGAGCGGCCGTCGCCCGTGCTGAACGCCATGGCGCCGCTCGTCGTTGTCGTGACCGTCAACCTGGTGATGTCGCTGGTGGTGCTGCCGCGGCTCGATGTCAGCTATCTCGCCGAGCCGCGCTTTGGCGACACGACGCTTGCGGCGGTCGCAGGCGTGTGGTCGGTCGCGGTGGCGCTGGCTGCCGCCATCGTCACGACCATCGCGCTGAACTGGGCGCGCCTGCCGGTGCTGCGCCGGACCATGGACGCCGGGGCCAATGCGTCGGTCCTGCCTGCGTTCAGCGTCGCCAGCCTCGTCGGCTTCGGCGCCGTCGTGGCCTCGCTGCCGGCGTTCACGATCGTGCGCGACTGGGTGCTGGCGATCGAAGGGGGACCGCTGGTCTCGCTCGCCGTCGCGACCAACATCCTGGCCGCGCTGACCGGGTCGGCATCGGGCGGCCTGACCATCGCCCTCGATGCTCTCGGCCCGACCTATGTCGAACTTGCCGCGCGCCACGGCATCGACCTTGCGCTGATGCATCGCGTGGCGGTGATCGGCGCGGGAACGCTGGACATCCTGCCGCATAACGGTGCGGTGGTCAGCCTGCTCGCGATCTGCGGCCTGACCCATCGCGACAGCTATTTCGATATCGTCATGGTCGGTATCGTGACCTCGCTCCTGGCGCTGCTGGCGGTGATCGCCCTGGGCACTGCGCTGGGCTCGTTCTGACGGAAAGCCGGCGTCAGCGATTGACGGACGGGCGAAGGTTGCATTGAATGCGGCCAAGTGCCGAACGCAACAGGACAAGCCGGGTGGAAACGATGAAGCGCAACAGAGCGAAGCTGTGTGCATGGCTGGTGGGCACTGGGGCCGCAATGAGCGCGAGTGGTGCCTCAGCGGCAACGCTGGCCGAAGACGCCGAGACCGTCTGCAAAGGCCTCGTCGGCGGCGCTGACGCCGTCAAGATCGATTCCGCGACCTTGCAGGCGCCATCCCAATTGGCCGTCGCCGAGCGTGGGCCGACGCCATCGGCACGCATCACGCCGGCCAATCCGCGCTTCTGCAAGGTGCTCGGCCATATCGATCCCACCGATCCCACGGCGCCCCCGATCAAATTCCAGGTCAACCTTCCCGTCGAATGGAACGGTCGCTCGCTGCAATATGGCGGTGGCGGCTTCAATGGTGTGCTGATCACGGGCCTTGCGCTGCCGCCGGCCTACCCCTTCGACAAGCCCTCGCCGCTGGCGCGCGGCTTCGTCACCTACGGCACCGACTCCGGCCACGAGACCAAGCAGGGCGAGCCGCCGCAGGTCTTTGCGCTCAACGACGAAGCGTTCGAGAATTTCGCCCATCGCGCCTACAAGAAGGTGCGCGACGCTGCGGTCGGGCTGATGCAGCGTGCCTACGGCAGGAAGCCGGAGAAGCTGTACTTCATGGGCTCGTCAGAGGGCGGCCGCGAAGGCCTCGCCATGGCGCAGCGCTATCCCGATGATTTCGACGGAATCTTCGCCCGCGTGCCCGTGATCAACTGGGTCGGACTGCAGCATGCCGGTACGCGCTCGGGTCTCGTCACCATGGGCGAGGGCTGGATCAACCCGGCGCAGGTCAAGCTCGTAGGCGAGGCCGTGCGCGCGGCTTGCGACAAGCCCGACGGCTCCGACGATGCGCTGGTGCAGGATCCCGTCGGCTGCAAGGCCGCCTTCAAGGTCGAGACGCTGCGCTGCGCGGCCGGCAAGAGCGGTGACCAGTGTCTCACCGATGCACAGATCAAGGCGGTGAACACGCTGCACTCCACCTATAAATTCCCCTTCGCGCTCGCCAATGGCCTCGACGATTATCCGGGCTGGGGCGTCTCCGGCGAGGACATCCCCGCGGTCGGGCCGACCGGCGGCTGGGTCTCCTGGTGGCTCGGCACCGCGCCGCCGGCGCAGCCGCCCGCGCCGAACAACGGCATCGCCTGGATCTACGGCGCCGGCGGCATCCAATATGTCTTCGCGCGCGATCCGAAGCTCGACGTCACCACCTACAAGGTGGAAGAGCACAAGGCGCGGCTGCTCGAAGTGTCCAGCCTGATGGATTCCACCGATCCCGATCTCAGTCGGTTCCGGGCGCGGGGCGGCCGGCTGATCGTGCTCGAGCACATGGCCGACTACGCCCAGAGCCCCTATGCCGGCATCCGCTACTTCGAGAGCGTCGAGCGCAAGATGGGCAAGGCCGAGACCGCGGAGTTCGCGCGCCTCTACACCGCGCCCGGCGTCGACCATGTCGGCTCCGGCGCGCCCGCCAATGTCGATATGCTGAGCGTTCTGGTCGACTGGGTCGAGAATGGCAAAGCGCCCGGCGACTTAGAGGTCAGGGAGCAGAAGGTCGAGGCGCCGTCGTTTGCCGCGACGCGCGCGCTGCCGCTGTGCCGCTGGCCGGCCTGGCCGCACTACAAGAGCGGCCCGGTGACGGAAGCGGCGAGCTTCACCTGCGCGCCGTAACCAAGAGGGCCCGTTTGACAACGCGCCTGCGTTTCACTATCTATTTCGCATGCGAAATAACGGCGCCGGCGCGCAGCACCATCGGCTGATCTACTTGCTGAGTGTCGCCCAGCGCCGGCTGCAGCGCTGGATGGCGGCGCGGCCCGAGAGCGCGGTGACGCCGGCGCAGGCGGGGTTGCTGTTCATTCTCGGCAAGCAGGATGGCGCGCTGATGGGCGAGGCTGGGGCGGCGCTCGACATGGGACCGGCCGGCATTTCGGGTCTCGTCGACCGGACGGTGGCTGCGAAGCTGGTCGAGCGGCGGGCCGATCGCGAGGACGGCCGCGCCTTTCGCATCTGGCTGACGCCGAAGGGGCGCACCGCGCTGGCGCAGGCCAAGACTAGCGCGGCGGAGGTCAATGCGGCGCTGACGGAAGGTTTCACGGCCGCGGAAATCGACATCGTCGCACGCTGGCTGACGAGCATTCAGGACAAGTTTCCAAGACGTTCAGACGAATAACACGGAGCAGACTAATGACCGAGCACGTCCGGATCGAGAATAGCGGCGGAATCCTCACCCTCACGCTGGCACGTCCCGACAAGAAGAACGCGCTGACGGATGCGATGTACGGCAAGCTCGCCGACGCGATCGAATCCGCCGAGTTCGACCCGTCCGCCCGCGTGATTCTGATCCGCGGCGAGGGCGACATGTTCACCGCCGGCAACGACGTCGGCGAGTTTGCGGCGGTCGCGGCCGGCAAGTCCGAAGGCAGCCGCAACGTGGTGCGCTTTATCCAGTCGCTGGCGCGTTGCACCCGGCCGCTGGTCGCGGCCGTGCAGGGCCGTGCCGTCGGCGTCGGCACCACGATGCTGCTGCATTGCGACCTCGTCGTGCTCGCCGACAACGCGCAATTGTCGACGCCGTTCGTCAGCCTCGCGCTGGTGCCTGAAGCCGCCTCCAGCCTGTTGATGCCGGCGCGCATCGGCTATGCCCGCGCCTACGAGATGTTCGCGCTTGGCGAAACCGTGCCGGCCAGGTCGGCGCTGGAATGGGGACTCGCCAACCGTGTGGTGCCGCTCGATAGGCTCGATGCCGAAGCGCTTGCGCTGGCGCAGCGTCTCGCCCGCCAGCCGGCCGGGGCCCTCATCGCGACCAAGCGGCTGATGCGCAACGGCGAGGCGCTGGTCGCGCAGATGCAGGCCGAAGGCGAGCAGTTTGCGCAGCGCCTGCGCACCGCCGAAGCGCGCGAGGCGTTTACGGCGTTTGCGGAGCGCCGCCCGCCGGATTTCACCAGAATAGGATAGTATTCCGAATGCGTGCAGGTTGGATCGCTTCGATTCAACTCAAACCTTAACGAAACATTGGCACGTGGCGGTGCAAGGTGGGCCTCTCCTGAGAGTTAGATCCCTCGACCCATGTCCATTTTTAAGAAATCGGTAAGCACGCTCCTCCTGGTCCTGATGACGCTGCTGGCGGCCGGCGCGCTGACCAGCACGGCCATCCAGATGGTCGGGGCTTTCGGCCGCTATAGCGACAGTCTGGAGACCGAGCGGCTCGCGAATGCCGACAAGTCGATCTTCCATGGCGTGGTTGCCCTGCGCAGCAACCGTGGCGATGCCCAGAGCGCCCTGCTCGGCGAGGACGACCCGCGCGCCAAGCTCGGCATTGCCGAGAAGGCGGAACAGGCCGGCTTCGACGCCATCAGCGCGGCGCTCCCCACCGTCGAATTCGCCCGCCGCGACGAACTCGCCAGCACGCTGAAGCAGCGCTGGAGCGAGGCCGCGCCAAAATTCCAGTTGTTCTACGACGAGGCCAAGCTGCCGCGCGCCGAGCGCAAGCTGGAGCGGACCGCGCCCTGGTACGATGCGGTCACCAAGGTGATCGAGACCGCCAATCTCGCATCCACCGCGGTGTCGAACCGCGCCTGGATGAACGATCCTTACATCGCCCGCATGATCCAGGCCCGCCGCCTCGCCTGGCAGGTGCGCGACCGCTACGGCATCCAGTGCTCGACCCTGCGGCCGAACGTCAACGCCAGCAAGCCGCTCGACGATGCCCAGAAGCAGACCGTGGCCGGATGGAACGGCGTCGTCACCGCCGGCTGGACCGGCATGGAGGAGCTGCTGGCTGCGCCTGACGTGCCGGCCGACCTCGTCAACACGGCCAAGGAGGCGAGGGCCAAGACTGACGGCGCCCTCAAGCAGATCGGCGAGATCACCAAGGGCTTCGACGGCAGCGGCCGGCCCGCGATGCCCGCCGCGGAATGGAACGCGTTGTGCCAGGCTCCGTTCGCCTCCATCGTCGCGGTCGCGAGCAAGGCGCTCGACCTGTCGATCGCGCACGCGGAGGCGGTTCAGGCTAAGGCCCTCACCAATCTCATCGTGCAATCCTTCGGCTTCCTGCTTGCACTGGCCGTGACTGTCGCGGGCGTGTTTGTGGTGCGCAACCGGCTGATGCGCCCGGTGCGCGCCATCCTCGACGCCATCGCCCGCATCGGCGCCCGCGACTATGCGACGCCGGTGCCGCAATCGCGGCATCCCGACGAGTTCGGCACCATGGCGGCTGCGCTCGAAAGCCTGCGCGAGAGCGCGGCGACCGCGGAGCGGCTGGGTAACGAACGCGAATCGCAGCAGGCGCTTCAGCTCGCCCGCTCCGGCACCGTCGACGCCGCCTGCCGCAGCTTCGACGACACGGTGCAGGCGGTCATCCAGAGCGTTGCGGCCTCGACGCGGGAGCTCGACGCCACCGCAAGCGGCGTGCGCTCGCTGGTCACGGAATCGAGCAGCCAGACCGCGGCGGTGTCCTCGGCAGCCGAGCAGGCCACCAATAATCTCGAGACCATCGCCGCCGCGACCGAGGAGCTCTCCGCATCCGTGGGCGAGATCTCCGCGCAGGTGCAGTCGAGCGCCCGCGAGGCCCGCGAGGCCGTGGCCCAGGCCGAGCAGACCAATGCGACGGTCGAGATCCTCGATCAGACGGCGAGCCGCATCGGCGAGGTCGTGAAGATGATCAACGCGATCGCGGCCCAGACCAATCTGCTGGCATTGAACGCCACCATCGAAGCCGCGCGCGCCGGCGAGGCCGGCCGCGGCTTCGCGGTGGTTGCAGGCGAGGTCAAGAGCCTTGCGGCGCAGACCGCGACGGCGACGGAAGAGATCTCGCGCCAGGTCGAGGAGATCCAAGGCGCGACCGGCCAGGCGGTCGCCGCGATCCGGTTGATCGGCGGCGCCATCGGCGGCATCGACGAGAAGATGACGGCGATTGCCGCCGCGGTCGAACAGCAGCGCGCGGCCACGACGGAGATCTCGCGCAACTTCCAGCAGGCGGCCCAGGGCACCCGCGAGGTCACCGATACCATCGGCAGCGTCGCCAGGCTCAACCAGGAGACCGGCAATGCCGGCACGGTGCTGTCGGAGTCCGTCAAGAAGATGTCGGCGGATGCCGATCGTCTTCGCGTCGCGGTCGAGGGTTTCCTGGGCGCCGTGAAGAGCGCCTGATTTTCGTACTCTTTCCATCGGACGTCGCGCGGGCATTGCCGCAGCTCGGCACTGCGGGTACATCTGTGCCGCCTCGCTCCCGCGGGCGCGGCGGCAGACGCAAGACATCAGGGATGGAGAGTTCGATGCCGGTCACCCCACACAAGGCCCAACGCCCCTATCGCGGCGTGTTCCCGGTCGCGCCCACCATCTTCGACGAGCGCGGCGAGCTCGACCTCGAGGGTCAGCGCCGCTGCATCGATTTCATGATCGACGCCGGCTCGCACGGCATTTGCATCCTCGCCAATTTCTCCGAGCAGTTCGTGCTCACCGATGCCGAGCGCGACACGGTGATGCATGCGGTGCTGGACCATGTGGCCGGCCGGGTTCCCGTGATCGTCACCACCACCCATTTCAGCTCGGCCGTATGCGCCGCGCGCAGCAAGCAGGCCGAGGCGGCCGGCGCCGCCATGGTGATGGTGATGCCGCCCTATCACGGCGCGACCTTTCGCGTCCCCGAGAAAGGCATCGTCGAATTCTTCAAGGTGCTCTCCGGCGCGATCAACATCCCGATCATGATCCAGGACGCGCCGGTTGCCGGCACGCCGCTGTCGGTCGAGTTGCTCGCGCGGCTGTCGCGCGAGTTTTCCAACATCCGCTATTTCAAGATCGAGGTGCCGGGCGCGGCCTCGAAGCTCCGCAGCCTGATCGAGGCGGGCGGCAAGGACATCGAGGGCCCCTGGGACGGCGAGGAGGCGATCACGCTGCTCGCCGATCTCGACGCCGGCGCCACCGGCGCCATGACCGGCGGCGGCTATCCCGACGGCATCCGCCAGATCATCGATCCCTATTTCGCGGGCGATCGCGAAAAGGCGAAGGCCGCCTACGAGCGCTGGCTGCCGCTGATCAACTACGAGAACCGCCAATGCGGCCTGATCGCCTGCAAGGTGATGATGCAGGCCGGCGGCGTGATCAAGTCGGAGGCGGTGCGCCATCCGCTGCAGCCGCTGCATCCGGCGACGCGCGCCGGGCTATTGGAGCTCGCCAAGGAGCGCGACGCGTTGGCGCTCAGGTGGGGGAAGTAATTCTCTCCCCCGTCATTGCGTGAAGCTGTCGTAGGGTGGGCAAAGCGAAGCGTGCCCACCAACTTGCGCGCCCGCGGGAAGAGCGGTGGGCACGGCGGTTTGCGCCTTTGCCCACCCTACGAAGGCTGCGAGGAGCGACTTGTGCGCCCTCGCTCGAAATGAACGAGGGATGCCCATTTCGCCTGAAGGCGTCGAATTAGCGCGTGCCGGGCCGTTCCCCATAGCCCCGCGATGGCATAATGTACGCGCGCCAACCGGCGCCTTGCGGAGATTCTCAGGACATCGCGCAACAGCTCTTCTTTTGCCACTATCCCGAGCCAGGTTGGTGCAAACCGACAGAACAGGGAGGCAGTGCCATGACGATGAGGCCGGATCCTACCTTTCACGCCTCGCCCAAGCTTGCGATGGAAGCGCCTGCGGAGAACTTTGCTTACACCTTGCTGCTCAGTCCGGATTTCTCAAAGCCGGATGCTCTCGCGGTCATCGACGTCAAGCCGGGATCGCCGACCTATAGCCAGATCGTCCATACCGTAGCGATGCCCAACAAGGGTGATGAGTTTCACCATTTCGGCTGGAATGCTTGCTCCTCCGCCCTGTCGCCGCTCGCCGGACACGCCTTCATCGAGCGGCGCTATCTCATCATCCCGGGGCTGCGCTCGTCGCGGATCTACGTGATCGATACCAAGCCCGATCCGACGAAGGCCAAGATTCACAAGATCATCGAGCCAGAGGAGGTCTTCAAGAAAACCGGCTACTCGCGGCCGCACACGATCCATTGCGGGCCGGACGGCATTTACGTGAGCACGCTGGGTGGCGGCGGCAAGGACGGCACCAACGGACCTCCGGGCGTCTTCATCATGGATTGCGAGACGTTCGAAGTTCTTGGACGATGGGAGATCGACCGTGGCCCGCAAACGCTGCATTATGATTTCTGGTGGAATCTGCCGCGCGATTACATGGTGACGAGCGAATGGGCGTTACCGCCGCAGTTCGAGAACGGGATCGTCCCGGAAGATCTGCTGGCGAACAAGTATGGCCATCGTCTCCACTTCTGGGACCTTCGCGCCCGTCGCAACGTCCAGACCATCGACCTCGGCGCCAATCATCAGATGGCGCTGGAGGTGCGCCCCGCGCACGATCCGGTTCGCGAGTACGGCTTCGTCGGTGTCGTGGTCGACACCACCAACCTCGAAGCGTCGATCTGGACCTGGTGGCGCGAGGGCGGAAAATTCCATGCCGAGAAAACGGCGACGATCCCTCCCGAACCCGCGCCCAAGGAGAAGCTGCCGCCGCTGCTGCAGGGATTTGGCGCCGTGCCGCCGCTGGTGACCGACATCGACCTGTCGATGGACGACCGGTTTCTCTATGTCTCGTGCTGGGGCACGGGTGAGATGCGCCAGTACGACGTCAGCGATCCCAGAAAGCCGAAGCTTGCGGGCTCAGTCCACATCGGCGGCATCGCGCGCCGCACGCCCCATCCGAACGGCAAGCCCTTTGCGGCGGGTCCGCAGATGGTCGAGATCAGCCGCGACGGCCGGCGCGTGTACTGGACCAATTCGCTTTATTCCACTTGGGACGACCAGTTCTATCCCGACGGGGTTCCGGGCGTGGAAGTCATGGCCAATGTCGGTCGCAACGGCGGCCTCGAGCTCGACAAGGACTATTTCGTGAGCTTCCCCGACGGATATCGTGCGCACCAGATCAGGCTCGAGGGCGGCGACTGTTCGACGGACTCATTTTGCTACCCGTCGGTCTAGATGGCACGCAGGCGAGCCCGGCCCTTGGCTGGCTGTGGCTCGCGCTTGTTGCGAGCGGTCTCTACCACGGGGTCAATCCGGGAATGGGATGGCCGCTCGCCGTTTCGGCCGGGCTCATGGACAAGAGCCCCCTCGCGCTCTTCCGTGCATTGTGGGCTCTGGCGGCCGGGCACCTCCTGGCAACACTTCTCGTGCTGCTGCCGTTCGCCTTCCTGCTCGTACTGGCCGAATGGCAGCGTCCAATCCAGATCGTCGCGAGTCTTCTCGTCATCGGCTTTGGCGTCTACCGGCTGATCGACCGGCGTCATCCGCGCGCGCTGGCACGAATTCCGCCGACGCAATTGGTGCTCTGGTCATTTGCCGTCGCCATCGCTCACGGCGCTGCCCTGATGCTCGTGCCGATCTATCTCGGGCTCTGCCAGGCCTTCAAGCTCGATGCCGGCCATCAGGCGGCGGGCGCGCTGATGACGGCAAATCTCGGGATGGCGGTGCTGGTGTCGCTGGTGCACGTTGCCGCGATGGTCGGCGCCGGCGGATGTCTGGCGTGGCTGGTCTACCGCCATCTGGGACTGACGTTCGTCTCGCGAAGCTGGTTCAACCTGGATGCAGCCTGGGCGATCAGCCTCGTTCTGGTTGGCGCGGTGGCGCTCGCTTTCAATCTTGCGACCTCGCGCTGAGGTCTACCGCACCAAAGCCCACTCGCCGATGATGCGAAACCGCGCCTTGGCATCATCCTGCTTGAACAGGGCAATGCGATCGATCGCGAGCGTCTCGATCCCCAGCGCCGCAAACCGTGTTCGCAGCATCTGAAGGATCGGCCCGCGCCGCTCCGCATCCAGCCGCCCCGTCAGCGTCATGTGGAAGCGGAATTCTTCCATCACGTAAGGATAGCCCCAGCGGTCGAGATAATCGCGCTGCCGCTCGCTGAGCTTCTCCGGCTTGCGCCGAGCGCGATCTTCCGCCGTCAGCGCGGCGCGAAACGGGTCGAACTCGCGAACGCAATCAGCGGCAAGTTGCTGGAGCGTTTCCATCGGCTCGGCCGGAATAACGGCAATGAAGCCGCTGATGGCATCGACCATCGGTCGGATTGCCGGGATAGGCCGTGTCTTGCCCGCGAACGCCTCGCAGGCGGCCAGCAGCTCGGCTTCGGTCTTGCCGGGCGCCAGCGCCATCGGCGCCTTCAGCGTGGCGTGAAAGCCGTACTTGCGGGGATCGGCGCTGAGCTCGCGCCAGTCGGGCGCGGCGTGCAGCGCCTGCTCTGGAAACGAAATCTCGCCGCCGCTGTAGGCGTCATAGCCGAGCAGCTCGGCGCCGAAGCGGGAGAGGGCGCTGTCGCGGCCTGCGGCAAAATAGATCGCGTAGCGGGGGAAACCTGTCATTGCCTCAGCATAACCAATTTACGCCGCGACGACAGTCTCGCGCGGGGCCGCCACTGCGGTGAGCAGCCGCGTCGCGTCGGTGAGATGCACGAGCCTGCCGCCTGAGATCACCGCGATCAGCCGCGGCCGCAGCTTCACGTTGTCGTCGACGAGGAGAATGTCAGCGCGGCGTCCCTCCGCGAGCAGGCCGCGATCGGTGAGGCCGGTCGCGCGCGCCGGGCCGGCGGAGACCAGATCCCAGGCCTGAGCCAGAGGCACCACGCCATCGGCGGCCAGGCGGAACGCGGCGAGCAGCTGCGCGGGATAATAATAGTCAGACGCCAGCACCGAGCAGAGCCCCTTGGCGATCATGTCGGAGGCCCTGGTCCAGCCGGTGTGGCTGCCGCCGCGCACGACGTTCGGCGCGCCATAGACGATGGCATCGCCGTGGCTGGCCGCAGCCTGCGCCGTCTCCTCGTTGATCGGAAACTCCGCGATCAAGGCGCCGAGCTCGCGAAAGTCCCGGCGCATCGCCGGGCTCGAATCGTCGTGCGAGAGCATCCGCACCTCGGCCCCGCGGGCCGCGGCGGCCAGGCGTGACACCGAGGCGGGCACCTCGTCGGCGCGCGAGACCACGCGCTCGACCAGCCGGTCGAATTCTTCACTCGACAGACCGGTGCGCTCCACCATGCGGTTGCGCTTGCGTGGGTTGGAGATGTCGGCAACGACGCCGTCCATATGATCGTTGAAGGCGAACAGGTCGACGCGGCCCTCGCTGAGCCACTGTGCGATCTCCGCTTCGGCATCGAGATTGAAGGTCTCGTGCCGCAGGTGGAAGCGGGTGTCGGCAGCGAACTGCGGACGCTGCCGCTCGATCGCCTCCATCAGGCCGCGCGCATTGTCGGCGCTTCGCAGGCCCGGCTCCCACGAGCAGGTCGTGGCGTGAAACACGGTGGTGATGCCGTTGCTGATCGCCTGGCGGTCGCTGTCGGCGAGCGCGACGTCGATCGGAAAGTCGACGCCGGCGCGCGGCATCATCTGCCGCTCGAAGGCATCGCCATGCAGATCGACGATGCCGGGCAGCACCAGCAGGTCACGGGCATCCAGTGCCAGCCGCGCCCGGCCGCGAGAAGCATCGACCTCTGCAATGTCTGTTCCGGAGACGAGAAGAGAGGTTTCGACGAGCTCGGCGCCGATCAGGGCCCGGCCGCCTTCGATGAATATGTCTGTCACGCGACCGCGCTTCGTTTGCTGGCAGGAGAATTGGCGAGTGAGCTCGCTTTTGCTTCGTATGCCGAGAGGAAATCTTCAATCCCGAGCTTGCGGAAATTGGGCAGCGCCTCGCGCAACTTGTCGTGATCCCAGTCCCACCAAGCAAGCCTTGCAAGCCGTCCGGCGATCTCCTCCGAGAATCGCCGCCGCACGATGCGGGCCGGATTGCCGGCGACGATGCTGTAGGCCGGCACGTCCTTGGTGACGATCGCGCCGGCGGCGATCACCGCGCCGGTGCCGATGTTGCGGCCCGGCAGCACGATCGCGCCATGGCCGATCCAGACGTCATGGCCGATATGAACGTGATGCCGGCGGCGCCAGTCGAAGAACTCGAGATCGTCGCTCTCACCTTCGAAATAGGCGCTGGATCGGTAAGTGAAATGCGCCTGAGTGGCGCGATGCATCGGATGGTTGCCGGGATTGATGCGGGTCATCGCCGCGATCGAGCAGAACTTTCCGATGGTGGCGTAGGTGATCTGCGCATCGTTCACGACATAGGAATAATCGCCCATCGCGACTTCATGCAGGATCGTGCGCGCGCCGACTTCGGTGTAGGCGCCAAGCCTGGTCTCATGCAGCTTGGCCGAGGGATCGACGGTCGGCTGAACCGAAAGAGCTTTGGCCATGTTGCATCCGAAGTGCGAGGGCGGGAGTCTTTCTTCGAGCGGCCGGATGACGGTGTCGTGACAATGAGATGACAGGGGATGACGTGCGTAGGATGGCCGCACTGCAGCAGCCTTGTCACACAAGTGTTAACCACGGGCGTTAGCGGTTGGCTCCAGCTACTCTGGAGCCCCTCGATGCTGGTGGTTGAAGGTCTGACGTGTCGCTTCGGCGCGAAGGCCGCTGTGGACGATGCTTCGTTTCAAGTTTCCCCTGGCGGCTTCGTCGGGGTGATCGGGCGATCCGGCGCCGGCAAGTCGACATTGCTGCGGTCCATCAACCGCCTCACCGAGCCCTCCGAAGGCCGCATCCTGTTCGAAGGCGTCGACGTCACCGCGCTGCGCGGCAAGGAGCTGCGGCAGTGGCGTGCGCGGTCGGCGATGATTTTTCAGCAGTTCAACCTCGTCGGCCGGCTCGACGTCCTCACCAATGTGCTGATGGGGCGGCTGTCGACGGTGCCGACATGGCGGTCGCTGCTGCAGCTTTGGCCCGAAGAAGACAAGGCCATCGCGATGTCGGCGCTCGAGCAGTTCGACATGGCTGCCATCGCGGCCCAGCGCGCCGAGCAGCTCTCGGGCGGTCAGCAGCAGCGCGTGGCGATCGCGCGGGCGCTGGTTCAGCAGCCCGACATTATCCTTGCCGACGAGCCGATCGCCTCGCTCGATCCCCGCAACACCAAGATCGTGATGGATGCGCTTCTGCGCATCAACAAGCATTTCGGTATCACCGTGCTCTGCAACCTGCATTCGCTCGATCTCGCCCGCAGCTATTGCGACCGCCTGATCGGGATGGCCGCGGGGCGGGTGGTGTTCGACGGCGCGCCGGCGGCCTTGACCGATCATATCGCGCGCGAGCTGTACGATCTCGAGGCGAATGAAGTCATGGATGTTGCGCCCGCGGATGCATCGGTCGGCACGGCAGTTCCTGCCCTCCGCACGGTTGCCGTGGCCTGATCGCTGCTTCTTTAAATCGAGCCTGGTCGTAGAGCCGGAACTCGACAGTTTCATAACCTTGAAATGGGAGACGTCATGATAGACCGTCGTACGATCGTTGCCGCTGCGGCGGCCCTGGCATTTTCAGTTTCAGCCGCTGCGGCGCAGGACTGGAAGGCAAAATATCCTGAGTTGATCTTCGCAAAAGTCCCCGACGAGAATGCCTCCGGCACCACCAACCGCTGGACGCCTCTGACGGAGTACCTGTCCCGCGAGCTTGGAACCAAGGTCACGCTGCGCATCGCCAACGACTACGCCGCGGTGATCGAAGGTCAGCGTGCAGGAAACATTCACATTGCGATGTACGGCCCGGCGTCCTACGCGCGTGCCTACATCATTGGCGCGAAGGTCGAACCGTTCGCGATCGAGGTGAACGGCGACGGCACCAAAGGCTATTACTCGGTTCTCTATGTCAAAAGCGATTCGAGCTACAAGGACATTAAGGACCTGCAAGGCAAGAACCTCTGCCTCGTCGATCCCAATTCGACTTCCGGCAACAACGTGCCGCGTTTCGCGATGAACAAGATGGGCATCGACCCGGAAAAGTTCTTCGCCAAGGTGGTCTATTCGGGGAGCCATGAAAACGCGGTGATCGGGCTTTCCCAGGGCACCTGCGACGCGGCGTTCAACTGGTGGAACGACGAGAAGGAATCGAACCTGCTCCGGATGGAACGGAAGGGCATGGCGAAGGCCGCTGATTTCAAGATCATCATGAAGTCCGAGCAGATCGTGAACTCGCCGATGGCCTATCTCAGCAGCCTGCCTGACGACCTCAAGGCGGCGATCAAGAAAGCAGTGCTGGAAATTGCGGTGAAGGACAAGGCGGCTTTCGACAAGATTTACGAGGGGAAGCAATTGCCCTACGTCGAGGTCGACCACAAGGCGTATGACGCCGTGATCGAACTGACCAAGTTTGTCGACAGCATTCGCAAGCAGAAATCCTGAGGGAAACGAAGCGTTGGACAAGTCGGGCAGATCGCAAGATCTGCCCGTCGGCTCTCGCGAACATCCCATGCGAACAGCAGTTCCCGAATTTCCGGAAGCCAGGCTGCGTGAGCTTGGCGATCGCTATGCGGCCGCAATTGCCGCCAAGCGCCGCCGCGTATGGCTCGGTGCCGCCGTCCTGATCGCCGTTGCCATTGCCGCGGGCTGGATGGGCGAGGTCAGTCTCGGAAATTTTGTCGAGAATTTCTGGCGCTTCCCGGCCTATTTCCTCAGCATCGCACCCAAATTTTCGTTCGCGACCGCATGGAGCGATTTGGCGGAGTGGCTGTGGGGATTGCCGCGCTGGGCACGGCTTCTCGGGGATACGTTGCTGATAGCCTATATGGGCACCCTCTCGGGTGCGCTGTGCGGTTTTGCGCTTTGCTTCCTCGCCTCGGCCAATCTCGTGAAATCAGGAACGACTGTTTTCGTCACCCGGCGCGTTCTGGAGTTTTTCAGGACCGTGCCGGAGATCGTGTTTGCCCTGATCTTCGTGCTGGCCTTTGGTCTCGGGCCGCTGCCGGGCGTTCTGGCGATTGCAATCCATACCGCCGGAGCGTTGGGCAAGCAATTCGCCGAGGTTGTCGAGAACATCGACAGCAAGCCGGTCGAAGGGGTGGCGGCAAGCGGGGGCAGCTGGGTTCAGGTTGTTCGGTTCGGCGCGTTGCCTCAGGTCCTCTCGAACTTCGTGAGCTATGCCTTGCTCAGGTTCGAGATCAACGTGCGTGGCGCGGCCGTGATGGGCTTCGTCGGCGCCGGCGGGATCGGCCAGGATCTGATCGAGGCGGTTCGCAAGTTCTACTTCACCGACGTCAGCGCCATCCTGCTGCTCATCGTCCTTACCGTCATGTTGATCGACTTCCTGACGGAACGGTTGCGACACCGCCTGCTCGGGCTGGAGGGAAGCACCCGATGAGCTCCTTCAGTTTTGAAAACCGGGCCGGCATTGCCCATCGGTATCCCGACGTCTTCCGGACCGATTGGTGGCAGCGGGGAAGGATCGCAATACTCGTCGGCGGGACGGTCGGGCTGTTCCTGTTCGGGATCGTCCAGCTCGATATTCCCTTTAATCGGCTCTCCCTGGGCATGGTCAGGCTGGGCGAATTCGTCCAGCTCATGTTGCCGCCCAACCCGGGTTCTTGGGCGGAGGTTCTGAAATATCTGCATGCGCTCGGAGAGACGGTGTCGATCGCGTTTCTCGGCACCCTGGGCGGCGCGCTGCTCGCGCTGCCGGTATCCCTGCTGGCGGCGCGCAACGTGGTTGCAAACCGGATCATCCGCCTATTGACGCGTCGTGGCCTCGATACCATCCGTGGAGTCGACACTTTGATCTGGGCACTGATCTGGGTCGGCGTCGTGGGGCTGGGGCCGTTTGCCGGCATCCTGGCCGTGATCTGCAGCGATTTCGGAACGTTCGGCAAGCTGTTCTCGGAAGCGATCGAGGTCGCCGAGAAGAACCCCGCGGAAGGCGTTCGGTCATCGGGCGGCAACCATCTCCACAGCGTCCGCTTCGGATTGCTGCCGCAGGTGTTCCCGGTCTTGCTGAGCCAGGTGCTCTACTATTTCGAGTCGAATACGCGATCGGCGACGATCATCGGAATCGTTGGCGCTGGCGGCATTGGCCTTCAGCTTGCCGAACAGATCCGGGTGCTGGAATGGCAGAAGGTATCGTTTCTGATCCTGCTGATCCTGGTAACTGTATCGTCGATCGACTGGATTTCCGGCAAGCTGCGCTTCGCGATCATCGGCAAGCGGACGGTCGCCTAACGTCGTGCTGCAGTCTTATCCGTTCCGATTGGATCGGAACGGAGCTCTGATTTTTGTTCTGACGCGTTTTCTCGACGCAAATCGTTTCCACCCCGGATCAAGTCCGAGGGCAGGCTTCGCTGGAAAACGCTCTGATCTAAGCGTTCTCCACCAAAAACTCCACCCGCTCTGCCGCAAAGCGCGAGTGCTTCGTCACCAGCGGCTTGCCCGTGAGATCGTGGTCGGTGGCGTCGACCACCAGGATCGGCCGCCCCAGCGCCAGGTCGAGCCGTGCGGCGTCGCTCGCGTCGACAATCCCCGCGGTGATTCTCGTTGCGCCACGGCGATAATCGCGGACGCCGAAATGCTCCAGCAGCTTCGTCATCGAGCGCGTTGCCGCGAACACGGCGCCTGCATCCGGGAACAGGTCAGCCGAGAGCCAGGTGGTGGAAACACAGATCGGGGTGCGGTCGGCGAGGCGAATCGCCTCGATCCGCACCAGCGGCGCGCCGGTCTTCAATCCCAGCTCTCGTGCGAGCTCGCGCGTCGCAACGTCATCGGTCGCCTCGATCAGCCGGCCATGCGGTTCGCGGCCATCGGCGCCGACGATCTCGGAGAAGCGCGTGCGCGAGCGCAAGGGATAAGCGAGCTTTTGCGCCTCGACATAGGTTCCGCTGCCGCGCTCGGCGCGCACCAGGCCGCGCTCGGCGAGGGCTGCCAACGCGCGCCGCACGGTGTGGCGGTTGACGCGATAGGTTTCGGCGATCTCCATCTCGCCCGGCAATTTGTCGCCGGCCGCAAAGCGGCCGTCGGCGATGCCGCGCTCGATGCCATCGGCCACGAGGCGCCATAGCGCGACGCCCGAGGAGGCTGTGTCCTGCATGCTCATGTCGCGGGAAACCCTACTCCAGAAATCACAGCATTGTCACGAAACAGTCATGGCGCGTCCGTATGAAGTTGTCTATTATCATAGACAACTTCGGTGCGGCAAGTTCTGTAGAAGGTTCGATGGACCAAGTGACCCAGCACAACGACCAGCAAGCCCAGCGCAAGGCCGCAATGGCGGTGCTGGCGCACGCGGAGGCGGGCGAGATCGCCGCTCGCCTCCGCAACTTGGCCCTCCCGGACCATCAGGATCTGCGCACGCCCGAGAACGGCCTCGTCATGCTGCGCGGCCGGGTCGGCGGCGACGGCGCGCCGTTCAATCTCGGCGAAGCGACGGTGTCGCGCGCCGCGGTGCGGCTTGCGAGCGGCGAGGTCGGGTTCGGCTACACGCTCGGCCGCGACGGTGAGAAGGCGCGGCTGATCGCGCTGTGCGATGCGCTGGTGCAGTCCCGCGATTTCGGCGGAGCGGTGGAGCGCGACGTTATCGCGCCGTTGCGCGAGCAGCTTATGGTCAGGCGCAAGCAGGCGGCGGCAGCGGCCGCCGCGACGAAGGTTGATTTCTACACCATGGTGCGCGGTGAGGGGTGAGATCATGACCACGATTGCGGAGCTGCCGCCCGGTTTCGCCGACAAGGTGCTGTCGGCGCAATCGACCTTTCGCTCGGTCATGGACGCCATGGCGCGGCCGGGCTCGGTCCAGCGCATCGTTCCGATGGCGGGCGCGCCTGATACGATGATGCGAGGCACCGCCGCGATCGCGCTGACGCTGTTCGACCACGACACGCCGCTCTGGCTCGACGCACGGATGGCGGAAAGCGCGGACGTGACGAAGTGGCTGAAGTTCCACACCGGCGCGCCGGTCGTGCAGGATTCGTCGATCGCTTCCTTCGCGCTCATCAGTGACGGCGGCGCCTTGCCTGCGCTCGAGCGCTTCGCGTTCGGCACCAGCGAGTATCCGGACCGTTCGACCACGGTGGTCATCCAGGTCGACAGCCTCGCCGCCGGGCGCAGCTTCGAACTGCGCGGCCCCGGCATTGACGGTGTCGCCACGCTGCAGGCGTCGATCAAGCCTTTCGACCTGTTCGAGCGCCTGCATATCAACGAGGCGCTGTTTCCGCGCGGCATCGATGTGGTGCTGGTCGCCGATGACGCTGTGGTCGCGATCCCCCGCACAACGCGAATCGTGAGCAAGGGAAGCTAGAAGCATGTATGTCGCAGTCAAAGGCGGCGAACGCGCCATCGAGAACGCCCATCGCCTGCTCGCGCATAAGCGGCGCGGCGACCAGAGCGTTGCGGAAATCACGCTCGACCAGATCTCGGAGCAGCTCGGCCTGGCCGTCGATCGCGTCATGAGCGAAGGCTCGCTCTATGACCGCGAGCTCGCGTCGCTTGCGATCAAGCAGGCGCGCGGCGATTTGATCGAGGCGATCTTCCTGGTTCGCGCCTTCCGCGCCACGCTGCCGCGCTTCGGTGCCAGCGAGCCCGTCGACACCGGCACCATGCGGGTGCAGCGGCGGGTGTCGGCGACCTTCAAGGACATTCCCGGCGGCCAGATCCTGGGGCCGACCTTCGACTACACGCACCGCCTGCTCGATCCATCGCTCGCCCAAGGTTTTGTGCCGGAGAGGCCGGCTGCGGCCGAAGCCTCCACCGCGCCGACGCCGCGCGTGACAGACATTCTCGGCCGCGACGGGCTGATCGAAGCATCGCCGGAAGCCGAGGACGGCGCCAGCGTCGGCGATCTCACCCGCGAGCCGCTGAATTTCCCCGCGGACCGTGATTTGCGCCTGCAAAACCTCGCGCGTGGTGACGAAGGCTTTCTGCTCGCGATGGGCTATTCCACCCAGCGCGGCTACGGCCGCAACCATCCCTTCGTCGGCGAGATCCGTTTCGGCGAGGTCGAGGTCGAATTTGTCGCGGAAGATGTCGGCTTTGCCGTGCCGCTCGGGGCGATCGAGCTGACCGAGTGCCAGATGGTCAACCAGTTCAAGGGCTCCGCGACCGAGGCGCCGTGCTTCACCCGCGGCTATGGCCTCGCCTTCGGCCAGAGCGAGCGCAAAACCATGTCGATGGCGCTGGTCGATCGCGCGCTGCGCGCCCGTGAGCTCGGCGAGGAGGCGCTGGCCCCGGCGCAGGACGAGGAGTTCGTGATGTCGCATTCGGACAATGTCCAGGCGACCGGCTTCGTCGAGCACCTAAAGCTGCCGCACTATGTCGACTTCCAGTCCGAGCTCGGCCTGCTCCGAAAGTTGCGGCAAGAGTTTGCCGATGCCAATGCGCCCGATGCCATGAAGGAGGCCGCGGAATGAACGCGCCCGCCTACAACTTCGCCTATCTCGACGAGCAGACCAAGCGCATGATCCGCCGCGCGATCCTCAAGGCGATCGCCATCCCCGGCTATCAGGTGCCGTTCGCCAGTCGCGAAATGCCGATGCCGTATGGCTGGGGCACCGGCGGCGTGCAGGTCACCGCCGCGATCCTTGGGCCTCAGGACGTGCTGAAGGTGATCGACCAGGGCTCGGACGACACCACCAACGCGATCTCGATCCGCAAATTCTTCGCCAAGACCGCGGGCGTTGCGACCACGACGGCGACGGACGAGGCAACCGTGATCCAGACCCGTCACCGCATCCCCGAGACGGTGCTGAACGAGAACCAGGTGCTGGTCTATCAGGTGCCGATCCCCGAGCCGTTGCGCTTCCTCGAGCCGCGCGAGACCGAGACGCGGCGCATGCACGCGCTAGCCGAATACGGCCTGATGCATGTGAAGCTCTACGAGGACATCGCCCGTTTCGGCCACATCGCCACCGCCTATGCCTATCCGGTCAAGGTCAACGCGCGCTACGTGATGGACCCGTCGCCGACGCCGAAGTTCGACAATCCCAAGATGGACAATTCCCCGGCGCTGCAATTGTTCGGCGCCGGCCGCGAGAAGCGCATCTACGCCATCCCGCCCTACACCCAGGTGGTGTCGCTCGATTTCGAGGATCACCCGTTCGAGCCCTACCGCTTCAACGCGCCCTGCGCGCTCTGTGGCGCGGAGAATTCCTATCTCGACGAGATCGTGACCGACGACAAGGGCGGGCGCATGTTCGTCTGCTCGGATACCGATTATTGCGAGGGCCGCCAGGCCGCCGGCCATCACGGCAGCCTCAGTGCCGCGCCGTACAAGGATAAGGCGCAGGAGGCCGCGAATGGCTGATCAGAATCTGGTCGAGAACGACGAGCCGCTGCTGGTCGCAAAATCCCTCAGCAAGTCGTTCGGCCGCATCAATGCCTGTCGCGACGTGTCGTTCTCGCTCTATCCCGGCGAGGTGCTGGCGATCGTCGGCGAATCCGGCTCGGGCAAGTCGACGCTGCTGCAAATGCTGTCGGGCCAGCTCGCGCCGAGTGCAGGCCATGTGTCCTATCGGATGCGTGATGGCGTCACCCGCGATCTCACGACGCTCGGCGAGGCCGAGCGCCGCTTCCTGTTCCGCACCGATTGGGGCTTTGTGCATCAAGACCCCGCGCAGGGCCTGCGCATGGCGGTCTCTGCCGGCGCCAATGTCGGCGAGCGGCTGATGGCGGTGGGGTGGAATCACTACGGCCGAATCCGTGAGACCGCGTCGGATTGGCTGACGCGCGTCGAGATCGACGTCGCGCGCATCGACGATGCGCCGCGCACCTATTCCGGCGGCATGCGCCAGCGCCTCCAGATCGCCCGCAACCTCGTTACCGAGCCGCGGCTCGTGTTCATGGACGAGCCGACCGGCGGCCTTGACGTATCGGTGCAGGCGCGCCTGCTCGATCTCTTGCGCAGCCTCGTCGCCGAGCTGAACCTCGCCGTCATCATCGTCACCCACGATCTCGCGGTGGCGCGCCTCTTGTCGCACCGCGTGATGGTGATGAAAGGCGGCCGCGTCATCGAGACCGGTCTCACGGACCAGGTGCTCGACGACCCGCGCGAGCCCTATACCCAGCTCCTCGTCTCCTCGATCCTGCCGCCATGAACTTTACGATATGAGCTTTCCAATGACCGCCATGATCGACATCACTGACGCCGGCAAGACCTTTACGATGCACCTGCAGGGCGGCATCGAGCTGCCTGTCGTGCGTGGCGTGACCTTCCAGGTCAATCCAGGCGAGTGCGTCGTGCTGTCGGGGCCGTCGGGCGCCGGCAAGTCGTCCATCCTGAAGATGATCTTCGGCAATTATCGCTGCGATAGCGGCTGCATCGGCATCCGCCATCGCGGCAAAGTGGTCGATCTTGCCACCGCCGAGCCACGCCAGGTGCTCAACATCCGCCGCTCCACCATCGGCTATGTCAGCCAGTTCCTGCGCGCGGTGCCGCGCGTCGCCACCATCGACGTCGTCGCGGAGCCGCTGATCGCGAATGGCATGAGCCGGACTGAGGCACAGGCGCGCGCCGGCGAGCTGCTGCATCGTCTCAACATCCCCGAGCGGCTCTGGCAGCTTCCCCCCGCGACCTTCTCCGGCGGCGAGCAGCAGCGCGTGAACATCGCCCGTGGCTTCATCTCGGAGCTGCCGATCCTGCTGCTGGACGAGCCGACCGCCTCGCTCGATGCGGCCAATCGCGCCGTGGTGGTCGAGCTGGTCGCTGAAAAGAAACGTCAGGGCGTCGCCATGGTCGCCATTGTCCATGACGACGAAATCCGTCATTTGATTGCCGACCGCATCGTCGACGTCACCGGCTTTGCCGCCGCGGCCTGAAGGAATGGGGAAATGAAGAAGGAATCCGTGATCGCCAACGCCAGGATCGTGCTGGCTGACCGGGTGATCGAACAGGGCTGGCTCGCGCTTGCCGACGGCCGCATTGCGGAGATCGGCGAGGGGAGGGCGCCCGCGGGTGCCGAGGATGCCGGCGGCGATCTGATCATGCCCGGCCTGATCGAACTCCACACCGACCATCTCGAGGCGCATTACGTACCGCGGCCAAAAGTGTTCTGGAATCCTGTCGCCGCCGTCATCTCCTATGACGGCCAGCTCGCGACCTCGGGCATCACCACCGTGTTGGATTCGCTCCGGGTCTGGCGCGAGGACGGCGCCGAGGAGGTCGATGGCCGCGCCGGCGTGCTCGCCGCCGCGATCACCACCGCGCGCGAGGCCAACCTGCTGCGCGCCGATCACTTCCTGCATCTGCGCTGCGAGATCCCGATGCCAAGCGTGGTCGAGGAGGCCAAGGAGCTGATCGACCGTCCCGACGTCAAGCTGATGTCGCTGATGGACCACACGCCGGGCCAGCGCCAGTTTCGCGACGAGGTCAAGCTGCGCGACTATTATCGCGGCAAGGGCGGCGGCAAGACCGATGCCGAGCTCGACGAGCTGTTCGCAAAGCGGTTCGAATATCAAAGGCTCTATGCCGCGGCCAACATGCGCGAGATCGTAGCGCTGGCGCATCAGTACAACATTCCGCTAGCGAGCCACGACGACACCACCGAGGAGAACGTCGCGGACGCCGTGCGCGACCGCGTCTCCGTCGCGGAATTCCCGACCACGCTGGAGGCCGCGCGCGGCCTGCACCAGGCCGGCATCGACATCCTGATGGGCGCGCCGAACGTGGTGCGCGGCGGCTCGCACTCCGGCAACATCGCCGCGGTCGATCTCGCCCGCGAGGGCCTGCTCGACATCCTGTCGTCGGACTACATCCCGTCGAGCCTTTTGATGGCCGCGTTGCAATTGCCCGAGCATGTGCCCGCGATCAGCCTTCCGGCCGCGGTCCGCACCGTGACGAAAGCGCCCGCCGAAGCGGTCGGCCTCACCGACCGCGGCGAGGTCGCGACCGGCAAGCGCGCCGATCTGATCCGCGTCCATGTCGCAGGCCACGTTCCCGTGGTCCGCAGCGTCTGGCGCGAAGGACACCGCGTCGCATGAGCGAGATGGCGGCCACGGGCGAAGGCGAGACGGGTGCGATCGGCCCCGGCCGGCTCGTGCTCGTGGTCGGCCCCAGCGGCGCCGGCAAGGATACCTTGCTGCGGCTGGCCCAGGCGGCTTGCAGCGACGATCCCGACATCGTCTTCCCGCGCCGCATCGTGACGCGTGCGTCCTCGGCCGATGAAGACAATATCGCAGTCAGTCCCGACGAATTCCGCCGCGCGTGCGAGCACGGCGACTTTGCCGTGCACTGGGAGGCGCATGGGCATTCCTATGCACTGCCGCTCGAGATCAGCGACGACGTCCGCGCGGGCCGCACCATCGTTGCCAACGTCTCACGCACCGTGATCGCTGCCTTGCGCCGCGCCTATGCCAACGTCGTGGTGGTCGCGATCACGGCGCCGCCGGACGTATTGGCGCAGCGGCTTGCCGCGCGCGCCCGGACAAGCGATGGCAACATCGCCGAGCGGCTGTCGCGCAGCGTCGATGACGCCTCGGCACACGCCGATGTCACCATCCTCAATGCCGGAAGCGCCGACTATCACAGCCGCCAGCTCGTGCGCGTGATCAGGAATCAAGGCTGGCAAGATTAGTTGCGGGCAATAACACGGAGAGAGTGGAATGACGGTGATTGAAACGGTCGAGCAGCTGGAGGCCATCTACGGCGTCACGAACGATGCCTCGACCGTCAAAGTTGCCGACCACGTCACCCCGCTCTACCGCATCTTCATCGAGAAGGCGCCGTTCGCCGCGCTCGCCACCATCGGGCCCGAAGGCATCGACTGCTCGCCGCGCGGCGATCTGCCCGGCTTTGTCCGCATCCACGACCCCAAGACGCTGATGCTGCCCGACCGCCGCGGCAACAACCGGGTCGATTCCTTGCGCAATATCGTGCGCGACCCGCGCGTGTCGCTGATGTTCCTGATCCCCGGCTCGGGCAATGCGGTGCGGGCCAACGGCCGCGCGCATCTGTCGATCGATCCGGAGCTGCTGGCCTCGTTCAAGGTCGAGGGCAAGGCGCCGCGCAGCGTCATGGTGATGAACGTTGACGAAATCTACTTCCAGTGCGCCCGCGCCATCGTTCGCTCCGACCTCTGGAATCCCGACAAGCGCGTCAATCCGAAGACGCTGCCGACACCGGGGCAGATTCTTGCGGAGATGAGCGACAACAAAGTCGGCGGCGCGGAATACGACCGCATCTGGCCCGAGCGCGCCGCCGCGACGATGTGGTGAGTTCTTTCTTCCCCTCTCCCCTTGTGGGAGAGGGTGGATCGCCGCGTCAGCGGCGAGACGGGCGAGGGGTATCTTTCCTCACAATGAGAGTAGTGTGCGGCGAGAACCCCTCATCCGGCGCTTCGCGCCACCTTCTCCCACAAGGGGAGAAGGAAGAGGGAGCCTGCTATGAATGACAGTGCCCTCAATTAAACGCCATCCCGCCGCTCAGCGCGATGGTCTGTCCGGTCATGTAGGCATTGTCGATCAGTAGCATCACGGCCTTGGCTACTTCATCCGCCGTGCCGAAGCGGCCGAGCGGGATGCGGCCGACGAGTGCGGGCTGGCCGCTCATCATGTCGGTCTCGATCAGCGACGGCGCCACCGCGTTGACGGTGATACCCTCCTTTACGAGCCGCGCCGCATAGCCGCGCGTCAGGCCCTCCATGCCGGCCTTGGACGCATTGTAGTGCGGCCCGATCGAGCCGGCACCGCGCGCTGCACCCGAGGAGATGTTGACGATGCGGCCCCATGTCCGCGCGCGCATCGATGGCAGCACGGCCTGCGTGCACAGGAAGGCGGATTTCAGATTGACCAGGATGGTGCGATCGAAATCGTCCTCGGTGAGATCGTCGACGCCGCGCGTGATGGCGATACCGGCATTGTTGACCAGGATGTCGATCGGCCCGAGCCCGGCGGTGACGCGCTCGACCATATCGGCCACGGCCTCGCGCTGCGAGACATCGGCGGCGACCACGATGGCGCGGCCGCCCTGCTTGCCGATCTCGCCTGCGAGTTGTTCAGCCTGGCCAATTCTCTCGCGGCAATTGATCGCCACTGCCGCGCCTGAGTCGGCCAGCGCGCGACAGACGGCCGCGCCAATTCCGCGCGAGCCGCCGGTGACGAGCGCCGTGCGCCCCCTCAAAGCATCCGCCATGCCTGGAACCTCCCAAATCAAGGGCCTTGTGATGCGTCGAGCGTAGCATGCCTGCCTTTCGCGCGCGTTGAACTCATCGCGAGATGAATCCGTCTGTCAATGCTTGCGGTGGGAGAAGCGCCCGAGCGCGCGCGCCCCAAATATGGATAGCCATTTCATTGACCAATCGTGCCGATCGCTTGATATTCGAGCCATCGAAACTGCTCCTCGAGCCTGAAGCCGCACGATGAAAACCGATCACCAGCGCAATCAGAACGACATGCATGCGTGCATGACGCGGCGCTGTTTCTCGGCGGCAACGGGCGCCTGTTGTTGTTGCTGACCGTCTCCTAGCAGCACCTCACATCGAAATCCCAAGACAGGAACGCCGAATTTCCGGCGGACGAGCAGTCATGTCCCAGCCCCAGTCGAACGCTTACATCATCGAGATCCAGGATCGCGCCGCCGGCATCATCACGCGCGACGAGCGTGGCTTCCGCTTCTTCTCCTCCGAGCGCCTGTTCGACAGCCTCGAAGGCCGCCAGTTCCGTTCGGCCCGTGAGGCCGAGCGTGCCGCCCGTGCCGTCTTCTCCGCGCGGAGCGGGCGCGCAAGCTCGCAACTCTTCCCCAACTGATCCCACCGAAAGGACCCGCGTCATGATCACCCGACGACACATTCTGGCAACGACGCTCCTGCTTGCAACCGCCCTTGCTGCACCCGCTCACGCCGAGGACAAGCCGGCCGAAATCCGCATCGGCACGCAGAAGGGCGGCTTCTTCCCGGCGGTGCGCCAGCGCCAGACGCTCGAGAACGCCTTCAAGCCGCTCGGCATCGAGATCAAGTGGGTCGACTTCCAGTTCGGTCCGCCGCTGCTGGAGGCCATCAATGTCGGCAGCGTCGATTTCGGTTATGTCGGCGACTCCCCGCCGATCTTCGCGCAGGCCGGCGGCGCCAAGATCCGCTACGCCGCCGCGGTGAAATCGGAAGGCAACACCCAGGCGATCATCGTGCCGAAGGACTCGGCCATCAAGACGCTGGCCGATCTCAAGGGCAAGCGCGTCGCCTTCGGCAAGGGATCGAGCGCGCATAATCTATTGGTTGCCACGCTCGAAAAGGCCGGCCTGTCCTGGTCCGACATCACGCCGGCGCCGCTCGCGCCCGCCGATGCGACCGCCGCCTTCGTCAAGGGCTCGGTCGATGCCTGGTCGATCTGGGATCCCTATCTCGCGCTCGCCGAGCTGAAGGAAAAGGCGCGGGTCATCGCTTTCGACAAGGACGTGCACAAGCCGAATGCGTTCTACATCGCCAACACGGATTTCGTTGATAAATACCCTTCGCTGGTGGCGAAGCTCAACACCACCTTCGCCTCTGAAGGCGTCTGGGCCAACGAGCACCACGAGGACGTCGCCAAAGCCCAGGCGGACGCGACCGGCGTCGACATCGAGGCCGTCAGGCGCTTCGTGGGTCGCTCAAACTTCCGCGTGGTGCCGCTGGATGCCGAGATCATCGCAAGCCAGCAGGCGGTCGCCGACCGTTTTGCAAGGCTCGGCCTGATCCCGAAGCCCGTCAGCGTCTCCGACATCGTCTGGAAATGGAATCCAGGCTCCTGAACCGGCGCAACTGATCAACTCCGGCGGCGCGCGCGGGTGCGTGCCGCCTTCTTGCCGGCGGCGGAGCGGACCTTGGCACCCTTGGTGTGGCTTGCCTTGCGCGCGGCGGCTGAACGGGATGCTGCGGGTCGGCGGCTTGCGGCTTCTTTGGCCTGTTTCGACAGCGCACTGCGCGACGCGGTCGAGCGCGGTTCCTTCTTGAGAACACGCTCGACAGCGCGCGATACTTTCGGCCTCCGCTTCGACGTGCGCTTGCCCTGGCCGACCTCATAGGCATATTTGGCGCTGCGGCGCGTCGCCTTCTTGGTGCGCCCTTTGCGCGGCGGCGGCAGATCGACACCGGCGCGACGCGCTTCGGAGAGGCCGATCGCGATGGCCTGCTTGGTCGAGCGTGCGCCGTGCTTGCCTTTCCGGATCCTGTCGATCTCGTCCTTGACGAATTCGCCGGCCTGCGTGCTGGCCGACTTGCCGGCGCGCTTGTCTTGCCTGGCTTTGCGAATGACTTCCTGTCTCGGCATGGTCCAGTTCCCTTCTTGAGTGAGAGGGATGTCTGACCGCAACGCGCAAGACGGAAGATTGATCCGCCTAAAGCATGATCCGGAAAAGTGCGAAGCGGTTTTCCGGAAAGATCATGCGTAGACAACTTTAGTTCCTCAGCGCCGCCAGCAGCTCGTCCGGCCGCTCGGCCATGATCATGTGGCCGGCGCCGGGCACCACGACGGTCTTTGCATGCGGGATCGCCGTGGCGAGCGCCTTGCCGGCCTTCGCCGGCGTCATCATGTCCCGCTCGCCGAGGATGAGCGTCGTCGGCACCTTCACGGTCGCCGCAGCGGCAAGCGCATTCGTATAGGAGTTGCAGGCCGACAGATCCCTGAACAGCACGCCCGGCTCGCATGCCCTGAGCACCGCCTGCGCGCCGCCATGCATCCACAGGCCCGGCGCCAGGCTGCCGCCGAGCTCCGCGTTGAAGCCGAGGCCCCAGATCGAGACCATGTCGTTGGCATCCTGCGAGTTGGCTTCGGCGGCTTTCAACAGATCCGGACCCACCGTCATGGTCGCGGCGGTGCCGATCAGGCTCAGCGCTGACACCTTGTCGGGATGTCGCGCGGCGGTCTCCAGCGAGATCAGCGAGCCCATGGAGTGACCGATCAGATGCGCCTTTGCGGCGCCCGCCGCATCGAGCAGCGCCGCCGTCCAGTCGGCCATCTCGGCGATGCTGCCGAGCGAAGGCCCAGTAGAGCGGCCGTGGCCGGGCAGGTCGGGCGCCAGCACGGCAAAGCCGTGATGGGCGAACCAGCGCGTATGCAATGCCCAGGTCGAATGGTCGAAGCCGGCGCCGTGGATGAAGACGACCGCGGGCAGGGACTTGTCGAAGTCGCGGCCACCGGTTGCGACAAACACATCGGTGCCGTTGACGGAGAGCTTCATGGTGTCAGGCCTTTTGCGAGATGCGCAGCGCTTGGTTGAGGTCGTCGATGATGTCGCTTGCGGTCTCGATGCCGACCGAGAGCCGCACCAGCTCTTCGCCGATGCCGGCCGCCTTGAGCTGCTCGGCGTCCATCTGCTGATGCGTGGTCGAGGCCGGATGGATCACCAGCGTCTTGGCGTCGCCGACATTGGCGAGATGGCTGATCATGCGTAAGCTCTCGATGAACTTGCGTCCGGCAGGCCGGCCGCCCTTGATGCCGAAGGAGACGATCGAGCCGGCACCGCGCGGCAGCAGCGTCTTGGCAAGCTGGTAGTCCGTATGATCCTCGAGCGACGGGTGCAGCACCCAGTCCACGGCCTTGTTGGACTTCAGCGCCTCCAGCACCAGATGCGTGTTCTGCATATGCCGGTCCATGCGCACGCCGAGCGTCTCGACGCCCTGGAGCAGCTGGAACGCGTTGGTCGGCGACAGGCAGGCGCCGAAATCGCGCAGGCCTTCGGTGCGGGCGCGCATGATGAAGGCGGCGGTGCCGAACTGCTCGTCGAAGACGATGCCGTGATAGCCGCCATAGGGCTCGGTCAGCACGCCGAACTTGCCGGAGGAGCGCCAGTCGAAGCGGCCGCCGTCGACGATGGCGCCGCCGATCGCGATGCCGTGGCCGCCGATCCATTTGGTCGCCGAATGCATCACGATGTCGGCGCCGAGCTCGATCGGACGGCTGAGATAGGGCGTGGCGAAGGTGTTGTCGATCAGAAGCGGAATCTTGGCCTCATGCGCGATCGCCGCAACCTTCGGGATGTCGAGCACCTCGAGGCCGGGGTTGCCGATGGTCTCGCCGATCACGAGCTTCGTGTTCGGTTTGATCGCCGCGCGGAATGCGTCGAGATCGCGTGGTTTCACAAACGTCGTGGTGATGCCGAAGCGGGGCAGCGTGTGCGCCAACAAATTGATGGTGCCGCCATAGAGCGAGCTCGACGCCACGATGTGGTCGCCGGCATTGAGCAGCGTGGCGATGGCGAGGTGCAGCGCCGCCTGGCCGCTCGCCGTGCAGATCGCGCCGACTCCGCCTTCCAGCGCCGCAAGCCGCTCCTCCAGCACGCCGGTGGTCGGATTGGAGATGCGCGTATAGATGTGGCCGGCGCGCTCCAGATTGAACAGCGCGGCGGCGTGATCGGAATCCTGGAACACGTAGGACGTGGTCTGGTAGATCGGCACCGCCCGGGCGCCGGTCGTGGGATCCGGATGCTGGCCCGCATGCAGGCTCAGGGTCTCGAAGGCAGGCGGTTTCGGCGCGGGCATGCGTGGCCTCGTTGATCGGTCGGCGATGGCGGCCGTTGTGCCACAAAACGGAGCGGTACGTCAGCCCATTGACAGCGCTGGGTTTGAAGCGAGCTCCAGCCGCGCCGGCGGTGCGCTCCCTCGCCCCGTTCTTACGGGGAGAGGGTTGGGGTGAGGGGCTCTCTCCACGAAGATGGTGGCAGCTGGACTCGCGGAGGCTCCCCCTCACCCGGAATTTGCTGCGCAAATTCCGGCCTCTCCCCGCAAGCGGGGAGAGGCGAAGAGGCGCCGTCCGCGCTTCACCCCCCGATCGCCTGCTCGATCATCCGCGCCTCCCGCAGCAGGATCTCCGCGACCTCCTGCTCGCGCCTTGGCCCGAGCCTCGTGCGAACGGCGGAGACCGTCATCGCTGCAGCCGGTTGCCCGTCCGGCGTCTTGATCCAGGTCGAGATCGATTTCGTCCCCTGCACCAGTCCGATCTCTCTCATGCCATATCCCAGCCGCCTGGCGGCGGTGACCTCGCCGAGCACGGTCGCGACGTCGGTCCGGTAGGCCTCGAACCGCTTCTCGTTCGCCGCGACGATCTTTCGCGCCTCCTGCGCCGGCATTGCGGCGAGAATGGCAACGCCGGCGCTGGAGACGCCGAGCGGCCGGCGTGCGCCGACCTCGATCGACAGCACCTGGATCGGGTAGACGCCGATCCGGCGATCGACGCAGAGCGTGTCGTTGCCGGTGCGCACCGTCAGGAACAGCGTGTCGCCGATCGCGGCGGACGCGCGCTGCAGCGACGGATTTGCGGCGACCAAGAGCCGCGATGGCCGCGGACGCGCCAGCGCCAGTTCCGGTACCTGGTTGCCGATCGCGTAGCGGCCGCTCCGGCCGTGCCGCTCGACGATGCCTTCCTCGATCAGCACGTGGACGATGCGATGCACGGTGGGGCGGGTGAGCCCGGTCGTGCGGACCACCTCTGCCAATGGCACACCGTCCTCGCGCCCTGCGGCCAGGATGCGCAGCACCGCGAGCGCGCGCCGGATCGCCTGCGCGCCATGTCGCGGCTCCACGGCGCTGCGGGTGGATTTCGTTGCGCGTCGTTTGTCCATAATATGGACAAGAACGCCACAATTCGCTCGACAGGGCAAGCGCGCATCTGGAGATTGCGCTTCGATCGGGATGCCATGCACGAAAGTCTGCGCCCGATATGGAATTGGAAGCGCCGCCGGGAGGTTAACATGAGATTAATCTGGATTGCCATCGCTGCAGCAGCCGCAATGTTGGCGGGACCCGCCTCCGGCCAGCAATGGCCGGCGCGCAACGTCAAGCTGATCGTGCCCTATCCCGCCGGCGGCAATGTCGACAGCGCCGCGCGCATCGTCGCCGACAAGCTCCAGGAGAAGCTCGGCCAACCCTTCGTCATCGAGAACAAGGCCGGCGCCGGCGGCATGATCGCGGGCGAAGCCTTCGCCAAGTCGGCGCCCGACGGCTACACGCTGTTCGTCGGCGCCAACGGCCCGGTGCTGTTCGCGACCGAGATCAACAAGCGCGACGCCTATAATTGGAAGAAGGACTTTCTCCCGATCTCGACGATCTCGATGACGCCGCTGGTGCTCGAGGTTCATCCCTCGGTGCAGGCGACCACGCTCAAGGAGTTTCTCGACCTCGCCAAGCGCGAGCCCGGCAAGCTGACCATGGCCTCGCCCGGTCCCGGCACCACCAACCATCTGCTCAGCGAGCTGATGCAGTCGAATCTCGGCCTGCAATGGGTCACGGCGCATTACCGCGGCAATGCGCCGGCCATCAACGATCTCCTGGGCGGTCAGGTGCAGTTCGCCTTCGACCAGCTCACGGTCAGCCTCCAGCACATCAAGGCCGGCCTGTTCCGCGCGCTCGCCGTCACCTCACCGCATCGATTGAAGTCGCTGCCCGACGTGCCGACCTTCGCCGAGCTCGGCTACAAGGACTTCGACGGCCAGACCTTCACCGGCCTGTTCGCGCCCGCTGGCACGCCTGCGCCCATCGTCGAGAAGCTGCACGAGACGCTGGTCGCGATTCTCAAAGACCCCGCCGTGGTCGACAAGTTCGAAAAGCTCGGCGGCGAAGCCACGCCGATGACGCCGGCCGAATTCAGGGCCTATCTCGAGCGCGAGGACGCCAAGTGGATTCCGGTGGTGCGCAAGGCCAATATCAGGGCGGACTGATCGATGCGGATCGATCCGACCGAGCTCGGCGCCGAGCGCATCTACCGCCTGATGACCGGTATCGTGGTGCCGCGCCCGATCGCCTGGGTGACGAGCTTGTCAGCTACGGGCGTGCTCAATCTCGCTCCGTTCAGCGCCTTCACCTTCGTCTCGCAGAAGCCGCCGATGCTCGCCATCAGCGTGGGCCGCAAGGGCGCCGACTACAAGGACACCGCGCACAACATCCTCGATACCGAGGAATATGTGATCCACATCGCGGATACGCCGCTGATGAATGCGGTGCACGACAGCTCCGTCGAGCATCCGCCTGAAATCAGCGAGGTCGAGCATCTCGGCCTGGAGACGCTCGCGAGCGAGCGCATCAAGGTGCCGCGGCTTGCCGCCGCGCCGGTCGCGATGGAGTGCCGATTCCGGCAGTGCCTCGAATTCGGTGACGCCAAGAGCCGGCTCATCGTCGGCGAGGTCGTGCTGTTCCATTTGCGCGACGGTCTCGTCAACGACGGTAAGGTCGAGACCAGGGCGCTCGACCCGATCGCGCGCATCGGCGGGCCGCGCTACGCCCGCCTCGGCGAGATCGTGACGCTGGGCAGCGTGTTCCAGACTCCCAAGTCGAAAGACTGAGCGTGCGGGCCTCATCGCCGGCCGCCGCCCCAAGATCATCGGAGGACATACAATGCGACTGCTGAGCTATCTGCTGGACGGCGAGGCGCGCTACGGCGCGGCCGTGGACGGCGGCGTGGTCGATCTGACCAGGCGCATCGGCCGCGACTATTCGGACGTCAAGGCGCTGATCGCGGCCAACGCACTCGCCGAAGCGCAGGAGGCCGTCGCGGGGCAAAAGCCGGACCATGCGCTGGACAAGCTCGTCCTGTTGCCGCCGGTGCTGGCGCCGGAGAAGCTCTGGTGCATCGGCGTCAATTACGCCGAGCGCAATGCGGAGTATAAAGACAATTCCGACCTGCCCAAATATCCCAGCCTGTTCGTGCGCAGCATGTCCTCGATGACGGGCTCCGGCCAGCCGATCGAGAAGCCGAAGGTTTCGGACCAGCTCGACTATGAAGGCGAGCTCGTCATCGTGGTCGGGCAGGGCGGCCGCCACATTCCGCGCGAAAAAGCGTGGTCGCACATCTTCGGCATGACACTGTGCAACGAGGGCACGATCCGCGATTGGCTGCGCCACGGCAAGTTCAACGTCACGCAGGGCAAGAATTTTGATCGCTCCGGCAGCATCGGCCCGTGGATCGTGACGTCTGACGAGCTCGATCCGCGCGGGCCTCACGACATCACTACGCGCGTCAACGGCGAGGTGCGGCAGCAGGACACGACGGAACGGCTGATGTTCCCGTTCGATTTCCTGATTTCCTATCTCTCGACCTTCGCGACCCTCAAGCCTGGCGACATGATCGTGACGGGCACACCGACCGGCGCGGGCGCCCGGTTCGATCCGCCACGCTGGCTCAGGGACGGCGACGTCGTCGAGGTCGAGTCCAGCCGCATCGGCGTGCTGCGCAACACCGTGGCGGCGGAGCAGTAAACGATGCTGGACATTGCCACGATCGAACGCCTCGCCGCGCGCCTCGACGAAGCCGAGCGCACCAAGACGCTGATCCCGATGTTCACGAAAGAATATCCGGAGTTCAGCATCGAGGATGCCTACGCGGTCCAGCGCGCCTGGACCAAGCTTCAGCTCGGCCGCGGCCGCATCATCAAGGGCCACAAGATCGGCCTGACCTCGAAGGCGATGCAGAACGCGGTCGGCATCAACGAGCCCGATTACGGCGTGCTGTTCGCCGACATGTTTTACCCCGATGCCACGCCTGTTCCGTTCGACCGCTTCCACGCGCCGCGCATCGAGGTCGAGCTCGCCTTCGTGCTGAAGGCGCCGCTGCGCGGGCCCGATTGCACCATTTTCGACGTGCTCAACGCCACCGACTACGTCACGCCTGCGCTGGAGATCCTGGAGACGCGCATGCACCGCGTCGACCCCGAGACGGGCAGGACCCGCAAGGTGATGGACACGATCTCGGACAACGCGGCCAATGCCGCGCTGGTGCTCGGCGGCCGGCCGATCCGCCCGATGGATGCGGACCTGCGCTGGATCGGCGCCTTGCTGTTCCGCAACGGCGAGGTCGAGGAGACCGGGCTTGCCGCTGGCGTGCTCAATCACCCCGCCAACGGCATCGCCTGGCTCGCCAACCGCCTCTCACCGCATGACGAGCATCTCAAAGCCGGCGAGGTCGTGCTGGCGGGATCGTTCACGCGGCCCGTCGACATCCGCCGCGGAGACACTTTCCATGCCGACTACGGCGCCTTCGGCTCGGTGTCGTGCCAATTCGTCTGAAGCAATAACGAGCAGGGAGCGCACCATGAGTGGTCAAACGCGGCGCAGGAGCGTCCACATCGGCGGCTTCAAGCACGTCAACCCGATTCCGAACGCCTGCCGCATCGGTAATCTCGTGATGTCGGGCGTCATCCTCGGCCGCGATCCCGCGACCAATGCGATGCCCGAAAGCCTGGATGCCCAATGCGCCAACATGTTCGCGCATATGAAGGCGACGGTGGAGGCAGCTGGCGGCTCGACCTCCGACATCATCAAGATGACGGTGTGGCTGAAGGACCGCGGCAACCGCGGCCCTCTCAATGTCGAGTGGCTGAAGATGTTTCCGGACGAGCATTCGCGCCCCGCGCGCCACGCGCTGCCGATGGACAACATGGATGGCGGCGCGCTGGTGCAGTGCGACTTCACCGCCGTGATCGACTGAAGGAGCGCTCGCATGCCGACCTATCTGCCGTTCGACCCCAACCCGCGCCGCCCAAGCAAGGCGCCGCCGCCGAAGACCATCGACAGCCAGTTTCACGTGCTGGGTCCGATCGAGAAATATCCTGAGCGTCCCGGCGCCGCCTATCGGATGCCGACCGCGACCTGGGAAGCGGCGCTGCGCATGCACAAGACGCTCGGCATCGAGCGCGGCATCATCGTGCAGACCACGACCTACGGCGCCGACCACGCCGTCGTGCTCGACGGCCTTGCCGCGATGGGCCCGAACTATCGCGGCTGCGCCAATGCGCTGGTGTTCGCGGAAGCGAACGATGCCTATCTCGCCAAGCTGCACGACGCAGGGGTGCGCGGCGCGCGCTTCAGCTTCCGCCAGGAGCTCGGCGCCGTGTTGTCGGATGCCGATTTCGCCCGTGCCATCGCCCGCATCCGCGAGCTCGGCTGGTACGTCAAGATCCAGCCGGAGAAGGACGGCATCGTCTCGAGCGTCGCCAAATACGAGAACCTCGACGTGCCCGTGCTGATCGACCACATGGCGCGGCCTGACCCCGAGGCCGGCAGGAACGATCCGAATCTGCGCAAGATGCTGGAGCTGCTCGCCAAGGGCAATTTCTGGGTCATGCTCTCGCTCGGCGAGAAAACCTCGAAGACCGGCGCGCCTTACGACGACGTGATCCCGATCGCGCGCGCCTATATCGAGGCCGCTCCCGATCGCTGCGTCTGGGCCAGCGACTGGCCGCATCCGGTCTCGGTGAAGCAGCCGCCGAACGATGCCGATCTGTTAGAGCTGATGTACCGTTACGCGCCCGACCAGGCGGAGCTGGAGAAGATCCTGGTGCACAATCCGGCCAAGCTGTTCGGCTTTGCGGATTAGGGCATGAGAGGATTGGGCTGAGCAGCTCGCTCGGGGCGCGATTGCGCCTCACCCCACCGGCTGCTTCGCGAGCCTATCCCGCACCTCCGCGGCGATCTCGAACGAGCGCAGCCGTGCCGTGTGGTCGTAGATCTGCCCCGTCGTCATCAATTCGTCCGCGCCGGTTTCAGTGATCAGCGCCTTCAGCTTCGCTTCGACCACATCGGGCGACCCGACCGCTGAGCACGACAGCGCTTGCGCAACGCCGGCCTTCTCGGCCGGCGACCACAACGCGTCCATGTCCTCCACCGGCGGCGGCAGCGGCCCCGGCGTGCCGCGGCGCAGGTTGATGAATTGCTGCTGCAGCGAGGAGAACATCCGCTGTGCCTCTTCATCGCTGTCGGCCGCGAACACGTTGACGCCGATCATCGCATAGGGCTTGTCGAGCTGCGCCGAGGGCTCGAAGCGCGCCCGATATTCGCGCAGCGCCGGCATCATCATCTGCGGCGCGAAATGCGAGGCGAACGCGAAGGGCAGGCCGAGCATTGCCGCCAGCTGCGCGCCAAAGGTGCTCGATCCCAAGATCCACTGCGGTACCTTGGTCCCCATGCCGGGCACGGCGCGGATCGCCTGGTTCGGCTGCACGTCGCCGAGCAGCGCCTGCAGCTCCAGCACGTCATGCGGAAAGTTCTCGGACGTGGTGGCGAGGTCGCGCCGCAGCGCCCGCGCGGTGAACTGGTCGGTGCCCGGCGCCCGGCCGAGCCCGAGATCGATCCGCCCGGGATAGAGCGATTCCAGCGTGCCGAACTGCTCGGCGATGACGAGCGGCGAGTGGTTCGGCAGCATGATCCCGCCGGAGCCGACGCGGATCGTTTTCGTTCCGCCCGCGATGTGGCCGATCACTACCGACGTCGCCGCGCTCGCGATGCCCGTCATGTTGTGATGCTCGGCCAGCCAGAACCGCTTGAAGCCCCACGTCTCGGCATGCCGGGCCAGATCGAGCGAATTGCGGAACGCCTGCGACGCGTCGCCGCCCTGGCAGATGGGGGCGAGGTCGAGCACGGAGAAGGGGATCATGGGAGGGCTGCCGGTGTGGAGGGGCCGCGTGACGGTGCGCGCTTGCAGGACACACATGTAGTGGCAGCGCGCAGAATAGGTAGAGCACTTGCGGGCCCCTCTTGTCAGCTCATCTGAGAGATGCACGCCGCGAAGACGGCCGTTCACAACACTGTTATTGCAGGCCCTGGCGCCCCTCGCGCCAACTGGGCGTTTTACACCTGGTATTGTAGCTTGCGGGAAGCAGCTGCGCTGCTGCCAGGAGGAACTGACATGACCACGGTCGTCTTCACCCGCCGCAACCTCCTCGCTGCCGGCGGCTCCGTCCTCGCAACGGGCCTTCTGGCAACCGGCGATTCCGGCGTCCTGCTGCCCGCCCGCGCGGCGGGCCTCGCACCGACCGAGTCGATGTCGGGCGGCGCGAACAATTACCGCAAGGGCGCGGCGATCGTGGAGCGGATCGGCAAGGGCGGTTTCTGGATGAGCGGCACCGTGCGCCGCGCCGGCGACGGGGCTCCGCTGGCCGGGCAGCGCATCCAGATCTGGGCGCACACCGTCGAAGGGCGGGAGCACGAGCCGCAGAGCCACGGCGCAACGCTCACCGACAAGGACGGCAGGTTCCGGCTGGAGATGCCGCAGATCATTCCGATCTTCGGCCAGCCGCACGGCCACCTCGCCTATGACAGCGGCGAGTTCAAGACCGTCTTCCTGCGGCCGGTGATGCGGAGCGCCAAGGAGACCAGCCTGGAGGCGCACTTCGTGCTGCAGCCGGCTTGAACCCCACTTGCAAATGACGCGATGGAGATCGGCCCGGGCGCCCCTGATCTGGGGCGCCCTTGGCTTGGCGATCGGCGTGCCGGTTGCGCTTGCTGCGGCCAGCGAGCAGCTGGCATGGCGCGATCCTGTCTACATTATCGCCGGCTTCGCCGGCATCATCGCCCTCGGTCTCGTGCTCGTGCAGCCCTTGCTGATCGGCGGCTACCTGCCACGATTGTCGGCCTATCGCGGCAGGCGCGCCCATCACTGGATCGGCGGCGCGCTTGCTGTCGCGATTCTGATCCACGTCGCCGGCCTCTGGATCACCAGCCCGCCCGACATGGTGGACGCACTGACCTTCTCATCGCCGACGCCGTTCTCTCCCTTCGGCGTGATCGCGATGTGGGCCATCTTCGCGGTTGCGTTCCTGGCTCTGCTGCGAAGGCGGTTGGGATTGCGGCCGCGAACCTGGCGCATCATCCATATTCCCCTCGCCATCGTCATCGTCGCAGGTAGCGTGGTCCATTGCCTGCTGATCGAGGGGACGATGGAGACGATCTCCAAGGTGGCACTCTGTGCGCTCGTCCTCGCGGCGGCCGTGAAAGTCATGATTGACCTGCAGGTGTGGCGGAAGCGACAGGCGCCGCGCGGGGAGAATGTCGCACGGCAATAATCCGGCGGATCTGGTCAGCTCCAGCACTTCCCCAGTCCCATCTCTTGTGCGCAGAATGGCGCGCGCCAAGCATCGTCATCGGGCCGGGAGGATCTCGAAATGGCAGAGCAGACCATTCGCTTCGACGATGGTGCCGCCTACGAGCAGATGATGGGAATCTGGAGCCGGTTCGCCGGCGAGATATTCCTTGATTGGCTGGCACCTCCTGCAGGCTTGCGTTGGATCGACATCGGCTGCGGCAACGGCGCCTTCACTGAACTCCTGGTCGAGCGCTGCAGCCCCGCCGAGGTCCAGGGCATTGACCCCTCGGCAGAGCAGCTCGCTTTTGCGCGCACACGACCTGCGGCGCGCGTGGCAAAGTTTCACCAGGGCGATGCGATGGCACTTCCTTTCGCCGACGCCAGCTTCGACGCGGCCGTGATGGCGTTGGTTCTCGTATTCGTTCCGGATCCCGCCAGGGGCGTCAGCGAAATGGTGCGGGTCGTTGTCCCCGGCGGTGCGGTCATGACGTATATGTGGGACATGTTGGGCGGCGGCTTTCCGCTCGACCCGATCTACGACGAGATGAAGGCAATGGGCATTCCGGCAACGCGCCCGCCGCGGATGGACGCCTCTCGCATGGAAGCGTTGCGGGACCTGTGGCGAGGAGCAGGTCTCGAGGACGTGCAAACGCGAGAGATTACGGTGCAACGGACGTTCTCAGGTTTCGACGACTTCTGGGCAATCAGTCTGAAGTCCCCCGCGCTCCGGCCTTCCGTTGCCGCCATGAGGCCCGCAGACGTCGAGACGCTCATAGCGCGGGTGCGTGCGGGCCTGCCGGCGCATGCGGACGGTCGCATCACCTGCACTGCGCGCGCGCACGCGATCACGGGGCGCCGGCCCAAATAGCTCGCACTGTGCGGCCCGTAGGATGGATAGAGCACTTGCGAAACCCATCATCTTCGCCACCGCACGAGTCTGATGGGTTTCGCTGCGCGCGGCAGTGGTCCAGAGTCGAGAGGTGAAATCTCTCGCCGCGTCATTGCGAGGAGCCCTTGCGACGAAGCAATCCAGACTGTTTCCGCGGACACATTCCTGGATTGCTTCGCTACGCTCGCAATGACGGAACCTGGCTGCACTTAGCTTGCCGCAGCCTTCGACCGGGCGTAACCTCGCGCAATGCTCGTCACGTCCCCCGATCTGAAAGCGTTCCTGCTGGCGACGCCGTTCTTCGGCGGGCTTTCGGAGGCAGGCCTCGACCTCTTGATCTCGATGCTAGTCGAGCGCCGCTTCGAGGCCGACGCGACCGTTGTGGCCGAGGGCGAGCCGGGACGTTCGATGTTCATCGTCAAGTCCGGCCGGCTGGCGGTGAGCAAACGCACGCATGCGGGCAGGGTCATCCCGATATCGCGTTTGGAGCCTGGCGATTTCTTCGGCGAGATGACGCTGATCGAAATGCAGAACCGCTCCGCCACTGTTATCGCGGAGGCGCCGACCGTGCTGTACGAGCTGACGGCCCAAAAGCTCTATGCCTGCTACAAGGCCGACATCCACGCCTACGTGATCGTTCTGCAGAACATCAATCGCGAGCTATGCCGGCGGTTGCGCCGTTCGGACGACCGCTTCGCAGCACTGCAAATGAATGGCGACCATTGATGGTGCGCAGTGCGTAGGATGGGTAGAGCCCTTGCGAAACCCATCATGTTTCGTGCTCGACAAGGAGCAGATGGGTTTCGCTTCGCTCTACCCATCCTACGGGCTACTGAGATCCTCGACGCGCATCACGACTTGTCGTGCGCGTACTTCTCCAGGACCAGCCGATTATACTCGTCCCTGACGGCTCTGCGGGAAACATGTCCCTTCCGGTCCTTGGCGATTTTCAAAAGATCAGGATCGGTCGGTGCTTTTGATTTCCGCCGAAATCTCGCAAGAAGAGGAATCGTCGGCTCCGACATCCTTCCAAACAGGCGGTCGAACCATCCCATCGTGTCCTCCCGGACAGGTCGCGAGCGAAAAGACTAGCACCATGAAATGAGGGGTCAACGTGCCGTGTGGCCGCAACCTTTCGAAGAGGCGCAACCGGAAGGACACCGATCGCAACGCTTCTGGCCCGTCGGGCAAAACACCGCCTCTCCCGCGCAGCCCCCGTCAATCCCTTCCCGCAAATATATTCCACTTTGCCGAAATTCGGAATTGCAGTATCCATCGCTCATCCCGGCCCAGGGAGAGGGGCGATCGTACGTCGTCACGAACGAGGGCCAGGGTGCGGTGGACGCGGCTGCGTCGGGCACGCGGGGCGGGACCAGGGCGAGATGAACCTCGTGAGGTCTCACAGCGTACGGAACGGACGGCGCCAACATCCGGCGAAGCCTCTTGGCGGAGCCGGAAGCTGCGTACGGCAAAACCGTGTGGTCCTGACCGTCGTTGCTACGGTCAAGCCTTGCGGAGATGCTTCTGGGCTCAACCGGGCCTTGAGGCATCGTCAATTCGCGAGGTGACGGAGGCCAGAAGGAACTCGGCTCCGGGGAGAGCAGGCATAAGCCGTCAAACCACTGCGCAGGGAAGGCCCAGGCGCAAAAATACTAAATTATTCAACTGGTTGACGAAATAGTGTCTACGTCTGTGTCGCGATCCGGTTGGTCTGACTGCGGCAAAAAATGTTTGAACGCGCTCATCAAGGTCTGTGGATGGTTTCGACCGCGGTGGGCACACGTGGCGTTAGAAAGCCGTTCGTGCTACGTTCTATTGTGACATTTAGGGCGATTCGAGTTGTCTAAGCCATTTGACCCCAGAGCGATTGCGAACCTCCTACTTCAGGAGGCTCGTGGTCGAGGACAGCACGTCTCGAACTTGAAACTTCAGAAGCTGCTGTTTCTGTGCCACGCGCTTTATCTCGTGCATACCGGACGTCCTCTTGTGCGGGGCAGTTTCGAGGCGTGGCAGTACGGTCCGGTGCATCGTGAAGTTTACGACGCGTTCAAGAGCTTTCGTGCTGAGCCGATTACCGAAGATGCTCAAAGGTTCAATCCGGTAACTGGCGTGCGGCAGCCAATCGAGCTGCCCACTGACCGCGCTCTCCTCGATGTCGTGCAAAAAGTTGTTCAGTTCTACGGCGACAGATCGCCCGGCGAGTTAGTGGACATAACCCACGCCAAGGGTGGGCCGTGGGATCACGTTGTGAGTGCCGCGAAGAGTCACGCAAACATGGCGTTGAAGATAAGCGATGAAGTGATCGCTGAGCGTTTTAAGTACCTGTGGTTTGGAAAGCAGCCGAATTCTAGGGACAAAGAACCAAATGAAGACTCCCCGCTCGTTGCCTGAGACGGACTTAGCTCGCGTTGCACTTCAGCCGGATGATCAAAAGCGGATCGTATTACGCGCAGTGCGATCATTCGTCCCGCCGCATTCTCTCGCTCCGCTCAGAAAGGTCGCAGGCGCGTTGTACGCCGCCCGGCCTTCACTGTTTGATCTGCCGAAATGCACTTGGTCTGAAATCGACGCCGCGATCCGGCGATACAGCGGGCCGAACCTTCACTGGATTGAACCGAACTTAGCTCTTGCCAAACTCCTCTCTGAGTTCAACGAGAAGCGGGGCATCAAGGCGGTCGAGTGGGAATTCCCATTCATCCCGGTCGGCTATGGCGCCAAGATCAAATTTTGGCACGACTTCTACTCGATCCAAGATGGCGTGCCGGTGCTTTCCTTCCTGGATCCTCGCTTGACTGACGGTCTCGGAATGTTTGGCCGGGCCTTCGTGTTTTCCGCGATGCATCACAACGTCGCCATCGGTGACTTTCAAGGCGCACGGCTGGAGATCATCCGGTTTCCGAAAAATAAATACACTGGTGAGCGCGAGGTTGAGGTCTTCACGTTTGATGAGCGTGACATCGTGCCAGAGGCGTCGCTCAACAAGGCCATCGACGACACATACAAGGTCTGGCGGGAGATTTTGGCGGAGAGACAAGTTGAGCAGCGTCGCCAACGGCCGACCGGCACTGAAGACGGCGGCTTTGGTTTTTAGGCGCGTGGTCTGAAAATCCTGCGGTTCGCCTGCCATTTATTTGTTGAACGCGCGGACGGGTAAGCCGGTACGCCAACTGCGCCTGCGAACAATGTTTTATTGAGCCTTCCCGGCACGACGCCCCTTGCTCTCCTCGAAGCCGGGCCTAGCCAGAGACCTTGGACGTATGCCCTTGGTTCCTTCGAGGATGCACGATAAGCTCGCCCTCTCTAGAGGTTGCCGCCTGAGATCCTGATCGTCTATGGAAACAGGTCACCGGGACGTCGTAAAAGGTTTCCCGAATTCGATTCAAGGGAACCAGAATGAACGCGGTCGAGATCGCAGAAGCCGTATCCAATCTTGCTGAAAAACCTTTCGATCCGGTGGAATTTCCGCTCTCATTCCTCGAAGCTTTTGGAAACAAGCCGACCACCATCGCGCGTCTCCGGTCGGGTGCGTCGAATTCTTCGGAATTTCCCGGTGGTGTACTTCAACGCAGCCACATCCATGTTGCGACATGCCTGGAAGGCGAGACAGCCCGTCTCCTGGTTGCACTCAATCAGAGTCCGAAAACCGCGTCTGCCAAGGCTCGCTTCGTTCTAGCCACCGATGGAGTGAGCCTTGAAGCAGAGGACCTTACCACGGGCGAAACGCTTGCCTGTGCGTTCGCCGATTTGCCAGACCGCTTCGGCTTCTTTCTACCATTGGCGGGCATCAGCACTGTCAAACAGGTTCGCGAGAGCGCATTCGATGTACGTGCGACCGGTCGCCTGAACAAACTTTATCTCCAGCTCCGTAAAGACAATCCTGAATGGGACACCCCGGGGCGAGAGCACGACATGAACAATTTCATGGCGCGGCTGATCTTCTGCTTTTTCGCCGAAGATACCGACATTTTTCATGGGAACGGACTCTTCACCGACACAGTCGAACGGATGAGCGACGCCCGAGACTCGTCTAATACCCACGAGGTGATTGAGACGATTTTTCGTACCATGAATGTCAAGACCGCCGACCGCCCTGCCGCAAAGCTCCCACGCTGGGCCGAGACATTCCCCTATGTGAACGGCGGGCTCTTTGGGGGCAGCACAGAAGTTCCCCGTTTTAACAAGATCGCCCGCGCCTATCTGCTCCACATAGGTCGCCTTGAATGGCGCAAAATCAACCCTGACATTTTCGGATCAATGATCCAGGCCATTGCCGATGATGATGAGCGCGGAGCGCTCGGCATGCATTACACGAGCGTGCCGAACATCCTGAAAGTACTCAATCCGCTGTTCCTTGACGACCTGCGCGCGAAGATTGAAGAGGCGGGCGAGAATGCTCGCACGCTCCTAAATTTGCGGAAGCGCATTGCGCGCATCCGCGTGTTCGATCCTGCTTGCGGCTCAGGGAATTTCCTCGTCATCGCGTATAAGGAAATGCGCGCGATCGAAGCAGAGATCAACCGACGGCGCGGAGAAGAGGGTCGAAAGACAGACATCCCGGTAACCAACTTTCGTGGCATCGAATTGCGTGACTTTCCAGCCGAAATCGCACGTCTCGCATTGATCATCGCAGAGTTTCAGTGTGATGCGCTGTATCGGGGACAAAAAGAAGCGCTCCAGGAGTTTTTGCCGCTCGACACAGACAATTGGATCACTTGTGGAAACGCTCTGCGGCTTGACTGGCTCAGCATCTGTCCCCCGACGGGTACGGGTGTCAAATTCAAAGCCGACGATCTGTTTCACACACCACTCGAACAAGCTCAGATTGATTTTGAGAACGAGGGGGGAGAGACCTACATCTGCGGCAATCCGCAGTTCAAAGGAGCTAGAAAACAAACCAAAGCACAAAAGGAAGACATGGCACTAATCTTTGAAGGACATAAGGACTTCAAGGACTGCGACTACGTTATTGCTTGGTACCTAAAAGCGGCGCAATTCATTCGGCACTGCGACGCTACATTCGCATTTGTTTCCACCAGCTCAATCAGCGAAGGTGAACAAGTCGCACACCTCTGGTCACGACTTTACGCCGCTGGCTGCCACATCATTTTTGCTCATCAGGGGTTCAGGTGGAGAAATAACGCTTCGAGCAATGCGGTCGTCCAATGCGTAATCATTGGAGTTTGCCTTAAGAAGCCAATGAGGTGCGCCCTCTATGAGGACGGCACAAAGAGAGAAGTCGATTCGATATCGCCGTACCTGATCGCCGGACCGGAACTCTACGTACAAACTCGGGACGAGCTTCTTTGCAAAGAGCTGACCCCCATGGTCTCCGGAAGCATGGCCCGTGATGACGGCAATCTTATCCTGAGCCTTGATGAAGCAAAGGAGCTGACGCACTCACATCCGTCGGCATCTTTATTGCTGCGTACTTTCATCGGTCTCAAGAACTGCTGCACTACCGCAACCGAAAGTGCCTGTGGATTGAAGATGAGTTGCTGCCGCTTGCAATGTCAATTCCTAGTGTCGCACAGAGAATCGAAAATGTACGAGCGTTTCGGAAAAGCTCTTCTGCTAAGACTACTCAGGGCTACGCCAATATCGCCCACAAGTTTGCGCAACGTGCGCACAAGGGTGGCAACTCTATCGGCATCGGACGACATTCCTCCGAAACTCGCGAGTACCTTCCGGTAGATATTTTTGACGCCGGCAATGTTATTTCAGATGCGGCTCTCACTATCTGCAACCCGTCAATGTGGGAGCTTGCGGTACTTCTGTCCAAGCTTCACCTGACTTGGATTGCGACAGTATGCGGTAAGTTAGAAAGCAGATTGCGATATGCATCAACGCTCGGTTGGAACACGTTCCCTGTCCCCAAACTGACCGAAAACAACAAGATCGATCTTACTCGTTGCGCCGAAGGCATCCTCCTCGCACGAGAGTCCAATTTCCCCGCGACGATCGCAGACCTCTACGAACAAAACAACATGCCGGCTGAACTGCGCAGGGCGCACGAGCGCAACGACGAGGTCGTTGAACGCATCTATATAGGCCGCCGGTTTCGCAACGACACGGAGCGGCTCGAAAAGCTCTTCGAACTTTACACCAAAATGACTTCCAGCTCGCCAGCAGCTACGGGTGAGCGCAAAAAAATTAGGGCGATTGGCAAATGATCAACGTCTCAGGCATTCCCTCAGTCTCCGTTTCGCTCGCGCAAACAGGCGCATCGGCGAAAGCCAACGTGCTCGGTATGCGCCCCATGCAGGAGCGAGCTTATCAGAAGCGCGGAGAGCAATTTCTTCTCATAAAATCGCCGCCAGCTTCCGGTAAAAGCCGCGCGCTGATGTTTGTCGCACTCGACAAGCTACAAAACCAAGGCTTGAAGCAGGTCATCATTGTCGTACCGGAGCGCTCAATCGGAAGCTCCTTTGCTGATGAACAATTGAGTAAATTCGGGTTCTGGGCCGACTGGACCATCAGGCCACAATGGAACCTATGCAATGCGCCGGGTGCAGACAACCCGCGCGCAGATCCAACCAACGTCGGCGCAGTCAAAAAATTTCTTGAAAGTGGCGATCACGTCATGGTCTGCACGCATTCGACCTTTCGCTTTGCCTTTGAGCAAATCGGAGTTGAGGCGTTTGATGATCGGTTAATCGCCATTGATGAATTTCATCATGTTAGCGCGGCCGACAACAATGTCTTGGGCTCTCAAGTGAGTCAGCTTGTTGCGCGCGAAAAGACCCATCTCGTCGCGATGACGGGCTCCTACTTTCGTGGCGACGCAGCGCCTGTTCTATCGCCTGAAGATGAGACGAAGTTCGAGACAGTCACCTACACCTATTTCGAACAGCTTAATGGATACGAATATCTTAAGACCCTCAACATCGGGTACTTCTTCTATTCCGGACCGTATCTCGACAGTCTTGAAGCGGTGCTCGACAGCAAGCTCAAGACGATTGTCCACATTCCCAATGTGAACGCCCGGGAAAGCCTAAAGGACAAAATTAAAGAGGCGGAAGGCGTCATGTCCATTCTGGGGAAATGGCGCGAGACCGACCCCGCGACGGGATTTCAGCTCATTGATACGGCCGATGGCCGCACCCTACGCGTTGCAGACCTCGTCGATGATGACGAACTCAGGCGCAGCAAGGTTGTCACAGCCTTAAAAGACCCTACGCAGAAGAACAATCGCGATCATGTGGATGTGATCATTGCACTCGGCATGGCGAAGGAAGGTTTTGATTGGATCTGGTGCGAGCACGCACTCACCATAGGCTATCGATCGAGCCTGACTGAGGTCGTCCAGATCATCGGGCGGGCGACCCGAGACGCTAAAGGCAAGACAAGCGCCCGCTTCACAAACCTCATTGCGGAGCCTGACGCCTCAGAGGAAGCCGTCGTCAGCGCGGTCAACGATACATTGAAAGCAATCGCAGCAAGCTTGCTGATGGAGCAAGTCCTCGCGCCTCGCTTTAACTTCACTCCTAAGACAACTAAGAGCGAGCCGCAGGCGGGGTTCGACTATGGGCCCGATGGCTATGATCCGAGCAAGACGAATTACGGCTTCAATCGTGAGACTGGCGAAGTCCACGTCGAGATTAAGGGTCTCGTTCAGCCCGAGAGCCCGGAAGCCCAGCGAATTTGCAGAGAGGACCTGAACGAGATCATCGCGGCTTTTGTGCAGGATAAAGTTGCGATAGAGCGGGGCTTGTTCGATCAGGAACTTGTGCCAGAGGAGCTAACGGACGTTCGTATGGGTAAAATCGTTCGAGATCGATACCGCGAGCTGAGCGAGACCGATCAAGAGGCAGTCCGGCAGCAGGCGATAGCCGCTTTGAATATAACGCAACAAGCCGCTAAAGTCGCCGCCAACCCGGATGGAGAGATCAAGGGAAATACCGCCTTCATCGATGGGGTTCGGCAGATCGCAATGGACGTCCGCGAACTGAGCATCGACCTCATTGAACGCGTCAACCCATTTGGATCTGCATATGCCATTCTCGCCAAGTCCATGAACGAAGAGCGGTTTCAGCAAGTCGCCGCCGCGATCGCGCGGCGCAACATCAAGCTCACCCCGGAGGAAGCTAAAGATCTAGCGCAACGCGCAGCCAGATTCAAAAAGGAACACGGCCGTCTGCCTTCGCCGACCTCACCCGATGCATGGGAGAAGCGTTTAGCAGAGGGCGCGACGGCTTTTCTCCGCTTTAAGAAAGAGGGCCGTTATGACGGATCTTGATCTTGACGACCTCGCGAACGAACTCAGGGACTTTGCCGAGCCCGACAAGAAGGTTGGCCGTTCAGCCCGAGAGGAACGAATCATTTCCGGATTCGAAGACATTCAACAATTCGTGGATGAACATGGGCGCCTTCCTTTGCACGGCGAAGGGCGAGAAATATTCGAACGCCTTCTTGCTGTTCGCCTGGACAGGCTCCGACACCTTCCCGAGAGTAGCCAAATTCTCGCTCCTCTCGACCGGCAAGGCCTACTCGGTGAGGCAGCTGAACTTCAGGCCGAGCTGGACGATGATGCCCTTCTGGCCGAGTTGGAAGGTGTAGACGCGCCATCCGAAATCGAAAATCTTGTGCACGTGCCGCGCCCGGAAGATGTGGTGCAGCCAGACGAGATTGCGACACGAAAACCATGCGCGGACTTCCAAAGATTTAAACCGCTATTCCAAAAAGTTCAGCAAGAGCTGATAGCCAAGCTCCGCACAGCCAGACCGTTCGAACTGAAATCCGAGATCGAGTCGGATCGTTACTTCATCGTCAACGGACAAATTGCCTATGTAGCGGAGAAGGCAGAGGTCTTCACCAATGATCAGGGTCGCCGCGACGCTCGCTTGCGCGTTGTCTTCGACAACGGGACCGAGAGCAACATGCTCATGCGGTCACTTCAGCGACAGCTAAACGCTGACCCAGCGGGAAGACGCATCAGCGATCCCGACGTTGGTCCTCTCTTCGGTGACTCGTCCGAAGAAGGAGATTTCGGCAGCGGCACCATTTATGTGCTGCGGAGCTATTCAAAAGACCCTCGCATCCAAAACAATCGTGACGTCATCCACAAGATCGGAGTCACCGGCAACGATGTCGAGAGCCGGATCGCCTCTGCCAAGGTCGATCCTACGTTCCTTCTCGCTGACGTGGAAATCGTTGCGAGCTACGTGCTCTTCAATGTCAACAGAGTGAAGCTAGAGAATCTGGTCCATAGATTTTTCGAGCCGGCGAGGCTGGACCTGGAGATGCAAGATCGCTTCGGAAGGCCGTTTCGTCCGCGCGAATGGTTTCTGGTGCCACTTGAGGCAATCGACGAGGCAGTGCGTCGGATCAAGGACGGGACGATCACCAATTGTAGGTATGACGTAAACAGTGCGAGCATCATCGGTTAAGAGCAGGCTGATCTTGATATCACTAGGCACAGATTGAGCAAACATCAAAGCATCGCAGCGCAGAGTCTAGACAATGGAAACGCAGGTCCGCACGCCGCAGCTGGTATTCATGCAGCCACAGCGGCTGATCGTGCCCCTGTTTCAAAGGCCATACGTCTGGAATCAGGAAACTCAATGGGAGCCGCTGTGGGAAGATCTGAGCCGGATCGCCGAGCGCGTATTTGCGAAGCCGGAGGCCAAACACCAGCCCCATTTTCTCGGCGCCGTCGTCCTCCAGCAGATGCCAAATCAAGCGGGCTTGATGCAGCAGCGCACAATAATCGATGGTCAGCAGCGCCTGACAACCTTGCAGCTTCTCCTCGATGCACTAGCGGCCGAGCTTGCAGCCGTAAACGCCACTTCATCCGCCGCACGCATCGAGCCGCTTGTTGTCAATGCCGAGCCGTTCTGTGCAAAGCCAGAAGATCGCTTTAAGGTCTGGCCAACCAATCGCGACCGTCCTGCCTTTAACGAGGTCATGGGCGCGAAGCCGCCTGTTAGCCACGCGAACTTGGTCCACCGGCGCGAGAAGATGGCTCAGGCTCATCAGTACTTCAGCGAGCAGGCACGCGAATGGTTGCGGGAAAAGGGCGAAGAAAGGGCGCAGGCCCGCGCGGCAGCGATTGAACGTGCGGCGCGCGAGCTGCTTCAAGTCGTCGTTATTGATCTCGCCGCGGATGAAAATGCGCAAGAAATTTTTGAGACGTTAAACGCGCGCGGCGCTCAACTCACGGCCGCTGACCTGATCAAAAACTTCATTTTCCAGCGCCTGTTAGAGTCAGATGCGGACGTCGAAGATGCTTATCAGAAGTACTGGAAGGAGTTCGAGACCGGGTTCTGGGAGACTGAGATCAGTGTCGGACGCCTCCGTTATCCGCGATCTTCCGTCTTTTTGAACCACTGGCTGGCTGCACAAACAACAGAGGAAGTTGTTGCTCGTGAGGTATTTGACCGTTTCAAGCGGTATGCGGACCACGAATCCGGGCTCTCGATGCTCGAACTATTGCGGCGCCTTCATGCCGCAGCTAGTCGCTATCGCAAGTTCATCGATGGCGCAGCCCGAGAGACTGGGCCTGTGGACCGCCTTGGACTGTTCGGCTATCGGACCGGCGTTCTTGAAAGCGAGATCATCAAGCCGCTAGTCCTTGATCTGCTCGACCCGGACCGTCCAGCAATCCCGGACGATCAGCTGATCAAGGTATTGGATGTTGTTGAGAGCTGGATGGTCCGGCGAATGCTGGTTCGAGCCTCAGCCAAGAGCTACGGGCAAGCGGTGGCCGAAATTATCAAGCTATTGCACACGGACGAAAGGCTGCACGCGGGCGACGCAATCGAAAAGCAACTGGCTGCGCAACCTAGTGGGGGGCGGTACTGGCCAGATGACGTTGAGCTTGAGCAAGAGCTTGTTGACCTTCTTGCATACCGTCGCATTCGCCGCGGGCGTCTGCGCATGGTGCTCGAAGCCATTGAAGACTATCTCCGTGGATGGCGTGACGGCAAGCAAGGGCTTGGGGGCGAAAGAGTCGCTCGCGGCAGATTGGCAATTGAACACGTGATGCCGCGGAAATGGCAGGCGCACTGGCCGCCCGCAGCTGATGAAGCCGAGCGGGATCGTCTTATTCACACCCTGGGGAATCTCACCCTTTTAACAGGCAAGCTCAATTCGAAGGTTTCGAATGGCCCGTGGATTGGGACGGACAGCAAGCGAGCCGGTCTTGAAGGACATGATGTCCTAATGCTGAATCGTGAGCTTCTCAAGGGCGCGGGAGATCAGTGGACTGATGAGGCCATTCGAGCCCGCACGGCAGCATTGGTGAAACTGATCAGTGCAATTTGGCCTGTTCCGCCCAACCACCGCTCCGGCTTCGCAGCAGCGCGGCCCAGACCAGGTAGAAAGGTGGATCTTTCGGATCTGATAAATGCCGGCCTGCTCCAGCCGGGCATGTCGCTGGTGCCCAAGCGCAAGAAGTTTAGCCATCGGATCGCGACGCTTCTTGCCGATGGAAGTGTTGAGGTAGACGGTGCTGCGTTCGCCAATGCGCGTGAGGCGGCAACTGCAATTGCGGGAAAACGAACCGGGGGCTGGTGGTTCTTCCTGGTTGATCCTTCCTCCGGTCGGTCGCTACGTACGGTACGTCGCGAGTACATCGAAGCTATGGCAGTCGATTCCGATGATGATGAGCAGGATGATGATGGTGATGACGACGAGGTTTGAGCGAGTTTAGATGCGAGCACATTATTAGACGTTCATGAGCTGACTTGCGCGAGTTGGCTGACCCAGCGGGGCTTGGAGGGCCGAGATGCAAGACATTCTCACTGAAATTGAATTGAGGTTTCTGAGAAGCCAAAACTTGGGTCCTGAAGACGTCATGGACGTCAGAGGAATGCCTCAGTGGCTTTGGTTTCAGCGAATAAAGGAGGAAGGCAAAACGATTGCGCTCGGCAGCGAATGCCGGAAAGTCGGCCATAGGCTCAGGTCCACGAAGGGCCATTGTGTTCAATGCGACACAAAAAAGCTCGCGTTTGCGGGGCGGTTCAATCTCAAGCAATACCTCTACATCGCTGGCTCCCTACAAGCCCGGCTGATCAAGATCGGGGTCTGCAAGGATTTGGGTCAACGGATCCGCCAAATATGTAGCGAGCGGCATGGGGACGCCCGAGATTGGGAGATTCTTTACGCCGTTGAAATCGAGCGAGCGGGAGAACTTGAAGACCGTGTGCTGGCCAGGCTGGCTGCCTATTCGATTTATTCGACATATTGGAAGGACGGAGTGCTCCAGCAATCCATCGAGCTTCGGCGCTGCTCGATCAAACAAGCGATGGAAGCGATAACAGCGGTGATTGAGGGCAAGGAATTCTATCTGGCAATCAATCGACGCGACAAGTCCGCGTACGAATTCACTTAGCGAGCGCCTAAAAGGAAAAGATGGCTATTGCTGCAAGTGCCGTATTCAGGATCGCGAGCGCGATGTAGGCAGCGGTGAAAATATGCTGATGGCTAGCCATCGCAATCCCCCACAACTGGTGCATGGGCATCAAAGCACAACTACTTAGGCGGGAAAAGTACGAGCGACTGTCGTATCGCCGCCTAGAGCCATCCGCCAATCCAGCCCGGCCGCTTGGGTTGCGTCTGCTGCTCTGGGGACGGCCTCACTGGCTGCGGTCCCGGCCCTTGCGCTATGCCAACCGCCCACGTCCGCGGTGTCGGCACGAACGGATCAGGCCTGATGCCCATTGGCCTCGGTTCGATCTGCTCCAGAGGACCCAGCATATCCTGCTCGGGATAATACCTCGTACCCTGCATCATCTCGGTGGTGAGCCGGCAGAGCGTGTCGGCTGGCAAGGTTTTGCGCCCCTGTGAGAAATCGAGCAGGTCATCCGGCGCAATCCCGACGCTTTTTGCCAGACGTGCGTAGTCGATTTTTTTGACGCGAGCCGCCGCGACTTGGCGAAGAAGCTCCGTGCCGGTGATTTCGGTCATTGTACCTGTCCTGACGTTGCATTGATCGCGTCGACCAAGGTTCTGAACTCAGTTTTCGGTCGTGGCCTTGTCGGCGCTTTCACGGGTGTTGGCCTAGAGCCCGCCAAGTCGCACGCAGATCGTTTGTCGGGACCCGCGACGGTTTGGGGAGGCGCAACTTGAGCGGCATTCATGACTCGCAAGGCCGCCACAACGCCCTGCGCACAAATAATCCCGCGCTTGACGATGTCATAGAACTCGACTGCCGCTGACTGCCGATAACGATGCAGGACCACCGCGGCAGGATTGGCCGGGGCGTTGGTCAGCGTGATTTCGTCCAAGGCGGCGCAAGTGATGACGGCATGAAAACTCTCGCGATTATTGACCTCCCGAAGCTGATAGCCGTGAATTGTCGCAGCGACGCTGAAGTGAGTGCATTGCTTCGCTTCATTGTCGCGAACTAGCGCTCGCACATGCAAGCCCTTGTCAGTCGTGCGGACTTCGAGGACTTCGCCGGCCAGCCGGCCGTGGCGATACAGCAATGGGATGTTTTGCCGAACTGGCATCCAGCATTCGGCCGCAAACTTCGTGCGCTCGCTATCAATCGTGGCCGGCGCTGCAAGACCTTCAAATATCCAATCGCCGTCGACTGGCGGCAGCGGCGCGGTTGGCACGCTTGGCGGAGGAGCGATCCGATGCTTGCGCGCGAGGCGCTTCAGTTCGAGCTGCATCCGGAGCGCTTCGCCGCTCACTTCGCGCCCCTCAGGACGGTGACCTTCCGCCGGATCTCCGCCAGGCGCTCCCCCAAAGCATCGCGTTCGGCGGCAAGCTCTGCGAGCCGTTCGGTCGCCTGCGGATCGGCGTCGAGGGACAGCGTCGTAACGTGATGGCCAGGACAATAGCCGCCCTGGATGAATGCACCTTTTCGGATTCCGGATCGGTCCTGCATGGTCGCGTCTCCCGAATTCGGACGCGCGAGCCTCCGGCGCGCGCCGCGAAACACCGGCCAAGCTTAGCACGGTGATCGGCGCATCGCGATGCGCGAGCGCTTGTTTTCGTTTTGCTTTTCAGTTCAAACCTGGAACGAGCGGAAGCGGCGCGCTGATAGGTTCTTCGATTTTCCACCGTGGTGGAAAAATTCAGGAACCGACTAAATTCTCGAACGCTATGGAGCTACTTGCGCTCGGACGAAACGCCGCGCCGCTTCAGCTCCGCCATTCGCTCCTCATGGTCGGCGCGTTCGGTCCAGTAGCGGGCAAGCTCGCGAGAGGTCGGTTGCGGCCCGGCAGCTCGAATGAGGTCGTCGAATTTCTCGAACTGCCTGTGCGATGGCGGCTTGTCCCGGCTATCCTTCGGCAGTGGCTTTGTCCTGGACGGGAGACTCGGTCGCGCGACCCATCCTGCCGGCCGGGTGTGACGTCAAGGGACGGCGGATGTCACGTGATGCAGCCGTTGGGTCACGAGGTCGTCACCGGCCGCCAAAACAATAAAGCGGCCAAGAAGGCTGCGCTGAGTGACGTTCTTCAGTCGGGAATTGAGAATTCCCCCAGCGGGGGAAAACCTCGAAAAGCGGCATATCGGGTCTTCAATCTATTACCACGGTAATAAATTCGGAGTCCTTGCCGAAAAGCTGATTGAGCGTCGCGCCGGCGGCTGATCCAGATGAAGGAGCGCAGCGAGCGCGATCCGGGCTCAACCAACAGAATCTTCGGGAGGTCGCGAGCTGCTACCCCCTTGAACCGAAGCTCAAGGATCTCGGCATCAGCAAAAACCGAATCCTCGCGCTGCCAGAAGCTGGCGGCTGGCCGCCTGGAGAGCCGTTGCGCGCGACCGGGTGGTCGGGTAGCCGCCGGACATTTTGCGCGATCCTGTAGCGGGAGGTGGCCAAACGCAGCGGCTGCCGGGCGATCTGAGGATGGCGTGTGCGTTCGTTGGCGCAGTACGCTTGTTGTACTGCAACATATCGGATTTGGGAAAACTTGTAGGGAGGGAGCCGGCCCAGATCGCTCAGCGGCCGGAGGTAAACGCACCCCCCCCGGGGGGGCAGCTCTGCGCAATCGATGCAGTCCGACGTTCAGGCAGGCTGTCGTGAAACCGTTTCGCGACACTACGGTGATCACGGGACGATGGGGGAGTTGATATTGTTTAGTTTTCCGGCCGAGTCACCTCATTGCTGAGGGAATGACCGGGCTCAGCGGGCTTTAACACCTTCGCAATGCCGTCGCTGCCGAGATAGTGATCAGACGGAATCGGAACGATGTTGATCTGGGAGAAGTGACTGGTGACGTGACCATCGATTTGAAGCGGCAACAACTTGCCCAGCAAGCCGGCGAATGCCTTTGGATGGCGGGACGCGAGAAAGAATCCGTAACCGGTCAAGCCGCCGCGGCCATGACCGTCGCTGCCGTGAGCAATCGCAGCGTCGATTACAGCCTGTCTAAGATCGCGCGGGATCCTATTCCGCGAGCCCCAGCGTCGGCCACGTCCGGACTTCAGATTTTTGAGCCGTTGGTCGGCGCCGGCGAGCGATGATGGCATGCCATGTCGCCTTCAATAGACAGAGTGGCGTTGCACACCCTACGCGCCTCACAGCTCCCGTCCAGCCCAACCTAGGACTGCCGGTCCGCGTTGCATCCTGCCATTCCATCGAAAGTCGGGCCTCCGGACAACGGACACCCTGTAGGGGTGTGTCCGTGTCTGTCCGGAAATGGCCTTTGGACACTGTCCGGACATGTCCGACTTTGTCCGTTTGTCCGGGAAGAACTCATTCGCGAACCACCCAGACCAGACCGTCCCACGTGCTGATCATCTTCATACGGTCTAGATCAGCCATGGCGCGGCGGAACGCGCGGCCAGCGCTCTCGTCTGTGCCCCCCGGCGACAAACCGCCCTTGAGGCAAGCCTCGCGCCACTGCTTCACCGTCACCGTCTTGACGCCCTTCGGGTAGTCGCTGGTGGCAGGTGCTGGCTTGCCGAAGTCGAGGATGACGCGAAGGAGCATGTCCATCGCCTTGCGTTGCGCGCTGGTCAGGTTTTCCCGACGGCCGGCAGCGCCACCAGCGGGCACCTCGTCGACAACGACGGCCGTGGTGATGTCGTCGCCGTCCTCGTCCTGCCCGAGTGTTACGGCTCTCACCGTAAATTGTGTCAGCACACCTTCCGGGCCATCATTGTTCTTGGTGATGGTTGCGGTGCGGATCTCGCCCTGCACAGCGATCTGCACCATCAAGTCGACGTCGCCCAAATGAGCGTTGGAGCCGCGGGCGCCCTTGTCTTCGTTCTTGCCGGTGTGACCAATCAGGGCGATGTGCGCCGCCACCTGTTCATGCACACGGCGCAGATTGGCCGCGGCAATGTTCTGATCCCTGGCGCTGTTCTCATCGCCGCCGCCGGCAGCAATTCCCTTAGGGTAAGTGTCGAGGACGATCAGCCCGACCGGAAGACCGAAATGCGCCTCCGCGGATCGGATGGTGTCGACAATGATCTGCACGCAGCCGGGGTGCACCAGATCGATCACCTGGCTAGCGACCGCGATTGGCAGGTTGGGCGGCCCCGCCATCGCCATCATGCGACGCTTGGCAAGTTGACCTCGCTCCAGCGCGAAATAGACGACGCCAACGCGCTGTTTTGAGCGGTAGCCGCGCCAATCTGTACCGATAGCGGCATGCAACGCGGCACTCACAAGCAGCGCTGACTTGCCGCTGCCGGGCGGGCCAACAAAGCTGGAGGTCTCGCCGATGGCCAGCGCGCCCTTGAAGATCCAGGTCTTGGGAACGGCGTTACCCAAGTTTTCGTAATAGTCGAGCGGGATGCCAGGTGGTGGTGGCGGCGGCGGTGCTTGTGGCTCCTCCGGCTTTGGGTCTTCCGCGGGTGATCCATCATCGTCCGGCGGCGAACCTTCCGCCGTCAACGCTTTGGTGATCAGCGCAGCGGCGTCACCTCCGTCCGCGATGCAGTCGACCGCGTCCCAGCCCTCAATCATGCCGGGCGGGATCTGAACAACCTTGACCTTACAGCCGAGCGAAAGCAGCAACGCGGTGGCGGCGCAAGCGAAGTCCTGGCCGGGGTTATCGTTGTCCGGCCAAATTATCACCAACTTGCCGGCCAGCGGCGCCCAATCGGTCTTTGACACAGCGTTGGCACCGCCCATGATCGAAGTCGCCGCGATCCCAAGCCCGACCACGGCATCGGCTTTAGCTTCGCCTTCAGTCAGAACAACGGCCGCGACCTTGACGATCTCGTGCAGCCGATACAACGGTCGCGGGTCCGGCATGCCGGCGCACCATGTCTCGACACCTTCGACAATCTTGTAACAATGCGGGCGGAAAGTCTTGCTTGCGCGGGTGCCATCGGGTTCGTAGCGATACACGATGGCGATGATTTTGCCGTTGACATCGTGGTAGCGGAATCTCGCGACCGACGCGCCAAGTTCGATCGTGTCCTTGTGGGGCTTGTCTCCGAACTCTTTCTTAGCCTGCGCGATCTTCTCCGACGGTGAAGGCCGCGACGACCGACGTTCGACCTTGACCGGGTCGTGAAAGAAGTCCGCCGCGATCTCGTTCAGCGACTGCTGGAAGTCCTGGGTGCCGACATAACCCATGAACAGGCGGTACAGCTTGATCAGATCGCCACCCTGATTGGTGGCGTGGTCGTACCAGACGCCAGCCTTCGAGCCCGTCAACTCGATGTTGAGGCTTTCGCCGGCTTCGCCGTGCACGCTGCCGATGCGAGCTTCGTGCTTCGTGAGACAGGCACGGCCGGAGTAGAGCCAAAGCACGAAGCCGCGGACATCCTGACGCAGGCGATCCTTGATATCGTCCTTGTCAACCTTGAAGCCGTTGCCATTGCCGTCACGGCGACCGCCCTTGCGTGGCGACTCTTCCTGCGGCTTGGCGTCGTTGTAATCCAGCATCACCGCCTCCCACGCATCGGCACCACGACATCATCGAGCGCAAGCGCCTCGTCAATCGTCAAAATTTCTTCAAAGTCGGTAACGGCATCCCGAAAGACGATGAGCTGAGACGGATCAAAATCACGCCTTAGCAAGCAGGCTGCGACGCAGGGGATGGGGTTCGGCGTGGCGTCGCATAGGACTCGCCCGCTCGTCGTCGCCATGAACCGGCGTCGACCGCGGTGGTCGTTGGAGATCTGATGGATCACTACCAAGAGCGGACGCGCGTCATCGTCGGACATCACGCAAGCCCCTCATGAGGATGCGCGGCGGGTCGGGAACTTGGGGTGAGCGTGTTATATTCCTCAGACGCTCAATCCCTGACGTTCGGTGCCTGCCGGGCGGTCTTCGGTTTTAGTCACGAGCAAACGTTGTCGCAGGCTTGGCCTCACGCTTCCGGCGCCAATCGGCGGCGGCTTCAAACGTAATGAGAGTGCGTTTGCCGAGCCTAAGCTCATGAGGAGCAAGACGGTTTCTCTTCAGCTTATAGTAGAACCCTTGGCTGATGTTATGTGCGATGCAGAACTGAGGAATCGACATCGCCAGCGTCGGGATTAGGAAGTTCTCGTTTTTCTCTGTCGCTTCTTCGCGAGGCATTGGTGGAACCCTTCCTTCATAGATCTACATAGGACCTCGCGAAGGGTGGGAGGCGACCGTTGGGACGTCAAGTATTTGATTTTTCAAAATAATTTTGAAAGTACCGCACCCTATGGCGCTGGCTAAATGCTTCGCCCATCTAGGGATTTCGGAATGGCCAGCCGCCAGCGACACATTTCCGCCGCACTCGATTTGAGCGAGATTTAGTGGGGCGCGACCTAGGATTGACAGAGGAAAGCTATTTTTCGCGACTCACCTCAGGGCGACGACGTTGTCGAACGACGGGGTCGCGGGTTGGAGCATGGCCGCGCGGGCGTGCTCGTCGGCAAACTCAGTGATGTACCGGCTGTAATGCTTTTCAATCATCGCCACCGACGTGTTGTGTAGGCCCGCGACCAGACGGATCGGAACGTTTGCCAAGAGCATTCTGACGATGCTGCTGTGTCTCAGGGAATATGCCGTCACCTCAGCGGGATCGCAGCCGATGGAGGTGACCACCCTGTCGACTTGACGGTGATAATTTTGCCCCGGATTTTTGTCCCAAGCAGTCCCATCAGCTTGCAGTAGCAGCGGCGCGTCGTCAGCACGGCCGTTTGCCGCGGCCCTCAGTCTCGCCGCAAGCTGCACGGTGATCGGCACAGAATAGCGCTCGACCTTTCTCTGGCTGCGGTTTCGTCCGCCACCCTTCGCCGATTTTGGCATCATTAGTTTGGGCCGAACGGGATGATCATGAAAATCTTCCACACGGAGCCGCACCGGTTGCGACGGTCGCGCGCCCGTCACTGCAAGCGTGTCCATCAGCAGGCCGAACTGACGATCCAGTCCATAAGCGATGCTCACGAACTCGCGCACCTTGTCGTCCGACAGAATGACATTGCGCACCTCAGTCGCGTCCGGCAGGCAGGCGAGTCCGATTTCCCAAGCGTCACCGTTCTTGATGCGGTCGTCATGCTGCGCCGCCAACGCGAGCGCGGCGGATATACAACGGCACAGCCGGTTGATGGTCGATGGTTTCATCGTGCCGAGCAAGCCGTCGCGCCACGCTTTCAGCTCTTTCGACGTCAATAGGGGCACAGGCTTCGATAGCAGCACGCTGGTGAGGTGCAGGCGCGGGTGCTCGGCATTGTAGGGGTTGGCATCCCGCGCGATTAGGTCGGCCTTATAAGCGCTCAGCGCACCATCCAAAGTTATTGGCGCACCGTTCGCACCGTCACCGCCGCGCGCAAGATTCTTGGCTGCATCCTGCGCCTGATGAAACGTCAGCACATTCTTGCCGTCCGCATCCTCGAAGTCATCGGCGAGTGCAAAGCCCTTTGTCCAATATGCTCCGCTCCCGTCGGACGCTTTCAACACCCATGTGCCATTGGTCTTGTTGCGCCTGTACATCAGCGAGATGCCGCGCGCGAGCGAAGGGCCGCTGTACGGTCTGCGGCGAACTTTCAGTCGCAGACGCGCGCTGCGACTTTCCAGCGCACTGAAGCTGACCTTGCGTGCCATGATGCGTCCCCGTTCTCGCGAAGTGTCGCGATCGTGTCTGTGAAGCCTGGTGAAGACACTTGAGACGTTATGGGTATATTGCGCGCTTGATCAATAGCTTGATGACTCCACGTAGCTTCACTGTACTTCATGCTGCTATTTATTTTCCCCTGCGCAGGGAAGGCCGTGTGTTGGGCTTCACCTGTATGCCGCTGTGCAGTTTTCTGCGTGTGCTTTCGCACAGCGGACCGTGGGTGCCAGCCGGCACCCGGCCTTCCCTGCGCCCTCTCTTCAAAGAGGGACAAGGAAACGAGCAAAACTCGGGCGTTTCGGGCCGCGAGAATGCCAAGCCATGTGTGGAAGACTGGCGAAACGACCGAGCTTGCTCTTCTCGCCCGTCGTTCGAGGATCAGCGGCGCGCGGCGATCGCCGTCAGCTCCAGCTTGACGCCCGGGCCGAGATCCGCAACGCCGATCGCGGCCCGCGCCGGCAGATGCTCCGCAGTGAAATAGCGCTTCCACACCTGGTTGAACGCGGCCTTCTCCGTGAGGTCGGCCACGAAGATCGTCACCTGCAGAACGCAGGAGAGATCGGAGCCGGCTCCCTCGAGCAGGGTTTTCATCTGGCGCAGCACATCGTCGGCCTGGCCGGCCATGTCGAGCCCGGCATCTTCAGGAACGATGCCGCCGAGATACAGCACGCCATTATGCTCGACGATCTCGTGGAGCAGTCCTTCATAGGGCAGGGAACGGGTGATCACGATCGCATCCGTGGCTGTTGCGGGCTCGCTGCCAGGAGGAGGGCTCGCGTCGGTGAGGAAAGCTGGTGCTGCCAGACAGGATTGAACTGTCGACCTCTCCATTACCAATGGAGTGCTCTACCACTGAGCTACGGCAGCATGTGCTGGGACAAGAATCGGCCGCCCGAGGGGCCTACCAAGCGGGCCGATATCTGCCACAAGCCCCCCTCCTGCGCAAGCTTGCTAGCCCCGCCAAAACGAGAAAATCGGGCCGATATCGGCGCCAAAATCCCCGTTTTCGCCCGAACTGACCGACTTCACGCCGATTCGGGTCTGATATCCCTGCCCAACTGGGCAGTTGGCCTGGGAGCCGGATTCGATCCATTTCGCGTTTCGCTTGGGGTCGTATCGCCTCACCCTCTTGAGCTGCCACACTTCGATGGCATCCTGTGGCCGGTTGCTGGGATGGAGCCGCGATGGGCGACGAGACTGACAAGAGCGCGAGGCAGGCGAGGGCGTCCCGGGACGACCGGCTGAAATCGGCGCTGCGCGAAAACCTGAAGCGGCGGAAGGTGCAGGCGCGCGAACGCGCCGCAAGCACCGACCCCTCGCAGAATGACGATGGTTCCCTAAATGAGGGGGCCGCCGGCAAGACCTCTCGTTGAACGCCGGCGGCTGGAAATTTTGGAGTGCATGCAGTGACCATGGGGCAGGACGAAACACAACGAACCGACCGTGATGCGCAGCTGTTGCGGTTCACCCGCCCCGAGCAGACCTTTCCGGCGCTGACGCCCGCCGAGATCGAACGGATCAGGCACTTCGGCGAAATCCGCACCTACGCGGACGGCGAGTTGCTGTTCGAGACCGGCAAGCCCGGGCCCGGCATGTTCGTGGTGCTGGCTGGCCACGTCGCCATCACCCAGCGCGACGGTCTCGGTCACGTCACTCCGGTGATCGATCAGGGGCCGGGGCAATTCCTGGCCGAGCTTGGCCAGCTCTCGGGCAGGCCGGCGCTGGTCGACGGCCGCGCCGAAGGCAATGTCGAGGTGCTGCTCGTCCCGCCGGACCGGCTGCGCGCGCTGCTGGTGGCCGAAGCCGAGCTTGGCGAGCGCATCATGCGCGCGTTGATCCTGCGCCGGGTCAATCTGATCCAGGGCGGCATCGGCGGCCCCGTGCTGATCGGGCCCTCGAACTCCGCCGGCGTGGTGCGCCTGCAGGGCTTTCTCACCCGCAATGGCCAGCCGCATCATCTGCTCGATCCCGAGAGCGAGCATGACGCCGCCGAACTGATCGCGCGCTATTCGCCGAAGCCGGAGGATTGGCCGCTCGTCGTCACGGCCGGCGGCACGGTGCTGCGCAATCCCAGCGAGACCGAGCTCGGCCGCGCCATCGGCATGATCGGCGGGGCCAAGGACGACCGAATCTACGATGTCGCCATCGTCGGCTGCGGGCCGGCGGGGCTCGCGACTGCGGTCTACGCTGCGTCCGAAGGTCTCTCGGTCGCGGTCGTCGACACCCGCGCCTTCGGCGGCCAAGCCGGCGCCAGCGCGCGCATCGAGAACTATCTGGGCTTCCCGACCGGCATCTCCGGCCAGGCGCTGGCGGGCCGCGCCTTCACCCAGGCGCAGAAGTTCGGCGCCGACATCATGATTCCGATGTCGGTGAGCTCGCTGGATTGCTCCCGCGCCAACGGCACCTTCGCGCTGGCGCTGGATTGCGGCGAGACCTTGCGCTCCCGTTCGGTGGTGGTCGCCAGCGGCGCGCGCTATCGCCGTCCTGACATCGCCAACCTCGACAAGTTCGAGGGCCGCGGCGTCTGGTACTGGGCATCGCCCGTGGAGGCGCGGCTCTGCGCCGGCGAGGAGGTGGCTCTGGTCGGCGCCGGCAATTCGGCCGGCCAGGCGGCCGTGTTCCTGTCGGGCCATGCGAAAAAAGTGCTGATGATCATCCGCGGCGGCGGCCTTGGCGCCAGCATGTCGCGCTATCTCATCGAGCGCATCGAAGCGACCCCGAACATCGAATTGATGTTCAACACCGAGATCACCGCGCTCGAGGGCGACGAGGCCTCGCTGCTGCGGCGCATCCGCTGGAAGAGCCGGCTGTCGGATGACGAGGATTCCGCCGATATCCGCAATCTCTTCCTGTTCGTCGGCGCCGATCCCGCCACGTCCTGGCTCGACGGTTGCGGCGTGACGCTCGATCGCGGCGGCTTCGTCGTCACCGGCGCGCAGTCCGAGCAGAATCAGGGCAAGCTGGTGGCGCCGCTGGAGACCTCAGTGCCCGGCGTCTACGCCGTCGGCGACGTCCGCTCCGGCTCGGTCAAGCGCGTCGGCGGCGCCATCGGCGAGGGCGCGCAGGTCGTTGCCTCCCTGCATGGCTATCTCGGCGACGCCGCAAAACCGGCGCTTTAGTCAAGGACAAGGCAAGGCAATGGCTAGCCGCAAGGGACTTGCCATTGCGCTGCGTCCCGCGAGACTATCGCCTCGTCGCGAGGTCAATCGCGCGTGGAAAAACAAAGATTCCCCAGGGAGGACCAAATGGCTGAAGTCGTCGTGCTCTACAAGACACCCAAGGATGCTGCCGCCTTCGACAAATACTATGCCGAGACGCACATCCCGCTCGCCAAGAAGCTTCCCGGCCTGAAGAACTACGCCGTCAGCAAAGGGCCGGTCGCATCTCCCGCAGGCCCTTCCGGAATCCATCTCGTCGCCATCCTCACCTTCGACAGCGTGGCCGACGTTCAGGCCGCCTTTGGCAGCGAGGAAGGCAAGGCAACCGGCGCCGACGTGCCGAAATTCGCCAGCGGCGGTGCCGACATCCTGATCTTCGATACCAAGAACGTGTGAGTTCGATTCAACTTTCGTCGAAAGCCTGCCGTCGTTTGTGACAGCGCTGCAAAAAGTTCAGCCATGCGTTTTTCGATTTCGCACGACGACGCATGGCTGCGCTCATGCATGTGACGACAACGCAGGTGGTAATCCGATGAGGACCGTAATACTATTCTCGTCACCTCAATGCAGAGAGTAGGAGAGATGTCATGGTGCTTGGCCTAAGCCTGCCCGCCCTTACGCTGATCCATGTCATCATCAGCCTGATTGCCATCGTCGCCGGGCTCGTCGTGATGTTCGGACTGCTCGGCTCTAAGTCGATGCCGGGCCTGACCGCGATCTTCCTGCTGTTCACCATTCTCACCAGCGCGACTGGTTTCCTGTTTCCATTCAAGGAGCTGCTGCCCTCGCACATCATCGGCATCATCTCGCTGGTGCTGCTCGCGATCGCCTGTTTCGCGCTCTACAGCATGAAGCTCGCCGGCGTCTGGCGCCCAGTTTACATCGTGACCGCGATGATCTCGCTCTATTTCAACGTCTTCGTGCTGGTGATCCAGTCGTTCCTCAAGGTGCCCGCGCTTGCCGCGCTCGCGCCCGCCGTGCCCCCGGCGCCGCCATCGGGACCGGTGTTCGCCGTGGTGCAGGGCATCGTGCTGGTATTTTTCGTCGTGCTGACCATCGGCGCCTGGCGGCGCTACAAGCCCCTGGCGTTTGCCTGAAAGATCGCGCGAGCGCGGCGCGCGTTCACCCGTCATTCTGGGGCATCGCGCAGCGATGAACTCTGGTGCGCAATCGCGCACCAGAGAATCCCGATTTATCAATCTCCAGATTCCGGGTTCGCGCTGACGCGCGTCCCGGAATGACGTCTCTCATTGAAAGGAGCCCCCACCATGCCCACCATCACCACCAAAGACGGCGTCGAGATCTTCTACAAGGACTGGGGCTCGGGCCAGCCGATCGTGTTCAGCCATGGCTGGCCGCTGTCGTCGGACGATTGGGACGCGCAGATGATGTACTTCATCACGCGCGGCTATCGCGTCATCGCCCATGACCGCCGCGGCCACGGCCGCTCGGCGCAGGTCGCCGATGGTCACGACATGGATCATTATGCCGACGATCTCGCCGCGCTCACCGCGCATCTCGACCTCAAGAACGCCCTCCATGTCGGCCATTCCACCGGCGGCGGCGAGGTCGTGCACTACATTGCCCGTCACGGCGAGAGCCGCGTCGCGAAGGCCGCGATCCTCTCGGCGGTGCCGCCGCTGATGGTGCAGACCGCGGCCAATCCCGGCGGCCTGCCGAAGAGCGTGTTCGACGATTTCCAGGCCCAGCTTGCCGCCGGCCGCTCGGCCTTCTACCGCGACATCGCCGCCGGCCCGTTCTACGGCTACAACCGCCCCGGCGCAAAACCGCTGGAAGCGGTGATCGAGAACTGGTGGCGCCAGGGCATGATGGGTGGCGCGAAAGCGCATTACGACGGCATCGTCGCGTTCTCGCAAACCGATTTCACTGAGGATCTGAAGAAGATCAACGTCCCGGTTCTGGTGATGCATGGCGACGACGACCAGATCGTGCCATACGCGGACTCGGCGCCGCTCTCGGCCAAGCTGCTCAAGAAAGGCATCCTGAAGACCTACAAGGGATTCCCCCACGGCATGCCGACCACGCATGCCGAGACGATCAACGCGGATCTCCTGGCGTTCTTCAGGGAGTGAGGTTTCACGACTCTCACCCTCCCTTGTTGTGGGAATGGGTGGCTCGCCGCGTAGCGGCGAGCCGGACGAGGGCTTAACTTGTGTGGAAATTTCGGGGCTCGCGCGCGTTGAGCCCCGTCCACTCAAGGAGAGGCGCGGCGATGTCGCCCCAGCTCAAACTGATCGCTCTCGACGCCGACGACCTCGCCGTGATCTCGACCCATGTCCAGGACGCCCGCGTTCAGGCTTCCGATATCATTTGGCGGCAGGGCGAGAAACGGCTTGTGGTCGGAATGAGCCGGCTGGACTGGGAGCAGACCTTGGAGGGCGAGACCGAGCCGCGCCGGCTGGTCGCAGCGCTCCGTTTCGACCGTGTGCTCGCCTGCAAGTCGCGCAACATTGACCTCGCCGCGCCGGACAAGATCCTGGATCTCGTCGGCATTGAATTTCACCCCCGGGACGGCCGCGCCGAGGAGCCCGGCGGCAGCGCCCTGCTTTTGTTCGCCCAGGGCGGCGCCATCCGCCTGGACGTCGAGTGTCTGGAATGCGAGCTGACCGACCTCGGGGCCGACACGCTGGGCACTGGAGTCCAGGGGGAGGGCTGAAGAGGCCGTATACCAGCCGAATGGGCCCTGGCTGGGATGGCATCTGCCGAGGGTTGACGCAGCTTCCCCGCCGCGCCATTGAGCAGGGGACCTGGTGCGCCGACCCGCCCCTCAAGACCAGCCGGAAGCCAAGCGAAACATGCCCGTTCGCCTCGACCGCAGCAGCGCTGATTTCGACCAGCGATTCGCCGCCTTCCTCGCCGCCAAGCGCGAGGCGTCGGCCGACGTCGAGGCCGCCGCGCGCGCGATCGTCGACGACGTGGCCAAGCGTGGCGACGCCGCCCTGCTCGAGGCGACGGCCAAGTTCGACCGCTTGAGGCTGGACGCATCCTCCTTGCGCGTCTCCGCCGCCGAGATCGAGGCCGCCGTCAAGGCCTGCGAGCCTGCGACGCTGGATGCACTCAAGCTCGCGCGCGACCGCATCGAGACCTATCACCGCCGCCAGCTGCCGAAGGACGAGCGCTTCACCGACCCGCTCGGCGTCGAGCTTGGTTGGCGCTACACCGCGATCGAATCCGCCGGCCTCTACGTCCCCGGCGGCACGGCGGCCTATCCGTCATCGGTGCTGATGAATGCCGTGCCGGCGAAAGTCGCCGGCGTGTCGCGCCTCGTGATGGTGGTGCCCTCGCCGGACGGCAAGCTCAATCCGCTGGTCCTGGCGGCCGCCCATCTCGGCGGCGTCACCGAGATCTACCGTGTCGGCGGTGCGCAGGCGGTGGCCGCGCTGGCGCATGGCACCGCGACCATCGCGCCGGTCGCCAAGATTGTCGGCCCGGGCAATGCCTATGTCGCTGCCGCGAAACGGCTGGTGTTCGGCAAGGTCGGCATCGACATGATCGCCGGCCCCTCGGAGGTGCTCGTCATTGCCGACGACACCGGCAACGCCGATTGGATCGCCGCTGACCTCTTGGCGCAGGCCGAGCACGATTCCAGCGCGCAGTCGATCCTGATCACGGACTCGGCGCGCCTTGCCGCCGACGTCGAAAAGGCGGTCGAGGCGCAGCTGAAGACGCTGCCGCGCGCCGCGATCGCCAGCGCGTCCTGGGCCGATTTCGGCGCCGTTATCATGGTGAAGAACCTGGGCGACGCCGTCCCGCTTGCCGACGCCATCGCGGCCGAGCATCTCGAGATCATGACCGTCGATCCCGACGCGCTCGCGGCGAAGATCCGCAATGCCGGCGCGGTGTTCCTCGGACCGCACACGCCCGAAGCGATCGGCGATTATGTCGGCGGCTCCAACCACGTTCTGCCGACGGCGCGCTCGGCGCGGTTTTCCTCCGGCCTCTCGGTGCACGACTTCATGAAGCGCACCTCGATCCTGAAATGCGGGCCCGACCAATTGCGTGCGCTGGGTCCGGCCGCGATGACGCTCGGCAAGGCGGAGGGGCTGGATGCCCATTCCCGCTCGATTGGATTGCGCCTCAATCTGTCATGACAAAGCCGCCCGCACAGGACGACTCAACTAATCGCATCGTCGGCGTCACGCTCGACGAGGAATCGATTGGCCGTTCCGGGCCCGACATCGAGCACGAGCGGGCGATCGCGATCTACGATCTGATCGAGCAGAACCTGTTTGCGCCCGAGGGCGCGGACGGCAAGGGCCCGTTCACGCTGCATATCGGCATCACCGGCAACCGGCTGATGTTCGACATCCGCCGCGAGGACGGCACGCCCGTGGTCGCGCATCTGTTGTCGCTGACGCCGTTCCGGCGGATCGTGAAAGACTATTTCATGATCTGCGACAGCTATTACCAGGCGATCCGCACCGCGACTCCCGACAAGATCGAGGCCATCGACATGGGCCGCCGCGGCATCCACGACGAGGGATCGCGCACGCTCCAGGAGCGGCTGAAAGGCAAGGTGCGGGTCGACTTCGAGACCTCGCGCCGGCTGTTCACGCTCATTACTGTTCTCCATTGGAAGGGTTGATCACGGATGGCTGCGCCCCCACGCGCACGCGATCCGCAATCGGTGCTGTTCGCCTGTGCGATGAACAGCGTGCGCTCGCCGATGGCCGAGAGCCTGTTGCAGCACATGTTTCCGCAAGGCCTCTACGTGAAGTCGGCCGGCAACAGGAAGGGCGAGCTCGATCCCTTCGCCGTCGCCGTGATGAGCGAGCTCGGCCAGGACATCTCCGGCCACAAGCCGCAGACCTTCGAGGAGCTGGAGGATTGGGAGGGACTGAATTTCGACCTCATCATCACGCTCTCGCCCGAGGCGCATCACAAGGCGCTGGAGCTGACGCGAACGCTCGCGGCCGAGGTCGAATACTGGCCGACGCAGGATCCCACCACCATCGAAGGCAGCCGCGACCAGAAGTTAGCTGCCTATCGCGAGGTCTGCGATCAGCTCCTGATGCGCATCCGGCGGCGCTTCGCCAAGGTCGGCGCGGCGAGCGGGTAGCATCAGCCCGCCGTAACACCCGCGTCACAGAGAGCAGGCACAGCCGTGGCGGATACCTCGAATCACCAAACTCCGGTTCCCGGGTTGTGAAATCAGCCCCCTTCCGATAGGTTCCGCGCGCAATTCACCCCTGCCTCATCTTCCAAATCACCTGATGCTTGGCCGCCCCAAATTCGTACTTGCCTCCGGCTCGCCGCGTCGGCTGTCGCTGCTCAACCAGGCCGGCATCGAGCCGGATGCGCTCCGGCCGGCCGACGTCGACGAGACGCCGAAGCGGGGCGAGCTGCCGCGCGCCTGCGCCAACCGGCTGGCCAGGGCCAAGGCCGACGCTGCGCTGAAATCCGTGCAGCTCGACGACGAGCTGCGCGGCGCCTTCATCCTCGCCGCCGACACGGTGGTGGCGGTCGGCCGCCGCATCCTGCCCAAGGCCAATCTGGTCGACGAGGCCGCGCAGTGCCTGCGGCTGCTGTCGGGCCGCAACCACCGCGTCTACACCGCGATCTGCCTGGTCACGCCGCGCGAGGCTTTCCGCCAGCGTCTGGTCGAGACGCGCGTGCGCTTCAAGCGCCTGTCCGAGGACGACATCCAGGCCTATATCGGCTCCGGCGAATGGCGCGGCAAAGCCGGCGGCTACGCCGTGCAGGGCATCGCCGGATCCTTCGTGGTCAAGATGGTGGGGTCCTACACCAACGTCGTCGGCCTGCCGCTGTACGAGACCACGACGCTGCTCGGCGGCGAGGGCTTTCCGATCCGCTTCGGCTGGCTCAATACCACCGCGGTGTGAGCCCAAGTGAGCCCAAGGGCCGCGCCGACAAAAACCTCGAAAACAACCCCATGCACAGTAGAATGGCCCTGCCGGGTCCGCGCCGCGGCGCATGCGCGGCTGCACCGGGAACCCGTTTCCGGGCAGGCTCTTGAACCCCGTCACCCCGTGTAAGCTGCCGACATCCATGGACGACCAGGTCAACAAGCCCACCGGCCCGCTCAAAACCTGCCCGATCTGCGGCAAGCCGCAGACGCAGGCCACCCGTCCGTTCTGCTCCTCGCGCTGTCGCGACGTCGACCTGAACCGCTGGCTGAAGGGCTCCTACGTCATCCCCGGCCGCGACGACGAAACCGACGACGTCGAATAATCGAGCTGTATCAAAGCTTTAATTACCTCGCTGAAGCGCCGAGCAGCAGCCGCAGCAACCCCGCCCGATCTTGTGCACAGAAGGGCCGCGCCCGGCGCAGCCACTTGGCGAAGCCGGGTGGACAGGCCGCTCCGAGCCCACTATAAACCGCCCGCTCGATGGGCTTTGGCCCCTCTCTTGGAGCACGCCCAGGTAGCTCAGTTGGTAGAGCATGCGACTGAAAATCGCAGTGTCGGTGGTTCGATTCCGCCCCTGGGCACCAATCTACGCTTTTCCACACTGAAGCACGATCTCGTACGATAGCGCTTGCCAGATGACCGGCGCGAAGCGCGCTCGCGTTTTTCTTTTCTCTTCCTGGAGCTTGCCAAGAGGCATCTGGAAAACCCGGCGCGCGGCGGCGTCTGGAATCAAGGCATCTAAGTCGTTCGGCAGGCTTGGCCGACCGCCTAGGCTCCCGCTAAAGGCTGCGCGATCCCGCGCGGCTTCCGCAGGAGCCCAACCATGAAGCAACTCAAGGATATAGCCATCGAAGCCCATGGAGGCCTCGATCGGTGGCGGCAGTTCGAGCAGGTGTCGGCCGATCTTGTGCAGGGCGGCGTCCTGTGGTCCTTGAAGGGACAGGCAGTCACCCTCGAGCGGACCAACGTCACCGTGGGTCTGAAGAGGCAGTGGGCGTCACACGCTCCGTTCGGCGCTGACCATCGCCGCTCGCGCTTTGAGCCGAGCCGGGTGGCTCTGGAAGCAGACAACGGAACGGTTCTCGAAGAGCTGCTTGAGCCGCGCGCGAGCTTTGCCGGCCATGAGTTGCAAACGCCGTGGACTGAACTGCAACTCGCCTACTTCGCCGGCTGCGCGATGTGGACCTATCTGAACATGCCGTTCCTGCTTGCCTGGCCGAGACTTGAGACCGAGGAACTGGAGCCCTGGCCGACCGACAGCGGAGACTGGCGCCGCCTTGCGGTGCGATTTCCGGCAGAGATCGCGACGCACAGCACCGTGCAGACGCTCTATTTCGACGGTGAGGGGCTGCTGAAGCGCCACGACTACAACGTCGAGATCTCCGGCAACACGCCCGGCGCGCATATCATCGAAGACTACACGGAAGTCTCGGGCATCAAATTCCCGACGAAACGCCGGATCTATTCCCGCCAGCCAGACGGCAGCTTCAGCACCGAGCCCCTCGTCGTTTCGATCGATCTTTCCAACATCCGGCTCAGCTAGCGATGAGCCTTTGGAATCCAAACTCGACGGCGTGAGAAGCCGGTGGCCTTATGACGATTGATCCGACATGGGCCGCCTTCTCACACGCATTGCCGCGGTCGCGCGTCGATCATAGTGCGGCCAGCGGTCCGGCATCATTGCGGATGGCTCTAGGGACCTCCCCAAGCACGCGCGCAAACGCCAGACGCATCCGCTCTCGGTTCGCGAACCCCACCTCGCGAGCGATGACCTCGATCGGCCACCGACTTTGTTCCAGCATCAACTTCGCGGCTTCGACACGCAACGCTTCGACCGCCTTTGCGGGCGTGGTGCCGGTTTCCGCCCGAAACAGCCGCGTGAACTGCCGGGGGCTGAGGCACGCGGCCTCGGCAAGCTCGTCAACGGTGAGGTTTTCGGCAAGGTTCTGACGAGCGTAGTTCAGCACGCGCTGGACCCGATCTTCATTCGCGCCGAGGTCCAGCAAAGTGGAATGCTGGGACTGTCCGCCTGAGCGGCGATGGTACATGACCATGCCCTTCGCGACCGAACGGGCAATATCGGAGCCGTGGTCGCGCTCGATCATGCCCACGACTAGGTCCGTTCCCGCGGTCATGCCGGCTGACGTCCATATCGGTCCGTCCGCGATGAAGATCTTGTCCATGTCGACCTCGCAGCTGGGGAAACGGTCCTGCAGCGCCTGCGCGTAACGCCAATGCGTGGTGGCGCGCCGGCCGTTCAGCAAGCCCGCATCTCCCAGGACGAACGAGCCCAGGCAGATGGCGGCGACGCGGCGCGCGTCGCGAGCAGCAGCGCGAAGCAGCCGGACCAATCCCGGCGACGAGGTCGGTATCTCCAGGCCCGCGGCGACGATCAGCGTGTCATAGCGAGCATCGTCGATTGGGTCCGTCATGACCTGCATGCCGGATGACGAGGCGACCAGTCCTCCTTCCTCCGAGAGGACGCGCACGTCATAGACCTTCTCGCCGGCCTGCTTGTTGGCCACGTCGAACGCTGCGACGGCTCCGAAGCAGACGGGTTGGAAACTCGGGCAAAGGACGAGGCCGATCTTCATGCTTTCTCCGCGACGGTTGCTAATCGCCTAGATGGTCGTTCCAGCGATGTTTCGCCATGCATGGCCGGAATGATGGCATCTACGTCCTGTCGGCTTGGGCAGGCCGCTGGTAGCGCTCCGACAGGTTTTTCAGACCTTGGAGCTTTCATGTCGAGCGATCCGACGACATACAGCGCTGTTCAGGCCGTCGCGCCGGGACAGCTCGAACTGACGCAAAAGCCGCTTGTCGATCCCGGCCCCGGGCAGGTCCGCCTTCGCGTCGAGGCCTGCGGTGTCTGCCACTCCGACGCCGCGACCGTCGAAGGGGCTTTTCCGATCCAATGGCCGCGCGTGCCGGGCCACGAGGCTGTAGGCGTGATCGACGCGGTCGGCAGCAACGTCGAGGGTTGGACGCTCGGGCAGCGCGTCGGCATCGGCTTCCTCGGAGGTAGTTGCGGACACTGTGCAGAGTGCCGCGGCGGCGATCTCGTCAATTGCCGGAACCAGGAGTTCACCGGCGTTCATCATGACGGGGGCTACGCGCAGTACATGCTCGCGCGCTCAAGTGGCCTCGTGTCGATTCCCGATGGGCTCGCCTCGGAATACGCCGCTCCGCTGCTCTGCGCCGGACTGACGACCTTCAGCGCGCTCCGCAACTCTCCCGCTCGCGCCGGCGATCTGGTCGCCGTGATCGGCATTGGCGGCCTCGGGCACCTCGCCGTGCAGTTCGCCCGGCGCATGGGCTTCGAGGTCGTGGCGATTGGGCGCGGACCGGACAAAGGTGGTCTCGCCGGAAAGCTTGGCGCCCACCATTATGTCGACAGCTCGAGCGTCGCGGTTGCTTCCGCGCTGCAGGATCTGGGCGGCGCGCAGCTCGTCGTCATCACCGCGTCAGGTGGTAGAGCTGTGGCAGACGCGGTGAAGGGGCTTCGGCCGCGCGGCCGGATCATCGCGCTCGGCGCATCTCCCGAACCTGCGGAGATCGCGACGTCCGACCTCCTGTTCGGCGAGCGTTCGATCGAAGGCGCCTTGACCGGCGATCCAGCGACCGCCGATGCCACCTTGCGGTTCAGCTCGCTCGCTGGCGTTGCCGCCATGATCGAGACGATGCCGCTAGAACGCGCGCCGGAAGCGTATCGCAAGATGATGGCGGGCGAAGCCCGCTTTCGCATCGTCCTCACCATGTAGATGCGCTGCCAATCATCAGGATCGACTCCGCATCAAGCAAATGCAACTCACAAAGGAGCAACCATGTCGCTCGAAACCGCTAGAACAGAATCTTTGAACGTCGGCGATGTGCGCTTCGCCTTCCGGCGGCTCGGCCCGACGGCCGGGACGCCGCTCATCCTGCTGCAGCACTTCACCGGGACGATGGATGCCTGGGATCCGGCAGTGGTGAATAGCCTTGCTGAAACGCGGCCGGTCATTGCGTTCAACAATCTCGGCATAGGCACCTCCACCGGCCGGACGCCCGACACGGTGGAGCAGATGGCCTCGGATGCCGAGACATTCATACGAGGCCTTGATCTGCCAAAGGTTGACCTCCTCGGCTTCTCCCTCGGCGGCATGCTCACCCAAGTGCTTGCCGTGCAGCACCCCGGCTTGATCCGCAAGCTCATCATCGCCGGCGCTGCACCGCGCGGGGGCGAGGAACATCTGCTCGCCGTAGTCGACGAAGCCTTCGCTCAAAGCGGGACGGATGTGCGGTTGCCCCTGTTCTTCACACCCTCCGAAGAAAGTCAGCGCGCCGGCCGCGCTTTCGTCGCCCGCGCAACCATGCGCAAGGAGGATCGTGATCCGGACAGCGGCGAGGATGTCAGCAACGCGCAGGCGAAGGCAATCATTGGCTGGTGCGCCAGGAAGCATGAAGGCGAAGCGACGCTCCGCGCCATCGCGCAGCCTACGCTCATCGTGCACGGCAGCGACGACACGATGTTTCCGAGCATCAACGCCTACAACATGTTCAAGGCTATGAAGAACGCCCAGCTCGTTCTCTATCCGGACTCCGGCCACGGCGCGCTGTTCCAGTATCCAGCGAGGTTCGTCGCCCATTGCCGAACCTTCCTGGACGAGTGAGGGAAGAGATCGATGCCAATCTTCAGCAACTGGCGATCGAAGCCCATGGCGGCCTCGATCGGTTTCGGCAGTTCTCGTTCCTCACGGCGCGGCTTCACCAATTTGGCATCCTCTGGAATCCGAAGGGAAAGCCGGACGTGCTCACTCATGCCAATACGTTCTTGTTGCTTGCTAGAAATTCTCTCGATATTTCAATTACAAGAGCGTCGGAGAGCGCATCCCGCCCCTGCGCACCACGCCCCGGACGTCGGACATCCCCCGAGCTGTAGCTGCCCCCGAGCCACGACCCTCGTCCGCTATACGCAGCCGGCCGCCGCTGATATGATCCTCCGACAGTAAACGGCAGCTCGCCACCAGACTATTTCTGCGATGCCGGCCTTCTGATCGGATCTCGATCCCGCTCGCGCCTTTTCGCATTGCTTCGACAAGAACGCTGAACAAATTCGTCAACGGCTGCCGCGTCCCCGCTCACATCAGGAGATGTGCCATGACTGCATCGGACTGGCGTCTCGAAGGCGAATGGATGAAGAACTGCACCTGTGCGTTCGGCTGCCCCTGCGATTTCAACGCACGGCCGACCCAAGGCTATTGCAAGGGATTGGTCGCCATGCGGATCGCCAAGGGACATTTCGAAGGGACCAGGCTCGATGGTCTCTGCTTTGCGATCACGGTCGATTTCCCCGGGCCGCTGCATGAGGGCAACGGGACAATCCAGCCCATCATCGACGAACGCGCCACGGCGGAGCAGCGACAGGCGTTGTTCGATATCTTCTCCGGTAAGCATTCGGCCGAAGGCACGCTGTTCCAGATCGTCAGCATGATCGTCACCAAGATCCATGATCCGGTGTTTGTGCCGTTCGAGTTCTCCTTCGACAAGGACGGACGCGTCGCACGACTCGTCGCCAAGGGCGTGCTCGAGACCGATGTCGAGCCGATCAAGAATCCGGTGACCGGTGATCCGCACCGCATCCAGGTGGTCATGCCCGAAGGGTTCGAACATCGGGCGGCCGAGGTCGCATCCGCCGACATCCGCTCGACCGGCGCGATCCGGTTCGAGACCCGCGCTACGCATAGCTCGCTCGCCAATGTCGTGCAGACGCCCAAGGGCGTTGCGGCATGATGCGGCGCTGACACCGACACGAGATCTCGGTGTCAGCTCCTCGTCGCCATGGACAAGTCGATGCAGGAGCGCTCGATACTCGAACACTTGCTCCACCGCGACCGGCTGATCGTCGCGATCGGGACCGCCGCAGTGGTCGCGCTCGCCTGGGCCTATCTCGCTGCGGGCGCCGGCATGGACACCGAGATGATGGCCGACATGCCGGACATGGCGCCGATGCCGTGGACGCCGTTCTATGCGGCGCTGCTGTTCGTGATGTGGTGGGTGATGATGGTCGCGATGATGGCGCCGAGCGCGGTGCCCACCGTTCTCCTGTATGCGACCGTCAAGCGAAGGCAGGAGGCTGCCTCCCGCGCCGCAATCGATAGCTGGATCTTTCTCGCCGGTTATCTCGTGACGTGGGCCGGGTTCAGTCTCGCTGCGGTCCTGGTGCAAGCAGCATTCGAACGCTTCGGGTTGCTGTCGATGGCGATGGCAAGCACCAGCGCGATTCTGGGCGGCGGCGTGCTGATTGCAGCAGGGCTCTATCAGTTCACGCCGCTCAAACAGGCCTGCCTGCGCTACTGCGACAGTCCGCTGTTGTTTCTCAGTCGATATTGGCGGCCCGGCACGCGCGGCGCATTCCGGATGGGACTTCGCCACGGCAGCTACTGCGTCGGCTGCTGCTGGTTTCTGATGGTATTGCTGTTCGTCGGCGGCGTGATGAACCTGGCCTGGATCATCGGCATCGCGCTCTATGTCGCCGCCGAGAAGCTGCTGCCGTTCGGCCAACGGTTGAGTTATGCGGCAGGCGCGCTCCTCATCCTGTCCGGCACGATCGTCCTTGCGCGCGCGATGTGAAAAACGGTCCAAAGACGGTTAAAATGTGCCGCTTGCGACATGGCGATGTGCCTGATTGCCCAATACCAGCCGACCTCCGTGATGATACGGAGGCTTTGAGCTGAAGAATTGAGCTTCCTCCAAACAAAAACTTAAGGCTGTTTCGGCTACCTTCGCGCTATGAACGGCACCCGCGCGGGTGTCCCTGTGCAGTCGAGGCGGAGACAAGGCGATGCCAATACTGCGGGCGAGCGCAGTTCTGCCCTGGCGGCCGAAGCGGGGGTGCGCGTCGTGATTCCCGCAGGGGCAGTTCGCAAAGCCGGAAGAGCGATCCTGCGGAATGCTCCGCTGCAGATCGCATTGTTCTTTCTGCCGCTAGTCTGGATCGGCTATTTCGCAATTACCGCCTCCGAGCGGATGGATGCGATCCAGCAAGCGCGGTCGCACGGCAACAGCGTCGCCGAATTGTTCGAGGAGAACACCGAGCGCATCTTCGAGCGCGTGGATCAGTCGTTGCTGGTGGTACGGGCACTCTACGCCCAGGATCCGCAGGCCTTCAGCCTGAAGTTCTGGTCCGACAAGGCCCGCCTCGCCACCGGCGACGTGGTCCAGTTCGCTCTGATCGGATCGGACGGATACATGATCGAGACGACGGCGGGCTATTCCGGTCCGCCGCTTTATCTCGGTGATCGCGAGCACTTCATTCATACCATGTCGCAGGTCGACGATCGCCTTTACGTGGCGAAGCCGGTGCTGGGCCGCGCGTCCAAAAAGTGGACGATACAGCTCGCGAGAAAGCTGTTCGATCTCGCCGGCAATCCCGTCGGCGTGGTTGTCGGCTCGATCAGCGTCGACGTCGTCGGCAGGTTCTACGACACCGCAAAGCTCGGCGTCGGAGGAACGCTGGTGCTCAGGAATGCGAGCCACGTGGTGCTCGCCGCCCGGGGCGTGGACCAGGGGTCAGTGCTGGGACAAAGCGCGCCGAGCCGCGTCGCGGGCGAACTGGGCGACGGCTTCTATGCGCAATATTGGAACGAGAACCGACCGGACCGCAGCGACCGACTGATCACGGCGCGCAGGTCGCGCGCGTTTCCGCTCATCTTCACCGTCGGCATTTCGGAGCAGGAGATCTATTCCCGCTCCGCCTTCAGGCAGAAGGTCTATCTCGGCGGCGCGGTGCTGCTCACGTTCATCATCCTCGCCGCGACCACATTTCATTGGCGACGGCAGCAGGCGCTGGATCGCGCCCACCGTGAGCGGCGCGATCTTGCCAGCAAGTTCGAGGATGCGCTCAGGAACCTTCCCCAGGGCTTGAGCATGTTCGATGGCCGCGACCGTCTGATCGCGTTCAACCGGCAATGGCTCGAACTTTACAACCTCGTGCCGGAAGACATCCGGATCGGCATGGACTTCCGGGAGGTGTTCGCGAAGCAGACCGCCGTGCTCGACGTCGAAGCGTACCTCGTCGATTTGAAGAACCGGCTCGCCCAGTCGGAGCAGATCTCGAACACCGTGCAGTTTCCGGACGGACGGGTCGTCTACATCTCGTACGGCCGGCGCGAGGGCGGCGGCTGGGTTGCCACGCATGAGGACATCACCGAGCGCAAGGCGTCGGCGGACCGCATCGAGCGGCTCGCGCATTACGACAGCCTGACCGGCCTTGCCAATCGCAATCTGTTCAAGGAGCGCATCGACGAGGCGCTGGCCCGCCCGCGCCGGCCGGAGCCCGCGTTCGCCGTACTCCTGCTCGATCTCGACAAGTTCAAGTCGGTCAATGATGCGCTCGGCCATCAATGCGGCGACGCGTTGCTGAAGCAGGTTGCCGACCGGATCAAGGCGCAGATCCGTGATGCCGATACGGCGGCGCGAATCGGCGGCGACGAATTTGCCGTCATCTTGGCAGCCGGCGGGGCCGCGATGCGCGACGGCGCTGAAAGCCTGGCCGCGCGGCTGGTCGAAGCCATTGCCGAACCCTTTCACATCGATGGCCACCCCGTCGTGAGCGGCTGTAGCATTGGCCTTGCGCTCGTGCCCGAGCACGGCACGCGGGTCGACGAGATCCTTCGCAACGCCGATCTTGCGCTCTACAGGTCGAAGAATGCCGGCAGAAACTGCTTCCACGTCTATTCACCGGAGCTCAAGGCGGAAGCGGATCAACGCAACGTGCTCGAGATCGAGCTGCGTGAAGCGATCTGGCGTGAGGAGATAGAGCTGTTTTATCAGCCTGTGATCGAGCTCGGCACTGGTCGGGTAAAATCGGTCGAGGCCCTGGCGCGCTGGCATCACGCCACCAGGGGCTACGTCCCTCCGGCGGAGTTCATTGCGGTTGCCGAGGCGGGGGGACTGATCGTCGAGCTCGGCCACCAGGTGCTCGCCAGGGCCTGCCGCGATGCGATGAGCATGCCGGGCGACATCAAGGTCGCTGTCAATCTCTCCGCCCTGCAATTTGCCAGCGCCAATCTCGTCGACACCGTGACCTTTGCGTTGACGCAGAGCGGGCTTCCGCAGACCCGGCTCGAGCTCGAGATCACCGAAAGCGTATTTCTCGCCGACACCGAGGAGAACCTCAGGACGCTCCAGCGCCTCAAGGCGCTCGGCGTCTCCATTGCCCTCGACGATTTCGGTGTCGGATACTCGTCGTTGTCCTATTTGACGGCCTTTCCTTTCGACAAGGTCAAGATCGACAAATCCTTCATCGACAGGATCGATCGCTGCGAGACCGTCGCCGTGCTGAAATCCATCGTGCAGCTCGCAAAGACGCTGAAGCTGTCGATCGTCGCCGAGGGGGTCGAGTCCTCCGAACAGGTCAGACGGCTCCAATCACTCGGCATCCCGCTCGGCCAGGGATTTCACTTCAGCAAGCCCGTGCCGCTCACCGAACTCTCCTGGCAAGCCCCCACGGCGCGCCGGAAGCGGCGGGTGGCGTGAGTTGCCTCACGCCCGCCGTGCAAACACCAGCTGCCTGACGTCGATCTTTCCGGCCCTGAACCCGGCCTCGCAGTAGCACAGGTAATATTCCCACAGCCGGCGGAACGGCTCGTCGAAGCCGAGAGAGGTCAGGTCGATCCATGCGCGGCTGAAATTGTCCCGCCAGAGTGAAAGTGTCTTGGCATAATCCTGTCCAAACACACGCTCGCGAATCACGGGCAGCTCGAAGCGTTCGCCGAGCCCGTGCAGGATGTTGGTCGAAGGCAGCATCCCTCCTGGAAAGATGTATCTCTGGATGAAGTCCACGCGCTGCCGATAAAGGCCGAAGAGCTCGTCGCGGACCGTAATGGCCTGGATGCCCGCCAGACCGCCCGGTTTCAGGCGCTGGTACAGCTGGCTGAAATAGGCAGGCCAGAATTGCTCGCCGACGGCCTCGATCATCTCGATGGAGGCAATGCGGTCGAATCGGCCTTCCTGATCCCGGTAATCCTGCAGCCGCACCTCGACCTTCTCGGCGAGCCCGGCTTGGTGGATTCGCCGACTGGCAAATTCGTGCTGCTCCTTGCTGATGGTGAGCGCCAATACGCTGGCGCCGTAAGTCTTTGCGGCAAATTCGGCGAACCCGCCCCAGCCGCACCCGATCTCGAGCACGGTCTGGCCGGGCTGCAATTCGATCGCCTTCGCCAGCTGTTCGTATTTGTGCCGTTGCGCGGCCGGCAGGTCGGGCGTCTCGGCCGAGAACAGAGCCGATGAGTAGGTCATGCTCGAATCGAGCCACGCAGCGAAGAACTCGTTGCCGAGATCATAATGCTTGTGGATGTTGTGCCGCGAACCGCCTTTGGTGTTGCGGCGGAGGCGATGGAGCGCCCGCCGGCACAGGCGCACCAGCATGCTTCCGGCAAAGGCATTGTCGACCAGATCGTCGTTGAGACAGAACACGTAGAGAAGCTGGGCGAGATCAGGCGTGGTCCAGTCGCCGCGGACGTAAGCCTCGGCCATGCCGATGTCGCCGCCGATGACGAGGCTGCGCGCAAACCTGTAATTCTTCAGCTCGATCGTAGCCGACGGACCCGGAAGCTGGCCGCGCAACGTGACCATTCGCTGGTCGGGAAGGCGCACATGGAGGGTGCCGCGCCGGAGCTGCGATGCGAGGCGCAAGGCCAGCCGGGCAAGGAATGGGACACCATCGAATTGAGCGGCTTGATGAGCGGCTGCCAGGTCCATGGATCAAATCCCGCGTTGTTTCAAACGAGGCAAGTACGGCACACCTTTGAGCCACAGCCGCATCGCTTCCCAATGAATGGCTGCGATCACCTTGAACGTCAGGAAGGGCAGACCGACGAGCGCCGCCAGCAGCGCGCGGCTGGTGAGCGCCCGGCGTCGTCCGCGGAACGCTGCGGCGAACATCGCGCCCTGATCGCCCGTCTGTACGATTCTGACTGCTACATTCTGCTCCGGCGGAGAAATGCTGAAACGGTAATGCGTCCCCATTTCCATGAAGGGTGATACGTAGAACTCCTTGGCCTGGCTCTGCCTGATTGCGCAGTCCGGTCGCGCGTCCTGCACGGGCAGCACGTAGGAATGCATCTCCCCGAAGGTGTTGCGGACCTCGTAGATCAGCAGCGCAAGATCGCCCGATGCCCCATAGCAGAAGTAGATCGAAAGCGGGTTGAACACGTAGCCCAGAACCCGGGGATAACACAGCAGGAGTATGCGGCCTTCCGAGAGGTCGATGCCGCGCTCCGCGGCGATTCGCCTGACGTATTGGCTGAGGCCCGCGCCCTTGCGGTCGCCATGATCGCGCTCGTGGAAGCTGAAGGCGGCTGCTCGATTGACATCAAACAGCCAGGACTGGCGAGGTGCTTCATGCAAGCGGTCGAGGTCGATCAAGAGGCTCATCACGCGATAGGTGAACCTGTGATGCACAGGCCGCCAGCGTGCGTGCATCACCTTTCCCCAGTAGAGCGCGGCGGGCATTGTCGCATCGTCCGCTTTGTCGGGGTTGGTTCGGACCATCGGGGCTACTCGGCAGCTTGGACCAGCAGCGAGTCCGAGCGTCGCCAGGGAACCTGGCCGCCCAAGGCCTCCGCAACGGAGATGCCGGACTGCAAGCCGTCCTCGTGAAAGCCATAGCCGGTCCAGGCACCGCAGAACCAGGTCCGGCGTCGGCCCTGAATTGCGGGGAGCCGTCGCTGCGCCGCGAACGCAGCCAGGTCGTATTGAGGATGAGCAAAGCTGAACTTTGCAAACGTCAGGTGGGCCGCCGGTTCGAAAGGAGGGTTGAGGCTGACGAACAATGGCTTACGGTCGTCGATGCCCTGCAGCCGGTTCATCCAATAGGTCACCGCCACGTCGTTCTGGGCCGGCGTTTGTCGCGGCCATTGCAGGAAATTCCAGGAAGCCCATGCTTGCCGGCGCCTGGGCATGAGACTGCGATCGCGATGCAGATAGATCGCGTTCGGAGCATACCTGATCGCGCCGAGAATGGACCGCTCGCGGGCATCGGCATCCGACAGCGCAGCCAAGGCCTGATCGCTGTGGCAAGCCATTACCACGGCATCGTAGGTTTCCGCCCCGCCATGACTGTCGCGGATGGTCACGCCATGCTCCGCCCGGTTGACCGACGTCACGGCACAGCCTAGCCGAATGTTGTCCTTGAACAAAGCAGTGAGCTTGTCGACATAGCGCCGGCTGCCACCCTCGACGGTCCGCCAGCGCGGCCGGTCAAGGTGCAAGAGCCGGTGATTGTCGAAAAAAGCGACGAAGTTCTCTGCCGGAAAGGACAGAATGTCGGCCGACGAGGACGACCAGATGGCCGCTCCCATCGGTCCGAGATAATCGGCGAACAGGCGGGGTCCGAATGATTGCTTGCGCAGATACTCGCCGAGCGTCAGGCCGTGCAGCTTGCCGGTGCGCAGATCGGACACGCTCTGCCGGTTGAACCGCGCGACCTCGCCGAGCATGCGGAAGTATGAGGGGGAGACGAGATTGCGCGGTTGCGCGAACAGGCCGCAGGCCGTTTGCAGGGCCGTCTCGCCGCCACCCCGCCATTCGAACCGACCATGGTCGGCCGACATGGCGAAGCTCATGCAGGTCTCGACAGTCTTCACGCCCAGATGCGCGAACAGCGCCGTCAGCTGCGGATAGTTCGTCTCGTTGTAGACGATGAAGCCGACATCGACATCGATGGCCTCTCCATCATAGTCGATGCGAACGGTATGACTGTGCCCGCCCGGCCGCAGCTCCCGCTCGTACACCGTCACCGCATAGCGCCTCGACAGGAGCCACGCGGCAGCGTTGCCGGCAATTCCCGTCCCGATCACGGCCAAACGCATACCTCTCGCCCCCAATGCTGTATCGCCAGCTACGGTCGTTGCGACAATCAGTTTCGTGAGAAACGTTCGGCGGGACGGCGCGGATCACATGGCCAGGTGCGCCCCGCCTTGCGGCGCGAAACCGGCTTCCGCTGCGGACGTATCGAGGGCAGGTCAACATGGGTGAAAGCATGGTTCTCGTGCAGGTTCAGGCGATCGGCTTAATTGCGCTGGCCTTCTGTGTCTTGATGGGACTGGCCTGGGTCGTCCAGCAGCGCACCGGCAATTCCGGATGGGTGGATGCGATATGGTCCTACGCGACCGGCCTCATCGGCGCGGCCGCTGCCTTGTGGCCGCTTGACGGCTCCCTGCCGGCTCGCCAAGCGCTTGTTGCAGGGCTGGTGCTGCTTTGGTCGTTGCGGCTCGGGACGCACATCGCGCGTCGCTCCGCGGCCGGGATCGACGATCCCAGATACGCAAACTATGCGCGCGAATGGGGGGCGGATGCCCCGCGCCGGATGTTCTTCTTCCTGCAATCGCAGGCGCTGGTCTCACTGCCGCTGCCATTCGCCGTGTTCCTCGCAGGCCACGCGCCGGCGCCGGGACTGCGGCTGCAGGATTATGTCGGGGTGGTCATCATCCTGATTGCCGTCGCTGGCGAGGCCTTGGCAGACCGGCAGCTGCGGCGCTTCAAACACGACGCGTCGAGCAAGGGGAAGGTCTGCAATGTCGGACTTTGGCGCTGGTCGCGTCATCCGAATTATTTCTTCGAATGGCTGGGATGGCTGGCTTACCCCGTCATCGCGCTCACGCCCGGATACGCCTGGGGCTGGGCCAGCCTGGCGGCGCCAGCGATCATGTATTGGATCCTTGTGCATGTGACCGGGATACCGCCGCTCGAGGAGCAGATGCTGCAATCGCGCGGCGACCTGTATCGGCAGTATCAGGCCCGGACCAACGCTTTCTTCCCATGGCCACCCAAACAGGCGCTGTGATTTGTTTTGCCGCTACGCCCATGACGGACATGCCTGCGCTCGTGTGATCCGGCTTGAATCCACGGGCGTTATCTGCTGGCCGGCTCGACAATCGGCCAGATGCAGTGCACGGGGAATGCGGACATGAATCTTCTCTTCACCTATCTTGCCGTGGCCGTGACCTTCGTTGCAGTCGACATGGTCTGGCTCAACATCATGGTTGCGCGGCTCTACCGGCCGGTGCTGGGCGATATGTTGCGTGCCGAGCCCAATCTGGCGGCCGCCGCCGTCTTCTATCTGCTGTATCCCATCGGCTTGATCTGGTTCGCCGTGCTGCCGGCGCATCATGACGGAAGCGCGCTGCGCGCTTTCACGTCCGGCCTGCTGCTCGGCTGCTTCACCTATGCGACCTATGATCTCACCAATCAGGCGACCTTGCGGAATTGGTCGACCGGACTGACACTTGCGGACGTTTGCTGGGGATCCTTGCTGGCCGGGGTCAGCTCCTTGATTGGATTTCTCGTCGCCCAGAAGCTGGCCCACTGAACATGGGCCGCCTGCCGCGCGCAAAGCCGAGTTGATTTCGGTCAATCGTGCAGGGCAAGTCAGGTCGAGCTTCGCCCTCCGAGCCGGTCGAACGTGTCCCTGGTTTCCGCAATCTTGTCGGTCAAGGATATGAGTGCATTCTGGGCCTGCGCTCTCGTCTCATCGTCGAGCAGGAGGCATGCGAGGTCGACCAGCTGATGGCCCATGCGCTCCATGGCGGCAAGGAGTCCATCGAGGCCGGCCCTGGGATCGTCGGGCGCAAACCGCTCGACCTCACTGATGATGGCTTCGAGCCGCGCGACGGAAGCGACAAGCCGGTCCTCGCGCCCACGCTCGGGAAACTCGATGATGTCCGCGGCCATGCCAGCATTTCTCCGGCTTCAGGCCGCAGCCGATGCCGCGAGGCAATCCTTGCGTACTGCGGCGATGGTCCGGTGCAGCCAGGTCTTGACGGTGCCGACCGGCACACCGAAGCGTCGCGACAAGCTCTCGCGGCTCTCGCCTTTGAGGTAAGCCAGAGCGACGAGCCTGCGGCGATCTTCCGGAAGCCGCGCCAGCACTGCGCGTGCAATCGGTTCGGCGCTGGCGTAATCGAAATCCTCGGCGGGCGAGGCAGTGGACGCCGATGCAAACAGGAGCGCCTCGTCCAGTTCGTAAGTCGGCTGTCTTCGAATCCGCAAATGGTCGATTGCGGTATTGCGGACAATCGCGGACATCCACGCAAGAGCCGGGGCCCGCCTGGAATCATACCGCGCAGCGTTGCGCCAGATCTTGAGAAAGCTTTCCTGAAGGATGTCGTCGGCGTCGTCAGGCGCGGCGCCAACGGCCAGCACGATCCTGCGCAACCTGGCGCGTGTCAGCGCATGAAGCTCCGCGAAGGCTCGCACCTCACCTGAGGAAACGCGCGCCAGCAGTTCGGGTAACCTCTCGCTCCGCACCTGACTTGCCAGGCTTGAACAGGCCATGTCCTGTCTCCCTTGCGTTTCTTTCTGAACGCTTCGGGTACAGGCCCGGATCACTCCGACGGAAAGGACGGAAGGAGAATCAAAGCCGCACGAATGGCCCGATCAGACGGCCGAGCAAGCCGTTCATACGCAGGTCGCCGGTCATCGCGACCAGGCAGAGGCATGGGCCTTCGTCGCCGACGATCGGACGGTGCTCGACCTCGTCGTCGCCGTAGTCGAAATCACCGGGACCAAACCGACCGCCCTCGTGGCTGAAGCTGCCCTCGAGCACGAGCGTGAGCTCGGTGCCGGTGTGCGTGTGCTCGAGCATGCGCGATCCCGGCGCGGACCGAAGCAGGAAGGCGCGCGCCTTGCCCGAACCGGAAAGCTCGATCGGCCGCATGCTCAGACCGGGTGCGATGCGCCGGCGCTTGCCGATGCGGTAATTTCGCAGGGCCGGCGGAACTTCATGATCCGTGACGGAGGCGGGGGGAGGTGCCGCACGAGCGGCGGGAGAATTCTCAATTCGCGACATGACGCGGTCGAACGCATCCGGCGCGGTCGGCACCGGCTCGATCTCCTCCAGCGCCGCACCCGCAAGCTGCTCTATGGCGCGCACGAAGCGGCTGCACCGGGCGCATCCTGCCACATGCACCCCGACCACCAGCTGATGGGCCTCTTCCAGCTTGCCGGCCGCGAAATCGGCCAGAAGATCTTCAGGCGGATGGTGGCTGATCGTCATGTGTCTTCGTCCAATATGTCTCTCAACCGGTTCATCGCCAGTCTGATCCGCGATTTCACCGTACCGAGGGGAATACCAAGCAGGCTCGCGATTTCAGGATGCGCCCTCTCCTCGATGAACGACAGCCTGACCACCATGATCTGCTCTGCCGAGAGTTGCTTGATGGCGGACTCGATGCGCGCGGCGTCCTGTCCGCGCGAAATGACGGCGTCAGCCGGTTCGGCCGGGTCCGGTGCATCAGGCAGCTCGGAGACGGCTTCCAGGCGGTCGGTCCGTGCTCTGCGGCGGAGCAGGTCGATCCGCAGATTGCGCGCGATCGTGAAGATCCAGGCCGCCGCTCCCGCTGTGGCGGGATCGAACAGGCCTGCTTTCCGCCACACCGCGAACATCGCGGTTTGCGCGATCTCTTCCGCTTCGTCGGGGCTGCACCCGGCCTTCTGCATCAACCCCTTGATACGGGGCGCGAAATGCTCGAATAGCCCCTTGAAGGCCTCCCGGTCGTGGTGAGAGGCGACGCGTCCGATCAAATCAGCCCAGTCCACCTTTGCCTTCGGCCCTTTGCTCGTACCAATCGACCGCCGCGCCTCAAACCGCCGGGTCAAACCAGCTTCAGCCCGGATTGGCACGTCTAAAGCCCGGATAGCAGCGATCATAGCGCCTCGACAAGCGACCTCTGAGGCTGAGAACGGGCGGGAACGGGCGTCAGATCACTGTGAGCTGCTCAATTGTCGGTTCCGAAGCCTGCGCCTGCGCGCCGCCGGTCCTGGCACTCCGCTTGCTCATCCATGACCCAAGTCCAGGCCTCGGCGGAGAGGCCGTTTCAGGTTGAGGCAAGTGATGCAGGAAGTGTCCCGTTCTGGTGCTGCTGACGAACTCCGGCTCGACGCGTTGATCGCCGATCTATGGTGGCGCGTTCGGCTGATTAATACCGACATTCTCGAGGAAGAGGCGCGCGCCGGGGTGTTCGACCCGGTTCAGCCGACCTATCCGCTTCTCGCGGCCAACCTTCGCGCCCGACGCGACAATCTGGTCGCGACGATCGGCGTGCTCGAGCAGCGTGCGAGATCGGTGTCGGAAGCGGCCTGAAGCGGTCGCGGGGCGCGCCAGCCTCGACGTCTTCGTCAACCGGCCGGCTGCAGCGCCAGAGGCGGGCGCGGGATGCAATGCGCATCCTCGCATGGCTCGAATGCCTCCGACGCTGTGCCGCTAACAGTTGAATTCAGGCCGCCGCCTGCCCGTGTTATGGCTGGTCTCTGCACCCCCGCGAGGCCGCCATGCTCCCCATTCCCGCCGATATCTTCACCGAACCCGACGACGTCTCGCCCGACGGCCTGGCCAATCTCGGCCCGCTTCGGCGTCTTGCCGGCACCTGGCAGGCGGACAAGGGCATCGACATCAATCCGAAGGCGGAAGGGCCGGAGCGGCGGACCTTCATCGAGCACATCCGCATGGATCCGATCGATCCGCAGGCCAACGGGCCGCAGCTGTTGTACGGGCTGCGGTACCACATCCACATCAACACGCCCGAGGAAGACATCACCTTCCACGACCAGGTCGGCTACTGGCTGTGGGAGCCGGCGACCGGGCTGATCATGCAGACCCTGGCGATCCCGCGCGGGCAGGTGCTGCTGGCCTCGGGCAAGGCCGGGCCCGACGACAAGACGATCTCGGTCACTGCCAAGCGCGGCGACACCGCCTACGGGATCTGCTCGACCGATTTTCTGGAGCAGGCCTTTCGCACCGATGCTTACCGCTGCGACATCACCTTCAACGACGACGGCAGCTGGACCTATCTGATCCAGACCGAGTTGTTCGTGCGCGGCGCGCCGTTCAATCACCACGACACCAACACGCTCCAGCTCATAGCGCCACCCAGGCTTAATCCGCTGGCGGCGATTGTGAACGATCGTGCCGCGCGCGGTGGACCCGCGGCCTGAGCGCTGCCCTGAGGATTGCATGAAACCGTATGTCATCTGCCTGATGCACTCCAGCCTCGACGGGCGCACGCATCCCAGCCGCTGGCGTCCGAAGGGCGCGGGCACGGACTGGTTCGAGAAGATCCATGATGAGCTCGGCGGCGATGCCTGGGTGATCGGCCGCGTCACGGGTTCGGAGTTCGCCAAGGGCAGGCCCTATCCCCCGACAGACGCGAAATTTCCGCGCGAAAACTGGTTCGCCCGGCGCGACGCGAAGACCTATGGCGTCGTGCTCGATGCAGAGGGCAAGATCGGCTGGGGGCGCGCGGAGATCGGCGGCGATCCGATCGTCGTCGTGCTGACCGAGAACGTCCCGGATTCGCATCTCGCTGGCCTCCGCGGCGAGGGCGTGTCCTACATCTTTGCCGGCCAATCCGAGATCGACCTCGCACTGACGCTGGACATTCTCAGCCGCGAGCTCGGCGTGAAGCGCCTGCTGGTCGAGGGCGGCGGCGTTGCCAACGGCGCGTTCCTGCGCGCCGGCCTCATCGACGAATTCAACCTGATCCTCAGCCCTGCGATCGACGGCGCAAAAGGCGCCCCGTTCGTGTTCGATTCCACCGAGGCGGACAGCGACCGGCGCGCGCCGATCGCCGCGATGACGCTGGAGAGCACGCGCGAGCTCGGCGGCGACGTCCTGCTGCTGCGCTATCTGATCCAGAACGATCCGCAAGCCGTGAGCCGGTAAGGCGCGGCCATGTCCGATCCGTCCGAGCACATCGTCATCGTCGGCGCCGGCGCGGCCGGCCTGATGGCGGCGCGCGAGCTGGCGCGTGCCGGCCGCAAGGTGACGATCCTGGAGGCGCGTCAGCGCTGCGGCGGCCGCATTCATCCGCTGCCGGCCTCGCAGTTCGGCTATGCCGCCGACGGCGGCGCCGAGTTCGTCCATGGCGAGGCGCCGGTCACGCGCGCATTGCTGCGCGAGGCCGGCCTGTCGCTTCAGGAGATCGAAGGCGAGCAGTGGAGCTTTGACGGGACGAAGCTCACACGCGAGGCGCGTGACGATCCCCATGAAGCGGAGCTTCAGGCCAAGCTGGCGGACTTGAAGGACGACCTCACGGTCGCCGACTTCCTGCGCCGGCATTTTGCAGGCGACAATTACGCGCCGCTGCGCCATTCGATCGAGCGGATGGTCGAAGGCTATGACGCGGCCGATCCCGAACGCGCCTCCACGCTGGCGCTGCGCGCGGAATGGATGGACGGCGGGCACGCTCCGCAGGCGCGCATCGAAGGCGGCTACGGCGCGATGATCGACGTGATGACGGCCGACTGCCGCAGGCACGGCGTCACCATCCGCCTCGGCAGCGTCGTGTCGGCGATTGCGGAGGAGGGCGGCGCGGTGATCGTTCGCTGCGCCGGCGGCGACGTGCACGCCTGCGACCGCATGATCCTCACCGTGCCGCTGCCGCTGCTGCGCGAGATCGCGCTACCGGCAGGCGCGCGTGCCAAGCTGGCTGCTGTCGACGACATCGGCTTTGGCAACGTCATCAAGATCCTGCTGCGCTTCGCGCGGCCATGGTGGCGCGAGCGCAAGGAAGACCTTGCGGACATGACCTTCCTGCTGTCGGATGAGGCGATCCCGGTCTGGTGGACGCGCTACCCGGACCAGCATCCCGTGCTGACGGGCTGGTTCGGCGGCCCGCGCACGGCGGAGCTGGAAAGCCTCGACGCGCGAGCATTGATCGATGCCGGGCTCGGCTCGCTCGCCGCAATCTTCGGCCTGCCGCGCGATCACATCGCGCGCGAGCTGGTGGCGTCCGCCGCGACCAACTGGGCGCATGATCCGTTCGCGCGCGGCGCCTATTCGTGGGCGACGCCGCGCACCCGAGCGGCACAGGCGATCCTCGCGCGTGGCGACGGCTTGGTGCTGTTTTCCGGCGAAGCGCTCTATCGCGGCCGCGACATGGGCACGGTCGAGGCGGCACTGGCGAGCGGCCTGGAGACGGCGAACATGATCCTTCGGGGACAATGAAAAGAGGCCCGCATCTGATGCGGGCCTCTCGTCGCGTCTGTCTCCAGATCTTACCAGCGGCCGCCGCCGAAGCTGAACGTCACGCCGGGGCCTCCGCCGTAATAGCCGTAGGGCCCGCCGCCGTAATAGCCGTGGTGCCGCGGGTAATAACCGTAGCTCCTGTAATACGGCCGGTAATAGCCGTGATGATGCCGCCAATGATGATGGTGGCGGTAATGCCTGCGGTGCGCGCTGATGTCGGTGGTCTGGCTTTCCTGCGCGGTCTGCTTGGCACTTGTATTGCCGGCCGCGCTCGCCGATCCACCGGCCAACGCCGCAGCACCAAGGGCGATCGCGGCAATGAGATATTTCATGTCATCACTCCAGTTGAAGGTCGTGTGACAACACATGAGTATCCCGCGCGTTCCAGCCACTGCGGGCGTCGAAACGACGCAGATTTTCAGTTCCCCGATGAACGCACGTTAACGTTTGTGAACGAGCGAAGGCCGCGCGATCTATCGTCGCATGAAGAGGCATGGCCTGCGACTCGCGCCCCGAACGCGGCGCAGCTTCTCTTCGACGATGCGGTGCGAGTCCGGGACACGAGAGTGGCGCATGTAGATTTTCGCAACTGGCACGGATGCGGATTAGGAAAGCGGTGTCGCTCGGAGAGCGCAGCGAGGATCGCATCCTGTCTGCGATGAATGTACGACCGTGATAGCTGAGCGCAGTGCCAGGGCTCCGTGGCATCAGCGCGATCGTACACGTTGACGCCAGCGGACACGGACCTACTTGAACGGGTCCTGGATCGACGGGGCCGACTGACGGATGCGGCGCACGCTGACCGGGGTGCCGTCGGAGACGAACAGCAGCTCGTATTTGCGGCCCTCGCTGTCGGTCGCCGAGCAGGTGACGTCGTTCACCTTTCTGGCGGCGAAGTTGCCGGTCTGGCGGCAGATGCCGGTCGAGGTCTGCTCGGCCGGCACCGGCAGGCCGTCGACCTTGGGGCGGTTCTTGGAGTTGAGCAGCACGCGGTCGATCCGCAGCTCGTAGGAATTGTCGTCGGCGCGCTTGCCATTCTCGCCGGAGAACGACACCACGTGGCTGTCATCGGAGGGATCGTCGACCGCGACCGCGAAATTGACCCGGCCCGTGTCGCCATGGGCATAGGCCACCGTCTTGCACGGGAAGGTGCGGCCCGCGACCCTGAACGTCTTGCAGTGGCCGGACATCAGCGCCAGGAGATCGATGAAGGCGTTCGGCTGCGCGGGCGGATTGTTGACCGGAACGGGTTTGGAAGTCTCGGCAAAACAAGGACTTGCCGCGATCACGAGCAACGCGGCGAGGACCAATCGGCGAAGGCGCGTCGTCGGGCTCATGAGCCAGGGGGCCATGGCGGAAGAGTTCCGCACCGTAACCATCGAACCGCAAGTTGGTTGCGATCCCGTTTGTGCTGCAAATCCCGTCTGGAATATCACCGCGTCAACCCCGAGGGCGATTCGTCCAAATCGCCCGATCCGTCCCGGCGGCCACATGCCATCAGGGCGGTGTTTTTTTCGTGGCGGAGCATGATCCGAAAAAGTGCGTAGCGGTTTTCCGAAAAAATCATGCTCAAACAATAACCTAACCCATTGCCGCCTGCCAGCGCCTGTCGCGGAAGGAGGGGCGGCGGTGGAGGCGGGCGTCCAGCACGGCGCGGGCGCGGGGCAGCTCACCGCTGCGCATGAGCGCGACGATATAGGTGTCCTCGATCAGCTCGCGCTGGGCGTGGCTGCCGCCGATGCGCACCACCTCGCCGAGCACCGGCGCGAGCATCTGCACGCAAGTCCGGTAATCCTCATCGGCGAAAGCCGCGAGTGCGCGGAAGATCGCCGGCACCACAGGGCCCGCCGGCAGCTTGCCGTCGGCCAGCCGCTGCTCGATCGCCGCAAGGCGGGCGGCGAGCGCTTCGCGATTCTGCGTCGCGGCTGCGAATAGCGCCATGTGGACGTCGGCAAAGGACAGGCTCGATTTCGGAAACAGTTTTTGCGCGGCGGCGTCGGCTTCCTGCCACAGCGCCTTCGGCACCGCATGACCGTACATCGACAGGCGCCACAGCAGCGAAGCGCTGTCGGTGATGACGTTGAGCGGCGGCGCCTGCGTGGCAGTGGGCCGAAGCACGTCGGCATAGATCGCGAGCGCCCGCGCCGCATCGCCATGCTCGAGCGCGCCGAGCGCCTGATGCCAGCTTATATGGCCGTGGAGGATGCCGGCGCGGTCGTAAGCCGGGAGCCATTCGTCGACGAGACGATCGGCGTCCTCAATCGATCCATCCTCGAACATCGCATGCAGCACCGCATGCGCGGCGTGGGCATTTTCCCGGCGCAGATGGAAGCCGCGCTCGGTGACGGCGCGGCCGCGCGCGACGTCGCCATTCTCCGTCATCGCCCAGCCGGACATCGTGAGGAACCACCAGTCCTTGCCGTAATGCTGCGCGACGTTCTCGCAGAGCTTGTGCCGGGCGCGGTCGTGATCGGCCATGCCGGAGAAGGCGAACAGGCCGAACGCGCCGAGCGGCAGCGACAGCACGACGGCGTCGCGGGGCCATGCGTCGATATGCTTCAGCGTCGATGCGATCGCCTCCGGCAGCCGGCCCTCGATCGCGAGCGCCAGCGTCTCGACATGCGAGCGCTCGCGCTCGCTGCCGCGCCCGGCCACGAGCTCGCGCGCGCGTGCCGCCTTTTGCCGCGCGAGATCGCCCTGCTGGTAGAAGGCATGAACGCGGCCGCGGGCGATGTGGGCCAGCGCGAAATCAGGGTCGGCCGCGATCGCGCGCTCCAGCATCTCCGCCGTGCCGGTCCAGCCCGCGAGCATGAGGTCGACGCCGTCGCGATAGGCGGATGCTGCCTCGTGCGAGGTGGTGGAGAGCGGCAGGCCGTAGCGGTCTTGAAGCGCCATCGAAGGCCCCCCTCACGCCGTCCGCGCGCGGCGGCCTTCGATCGGATAGGCCGGATCATTGTAGCCTGGCGTCGAGGGATGGCCTGGCGTCACCAGGCGGTCGATCAGCGCCTCGTCCTCCGCGGTGAAACGATAATCGAGCGCGCTGATGTAGCCGTCCCATTGCTCCTCGGTGCGGGGACCGGCGATCACCGACGAGACGAAGGCGGAGTTGAGCACCCAGCCGACCGCGAACTGGCCGGCGGTGATGCCTTTCTTCTCGGCGTGAGCCTTGATCTCCTGCGCAAGCTGGAGCGATTCCGGCCGCCATTCGGTCTGCATCATGCGGGTGTCGTTGCGCCCCGCGCGCGTCTCCTTGTCGGGCGCTGCATCCACCCTGTACTTGCCGGTGAGCACGCCGCGCGCCAACGGGCTATAGGGCACGATGCCGAGACCGTAATAGGCGCAGGCCGGAAAGTGCTCGACCTCCGGCATGCGGTTCATGGCGTTGTAATAAGGCTGGCTCACCGCGGGCCGGTCGATGCCGAGTCGGTCGCAGATGTTGCAGATCTCGGCGACGCGCCAGGCGCGGTAGTTGGAGACGCCGAAATAGCGCACCTTGCCGGCGTGGATCAGGTCGCTCATGGCGCGCACCGTCTCCTCCAACGGCGTGGCATGGTCTTCCTTGTGCAGATAGTAGATGTCGATGTGATCGGTGCCGAGCCGCATCAAGCTCTCGTCCGCCGCCTGCAACACCCAGCGCCGCGACAGCCCGCCGCGATTGGGATCGTCCCCCATGGGGTTTGCGAGCTTTGTGGCAAGCACCCAGGCACCACGATTGCGCGCGATGGCGCGGCCGACGACCTCCTCGGAGGCGCCTTTGGAATAAGCGTCCGCTGTGTCGATGAAATTGATCCCGGAATCGCGTGCCTTGTCGATGATCCGCTTCGACGTGGCCTCATCGGTCGGCCCGCCGAACATCATGGTGCCCAGGCAAATCGGCGAGACCTTGAGGCCGCTGCGGCCGAGCTGGCGGTATTGCATGGGCGAGTCCTCGATGTTGGTGGACGGCAGCATAACCAGCAAAGTCCGTCATTGCGAGCGCAGCGAAGCAATCCAGAGATGTGTCCGCGGAGGGATGCTGGATTGCTTCGCTGCGCTCGCAATGACGGTGGGGCACGTTTGCGCCTCACATTCAGTGTCATCGCCCGCGAAGGCGGGCGATCCAGTACGCCGAGACAGTCGTGATCGATCGAGGGGCCGCGACGTACTGGATTCCCCGCCTTCGCGGGGAATGACGGCTGCGGGTGTGGCGCGCAGCAGCGCCGGCCTGATCGCCCGCTACCCCGGCCCCTTCAAGATCTTGAACACGCCGTTCGCCATCACGATGCAGCGGTCGTCCACGGTCACCTCGGTGCTCATGAAGATCAGGCTGCGGGTCGAGCGCACCACGCGCGGGCGGGAGATCAGGGTGTCGCCGATCTGGCCGGCCTCGACGAAATGGGTGTCGAGCTGCACCGTCGCCAAGTACTCCTTGCCGGAGACGTAACGGGCCGTCATGCCGCAGGTGCGATCGGCGAACGTCATCATTACGCCGCCCTGGACCATGCCGCGGCGGTTGTGGTGCTTGTCCTCGGTCGCGAGCGCGAATTCGTAATGGCCGTCGACCTTGCGCTCCCACAACGGGCCGATCAGATGCAGGAAGCCCGTGGTCTCCAGGATGCTCCAGCCCTCTGATTTCAACCTTGCGGCGGCCTTGCTGGTCATGTCGTCGTTCGTCCTTGCAACGCGATGTCTCCTCGTTTCATCAGATGCAGTCCTGGTGTAGTCAAGCATCATGAGAACGTTCGACGATGCCACCAGACGGAATATCGCAGAGGTCTGCGCGGCCTTCGCGCGGCTGCCCGACACAGCCGAGCCGTCGGCGCTGAAGCGCGCCGCGGTGGTGCTGGCGCTAACCGAATCCGACGACGGTGGCGACACCGCCTTCCTGCTCACCAGGCGCGCCTCGCACCTGCGCGCCCATCGCGGCCAATGGGCGCTGCCCGGCGGACGCTGCGATGCCGGCGAGACGCCGGTCGAGGCGGCGCTGCGCGAGCTCGACGAGGAGCTCGCACTCGCGCTGTCAGCCGATGCGGTGCTCGGCCTGCTCGACGATTATCCGACGCGCTCGGGCTATCTGATCACGCCGGTCGTGGTCTGGGCGGCCGACAGTGCTGCGATCCGCCCGAACCCGGACGAGGTCGCTTCCGTCCATCGCATCGCGCTGGCCACGATCGAGCGCGACGATGCCTTCGATTTCACTGAGATCCCCGAGAGCAGCCGCCGCGTGATCCGCTTCCATCACCAGATGAGCCTGATCCATGCCCCGACCGCGGCGCTGATCTACCAGTTCCGCGAGGTGCTGGCGGGGCGGCACACCCGCGTCACCGACCTGGAACAGCCGGTATTCGCCTGGACGTGATGATGGTAAACGGCGCGTTAACGCGACGGTTACCGGATGCCTGCTAAGAAGGCAGCATGCATCATTCGATTCGAAATAAATTGGCGCTGGTTCCGCTCGCGCTCGTCCTGATCTCGCCTGCGGCGCGCGGCGCCGAGGCCGACGCGCTGTCGCCCGCCGTTCGCAATGCCAACGCCCAGCTGCTGTCGCAGTTTTTCGCGCAAGGCGCGGGGGCTTCGCCGGCCGTGCTCGAATATCGCCGCAAGCTCGCGGAATATCAGGCCGCGCGCGCCGCCTTCGATGCCGAGGCCGGCGCCTATTGGAGCCAGATCTCGGAGAAGCGGAAGGCCCGCAACGCCAAGCGGCGCAATGGGCAGCAGATCACGCTCGATGATTACGTGCTGGAGCATCCGCCGCTCTATACCGGGCCGAAGAAGCCGGTGAATCCGGAGCCGGAGGAAACGCCGGATCGCCCCGCGAGAAGACCGATCCCCGTGGTCGCCGATTTCCTGCGTGCGGCGCAGGAACTCTACCAGTTCACGCCGCAACGCCCGTCCAGCGAGCTCGAGTTCAAGCGCGCCTATGCGCGCTACGCTCTGGCCCATGGCCTGACGCGCGAGCAGGCGGTGCGGGTCTATTCGTTCGAGACCGGCGGCACCGGCAGTTACGACGTGCAGGCGGGCATCGAGCATGGCGGCAAGCGCGCGATCTCGACCGCGATGGGCTACAACCAGCTGCTCACCACCAACAGCGTCGAGCTGCTCGCCGAGCAGGGCCATGAACTGATCCGCGCGCTGTCCGAGAAGGTGACGCGCACATCTGGACCGGCGCGGCATGCGCTCGAGCACAAGCTCACTGTCCTGAAGAAGATGGTGGCGCACGCGAAGTCGGTGCCCGATACCTGGTCGGAGCACGAGAAGATGGGCGCCACCCCGCAGGGCTGGGCCATGCATGCGATGGTGCTCGACGTCGACATCGGACCGATGCTGCAGACCCACAAGCTGCTGACTTCGGTGCATTTCGCCCGCGCCAAGGGACACTCGCGCCCGCTGTCGGCGGCCGAGCTCGAGATGATGAACCTCACCGGCGACGGCACCGGCCTCGACATGGTGACGATGCCGCAAGCGATGCGCGAGCGGGTGCCGACCTCGAATTTCTTCCAGCGCGGCGGCTATGAGCGCAACCCAGTCGCGATCCGCCACAACACGGTGGCGAAGCTGCTGGCCATAACCGACGAGCGCATGGACGTGAACAGCGGCAAACCCGGCGCAAGGGAATTGGCAGGGGCGTTCTAGGACGCTGGCGTAGGGTGGGCAAAGCGAAGCGTGCCCACCATTGTTGATTTGACGATATGAGATGGTGGGCACGGCGCTAACGCGCCTTTGCCCACCCTACGCTCTGTCGCCTGCGAGCGCGGGCCCCTACTGATCCGGCCCGAACTTGAACTTGCCGTCACCCTCCAGATACGGACCGGTGCGCATGTAGAGCTGGCCGTTCTGGCCGATGAAGAACAGTGTGCCCTTGGGCACCTTCTTGGCGCCCTTCAAGAGCTCGCCGGCGTTGCTGGTGCCCATCTTGTAGGAATAGGTCTTGCCCTCCCTGTCGTAGGCGTAGCCGGTGTCGGTCTTCAGCTCCCAGGGCGTCGCTGCGGTTTGCGCCAATGCGGGCGCTACCAATGCGCCGAGCGCGGCTGCGAGTGCAAATGTCTTGATTGAAAATGCCGTCATCCCATCCTCCCAAGATCGGGACATTCCATGATTGAACAAATCACGAACGATGCGTCCCGGTCAACTTGCGATAGCGCCGCAGCGCATCACGTCTTGCCCAGCAGTTTGTGATTTTCCCTCCGTCCCCTCGCGACTATGTTCCGCTTTCCGTTTAGAACGCAACTCGACAAAAATATTGGTGGGGATGATTCGAATGAACCTAGTCGTCAAAGCCTGCTCGGCTGCCGCGCTGTTGCTCACGGCGCTGGCGCCGGCCGCCCAAGCCGATGACTACCGGCTCAGCCACAACCAGCGGATTTCGTGCAGCCGCGGCCTTGCCCCGGGCAAGCTGAACACGGCGACCTGCAAGTCCTACACCTATCTCTTCAACACCAGGACCTCGGAATATTTCCGCTGCCAGGTCTCCCTGGCGCTGACCCGCGACAACAAGGAAGTCATCAACGTCCAGACCGACGGCGGCTGCACCAAGAAACCGCGCATTTTCGAGACCGACGGCAAGTACGATTTCGACGCCACCGAGACCGAGCCGCCGAACACCAATTCGTTCTTCGGCCCCGGCGGCTATTCGGTCTGGGCCGCCGACGTCGGCGCGCAGAAGGTGCGCGGCTGCATCACCATCTCCTCCGGCCTCGGCTCCGACATCTCCAAATGCCTGGACATGACGTTCCAGTGAGCGAGCGCTCGATAGCCACTGCGTAGACGGTGCGCTCCCTGCCCCGCCTACGGGGGAGGGCTGGGGAGAGGTGTCTCCGCATCGGGACAATCTCCTAGAGGAGAAAACCCTCACCCGCGCCTTCGGCGCGACCTCTCCCGCAAGCGGGAGAGGTGACCGAGCAAGCCGCTCCGACTCGAACCTAACGCGACTCCAGTCCCGCTGCGCCACCTCGCCGCACCGTCCGGTTCCCAAAAACCCAGCGGGAACGGCCCTTTGCCGCAGTCCTGTTTTGCCTTTTGGATGGGTTGACCCGCATCCCTCATCCGGCCAATTTCGCCGCCGGTTTGGGGAGAACAACAACCATGAAACGGACGATTTTCGGCGCGGCCGCGGCTCTGGCTCTGGCGGCGTCGGCACCTTGCGCCCAGGCGCAATCCTTCATCAACGTGCTGACCGGCGGCACCTCGGGCGTCTACTATCCGCTCGGGGTCGCGATCGGAAAGATCTACGGCGAAAAGATTCCGAACGTGAAGACGCAGGTGCAGGCCACCAAGGCGTCGGTGGAGAACCTGATCCTGCTGCAGCAGGGCCGCGGCGAGCTGGCGTTCACGCTGGGCGACTCGCTGAAGGCCGCCTGGGACGGCGAGGAGGAGGCGGGCTTCAAGACCAAGCTCGACAAGCTGCGCACCATCGGCGCGATCTATCCGAACTACATCCAGATCGTCGCGACCGCGGACAGCGGCATCAAGACGCTCGCCGACCTCAAGGGCAAGAGCCTGTCGGTCGGTGCGCCGAAATCGGGCACGGAGCTGAACTCCCGCGCGATCCTGGCTGCTGATGGCATGAGCTACAAGGAGCTCGGCAAGGTCGAATATCTGCCCTTTGCCGAATCCGTCGATCTCATGAAGAACCGGCAGCTCAACGCCACGCTGCAATCGGCCGGGCTCGGCGTTGCCTCGCTGAAGGACCTCTCGACCTCGAGCCCGATCACGGTGGTGTCGGTGCCGAAGGAGACCGTCGACAAGATCGGCCCGCCCTTCGTGGCGGCGACTATTCCGGCCAACACCTATACCGGCCAGGACAAGGACGTGCCGACTGCGGCCGTGATCAATTATCTGGTCACCAGCTCCGCCGTCTCGGACGATCTCGCCTATCAGATGACCAAGCTGGTCTATGAATCGCTGCCCGAACTCGTCACTGCGCACGCGGCCGGCAAGGAGATCAAGCTCGAGACCGCCGCCACCGGCAGCCCGGTCCCGCTGCACCCCGGCGCGATCCGCTATTATAAGGAAAAGGGGCTGATCAAGTAATCAGCTCCTGTCGTCGGACGTCATGGCCGGGCTTGTCCCGGCCATCCACGTTCTGCGGCTGTGCATGGAAGTTTCGTGGATGCCCGGGACAAGCCCGGGCATGACGGCTCGGGACATACCGTGCCAATGCTACAAGCGCTCGACGATTGGGGATGGGCTGAGATGCTGGAAAAGGCAGAGGGGACTGAGATCGCGCCCGACAAGGTCAAGGTCGAGTTCGACAATTTCGAGCATGGCTTCCCAGAAGGCTTCGGCCCGGGCTGGTGGGGCCGGCTCGCCTACTGGATCGGCATCGCGTTCGCGATCTTCCAGCTCTACGTCGCCGCCTTCAACTATCTGCCGAGTCAGGTGGTGCGCGGCGTCCATGTCGGCTTCCTGCTCCTGCTCACCTTCGGCCTGATCGCCAACTTCACCGCGAAGAGCAATTTCGGCCGTGCGCTGGGCTGGGCGATCGGCGCCGCCGGCTTCTACTGCGGTCTCTACCAATGGATCTTCTATGCCGACCTGATCGCGCGCGACGGGGATCCGACCAGGCTCGATCTCGCCGTCGGCACCCTACTCGCGGTGCTGATCTTCGAGGGCACGCGGCGGCTGATGGGCGCGGCGCTGCCGCTGATGTGCGGTGCGTGTCTCGTCTATTGGTTTTTCGGTCAGTACCTGCCGTCGCCGCTCAACCATCGCGGCTATGATTTCGACCAGATCGTCACGCATTTGTCGTTCGGCACCGAAGGCTTTTACGGCGTGCCGGTCTACGTCTCCGCGACCTACATCTTCCTGTTCATCCTGTTCGGCTCGTTCCTGGAGCGCGCCGGCATGATCCAGCTGTTCACCGATGTCTCGCTCGGCCTGTTCGGCCGCACCCGCGGTGGACCTGCCAAGGTCGCGGTGTTCGCCTCGGGCATGATGGGGACCATCTCCGGCTCGGGCGTCGCCAACGTCGTCACCGTCGGCCAGTTCACGATTCCCTTGATGATCAGGTTCGGCTACCGCCGCGCCTTCGCGGCCGGCGTCGAGGCGACGGCCTCGATGGGCGGCCAGATCATGCCGCCGGTGATGGGGGCGGTCGCCTTCATCATGGCCGAGACGCTCGGCGTGCAATATTCGGAGATCGTCAAGGCCGCCGCGATCCCCGCGATCCTCTATTTCGCCTCCGCGTTCTGGATGGTGCATTTGGAAGCCGGCAAGCACGGCCTCGTCGGCATGAAGCGCTCGGAGATCCCGAGCGCCTGGAAGGCGCTGGTGACGCGCTGGTACCTCGTGCTGCCGCTCGCGGCGCTGGTCTACATGCTGTTCGAGGGTTTTACGCCGCTCTATGCCGGCAGCATGGGCCTTGCGCTGACGGTGACGCTGATCCTCGGCACCGCCATCACGACGGGCGCCTCCTCGAACGTGATCCGGACCATCTTCTGGGTCGGGCTCGCGCTCGTCGTCGCGGCACTGTCGCGCGACGGCCTCCAGATCGTGCCGGTCGCGACCGTCGTGGTCGGCCTGATCGTGATCACGGCGTTCGTGCGCGGCGGCTTTGCGGCGTTGCGGGCCTGCCGCGATGCGCTGGCCGAGAGCGCGAAATCCGCCATCACCGTCGGCATGGCCTGCGCCATCGTCGGCGTCATCATCGGCATGATGTCGCAGACCGGCGTCGGCACCATCTTCGGCGGCTGGGTGATCGGACTCGGCGAGAAGAGCCTGTTCCTGGCGCTGGTCATGACCATGCTGCTGTCGATCCTGCTCGGCACCGGCATCCCGACCATCCCGACCTACATCATCACTGCCGCGCTCGCAGCTCCCGCGCTGGCCAAGCTCGGCGTGCCCTTGATCGCGAGCCACATGTTCGCATTCTATTACGGCATCATGGCCGACCTCTCGCCGCCGGTGGCGCTCGCCGCGCTTGCGGCGGCGCCGATCGCCAAGGAGAACCCGGACAAGATCGGCTGGGAGGCGATGCGCATCGCGCTCGCCGGCTACGTCATTCCCTTCATCTTCGTCTATTCGCCGGCCTTGATGCTGCAGGCCGGCGATCCCATGGCGGCCAAGCTCGGCTTCTACGGCGCGGTGGCGCTGGCGAGCTTGAAGGCGCTGGTGGCGATCGGCCTGTTCGGCATGGCCGCGATCGGCTTCCTGTTCACGCGGCTGACGCTGATCGAGCGCCTGGTCGCGCTCGGCGCCGCGTTCTGCCTGCTCGGCGAATTCCCCTTCAGCGACACTGCGGGCTTCGTGCTCGCCGCCGCGCTGGTGCTGTGGCAATGGCGGCAGCGTCCGCCGGCGCCGGTCGAGGCGGTGTGAGCCTCTGTCTTGCGACAGCGGGCGGCGTGAAAGCGCTGACGCTGTCCGCGTTCACGCTTGTCTGGACGCATTCGATCGCGAAGGTCGAATGGCAGGAAGACTGGCGCCTCACACCCGCCGGCCTCGAGCTGGTGCAAGCCCGCGTCAAGGGCACCGGCCCCGGCATGGAGCCGCCGGCCGAGGCGCGGCTGGTCGACGGCTGGTTTCAATGGCGGCCGCAGCGTGCGCCGATGCCGGAATTGGTGCTCGGCAATTCCGGCGCGGCCGGAGAATGGCGACTGTGCCATGACGGGACGTGCCGGACATTGTCCGAGATTGTCGGGCATCCCATTGGTGCTAACGTCATGGCGATGAGCATCTGCAAAGAACCGTAGCCCGGATGGAGCGGAAGCGTAATCCGGCACCACTGCCCCGGATTGCGCTGCGCTCCATCCGGGCTACAAGAAGAACAACAACACGGGAGACACGCGATGGATCGGCTCAAGGGCAAGGTTGCGATGGTGGTGGGGGCCGGCTCGATCGGTCCCGGCTGGGGCAACGGCAAGGCGACCGCGGTGACCTTTGCGCGCGAGGGCGCGCAGGTGTTCTGCGTCGATCGCAACGGTGCCGCGGCCGAGGAGACCGCCAGGATCATCAGCGGCGAGGGCGGCAAGGCGATTGCGTTCACGGCCGACGTGGCGCGCGCCGGCGAGATCGAGGCGATGGTCGCGGCGTGCCTCAAGGCCTATGGCCGCATCGACGTGCTCGACAACAATGTCGGCATCGCCGAGATGGGCAGTGTCGTCGAGGTGAGCGAAGAAAGCTGGGACCGCGTCTTCAGCGTCAACCTCAAGAGCGCCTATCTCGCCATGAAGCACGTGATCCCTGTTATGGTGAAGCAGGGCGGCGGCTCGATCATCAACATCTCCTCGATCGCCTCGATCCGCCACATGGGCATCTCCTACGTCACCTACGGCGCCTCGAAAGCGGCGATGAACCAGATGACGCGCACCACAGCGATCGAGTTCGCGCGCCATCACGTCCGGGTCAACGCGATCCTGCCCGGCCTGATGAAGACGCCGATGGTCGAGCGCTCCGCCGGCCTCGCCGCCAGCTACGCCAAGGGCGATGTCGAGGCGATGTGGCGCGCGCGCGACGCCCAGGTGCCGATGGGCCATATGGGCGATGCATTCGACGTCGCCAACGCCGCGCTGTTCCTGGCCTCGGACGAGTCGAAATACGTGACGGGCATCGAGCTCGTTGTCGACGGCGGGATCACGTGCAAGGCCGGGGCTTGATCCAGCCCCAGCTTGCACGCAGCCCGCCGCTGCGAGTCATAGGCGATCGCCCTGGCTCGCAAGGAGGAAGCAGATCATTCACAGCAAGGTGTATTGCGCGCGTTCGCGCCTGGTCAGCAGCGGCAGCGCCTGTTCCGCGATGTAGCTCTTGAAATGCGCGCTCTCCTGGTGCGCCCTAAAGGCGTCTTCGTCGCCGAACAACTCGTAGAAGAGGAACTGGGCCGGATTGTCCTTGGCGCGCGAGATCAGGAACAGCTTGACGCCTGGCTCGCGCTGCGCCTGAGGGAGGAAGCCGCGCAGGATTTCAGCAACCCGGTCGACCTCTTCGGCCTTTGCTTCCCATTGCGCCACGACGAGAAGTCCGCCGCCGATGGCCGGGTGGCCGGTCTGTTGATTCATTGCCTGTTCGATCATGATGGAGCTCCCTGAGAATTCTCCATTCGATAGCGCGGCTCTGGGCGACAATGGTTCGATGAACATCGTAGTGCGAATGTCGCCGAACGGCCCGACGTTCCGTCGTGGGTCGAATTGATTTCCTGCGCGAATTTCGCTACCGCCTTTTCCCGTGGATACGCTCAAGGTCAGAGACGCCAAAGACGTCGAAGAGGTGGTGCGCGCGGCGATCGCGAGCGAGCAGCCGCTCGAGATCATCGGCCATGGCGGCAAGCGCGGCATCGGCCACGCCATGGCGACCAACGCCGTGCTCGACGTCTCCGCGCTCAATGCCGTCACCGCCTACGAGCCGAACGAGCTCATCATCACGCTCCAGGCCGGCGCGCCGCTGGCCGACGTGCTGGCGCTGATCGACGCCAAGAATCAGCAATTCGCCTTCGAGCCTGTAAACACCGCCCCGCTGCTCGGCACGCCGGCAACAGGCACCATCGGCGGCATGATCGCGGCCGGGCTCGCCGGGCCGCGGCGGATCCGGGCGGGCGGGGTACGGGACCACCTGCTCGGCGCGCATGCCGTCTCGGGCTTCGGCGACAGCTTCAAGACCGGCGGCAAGGTGGTGAAGAACGTCACCGGCTACGACCTCTGCAAGCTGCTGGCGGGGTCCTGGGGCACGCTGTCGGTGATGACCGAGGTCACGCTCAAGGTGATGCCCAAGCCCGAGGCCGAGCGGACGCTGTTGCTGCGCGGGTTAGATGATGCCACCGCCAACAAGGCCATGACTGCGGCGCTGGGCTCGCCCTTCGACGTCTCCGCCGCCGCGCATCTGCCGAAATCGGCGTTCAGGGCCGGGACCGAGGGGCTGGGCGACATTGCGGGCCAAGGCGAGGCCGAGGCGCTGACCGTGCTGCGGCTCGAGGGCATCACCGCGTCCGCTGCGCACCGCGCCGGCTCGCTGCGCCAATTGCTTGCGCCGTTTGGAACCGCGACGCTGATCGAGGACGTGGCATCCGCGGCCTTGTGGAGCGCGATCCGCGACGTGCTGCCGTTCGCGGCGAGCGGCGCGCTCGGCGCCTGGCCGGTCTGGCGGATCGTCTGCCCGCCGGCCTCGGGCGCCGCGCTGGGCTCGCAGCTAGCGCGCGAGACGGGCGGCGATGTGATCTACGATTGGGGCGGCGGGCTGATCTGGGCGGCGCTTCCGCCGAAGCCGGACGCGCATGCCCCGGCCGTGCGTGCCCACGCCAATTCCGTCGGCGGGCATGCCACGCTGATCCGGGCCGCCGAGGATATCAGGCGCGAGGTCGACGTGTTCCATCCGCAGGCACCTGGCATTGCCGCGCTGAGCGAGCGGGTGCGCGCCAGCTTCGATCCGAAGACCATCCTCAACCGGGGGCGGCTCACGCGGAGCGCTGGCTGATGAAGACCGAATTCTCACTCGCGCAGCTCGCCGACCCCGATATCGCGGAAGCCGACAAGATCCTGCGCGCCTGCGTCCATTGCGGCTTCTGCACCGCAACCTGCCCGACCTATGTGCTGCTCGGCGACGAGCTCGATAGCCCGCGCGGCCGCATCTATCTGATCAAGGAGATGCTGGAGAAGGACCAGGCGCCGACCGCCGACGTGGTCAAGCATATCGACCGTTGCCTGTCGTGCCTTGCCTGCATGACGACCTGCCCCTCGGGCGTGAACTACATGCACCTGGTCGATCAGGCCCGGGTGCAAATCGAGCAGCGCTATCGGCGGCCGCTGACCGAGCGGCTGCTGCGCCAGGTGCTGGCCTTCGTCCTGCCGGACCCGCAGCGCTTTCGCGTCAGTATGTGGCTGGCGCGGCTCGCCCGTCCGCTCGGCGTCTTGCTGCCGACACCCCGGCCTGCGGCGACGCCGGGCTTGATCCAGCGCATCAAGGCGATGCTGGCGCTGGCGCCGGACCGGCTGCCGCCCGCAGGGCCCGCCGCCGGCAGCGTGTTCGCGGCGCTGGGCAAGAAGCGCGGCCGTGTGGCACTGCTCCAGGGCTGCGCCCAGCAGGTGCTGGCGCCGCGCATCAACCAGGCCGCCATCAGTCTCCTGACCCGCCACGGCATCGAGGTCGTCCTTGTCAAGGACGAGCAGTGCTGTGGCGCGCTGACCCATCACCTCGGCAACGACGAGGATGCGCTGGCACGGGCTCGCGCCAACGTCGCGGCGTGGCGGAAGGAAATGGCCGGCGAGGGGCTCGACGCGATCCTGGTGACGACCTCCGGCTGCGGCACGGTGATCAAGGATTACGGCTATCTCCTGCGCGAGGACACAGCGTGCGCGGCCGATGCTGCGAGGGTCTCGGCGCTCGCCAAGGACATCACCGAATACGTCGCCGGCCTCGAGCTTGCGACCGCGGCGCGAGCGGACGACATCGTCGTCGCCTATCACTCCGCGTGTTCGTTGCAGCATGGACAGAAAATCACAGGGCTTCCGAAAGAATTGCTTTCCAAGAATGGATTCGTGGTGAAAGATGTGCCCGAGAGCCATTTGTGTTGCGGTTCGGCGGGGACCTACAACATTCTCCAGCCCGAGCTTGCGGGTCGGTTGCGTGATCGTAAGGTCGCCAACATCGCGAGCGTCAAGCCGGACATGATTGCCGCGGGCAATATCGGCTGCATGGTGCAGATTGCCAGTGGCACGTCAGTTCCGGTCGTACACACGATTGAGCTTCTCGATTGGGCGACGGGCGGGGCGCGGCCGGCACTGAACGCGCAGGTTTGAGCTTTCAGGAGCCCGAACTGTCCTCCCGAGGTGACGACTGAAGACGCCCGATCAAGCATTGTTCGGCGGCAACAGGAGGACCACGATGGCGAAAGCGAAGAAGAAGAAAAGCAAGAAGGCCAAAAAGGCCAAGAAGGCCGTAACGGCGAAGAAGTCCGCGAAGAAGGCGACGAAGAAGAAGGCGGCCAAGAAGACCGCCAAGAAGTCTGCCAAGAAATCTGCCAAGAAGGCCGCCCCGAAGAAGGCTGCCAAGACGACTGCAAAGAAGTCGGCGGCCAAGAAGGCTGCTCCGAAGAAGGCCGCGAAGAAGGCGGCACCGAAGAAGGCGAAGGCAGCGCCTGCTCCGAAGCCGTCGGCACCGGCGGAGACTCCCGCGCCCGCCGAGACAAGCTGGGCGATGCCTTCGTCTTCTGCGGAAGCGGCGCCGGCCGAGGGGCAGGGGTAGGAAGGCGGTCTCTCATCGCCTTCGGACTGTCACTCGGGACTGTTACTCGGGATTGTTACTTGGGATTGTAACGAGAAGGCCGCGGCACCCCCCGGTGCTGCGGCCTTTTTGCATCGCGGAAGCCGCCCTTGGCGGCTGGCGCTCCGGGCCCACCCTGATTCGTAGCGAAGGTGTCACGCCGCCTGGCGATCCCCGGGTTTACACGGGTCTGCACTGCACCTTGGAATGCAAATAATGTGATCGAGAAGCCACACAGCCTGACAACCTTTCGTGAATTCGTCAAAACGCCTAAAAAGTCGGCAGATGCCCGTGCTTTTTGCTTCACGGTTCCTGTCCATCGATCCAAATTGCCGCAGTGACGCAATTTTGCAGGTAGGCCGCATGCCCCGGGGGGCTTCCGGGGGCGACTGCTAAGTAAGAACGGGTAGATGGGGATCGAAATGAAAAAAGTGGCTTTGTTGGCAACGGCGCTGGCAATGGTGACGACGGGTTCGGCGTTCGCGGCAGATCTGCGCGTGAAGGCATTGAAAGCCCCGCCGCCCCCGGCGTTCGATCCTTGGGATATCGCCTTCGGCGGCGGCATCATGAGCGATTACGTCTTCCGCGGCATCACCCAGTCCAACCATAAGCCGGCCGTCACGGCCTATTTCGAGCCTCGCTACAACGTCACCAAGGACTTGCAGCTCTACGTCGGTACGTCCGCCTCGAGCATCTCCTTCCCGAACCGCGCTGCGGCGGAAGTCGACTTCTACGGCGGTATCCGCCCGACCTTCGGCATGTTCGCCTTCGACTTCGGTCTCTGGGGCTACCTCTATCCGGGCGGACAATGCTTCGGCTCGCAGTACACATTGGCTCAGGGCAATTGTGGCGGCGACATCGATTACTCGCAGGGGGCAATCGGCCTTCCGATCAACGGCAACTTCGCCAAGAAGGACGCCAGCTTCTTCGAAGCCTACGCCAAGCTGAACGTCGTCATCAACGACCAGTGGACGGTCGGCTTCAACGAGTACTACTCGCCGAACTTCCTGAACCTCGGCGCCTGGGGCAATTACGCCTCGATCACGGCCAAGTGGACCGCCCCGAGCACAATCTTCGGTGCCAGCGGCGTCGGCATGTATGTGTCGGGTGAGTTCGGCCGGCAGTGGTTCGGCACTTCCGACATCTTCTACGGCATCGCGGGCGATCCGGTTTATGCGAACGGCATCAAGGAGCCGAGCTATAACACCTGGAACGTCGGCGTCGGCTTCACCTACAAGGTGTTCACGCTCGATCTGCGTTATCACGACACCGACCTGAACAAGGGCGACTGCAACGCCTTGACCAGCGATCACACCGCGAAGTTCACCGGAAGCTTCACCCCCATCAACCCGGGCGGCTTCGGCTCCAACTGGTGCAGCGCGGCCGGCGTGGCCAAGCTCTCGTTCGACCTGACGGCGATGAGCAATCTGAAGTAAGCTTCTTCCCGAAACGACTTCGCGAGGGCGGCAGGGCAACCTGCCGCCCTTTTGCTTTTCTCCACGCCGTCATGGCCGGGCTTGACGCGTGTATGGAGTGACGACTCGAACTTGATGATCAGCGGCTACCCAGCGCTCGCCTCAGCGCGCGGCGCTCGGCTCCGCCGCAGTCCGCTCGCCGCCGACGACGTGGATCGCACCGTCCTTCACGAGCGCCACCTTGCGGGTGTGGAAGGCATCGAGCGTCGAGCGGTGGCCGATCGAGACGATGGTGGCCTGCGGCAGTCTCTCCGCCAGCAGCCGGTAGAGCCGGGCTTCCGACGGCTCGTCGAGCGAGGCGGTGGCTTCGTCCAGGAACAGATAGTCCGGCGCATGCAGCAGCGCGCGCGCTAGCCCGAGACGTTGCTGCTCGCCGAGCGAGAGCATCCTGTTCCAGTGGCCGTCCTCGTCCAGCCGCTCGGCGAGATCGGGCAGCCCGACCGCGATCAGGGCCTCGCGGACCTGCGCGGCGTCGAACGCGCCCGGCGCTGCCGGATAGACCACGGCATCGCGCAACACACCGACCGAGAAATAGGGCCGCTGCGGCAGCATCATCAGCTTTGCCTTTTCCGGGACCACAACCGTGCCGGTGCCGAACGGCCAGATGCCGGCGATGGCCCGGAACAGCGTGGACTTGCCGGAGCCGGACGGTCCGGTCACCAGCACGCGCTCCGAGGCCTGAATGGTGAAGGCCTTGGCGGCCACCAGCGGCGTGCCGTTGGGCAGGTTCACGCAGAGCTGCTCGAGGTCGATATGGCGGCCGGCGACTTCCAGCGCGATGGCAGGCTCATGCGCCGGCAGATTGACCGCCGAGGCGACCGACATCTCGAAGCCATCGAGACGGGCAACCACCGCACGCCATTCGGCCAGGGATCGGTAGGCGCTCACGAAGAAGGACAGGGCCTTCTGCACGCTGCCGAAGGCGGAGCCGGTCTGCACCATCCCTCCAAGTTGAATCTTACCGGCAAAATAGGCAGGCGCGGTGAGGATGAAGGGGAAGATCACGGCGGCTTGGGAATAGCTCGCCGTGAAAGCAGTCAGACGCTTGGTCCGGCTCATGATCGCGTACCAATTGCCGACGACATAGCCGTAGCGGTGCAGCAGTCGTTCGCGTTCGGCGCCTTCGCCCTTGAGCAGTGCGATCTGTTCGGAGTTCTCGCGCACGCGGACGAGGTTGAAGCGGAAGTCGGCCTCGTAGCGCTGCTGCTCGAAGTTGAGATTGACGAGAGGCGAACCGATCCAGTGCGTGAGCGCGGTGCCGAAGATCGCGTAGACGAGCGCCGCCCACACCAAATAGCCGGGGATGGGAAAGTCGAGGCCGGAGATATGCAGCGGTGCCGCGTTCGACAGCCCCCACAGAATGACCACGAACGAGAGCAGCGTGACGATCGAGGAGAGCAGCCCGATGCCGATATTGAGAGTCTGCTCGACGAAACTCCTGACGTCGTCGGTGATGCGTTGGTCCGGGTTGTCGGCCGCATCGCCCTTGAGCTGCATCCGATAGTGGGTCGCGCTATTCAGCCATTCGGCCAGATAGTGACGCGTCAGCCATTGCCGCCAGCGAATCTGGAGCCACTGATTGAGATAGAGCTGGTAGACGGAAAGCGCGACGCTGGCGCTCGCGAGCAATGTGAAGACGCCCAGCTCCCAGACGAAGCCGTTCCAGTCGCGCTCCTGGAGATAGTTGTAGAAGCGGCTGTACCATTGGTTCACGAGCACATCGATGGCGACCAGCAGCAGTTCGATCACGATCACCGCGGCGAGCAGGCCGCGGCCGGCCCATTTGTCCTCTGATCGGAAATAAGGGATGGCGATTCGCCAGACGATCGCGAGCGTGGCGCGGATGTTGTTCACAGAGCTGGATCTCCTCAGGGGATGTGCACGATGCCCAGAGCCAAATAGCTGAGGCGATGGCGGAAATGGGCGCGCTTAGACGAAAGTCGCAAGTTCTGCAATTTGCGTTGGATTGTCGCAGCCAGCAACCCTAGCATGGTGCCCGCCGGTGCGGGGCAGGGTGCTCCGGGATTTCGCGACCTTGTGAGCGGACGGGAACCGCCGGATGCGCGAGAACTTCGCGCCGCGGCTGCAACTGGCTGCCGATCGCTTTCTCGTTCGGCGTGGTCTTCGAAGGCGCCCCGGGCTTCGCCATGCCGGTGCGCCTGCATCGACCATGCGCGAACCTTCTCAACGCCCCCGCCGTCTCATAGAAGGTGCGGCAAGTCAGGTCGGTCGAGAGGTCTCATGGTTTCGTTCCAGCGATTGGTGTGTGCGGCGGTTGCAATGTTCGCGATGTCCACACTCGCGCGTGCTCAGGAGGGGTTTCCGTTCGGCACCGAGATGACGCTGGAGGCGTTGCCGCAGGCAGGCTCGAAGCGGATTCCCAACATCGAGATCGGCGACAATGGCGAGGTCGTGCTGGAGCTCTGGTGCAAGGGCGGCAAGGGCCAGTTCTCGGTCGCCGGCAACACCGTGATCTTCGTGCCCGGCCAGATCCAGAACCGCAACTGTCCGCCGGCGAGAGCGCAGGCCGACGACGAGCTCGTCGCAGCCCTCGGCAGCGTCGAGACCTGGAAGCGCCAGGGCGACGTGCTGACGCTGGTCGGCCCGAAGCCGCTGCGCTTCAGGACGACGGGGAATTAGGCCTCTGTCATTCCCCGCGAAGGCGGGGAATCCAGTACGCCGCAGCCTATCGATTCCATCGCTGCTGTCTCGGAGTACTGGATCGCCCGGTCAAGCCGGGCGATGACAGCGGTGGCTGTCTCAGCCTACTTCCACACCGACTTGTCGGCGTCCCAGCGCTGGCCCTTCAGCTCCTTGACGAGCGCCTCGATCGAGCCGTTGTCGTCGGGCAGATCGCCTTCTTCGTCGAGGCTGGCATCGTCGGACAGATTGAGCCTGGCCCCGCTGCCCTCGTCGGCCGTCGTGGTCGCCGGGCTGCCGATCCAGAGCATGAGCTTGTCCGTGGTGCCCGGCTTGTCGGGCGAGACCAGGCCTGCGACCTCGATCGTGTCGGTGAGCTCGAGCGCCGGGAAGTCCTGGTTCGGCCGCTTGAACACCAGCTTGAGCCTACCGGTGGCCGGGTTGAAGTTTTGCGTGACCGGCTTTGCGGCGAGCGTCCTGCTCAGCACGCTCGCCACCGCCGTTGCAAGCTTGCCCTTGTTGATCTTGTCGCCCTCGCGCCAGTCGGCCGCAGGGAAGCGGATGGTGCGGTCCATCTCGGTCATGCCCGCGGTCCAGCCTGCGGCGGTGACGCCCGGCATTGCCTTGAACTTCGCCAGCAGCGCGCCGGCGCGCTCGGGATCGACCGACATGGTGATGGTCTGCTCGCCCGCGCGCAGCGCGTCGCAGCCGACATTGAGGCTCGCCAGCGTCACCTCGACCTCCTGGCCCTTCAGGCTCTTCAGGAAGTCGGTCGCCGCATCGAGCTTGACCTTGACCGCGATCGCTTCCGGCGAGACGTCGGTGAAATCCTTCGGCTGCGGCGTGATGCCGTCGTCGGAGGCCTGACTGTCCAGGAATTCCTTTTCGCTGAGATCGGAATTGTCCGGCGAGGTCACTTCGGTCACCGCCTGGCCGACCGCGATCTGGCCGCGGAATTCGAACATGTCGCCGGACTGCTTGCGCGTCAGCTTGACGCTGACCGGCGACTTCTCACTGATGCTCTGCGTCGTTCCGGTCAGCGTCTGGCCGGCGACCTGGAGGTTGACGACGAAGCGGTCCTTGCGGTCGGAGTTCTTCGCGATGGGGTAGCAGACGTCGAGCACCGCCGCGGTCAGCGTCTTGCCCTGGCGCGTCTCCTTCAGGATCACGTCGGCATTGCCGTCCATCAGCCCGTCCATCGCGGTGAAATAGCGCGTCTCGGTTCCCCCCGGCGCGGTCGCCTTCGGCGACAGCTTCATCTGGGCGGAGGCCTGCGGCGGAACGGCGAGCAGGGCCAGAACGGCCGTGGAGCAAACCAGAAGCGCACGCATCGATGACATCCTCGCGCAACGGCCATGATCCGGAAAGCGTGAAGCGGTCTCTAGGATCATGCCCAAACAATCAGAATCGGCGCGCCACCGTAGTGGGTTTTGGCCGCTGGTTGAATCGGAAAGCGAAACGGGCAGGGTCGGCAAAAAAGAAGGCCGCCCGGAGGCGGCCTTCGCAACTCTGTCACGGAACGGAAGGCTTAGAAGCCGCCCATGCCGCCGCCGGGGGGCATCGCGGGCGGAGCTTCCTTCTTCGGCATCTCGGCGACCATGGCTTCGGTAGTCACCAAGAGGCCGGCCACGGAGGAGGCGTCCTGCAGCGCGGTGCGCACCACCTTGGCGGGATCGATGATGCCCTTCTCGACCATGTCGACATAGTCCTCGTTCTGGGCGTCGAAGCCGAAGGTCTCGGACTTGTTCTCCAGGATCTTGCCGACCACGATCGAGCCTTCCACGCCGGCGTTCTCGGAGATCTGGCGGATCGGGGCTTCCAGCGCCTTCAGCACGATGTTGATGCCGGCCTGGACGTCGTCATTGGCGTTGGTGAGACGGCCGACCGCCTTCTTGGCGCGGAGCAGCGCGACGCCGCCGCCCGGGACGATGCCTTCCTGAACCGCGGCGCGGGTGGCGTTGAGCGCGTCCTCGACGCGGTCCTTCTTCTCCTTGACCTCGATCTCGGTGGCGCCGCCGACGCGGATCACCGCGACGCCGCCGGCGAGCTTGGCGAGGCGCTCCTGGAGCTTCTCGCGGTCGTAGTCCGAGGTGGTCTCCTCGATCTGCGCCTTGATCTGGCCGACGCGGGCCTCGATGTCGGGCTTCTTGCCGGCGCCGTTGACGATCGTGGTGTTCTCCTTGTCGATCACCACCTTCTTGGCGCGGCCGAGCATCTTCACCGTGACGTTCTCGAGCTTGATGCCGAGCTCCTCGGAGATCAGCTGGCCGCCGGTCAGGATCGCGATGTCCTCCAGCATGGCCTTGCGGCGGTCACCGAAGCCCGGCGCCTTGACGGCCGCGACCTTGAGGCCGCCGCGGAGCCGGTTGACGACCAGGGTGGCCAGCGCCTCGCCCTCGACGTCCTCGGCGATGATGACGAGCGGCTTGCCCGACTGCACCACGGCTTCCAGCACCGGCAGCATGGCCTGCAGGCCCGAGAGCTTCTTCTCGTGCAGGAGGATGTAGGCGTCCTCGAGCTCGGCGGTCATCTTCTCGGCATTGGTGACGAAGTAGGGGCTGAGATAGCCGCGGTCGAACTTCATGCCCTCGACGATATCAACCTCGGTCTCGAGCGACTTGTTCTCCTCGACGGTGATGACGCCCTCGTTGCCGACCTTCTGCATCGCCTGGGCGATCATCTTGCCGATGGCGGCATCGCCGTTGGCCGAGATGGTGCCGACCTGGGCGACCTCGGAGGAGGCGGCGACCGGCTTGGCGCGCTTCTCGATGTCCTTGATGACGGCGGCAACCGCGGTGTCGATGCCGCGCTTGAGATCCATCGGGTTCATGCCGGCGGCGACCGCCTTGGCGCCTTCGCGCACGATGGCCTGGGCCAGCACGGTCGCGGTGGTGGTGCCGTCGCCGGCGAGGTCGTTGGTCTTGGAGGCGACCTCACGCACCATCTGGGCGCCCATGTTCTCGAACTTGTCCTCGAGCTCGATCTCCTTGGCGACCGTGACGCCGTCCTTGGTGATGCGGGGGGCGCCGAAGCTCTTCTCGATGACAACGTTGCGGCCCTTCGGGCCGAGCGTCACCTTGACGGCGTTGGCGAGAACGTCGACGCCGCGCAGCATGCGATCGCGCGCGTCTCCGGAAAACTTGACGTCTTTGGCAGCCATGGTCTGCAATCCCTCGTGTTATGTGATGTGTGTTGTCTTGTGCCGTGCGGCGGAACGATGGATGCCCGGATCGCCTGGATCCGGGCATGACATTCAGCGGCTGTTCAGGCGGACGGCCTTAGGCCAGCACGCCCATGATGTCCGACTCCTTCATGATCAGGAGCTCTTCGTTGTCGATCTTGACCTCGGTGCCCGACCACTTGCCGAACAGCACGCGGTCGCCGACCTTGAGGTCGATCGGGATCAGCTTGCCGGTCTCGTCGCGGCCGCCGGGGCCGACGGCGACGACCTCGCCCTGGGACGGCTTTTCCTTGGCCGTGTCCGGAATGATGATGCCGCCCTTGGTCTTTTCCTCGGCGTCGATACGTTTGACCACGACACGGTCATGCAGCGGACGAAATTTGGATTTAGCCATGACGTTTCCCTTTGGAGGCTCGCTTCGGAAGTAGTGGGGTCGGTGGGGCGGCGCTTCCGTCCGCCCTCGCGTCGAGGATCGAACGGCGCGCTTAGCAATCGGGCTTTCCGAGTGCTAATAGTGGGTCCGGAAATATGGCTTGGCCGCGATCCTGTCAAGCAAAGGTGGTTAAGCGATTGTTGAGGCGGATATAGGATGGTGGCATTGGAAACTCGCTCGGGGCGTCGCCGTAAAGAACGACGTCATTGCTCCGGCAGCGGTTTTGCGCTTGGCTGCGGGAGGGGTGCGGCCATGGTTTTGTTCGGGGGAATGCCATGATCAGTTCGGCTCACGCGCGCACGGTTGCCAATCTGGCGGCCGCCTCTTGTCTGGCGCTGCTGCTGGGCGCCTGCGGCGGCGGCTTCAACCTGCCGTCCCTCACGTCGTCCCCGCCGCCGCCCGAAGCCGAACCTGGCGTCGCGCCGGAAATGCCCGCCAGCATCCGCGCCGACGAGATCGTCGGCCGCTGGGGCCTCGCCTCGTTCCAGAACCCGGCCGATCGCGCCCGCACCGAGAAGATGGCGCGTGAGCAATGCAGGAACCCCTACGTGATCACCGCCGGTTCCTCCGGTGGCGTGATCATGCATCTCGCCGACCAGGCGACGCCGCAGGAGCTGCGGCTGAAGGGCTCGCCGAGCGGCAAGAACTACATCGGGCCGGCCGGCCCGACCCCCGGCGACCAGGACCGCGAAATCGTCTCCTTCGACGGTCGCGTCATGATCACCCGCTTCATCGACAAGGACGCTGGCACCCGCTACGGCAACATGGTCTACGTCCGCTGCGCGCCGAGGGCGTGACGGTCTCTTACCCTCTCCCCTTGTGGGAGAGGTGGCTCGCCGCGTAGCGGCGAGACGGGTGAGGGGTCTATCTCCTCACGAACGGTCTTGCGAGTGGAGAGAACCCCTCATCCGGCGCTTCGCGCCACCTTCTCCCACAAGGGGAGAAGGGAAGAAGAGTTCACGATCTGCACCGGCCAAAACAAAAAAACGCCGGCCCAAGGCCGGCGTTTTTGTTATTCCGATGTCGTCGCCGCTCAGTCGAACAGCGCGTCGATGTCGTCCTGCGAGGCGTGGCCGACGTCGCCGGCGAGCTTGGGGCCGTTGAGGAGCTTCTCGTCCTCGCTGCGGTTGTCGACCTGCGCGGGCACATGGGACTTGATCGCGTCGACGCCGCCCCAGATCTCCATCATCGCGTTGATGTGCTGCTCGATGAACTTCATCGTGCCCATGACCTTGCTGATGCGCTGGCCGGTCAGGTCCTGGAAGTTGCAGGCTTCGAAGATCGAGATGACGCGTTCCTGGATGTCGTCGGCAAGGCGCTTCTGCTGATCGATCGAGTCCACCTTCGACATCGCGCTGGCGGCCTGGTCGATCGATTCCGCGGCTTCGAGGATCTGCTGGGTCGCCTGCTCGGTGCCGCCGACCACCGCGCCGAGCTCGCCGTTGACCTTGGCCATCTCGCCGCCGTCGAAGCTCTTGCCGTGCAGCGTCGCGATCTCGCGCTTGGTGCGGTCGATGGCGTCGTGGATGAGGTCGAGCTCGACCTTCAGCTTCTCGCACTGCTCGATCTGCGCCCGGTAGGTATCGAGCATGGTGCGCGCTTCGGCAAGCTCGTGCGCGGTCGAGGCGTCGATCGCCGCCATGGCAGCGCTGCCGGACAGCGGGGCCGCGACGATGCCCTTCGCCATCTGGGCGCGGATCGCGCGCAGCTCGGCCATGATCTCGCTATGCATCGGGAGTGCCTCTTCAGTTACGTCTACAATGGGCATCTCGCCACCGACGATATCTTCGACGCGAAAACGCTTGCGGTGAACAGCCATCAGGATACTCCCCCCACCTCACTCACGCGTCTTTGTAGGCAGAAGCGATTTAACACGAAGTTCACAGCAGGAACTGCTGATCGGCCGCGCGCGACGCGGCGCAAAGAAGCGATTAACCATCACCGCGCGGCGTTCATCGAAAATAAACGCTGATCGCCAAATTGCAGGCGCGCTCGCGACGTGGTGAATCCAAACGCGCTGTCCGTTTACCAAACAAAACGGCTTTTGCTTTTTATTGACCACGTCGAAGAGCGCGGATCAGCCACCGGCTCTCCACGACGCATGTGATCTAGACGAAACAGTACAGAGTACGTCGATGTTCAAGAAAATGTCTGTCGCGCTGCTCGGCAGCGCTTGCACCTTCATGGCCGGCGCGAACGACGCGGGCGCCTTCGACAACAGCGTGCCGAACGATCCGCCCGCGGTGCTGTACCAGCCGCGCGTGCCGCCGGCGCCGGTGCGCGTGGCGTCCCATTCCAACATGGGCGGCGGCTTCATCGAATTCCTGTTCGGCGATGGCCCCGGCCGCGGCCCGGCCTACGCGCCGGAGCGGCCGGTGTATCAGCAGCAGCCGGGCTATTACGACCAGCGGCGCCTGCCGCCGATGGGCGAGCCGCAGATGCAAGGTGGGTATCAACAAGGCGGATATCAGCAGGGCGCGTCTCTGCAGCAGGAGGCGGTCGATCCGCGGCAGCGTCCGTTCGATCCGAAATTCGAGAAACAACTCGTTGACTATAGCGGCAAGGAAAGTCCCGGCACGATCGTGGTCGATACGCCGAACAAGTTCCTCTATCTCGTCGAGGGCAACGGCCGGGCATTGCGCTACGGCATCGGCGTCGGCCGTCCCGGCTTCACCTGGTCCGGCGTGAAATCGATCACCGCCAAGCGCGAATGGCCGGACTGGACGCCGCCGGCGGAAATGCTCGCGCGCCGGCCCGATCTGCCCAGGCACATGGAAGGCGGCCCGGAAAATCCGCTCGGTGCCCGTGCGATGTATCTGGGATCGACGCTCTATCGCATCCACGGCTCCAACGAGCCCTGGACCATCGGCACCAACGTCTCCTCCGGCTGCATCCGCATGCGCAACGAGGACGTCATCGATCTCTACGGCCGCGTCAATGTCGGCACCAAGGTCGTGGTGATGTGAAGCGTCATGCGCTCGATGGAGCGATCAAGTCCGGGTGCCGCGTCGGCTCGAAATGCGCGGCGTCGAAGGGACGCTGCCGCCGCCAAACGTCCGCCTGAATAGTCCTACGTCCGCTGACGGTGCCTCGACCCGCGACGAGGGACAGCGGAGCGGCGAGGACGAGCTGATGAAGCCGAATGCGGTGCGCGAGCCGAGCGGTTCAGCCGCCGCACCGACAGCTCTGCCTTCCTGAGGCGCTCGTGCAGTCCCTCCAACTCGTACAATTCGGTGATGAGATGGGTCGTGACGTCGCTCAGGGTCGCGATGCGCTGTTGAAGTGAACTCATTCTTAAAACCCCCGACTGTAGCCAAGAGAGGCAGCCACGATGTGTGGCATAAGCAGTGTGTTCTTCCAATTGAACACCCATGTCCTAATTTGGAAATCCGGGAGTCTACGGCGGCGTGTGTCGGAGGACGATTTCGCCCGGCATGGTGAAGTCAGGCGCACCTCGTGACGTTCTGCACGGTGCTGTCCGACAACGCACGCACTAGTCATATTATATCGAATGGCATCATGGCGTGTGGTGGCAGAGAAGTGCGTTGAGCTCTGCTTGAACAGAAATCGGCCGCCCGGAGGCGGCCGTTCCACATCTGTCGGTCGAATGGCCTACGCGTAATCGCTGCCGCCGTCGTCGTCGCCGCCGAAATCGCTGTTGTCGGCCGTGTCGAAGCTGTCGTCGTGATCGTTGCCGTAGTTCTGGTCGTAGTTGTCGCGCTCGTTCGACGCCTGGTCGAAGAAGCCCTGGCGGGATTCCCGGTTCGAGCCGATGTCATCGAGGCCGGCCTCGCGCGCCAGCGAGCCGCCGGACTGATCGCCGCCGCCCCAAGGACTTCCACCAGCGCTGCGGTCGCCGAGCGCGTTGCTGTCGCCAAAACCCTGCTGGTGCGATCCGCCCATCATGCCGCGGATGCTGGAGAGCAGCAGCGAGCCGCCGACGACGCCGGCCGCGGCTGCCGCCGCCGTGCCGAGGAACGAGCCGCCGCCACCGCCGATCGGCGGAGCGCCCTGACCCGGACCTTGGCCGTAAGCCTGTCCGTAAGGCGGCGCGCCGTAACCCGGCTGGCCTTGCGGCATCGCCTGGCCGGTGTTCCAAGCCGGACGCTGCTCACGCTGCGGCACATTCGGCACCGAGCCGCGGGACGGGCCGCCGCCAAACAATGTGTCGCGCATGGTGTCGAGGAAGCCGCCGGACTGCGCCTGCTCGGGCGCGTGGGCCGCTTCCAGCTCCTGGATGCGGGCATTGGCGCGCTTCAACGCTTCGTCCTGGACCAGCGTGGTCTGCACCAGCGCGTAGATGGCGCCGGGCGCCTTGCGCAGCCCGTCGGAGATCGCGGCGATCGCATCGGGATCGCGCTGTGCATTCTCCAGCTTAGAAAGCCGGTCAAAAAGGTCGTCGACGAGCTGGCGTTCCTGCGGCGTCATGATCTGTCTCCTTCGCGCCAAACCAAGCGCGAGAGGAGATGTAGGGTTCCATTATGGCCCCAACAGTGCCGGCCGGATTAAATTTCGGTATGCGACAAGCTGCCTCTGGGCCGCTTTTCGCCGTTCACTGCAGTGTCACGTTGCTGTCGGCCAGCAGGCGCGCGAAGGCATCGCCCGCGAGATAGGCGTGCTCGCGCTCGCGGACGTCGGTCATGGGGTCGAGGCCGGTGAGGACATCATCGACAAAGCCGGGATGGCACATCACGAGGCCGCCGTCGGGGAGACCTTCCAGGAATTGCCGCATCAGCGCGCCGAAATCGGCGGCGCGCGTGAAATCATAGGCGCCGGCGAAGCCGGGGTTGAAGCTGAGGCCGGCGCTGCCGGCGCGGCGGCGGAATTGCGCGCTGAGGATATCGAGCACCATGGCCTTGGGGGAGGCCAGCCGCTGCCGCAGCGGCAGGTCGCGGCCGCCTTGGCGCACCCAGGCGTTCGGCGCGACTTCGCTGACCGCATCGACAAAACCGTCGCGCACCTGCGGGAAGAGCTGCACATGCTGGTGACCGTCGACGAAGTCGGGGGTGCGTCCGAACGCGTCCATGAAGGCGGCCAGCTGTGCCTTCACCTCGTTGCGGATGAATTCACGGTCGAGCCGGCGCATCAGTCCGGCGCGCAGCAGCTTGGGAAAGGCGAAGAACATGTCGCCGTCCAAGGGGCGGAAATGCATGGTGAGCGGCCGGAACGGCGCCGACAGCGTCACATGCAGCCCGATCGCGCAGCGCGGGCTTTGCGTTGCCGAAGCCTGCAGCGCCTCGACGTCGCCGCGCGCGACCGCGGGTCCCACCATCATCACCGAGGTGGCATTGAGGCGGCCGCGTTCGATCAGGTCGCGGATGGCGCGGTTGACGCCCGGGCTGATGCCGTAATCGTCGGCGCAGAGCCAGATCCGCCGCGGGCTCGCGGCCACGCTCATTCGGCTGCCGTCCTGCTCGCGGCATCATCGGCTTCGGAATGCTTCTCGCTGTGCTCGGCGACGAAGTAGATCGGGCGCGCCTTCAGCTCGGAAAGGATCTTGCCGATATATTCGCCGACGATGCCGATCATGATGAGCTGCACGCCGCCGATCGTCATCAGTCCGATCACGAGCGAAGGATAGCCGGGCACCTGCTTGCCGGTCGTGAACACCTCCCAGAGGATCGAAAGGCCGAACAGGAAGGCGCCTCCTGCGAGAATGACGCCGAGCAGGCTGGCGAAGCGCAAGGGCGCCACTGAAAAGGACGTCAGGCCCTCGATCGACAGGCCAAGCAGGCTCGCGGCGTTGAAAGTGGTGACGCCATGGGCACGCGCTGCGGGCTCGTAGTCGACGCGGATCTGGCGGAAACCGATCCAGCTGGCGAGGCCCTTGAAGAAGCGGTTGCGTTCCGGCAGCTGCCTCAGCGCCGCGACCGCGCGCGGCGACAGCAGGCGGAAATCGCCGGCGTCCTCCGGAATCTTCTGACGGGCGCCCCAATTGATCAGCGCGTAGAAGCCGTGCACCGCGACCCGGCGCAGGAAGGACTCGTTGTCGCGATGCGCCTTGGCGGTATAGACGACGTCATAGCCGTCATCGATCCAGTGCCGCACCAGCTGTTCCACCAGCGCCGGCGGATGCTGGCCGTCGCCGTCCATGAACATCACCGCGCCGAGGCGGGCATGGTCGAGCCCCGCCATCAGCGCGGCCTCCTTGCCGAAATTGCGCGACAGCGACACCACCTGGACGTCGATAGCGTCGGCCGGCAATGACCGCGCGATCGACAGCGTCGCATCCTTGCTGCCGTCGTCGACATAGACGACTTCGCAGGACAGGCGATAGCGCTGCCGCAGGGTCTTGGCGAGCTCGCAGATGCGCTGATGCAGGCCGGCAAGGCCAGCCGCCTCGTTGTAGACGGGGATGACGATCGACAGCCCCTTCGCGGCTGCGCTGGCTGCGGTGGTCGTCATGCCGGATACGTCAGAGCCCAGCGTCATCGATCAAGGTTCCAGAGGTGTTTAGGTCTTCTCAACCGCATATGGTAGCTGCCGTTTGCTGTCGCAAAGCTGAACAAACCTTGGGCTCACCGCCGCAGGAACGCCTCCAGCCTGGCGAACAGCGGATTCTCGCGGTCGAACACGTAGTCGAGCGACACCACCGAGACGGTCTCGGCGCCATGCTCGCGCAGGAAGCTCGCCAGCGCGTAGAGCTGCCCCGGTGGGCAGTGCAGGGTCAGCATGCCTGACGAGGTCGGACCGCCGAACGGGGCCTCCACGCCGAACCGGCTGTGGGCTTCCCCGAGCAGGGCGGCATCGCATTGGCGGAAGCGGGTGCGGACTTCGCGGTACTTGTTGGCCCGCGCCCGTGCTGCGATGTGATCGAGGATGACACGCGCCGTCTCGCGCGCCTGCGGCGACCAGTCGGCCTCCTTGGCGGCCACCAGATTGGCCTGGCTGCGCAGGATCACGCCGTCGTCGAGCACGCGCAGGCCGTTGGCGGCGAGCGTCGCGCCGGTCGTGGTGATATCGACGATCAGCTCGGCGCTGCCGGCCGCCGGCGCGCCTTCGGTGGCGCCCGCGCTTTCGACGATGCGGTAATCGCTGATGCCGTGAGCCTGGAAGAAGCCGCGGGTGAGGTTGACGAATTTGGTCGCGACCCGCATCCGCATGTGATGCTGCTCGCGGAAGCCGGTGGTGACGTCGTCAAGGTCGGCCATGGTGCGGACGTCGATCCAGGCCTGCGGCACCGCGACGACGACGTCGGCATAGCCGAAGCCGAGCCCGTCGATCAGCGACACGCGCTTGTCGGCATCGGCGATGTTCTCGCGCACCAGGTCTTCGCCGGTGACGCCGAGATGCGCGAAGCCGCGCGACAATTGCGCGGCGATCTCGCTCGCCGAGAGATAGGCGACCTCGACATTGTCGAGGCCTGCGATGGTGCCGCGGTAGTCGCGGGCGCCGCCGGCCTTCGACAGTTTGAGGCCGGCACGGGCAAAGAAGGCCTCAGTGTTCTCCTGCAGGCGGCCCTTGGAGGGAACGGCCAGAACGAATGGCGCGCTCATAACTTAAGCTCCCACCTTGCGGCCGATCCGGTTCAGCGCCTCCACCCAGACCGAGAAGCCGACCGCCGGAATCGGCTCAGCTGATCCGAGCTGGGTCATCAGCCCGTCGTAGCGGCCGCCGGCGACCAGCGGCTCGGTGCCGTTGCCGCTGTGATGCAGCTCGAACTCGAAGCCGGTGTAATAATCGAGCCCGCGCCCGAACGCGGTCGAGAAACGAATCTGCCTCACGTTGATGCCGCGCGCGGCCATGAAGCCGACCCGGCTCTCGAACTGATCGATCGCAGATGCGAGATCGAGCTTCGCGTCCGTCGTGAGTGCGCGCAGCTCGGCGATGGCGTCGTCTGGATTGCCCGAAATCGACAGGAAGCGCTTGAGCACGGCGATCGCCTCGCGCGGCAGCGCGCCGCCCTTCAGCGTCGATTGCTCAAGGAAGCGATCGGCGATCTCTGCCGTGGTGCGGCCGCCGACATTGGTGGTGCCGGCGATCGACATCAGATCGGTGACGAAGGCGAGCGCCGCCTTGCGGTCGGAGCCGGCAAGGGCCGCCAGCACGCCCTCATACTCGCTGCGCGTCGCGGTGGTCGCGGCCGCCAGCCGCTCCAGATCCTGCTCCAGGCTGATCTTGCGGTTGAAATCCTTGACCAGGCGGCGCCGCCAGACCGGATAGAGATTGAGGGCGTCGAGCAGCGCATTGAACAAGGCGACATCGCCGGTGCGGATCTCGACGTCGCGGACGCCGAAGGCGGCCGTCGCCTCCAGCCCCAGCGCCAGCATCTCGGCATCGGCCGCGGCGCGGTCCTGACGGGCGAACGATTCGATACCGGCCTGGAGGAATTCACGGGCCTGGCCGCTACGGTAGCGGAACACCGGACCGAGATAGCTGAACCCCGCCGGCTGGCCGGCGCGCCCCGAGGCCAGATAGTCGCGCGCGACAGGAATGGTCAGGTCCGGGCGCAGGCAGAGCTCCTCGCCGGAGAGGTCGGTGGTCAGGTACAGGCTCTTGCGGATGTCCTCGCCGGACAGGTCCAGGAACGGCTCGGCCGGCTGCAGGATGGCGGGCTCGGCCCTGACGTAGCCGGCCTGCGCAAACGACAAGAGCAGCGTATCCGCCCAGGCGGCGGAGCCGGCAGCATTTGAGGTGGCAGTCGCGGTCATCTCACGGGTCCATCGTCCCGGCGGAACCGGGTTAGGCAAGGGGAGGCGAATTGGCGCAGCCCTTAGCATGGCCCGACAGCGGTTTCGACCTCCAAAGGATCAATCGCTTAACGGGTGGGCAATGCGCAGGATCAGGCGCTTTTGCCGCGCCAATCCCCCAGCACCGCTTGCACCAGCGCCAGCGCGGCCACGGCGGCGGTGTCCGCCCGCATGATGCGGGGGCCGAGCGCCAGCTGCAGGATTTTGGGCTGGCGCAGCAACAGCGCCCGCTCTTCCTCGGCAAAACCGCCCTCGGGGCCGATCAGCACGTCGATACCGCGTCCGACCTCGCGCGCGCCTTGCAGGCTCTGAATGGGATTCTGGACCTCCGCCGCCTCGTCGCAGAAGATCAGCAGGCGGTCGGCGGGCCGCTGGCTCAGGAAGCGCTCCAGCGGCACCGGCTCGGCCACGCTGGCGATGCTGAGGATGCCGCATTGTTCGGCCGCCTCGACCACATTGGCGCGCATCCGCTCGGTGTTCACCCGGGACGCCTGGGTGAACCGGGTCAGCACCGGCTGCAGGGCGGCGGCGCCCATCTCGATGGCCTTCTGCACCATGTAGTCCAGCCGGGCATGTTTGAGCGGGGCAAAGACGTAAGTGAGGTCGGCGAGATGGTCCTGGGGCCGGGTCTGCTGCAGGATCACGAGGCCGTCCGGCCGCTTGCGGCCCTCGATGGCGGCCTGCCACTCGCCATCCCTGCCGTTGAAGGCCAGGACCTCGGCCCCGGCCGCCAGCCGCAGCACATTGCCGAGATAGTTGCTCTGGTCGCGGTCGAGCGGCACCCTGGCGTCCTGGGCCAGGGTGGCATCGACGAACAGGCGGGGGGCGCGAAAATCGTGGGAAGGCATCGCTTGGGATCCGATTACCGGCCGTTCTTAACCGAAAGGCGCCATTTCGGGGGTAAATATTGCCGAACTGGTGCGTCCCAGCGCCGCGCTCTCGCCCTATTCCACGGGTTGTTAAGCGCCGGCGGGAATCGTAAAAACGCGAACACGCTGGTCGCGCTTCAATTGGGAAGCCCTGAACCCGTAAGCTCCTGCCGGAGAGACTGTCTTGATGATCCGCCATTTGATGGTTCCGATCACTGCCGCCATGGTGGCCATGGGTGCTGCGGGCGCGACTGCCCAAAGCGCGTTCCCGGCGCCGCTGCCCAACCAGCCTGCCGCCAATTCCCCATTTCCTCCGGTTAACGGTTCGGCACCCGCTGCTTCGCTCGGTGCGGCGCCGCAATCGTCCTTTCCCGTGAACGGTGCTGCCCCGATCGGTGGCGCTGGCGCCTTCAGCGCGGCTCCCCCGACGCAGGCCGGTCCCGGCGAGGACTGCATGAAGGCATTCATTCCGCTGCGCGAGGAAGCCGAGAAGCGCGGCAAGCTGATCAAGGCCGCGAGCGATCGTCGCGCGCAGCCGGACGAGGCCTGCAAGCTGATCCGCAATTTCAGCCAGGCTGAAGTCAAGATGATCAAGTACATCGAGACCAATGCCGCCAAATGCGGAATCCCGCCCCAGATCGGTGCGCAGCTGAAGGAAGGTCACAAGAACACCGAGGCCATGGCGACGAAGGTCTGCAACGTCGCGCAACAGATGCAGAACCAGCCGCGCGGGCCCGCCGGACCGTCGCTGAGCGAGGTGCTGGGCTCGGGCTCGGCGCCCGAGGCCAATGCCGGCAGGAAGGGTGGCAGCACCTTCGATACGCTCAACGGCAACGTCCTGACCCGATGAGCGATACATCCGCCCGCGTTGCCGATTCCACCGGCAACTGGGTCGATACGCTCGCGCCGCATTGGGCGCGGCCTTACCTGCGCCTGTCCCGCTTCGATCGCCCGATCGGCTCCTGGCTTCTCCTGATGCCATGCTGGTGGTCGGCGGCGCTGGCCGCCGGCATGGCGCATGACGTTCGCGGCCTGCCGCTCACCATCGTGCTGTTCTTCATCGGCGCTTTCGTCATGCGCGGGGCCGGCTGCACCTGGAACGACATCACCGATCGCGACCTCGACGGCAAGGTCGAGCGCACGCGCTCGCGGCCGCTGCCGTCGGGGCAGGTGACCACCAGGCAGGCGCTGGTCTTCATGGTCGCGCAGGCGCTGGTCGGTCTTGCGGTGCTGCTGCAGTTCAACCGCTTCGCGATTGCAACGGGCATCGCCTCACTCCTGATCGTCGCGATCTATCCCTTTATGAAGCGCATCACCTGGTGGCCGCAGATCGTGCTCGGGCTCGCCTTCTCCTGGGGCGCGTTGATGGGGTTTGCCGTCACCTTCGGCCGCATCGACGCCACCGCGCTCGTGCTCTATGCCGGCGCGATCTCCTGGGTGATCGGCTATGACACCATCTACGCGCATCAGGACACTGAGGACGACGCGTTGATCGGCATCAAGTCGACCGCGCGCCTGTTCGGCGCGCATACGCGCCAGGCGCTGGTCCTGTTCTACGGGCTCGCGGTGATGCTGATCGGCGTCGCGCTGGCATCTGGCGAAGCGCGCTGGCCGGCCTGGCTTGGGCTTGCCGCCTTCGCCGCGCATCTGGTGTGGCAGATCGTGCGGCTGAATATCGCCGATGGCGCGCTCTGCCTTCGCCTGTTCAAGTCGAACAAGCATGCGGGCCTGTTGCTGTTTGCGGGATTGCTCGCGGACGCGATGATGCGAGCGGCGTGACGCGAAAATGCGTAGGGTGGATTAGCGAAGCGTAATCCACCAACTTCTATCCGCGCGAAAAGCAAAGAGGTGGGTTACGCCCTTCGGGCTAACCCACCCTACGGCACCGTCAATTCCTCGCGATGATCTCGCGCTCGCCCTGATGAACCGGCAGCTCGCGCGCCATTGCGGTGCGCCGGCGCATCAAGAATTTCGGACGGCGGGCGCGGATCGCATTGGCGCGGCGGCGGCGCGGTGCGGGTTTGCGCGCGCCTTCGTCGAGCTGCGGCAGCGCAAAGATCTCGCTCCAGATCGCCCAGGCCTGCGCGATCTCGTCCGCGTCCGCGCTGATCAGTAGCGGGATGGACAGCGAAGGATCGCGATGCACGAGGACGAGCGTCTGCGTCTCGTCATTGCCGCGGAGCGCAACGCCGGTGAAGTCGGCGACGCGCACGTTGATCGCCATCTGCATGCCGCGCACGGCACGGCGCAGCACGACACGCTCGCGATGAAGCTCGATCTGCCTGACATGTCCGTCGGCGCGCGGATCATGCGCATCGAAGCGGACCGGAAGGGAAAGAGGGTCGAGCCGCAGGGAGCGGCTCGACCCGGCGGGGTGGGCCCCGCATGTTGCTGTTTGACGCCTCACGGCTTCGTTCTCCCCGCCAGGATTATGTTCCCGGTCGATGCGAGGACCTTAGCGCCGGGCGGTCCGAAACCGCTTAAAAAGGCTGGTTAACCCACCGTCACTCGCTCCTCATGATTGACAAGACCTTGGCGTGCATGATTGACGAGACGTTGCGCCGACGTCGCGAATCTGAGCTTTTGGCGGGCTGAAAATGCTTGAAGTCCGCGCTATCAGGGCACATCTGTGGGTTCCGGTCCCGAACCCCGCCCCAACAGGATTTCGTTCGTGAACTCTTCACCAAGCCCGACGCTTTCGCCTTCCGCCAATCGCGACCTGTTCGATCAGTCCGCGCTCTCCGATCTCGCGCAGCGGCTGGTCGAGGCGGCCAAGCGCGCCGGCGCGGATGCGGCCGACGCGGTCGCGGTGCGCGGTGTCTCGCAGGGCGTCGAGGTCCGCGACGGACGCGTCGAGGAATCCGAGCGGTCCGAGGGCGACGATGTCGGTCTGCGCGTGCTGGTCGGTCAGCGTCAGGCGGTGGTCTCCACCAACGACGTCAGCGGCGATGCCGTCACCAAGCTCGCCGAGCGTGCGGTTGCGATGGCGCGCGTCGCGCCCGACGACAAATATGTCGGCCTTGCCGATCCCGCGCTGCTCGCGCGCGACTTTCCCGATCTCGACCTACTCGATCCCGCCGTGCCCACGACGACCGAGCTCGAGCGCCGCGCGCTCGCGGCCGAAGCTGCCGCGCTCGGCGTCAAGGGCGTGACCAAGTCCGGCGGCGCCTCGGCCTCATCCGGCATCGGCGGCATGGTGCTCGTCACCTCGACCGGCTTCCACGGCTCCTATCTGCGCTCCAGCCAGGGCATCTCCGCCACCGCCATATCGGGCGAAGGCACCGGCATGGAGCGCGACTACGACTTCACCTCGGCGCCGCATGGCGCCGATCTGCTGTCGCCGGAGGTCGTCGGCCGCTCCGCCGGCGAGCGCACCGTGGCGCGCTACAATCCGCGCAAGGTCGAGACCTGCAAGGTCCCGGTGGTGTTCGATCCGCGCGTCGCCGGCTCCCTGGTCGGCCATCTCGTCGGCGCCATCAACGGCGCCTCGATCGCGCGCAAGACCAGCTTCCTGAAGGACAAGCTCGGCCAGCAGCTGTTTGCGAAGAACATCCGCATCATCGACGATCCCCTGCGCAAGCGCGGGCTGCGCTCGCAGACCTTCGATGCCGAAGGCGTCGCGGTGAAGCGGACCGCGCTGGTCGACGACGGCGTGTTGACGACTTGGCTGCTCGACTGTGCCACCGCGCGCGAGCTCGGCCTCACCACCACCGGTCACGCCCATCGCGGCGTGTCCTCCTCGCCTTCGCCGGGGCCGTACAATCTGCATCTCGAGCCCGGCTCTGCAACGCCGGCCGAGCTGATCGCCGACATCAAGCAGGGCTTCTACGTCACCGACCTGATCGGCTCCGGCGTCAACGGCGTCACCGGCGATTACAGCCGCGGCGCCTCCGGCTTCTGGATCGAGAACGGCGAGATCACCTATCCCGTCAGCGAGGTGACGATCGCCGGCCATCTGTTCGAGATCTTCAGGTCGATGCAGCCTGCGAACAATCTCGAATTCCGCTACGGCATCAATGCGCCGACGGTGCGCATCGAGGGTTTGACGCTTGGCGGACGCTGACGCGCATTCTCTCGACCACACCCTCCTGACCCGCGACGCGGCGCTGCTGAAGGACACGGTGCGGGAGGCGGGCGCGCTGGCGCAGTCGATGTTCCGCACCGAGCTGAGGAAGTGGACCAAGGGCGCGTCCTCGCCGGTGTCGGAGGCCGACATCGCCGTCAACGATCTGCTCGAATCGCGCCTGCGTGCTGCAACGCCCGAATATGGCTGGCTGTCCGAGGAGAGCGCCGACGATGCGGCGCGGCTGTCGCGGCGGCTGACCTGGATCGTCGATCCCATCGACGGCACGCGCAATTATCTCGGCGGCCATGACGAATGGTGCGTCAGCGTCGCACTGGTGGCGGACGCTTCGCCGGTGCTCGCCGCCGTATTCGCCCCGGCCAGCGACGAATTCTTCTTCGCGGTGCGCGGCAAGGGCACGACGCTCAACGACAAGCCGGTGCGCGCGACAGGCGGATCCGAACTCGACTTCGCCCGCGTCGCCGGCCCGAAGCCGCTGGTCGAGCGGCTGAAGCCGTCACTCGGCGAGATCAAGCTGCACCGGCGGATCGGCTCGCTGGCGCTGCGGCTGTGCCGGGTCGCCGATGGCGCGCTGGATGCGGCATTTGCGGGCGGCAACAGCCATGATTGGGATCTTGCGGCGGCCGATTTGATCGTGCAGGAAGCGGATGGTAGGATGAGCGACCTCTCCGGAGAACCCATCCTCTATAACCGCCGGGAAGTGGCGCACGGGGTGCTGGTGGCAGCGGGACGCGAACGTCATGCGGGCATTGTCGCGCATTTTCGCAACCGTCCGATAGCCTAAGGCGCATTCGTGGTGCTTCTCGAACACTGCTTTGCCGGGCAGCCCCTTAGGAACAGAACTCATGCCAGATAGCGCCCCGCAACAACTGCTCCACCTCGTCATCGGCGGCGAGCTCGTCGATCTCGAGCACAACACCTTCAAGAATCTGGACGAGGTCGACATCGTCGGCCTATATCCGAACTATGCCAGCGCCCACGCCGCCTGGCGGGCCAAGGCGCAGAGCACGGTCGACAACGCGCAGATGCGCTACTTCATCGTCCACCTGCATCGGCTGCTCGATCCGAATCAAGAACCGGCGCGTTGAAGAAACTGCTTCGCAATACGCTGCGAAGCAGCTGGTTTCAGCGTGCCGTCGGGGTCCTGGCGGCCGAATATCTGCGTCTGGTCTGGCGGACCAACACCTTCACCTTCGATCCGCCCGACGTCTACGAGCGCGTCGAGCCGCAGCTCCCTGCGATCTTCGCGTTCTGGCACGGCCAGCATTTCCTGACGCCCTTCATCAAGAACCAGAACAAGGCCTCCTATCGGGCCAAGGTGCTGATCTCCCGGCACCGCGACGGCGAGTTCAATGCGATCGCCGCCGAGCGGCTCGGGATCGGTACGATCCGCGGTTCCGGCGACCATGGCGGCGCGTTCCACCGCAAAGGTGGCGTCGGCGCCTTCAAGGAAATGGTGCGGACGCTCCAGGCCGGTTGTAATGTCGCGTTGACCGCCGATGTCCCCAAGCGCTCGCGCGTGGTCGGGCTCGGCATTATCATGCTGGCACGGGAATCGGGACGGCCGATCATGCCTTTCGCGATGGCGACCAGCCGCTTCGTCCGGCTCAAGAACTGGGATCGCACCACCATCAATTTGCCATTCGGGCGGGGCGCTTTGGTCGGCATCAAGGAAATCCACGTTCCCGCAGATGCCGACGCCGCCATGATGGAGACGTTGCGGCAGGAGCTGGAAGACACGTTGAACGAGGCGACCCGTCGCGCCTATGCGCAGCTCGGCCGTCCGGGACCGGAAGATGCCTAAGTCGCTGCCCATTGCGCTGCCGATCACGCTGCGGATGTATCGGCGCCTGGCCGCCGGCCTGGTGCCACTCGCGCCTGCGCTGATCAAGCGGCGGCTGAAGCAGGGCAAGGAGGATCCCGCCCGCGTCGGCGAGCGGCGCGGCCTGTCCGCCGACGTGCGGCCGCACGGCCCGTTGGTCTGGATTCATGGTGCCAGCGTTGGCGAGGTCCTGGCGGCGGCCGCCCTGATCGAGCGCCTGCGCGATCTCAATCTGCGCATCCTGCTCACCTCGGGCACGGTCACCTCGGCCGCGGTCGTCGCAAAACGCTTTCCCCCCGACGTCATCCATCAATACGTGCCGTATGACTCGCCGCGCTATGTTGCGCGCTTCCTCGATCATTGGAAGCCGTCGCTGGCGCTGTTCATTGAATCCGATTTGTGGCCGAACCTGATCCTCGCCGGCGCGGCGCGCCGGGTGCCGATGGTGCTGATCAACGGGCGGATGTCGCCGCGTTCCTTCCCGCGCTGGCGCCGCATGCACGGCACCATCTCGGCGCTGCTGTCGCGGTTCGACATCTGTCTTGCGCAGTCGAAGAAAGATGCCGAGCGCTTTGCCGCGCTCGGCGGCCGCGACGTCGCGACGACGGGCAATCTCAAGCTCGACGTGCCCGCGCCGCCGGCCGACCCCGCCAAGCTCGAACGGCTGATGGCGATGACGCGCGGGCGTCCGATCATCGTCGCGGCCTCGACCCATCCGGGCGAGGACGAGATGTTGGTCGCGGCGCATCGCAGCCTGGTCGGCTTCTTCCCGCAGCTTCTCACCGTGATCGTGCCGCGGCACCCGGATCGCGGCTCATCGATCGCAGGCCTCGTCACGGCGTCGGGCCTGAAGCCCAGCTTGCGCTCGCGCGAGGAGCTGCCGACCGCGACGACCGACGTCTATGTCGCCGACACCATGGGCGAGCTCGGCCTGTTCTATCGGCTCTCGGGAATTGTGTTCATGGGCGGATCGCTGATCCACCATGGCGGGCAGAACCCGATCGAGGCGATCAAGCTGGGCGCCGCGATCGTCCACGGTCCGCACGTGTTCAACTTCGCCGACGTCTATGAAGCGCTCGATACCAGCGGCGGGGCGCGGCAAGCCGACACGCAGGAGGCGCTCGTCAAGCAGCTCGGCCAGTTGCTGGCCGATCCCACCATGCGCGACAAGATGCAGCGCGCAGGCACGGGCGTGGTCGAGCAGCTTGGCGGTGCGCTCGATCGCACCATGACCGCGCTCGAGCCCTATCTGCTGCAGTTGCGGATCGAGATGGGGGCCGCCAATGCGTGAGCCGGCCTTTTGGTACCGGCCACGCTCCCTTCAATCGTACGCGCTATGGCCGCTCGGTGCGCTTTACGGCGCGATCACTGCACGGCGCATGCTGCGCCAGGGCGTGGACGCCGGCATCCCCGTGATCTGTGTCGGCAACTATCATGTCGGCGGTGCCGGCAAGACGCCGACGGTGCTGGCCTTGACCAAGCTCTTGCGCGAGCTCGGCGAGACGCCGGTCGTGCTCAGCCGCGGCTATGGCGGGCGCCTGAAGGGGCCGGTGATGGTCGACCGCGAGCGTCACGATGCGTCCGACGTCGGCGACGAACCCATGATGATGGCGCGCGACGTCCCGGTCGTGGTCGCGCGCGACCGCCTCGACGGCGTCGCGCTGGCGAAATCGCAAGGCGCCACCGTGATCCTGATGGATGACGGCTTCCAGAATTCGCGCCTGTTCAAGGACGCCTCGCTGATCGTGATCGACGGCGAGCGCGGCCTTGGCAACGGCGCGGTGTTTCCCGCAGGGCCTCTGCGCGCACCGCTCGCGGTGCAGCTCGCGCGCACCGATGCGCTGGTGCTGATCGGCGACGGCAATGCCGCCAACGATGTCGCGGCGGAGATCGCCAAGCGGAACAAGCCCGAGCTGCGTGCGCGCCTGAAGCCGGATGCGGCCTCGCTCGCGCAGCTGCTCGGCACGCGGGTGTTCGCCTTCGCCGGCATCGGCGATCCCGAGCGTTTCTTCCGTACCCTGCGTGCGAGCGGGATCGACGTCGCGCGCACCCGCGCCTTCGCCGACCACCACATGTTTTCGGACGGCGAGATCGCAGCGCTCGCAGCGGAGGCGCAGCGCGAGCAGCTCACGCTGGTGACGACGGAAAAGGATCTTGCACGCTTGCGCGGCCGCGCAGGCGTGCCTGACGGCATCGTGCCGTTCGCCGTTCAGCTCGAGTTCGATGACTTGGCGAAGCTGCGGCAATTGATCAGCGATCATCTATACAGAGCGCGCGAGCGAAGGTTCAGTGCGCGCTGATCGCGCAACGTGAGGCAAGGTCTCTGCCCTGGTCGCGAATCGTGTCGTATTCGCCGCCGGGAAGCTGATCTGCGGATCCAAAGCGCAGCCGCCGCCGTCGGACGACGCGGCGGCTGTACTCATGTCGAAGTCGGAATCATGTCTGCAACGAGCCATGCTCACCACGCGCCGGCGGCCATCAATCCGATGATGGTGAGGCACGACATGCAGGCGACGACGACGGTGTAGCATTCGGGTGTATTCATTGCCGTCTCCCAAACTGTTGCCAATTGCTTGGTCACTGCTACGCGGGAGTGATCGCCGGTCTTGGAGCCGCTTCAATTCGGCAGGCCGAGACCGGTCTTGCGGTGCGGGTCCGTTCTCTCATCATCACTCAGCGTCGCGGGATAATGATCCGCTGCGACAGCTTCAGCGCGCTCAGCTGCGATCAGAAGCTGTTTGCGCATCTCAGCGAGACGGGCGCGGCAATATTCACGATAGAGCAGGTCGAAAATGGCGGGCATGATCACCCCCATCGCTTGATTGTCGATTTACAGATATTCCACCGCGAATTTTCAAGGTGATCGTCGCCCGTCAGATGGCTCTTCGATATGAGCCCGTTCACAGACCGCGCCAATTCCAACGCTCGATGGCTGTTTGGTTGACCTGATCGTCTGTGCGATAAAAAGAACAGGGCCAATTACCTAACCTGCACTATAGCAGTGCTTTGTTTCAGCAGAACTTCATCAAACAACTCTAGGGCGCGGAATTGCAACAAAGAATCCAACCACAGGGCGAAACGACTCACCCACGGCTGCAAGGAATGTAGAACGCAAGCGATTGGCATGGCAGAATCCATTTTTCTGTCGGCGACCTCAACTCGGGAAGCAGGCTCGCGCGGTCAGCGTGATCGGGGACAGGTTGATGATCTGCGGAAACTCGAATGAATAGCTGGCGCTGACCTGGTTGCCGCACGCGGCCGTGGCAAAGGTGAATGTCCCCGGCGGGAGCGTGAGGCCGTAGGCCTGCTCGGCAGCGTAGGTCGTGATCGCGCTGCTGCTCGGGCAGAGCGTGTTGTTGACGCTCGCGCAGCGCGCCGCCATTTCGCTGCCATGCTGGATTCCGAGCTGAGTCCAGAACAGCAGCCCGCATTCGATGATCCCGAATATGAACAGGAAGAACACGGGAGCGGTCAGCGCAAATTCCAGCGCTGTGGTGCCGCGCGTGTCCCGCCATAATGCGGTGAGCTTCACTGCAGCCTCGTGGTGGACTGCGCGGTGTATGTGTAGGTAGCCGCCACGATCTGATAATCGATGATCGTATAGTACGTCGCTTGCGCCGAGACCGTCGTATATGTCCCGGCCGGCGCACCGCCGGTGCAGACCGTTCCGCAGCTGGTGGCGCTGACGCCCGCACTCGTTGGACATCCGCAGAACTGGACCGGCGGAGGTGAAGCGGTGATGTTCGTTGCGCTGGTGGCACTTGCGACGGCGTTCGCGATGCCGCTCGTGTCGAAGCCGCGTGCAATCGCGTACTGGGCTCCTGCTTGCGCGGCATTTTCGACCTGCATCTTGCGATAGAGCGCAAGCCCGATGTCCGTGACCGAGACGACCATCAGAGACAGCAGGGGAACCAGGATGGCGAATTCGGCTGCCGCGACGCCCCGTTGATCGCCGGCAGCGATTCGCACATGCCGCGCCAGATAACCAAGCCATCGACGGCCAAGCTTAAATGAGAACCTCCGGATCTGCATCGCTCCAAACCTCATTCGACGAGCTGCGCGGTCTGCGAACCGATCGTCGCGGTGCCGAGCGCGGTGCAATTGACCTGCAGGTTCGACGTGCCGCTGAACGTCAGCGTATCCGCGATGATCTTGGTGCAGGATGTGCTGGTGCCGTTGCCGCCGCTGAAGCTGAGATTGGCCTTTGGCAGGTAGATGGCACCGCCGAAATTCTGCGTAGCACCGCCGGTGAGATTGAAATTGGTCCCGGCCGGCATGTTGCGGTCGCCGTACATGACGATGCCCTTCGTCGGGCCGCTGGTCGGCCCGGTCAGGTCGACGGTCGCGTTGCTGCCGATTGAGGCGGTGCCCCAGTCGCTGCCGGAGCCCGTGAACACCAGGGTGACGCCGCTGCCGGTGATGGTGGCATTTCCGGCGACGCTCAAGCTGGCGCCGTCCAGATAGTAGATGCCGGGATTGAGGTTCAGGACTGCGCCGGCGTTGACCGTGATGCTGCCCATGTAGCAGCCGGGGTCGAGCGAGTTCGTCTTTCCGTTGGCGTTGACCGTGATCTTGGCATTGCTGCAGCTCGGCCGCGTCGGCGGAGAGACGTCGGCATAGGGATCGGCGACAGGCGTGATGTGCGTCTTGATCCCGTTGGCCGCCGTGATGCTGCTCGCGCCGGAGACGTCGCCAACCACGCCGACCTGGTTTGCCGCCACCGAGGCGCTGCCGGCGACGTTGAGCGAGGGGCTCGCGCTCGAATTGCTGTAGAGATTGCACTTGATCAGGTTGAGCTGGTTGCCGCCGCTGACGTTGACGGCGGGGCTTGCGCTCCTGTTGAGCGCAAGGACGCAGCCGGTGCCGGAATTGGGCAGCGCGACCGAGCGCGCGGTGATTGGTACGCGATCCGAGCCGAACAAGGCCGACAGCAGCCGACGCTGCGGTTGACTGACGATGACTTCGATGGCCTGCGCGTTCGACGCTTGACTGCCTGTTTTCGGTGGCTGGTTCACCGTCACAGTGACGTCGTTCGCGCCGTCGGTGTAACCATAATTTGCCGCGACCGCCTTGGCTTCGGACCGGGGGTCGCCGCCTGCACTGGCAGCCGTCGCAGCGCTGACCGCGCCGGAATCTGCAACGCTCTGCATGTTCTTGTGCTTGTAGTACCACCAGCCCACTTCCGTTCCGAGGCCGGCGGTGCCGACCAGGACCGGCATGAGCACCGCAGAAATGAGCACGTAGCTGCCCTGCTCGTCGCGGATGAACCGTTCGAGCAATTGATCCTTTGCGCTCGAAGGTGCACCGAACGAACGGCTGAAAATTCTCCGGAGGTCCATGCTTCCTGCCCGATTGCCACTTTATCCCGAGGCAATGTGGTGCGGGGCGGCTTAAATGGGCCCCAATGGGAGCCGGACAATTTTAAACATCGGCGAACATTCAGCCGGCATTCATGGCCGCAATCTTATTGAATGAAGCCGCGTCCAGGAGAAGTCAGATGAAATTGCGGTCTGCAATTGTTACCGCCGGCCCCGTGTGTCTGCCGGTTTTGCCCGCCCTGCGAGAGTTACGAGAGCCGAGGGATCACGACTGCTTCGGTGCGCCGGGAAAATGCCGCTGCAGCACCGCGGCGGGCGTGGCATAGGCCTCCTGCAGATCGACGCTCCAATACTTCAGCTCGTCGAGCGGGATGCGGACGTCGGTGATCGCGCAGCGCACGTAAGTCCCCGGCGAGATCACGCGGAAATCGCCGTCGAGATATTGCACCTGCGCTTCGCCATGGCCCGAGGGGCCGAACTTGTTCAGCACGGTCGAAAGTCTCCGCGGAAGGCCTCTCCAGGAAAACCGTGGAAGGCACGATGTGTTGGACGGGATGTAGCATAGATGGGGTGGCTTGTCCGCCCGTTAAACCCACCGGTTCGTGATGATTTGCCGCCGTTTTCGCATGATAGAGCTTCAGTCGAAGGGGCGCTGGTTCCGGCAGCTCCTGCGGCAGAGTTCGATGCGCCTTCGCCTCGCCGCTTTGTTCCTGACGCTGCTGATGTCGGCCGCGCACGCCGCCCCGGCGCCGCAGCCGGTGGAGATTCCGCTCGCGTCCGGGGTGCTCCATGCGCAGCTCTACAAGCCCGCGGGCGAGGGGCCGTTTCCGGCCGTGATCGCGCTGCACGGCTGCGGCGGGCTGAGTAGCCATTCCGATCCCGTGCTGCCGCGCTATCGCGAATGGGCCGAGCGACTGCTCAGGAGCGGCAATGCCGTGCTGCTGCCCGACAGCTACGGCTCGCGCGAGCTCGGCCCGCAATGCCGCGTCAAGGAGATGCACGTCAAGGCGCGGCGCGAACGCGTCGCCGATATCGCGGCCGCGCGCGCCTGGCTGATGCAGCAGCCTTTCGTGGCGCGGGACCGTGTCAGCCTGATCGGCTGGGCCAATGGTGCGAGCGCGCTGCTCTGGGCCGTGCGTCCGCAGAGCGCGGGGCGCGATCCCGGTCCGGACTTCCGTGCCGCGATCGCATTCTATCCGGATTGCCGGATCTCGGCGGGCCTCGGCTGGAGCACGCGGGTGCCGACGCTGGTCCTGATCGGCGCCGATGACGAGGTGTCCTCGCCGCCGGCCTGCCGCCAGATGGTGGACGGCGCGCGCGGCCGCAGCGCGCTGGCGCGCATCGTGGTCTATCCCGGCGCCGATCACGATTTCGACCGCGCCACCACGCCGTTGCACGCCGCCGCACCCGAGCAGGATGCCGAGGCGCGTGCCGCCTCGCAAAAGGACGTCGCGCAATGGCTGGCGCGGTGATGGCGGTGCCGTAGCCCGGATGCAGCGAAAGCGAAATCCGGGACAATGCAACGTGTGGCCCGACCCCGGATTACGCTTCGCTCCATCCGGGCTACGCGTCCTGCCCGAGCGGGGCCGTCCGGGGAACAACGTCAGGCGGACAGCCCCGCATCGACCACCGCCCTGCACGGAGTGTGGCCGACGGGGAAATCTACGGATCGCGCATGGCTGCGGTTTCAGCACGTGGCCGCGTCATCATTCGACCACGATGTCGATTCAACGCATCTCATATGCGCAACCGCATCACGCTCTTCGCCTCCGCCCTGATCGTCTTCACCGTCGCGATCCTGCTGTTCGAAGCCCGCGCCGGCGCCTCCCATCACGCGCCGGACCATTGCGGCTTCTGGACCACGATCGAGGCGGGATTGTCGTGCCGCTGAAGTAGATTTGGATGGGCGACGCGCTGCCTCCACGTCGTCATTGCGAGGAGCCCTTGCGACGAAGCAATCCAGAGTCCCTCCGCGGAAAGACTCTGGATTGCTTCGCTGCGCTCGCAATGACGCGGATAGAGCCCGTGCTCGCTCCCTAAAACAAGCTGCCCTGATCCACCGGCTTGGCCACGCGCTTCGGAGCCGGCTTCGTCTCCGCCGCCGGCTTCGCCTGCGCCGGCGCGCGCCTCTCCGCGGGCGCCGGCCGATCCGCATCCGCCGTCGCGCCGACGCGGCCGTCCGCGAACTCGATCTCGAGCCGTGCGCCGGGGCCGATCGCATCAGCCGCATGCACGGGATGGCCGGCCTCGTCGCGCACCAGGGCAAAGCCGCGCGCGAGCACGCTGCGATAGGACAGCGCGGAGAGCAGCTTGCCGCTGTTCTCGACCCGCGCCTCCAGCCGATGCAGCAGCGTGACAAGTGCGCGCTGAGCCCGCTCAGTCAGACGATGGGTGCGCTCGCGCTGGCGGGCAATGGCGTTGCGCTGCGCCTGCGCATTCGCAAGCTTCGAGGCCCGCAGGCGCACCTCCAGTCCCGCAAAGCGGTCGCGCCGCCGCCGCAGCAGCGAGCGCGTGGAGAGACCAAGCCGCTCGCCGCACACGGTGAGGCGATGATCGGCCTGGGAGATCTGGCCGTGCAGCACGCGCAGCGTCAGCTTCGCGCTGGCGGCGGTGAACCTGCGGAAATGCGCATGCGTGTTGGCCTTGAGACAGCGGGGCAGGGACGCGCCCGCCGAATCCAGCCGCTGCCGCGGGATCGCCAAGAGATCGCCGGCTGCCGGCAGCGCGCGCGCGGCGGCGCGCAGCTCGCTGCGGCGGCTCTCCTGGGCGCGTTGCCAATAGGCGCGGGTGCGACGCCCGAGATCGCCCACCTCGACGAACAAGTCGCTGCGCACCGGCACGGCCATCTCGGCCGCCGCCGTCGGCGTCGGCGCGCGCTTGTCGGCGACGAAATCGATCAGCGTGATGTCGGTCTCGTGCCCCACCGCCGAGATCAGCGGGATCATGCTCTCGCTTGCGGCGCGCACCACGATCTCCTCGTTGAACGACCAGAGATCCTCCAGCGAGCCGCCGCCGCGCGCGACGATCAAGACGTCGGGCCGCGGAATCCGGCCGCCCTCGGGGAGCGCGTTGAAGCCGCGGATCGCGGCCGCGACCTGCTCGGCCGAGCCGTCGCCCTGCACCTTCACCGGCCACACCAGCACGCGGCGGGGAAAGCGGTCCTCCAGCCGATGCAGGATGTCGCGGATGACGGCGCCGGTCGGCGAGGTCACGACGCCGATCACCTCCGGCAGCCAGGGCAGGAGCTGCTTGCGCGCCTCGTCGAACAGGCCCTCGGCGGCGAGCTTCTTCTTGCGCTCCTCCATCAGCGCCATCAGCGCGCCGATGCCGGCCGGCTCCAGCGCCTCGATCACGATCTGGTATTTCGACGAGCCCGGATAGGTCGTGAGCTTGCCGGTGGCGATGACCTCGAGCCCCTCCTGGGGCTTGAAGCGCATGCGGCTATGCACGCCCTTCCAGATCACCGCCTCGATCTTGGCGCTCTCGTCCTTGAGCGCGAAATAGCAATGGCCGGAGGAATGAGCCCCGCGAAAGCCGGAGATCTCGCCGCGGACGCGGACATGGCCGTAGGCGTCCTCGACCGTCCGCTTCAGGGACAGGGACAGTTCGGAGACGGTGAATTCAGGCGCGTTGAGCAGTTGTTCCGCAGGCGGCATAGCAAACGATTCGGCATTTCGGGGTCAGGCCCGACGTTAAGGATTTTCGCAGGCAAGCGCCAATCGATTCGGGGGTGCCGGGGAACCGCCCTGGAAGGCGACTTGACCAACCTCAATTTTCATATATGAAATTGTAAAATCATATATGGATTCAGAGGAAGCGGACCCGATGACTGCGGTTACTGATCCCGACGACCCGCGCGGACGCATGTTCGGGCAGTACCAGCTCAAGCCGAATAGTGGGGTCAATCCGCCCTATTCGCCGGCTTATCCGGTGGAATGGGGCTGCACCTTGCGGACCGTCGAGATCATGACCCGTGTCGCGCCCGGCAAGGTCGCGACCTTGCTCGCAGAGACGCCGTTCGAGATCGCCAGCGACCGCGTGGCGTTCCGCTTCATGCGTTCGCCTGGCCATTCTCTCGCCGTGCATGCGGGCGAGATGTTCGATCTGATGATCTCGGTGCCCGTGCGCTACAAGGGGCTGTTCACCGAGACGCATATCTTCATGTATTGCAGCGATCCCATGGGGATCTGTGCCGGACGCGAGGTGTTCGGCTACACCAAGAAGGATGCGCATTACGCCTTCGACGAGCATGCCGATGGATCGATCACCGGATGGGTGCGGCGCCGCGGCATTCCGCTCGCCGATTTCGCCTTCACGCCGGATCCGTCCGCGCCGGTCGTCCGCATCGTCGACGGCGATAAGCTGCCGGCCGGTGAGATCCATGTGCGCCGTCTGCCGCATCCCGAGCGGCTCGGCACGGCCTATGCGGACATCGCCTACCGCCGCACGCCGTTGAAATATTCCAAGCCGGTGCCGGGCCGCGCCGCGATGACGCTGCACGCCAGCGCGTACGATCCGATTGCCGAGCTCGATCCGGAGATCCTCGGCGCGCATTTCATGGTCTCGGACGTCTATGGCGGCGGATTCGAGGTCGAGGACCGGCGACTCGTCGAGCGCCTCACACCCTGAACGACAAGATCAGCCTGCGTGCAATGTACATGCGGGCGGCGAAAATTGGGAAGAAACACGCACAAGGCAAAGGAGGGTCTGCCCATGGCAGCACGATTTCGAGTGAGCCGCCGCCGGCTGCTGGCTGGCGCCGGCGGATTGGCGTTAGGCATGGCGGGGCTCGGTGCACGGGCGCAAGAAGCAAAGCCGCTCCGCATCGGCGTGCTGACGGATATGTCCAGCCTCTATGCCGATGTCACCGGCCCGGGCTCGCTGCTGGCGGCAAAGATGGCGGTCGAGGATTTCCAGGCATCGTCTCCCAAGATGACCCGGCCGATCGAGATCATCAGCGGCGACCACATGAACAAGGCCGATCTCGGCGCCAACATCGCGCGCGAGTGGATCGACCGGCAAGGCGTCGATGTCATCGTCGATGCGCCGAATTCGGCCGTCGCCCTCGCGGTGCGCAACGTCGTGCAGCAGAACAACAAGACGCTGCTGGTCTCCGGCGCCTCGTCGTCGGACCTGACCGGCAAGTCCTGCTCGCCCAATCTCGTGCACTGGACCTACGACACCTACGCGCTCTCGTCGGGTGTCGCGCGCGCCGTCGTCGAGAGCGGCGGCAAGAGCTGGTTCCTGCTCACCGCCGACTACGCCTTCGGCCACGCCATGGAAGGCGACATCAAGACCGTGGTGCAGAAATTCGGCGGCAAGGTTCTCGGCGGCGTCCGCACGCCGATCAACACGCAGGATTTCTCATCCTTCCTGTTGCAGGCGCAAGCTTCGAAGGCGGAGATCATCGCCTTGATCAATGCCGGCGGCGATACCATCAACTCCATCAAGCAGGCGGTCGAATTCGGCATTCCCCAGGGCGGTCAGCGCGTCGTGGCAACAGTGCTGTATCTCAGCGACGTCCACTCGCTCGGTCTGAAGATTGCGCAAGGGCTGCAGTTCACCGAATCCTTCTACTGGGATCTGAATGACGACACCCGCGCCTGGACCAAGCGCTTCGCTCCGCGCAACAACGGCCGTTATCCGACCGCGCTGCATGCGGGCGCCTATGCCACGACGCTGCACTATCTCAAGGCCGTCGCTGCGCTCGGCGCCTCCAGCGACGGCAAGGCCGTGGTCGAGCAGATGAAGAAGCTGCCGACCGATGATCCCCTGTTCGGCAAGGGCAGCGTGCGCGCCGACGGTCGCAAGCTGCACAACATGTATCTGTTCGAGGTGAAGACTCCCGGTGATTCCAAATATCCCTGGGACTATTACAAGCTGGTCAAGACCATCGCGCCGTCCGAGGCCTGGCGGCCGCTGGCGGATGGCGGCTGCGAGTTCCTGAAGTCGTGAGTGGCACTGATCGGCCGGTCGCGCTGGTCACGGGCGGCGGGGGCGATATCGGGCGCGCCATTGCGCTGAAGTTGGCGCAGATGAGCGCTGCGGTCGCGATCGTCGACCGCGACGAAGCGGCTGCACGCGCCACCGCGCAGCTGGTCGAGGAGGGCGGGGCAAGGGCGCTCGCCATCCGCGCGGATGTCTCCCTCGCTCAGGATACGATCGCATTCGTAGAGGCGACCGAAGCACGTCTGGGGCCGATCGGCATCTTCGCCAACAACGCGGGCATCGAGGGTGTCGTCGCGCCTCTTCACGAATATCCCGACGAAACGTTCGATCAATTGCTGCAGGTGAACGTCAAGGGCGTGTTTCTCGGCCTCAAGCACGTGATCGCCAGGATGATGCAGCGCGGGACGGGCGCAATCATCAACACCGCATCGACCTCGGCGATCCGGGGACGCGCCGGCCTCGCCGGCTATGTTGCCTCCAAGCACGCCGTGCTCGGGCTGACACGCACGGCGGCGCTCGATGTCGCGGAGACGAGGATCAGGGTCAACGCCGTTCTGCCAGGGCCGGTCGAGTCGCGCATGATCCGGGAATTGGAAAGCCGGGCGCGTGACGGCGCCATAGCGTTGCGCCGAAACGTTGCAAGCACGCATGGGCGGCCGCAGGATGTCGCCAACGTCGTTGCTTTTCTCGCGTCCGACGAAGCTGCACACGTGAATGGTGCGGCCTGGGTCGTGGATGGCGGAATGACGCTGGCGTAAGGGCGTGTACGCATCAAAGCCTGTCCGCCTCCGGAGGAACGAAGCGGAATTCTTCTGATCGGCCAGCATTACCGCTTGTGACCCGAAAGTGGGAAGCGGCTGCCAACCGCTGCTAATCTGAAAGGCGAACGACTAGGCTTTTGCAATGAGGTTCGCCAAAATCGCGAGCCCAAGCCTCCTTCTCGTTGATCTCTGGCTGTAGCGCCGCCAGGGCTGTCGGCTGCCAATACTTCCTCATCTCACCAAACGGCAATGCGTCAGTCTCGGAATCTATGCCAACAAAGGGAAGCAGATCGGGGTCCCGCTCATCGAGGCGTGCAGCCATGGCAAGCGCAACGATCCTCCGCGCACCTTCGATGTAAGTGAGCCTTCGAGCAAGCATGTCTTGCGCGGTCGTGAGAATCTCCCGGCGGGCAGCCAAAATCGCTGTTTCGTTCCAACTCATCGCACCCAACATTTGAGCGTGATCTATGGAGCGCTCTTAACACATCAAACTCACAATGTCGCCTTCTGGCCCAGCTGAGCTTGTCGCCTAATCCGGCGACGCCGGCTTGACCCGAGGCAGACGTTCGAGCGCTGTTGGGCCCGCGTCGAAGCGTGCTTGGCGCATCGATGCCGGGTGTGTCGCGGCTCGACCAAGAGCGTCAACGGAATTGGGAACAATGTCCAGGCGATCCGATTGGAACGTTGGTACGTCCATCCGGGATAGACCAGCGAGCTTCCTGGGAGGCGTCTTTATCAGGGAGGAGCCACCAATGGATGACGAACGAAAATCATCAAAGGCGGGCGAACGGGCCGCTGAAGGCTTGCGGGAATCGACGTCCAAGGACGAAGCGAAAAACGAGAGCAAGATGGGGCACGATCTGGCCAAGGGAGCCGATCGATTCGAAGAGCGCTCGAAAAGCTCCGATGGAAAAAGCGCAGAAGAGAAACAAAAAGGGTGAATCCAGGCCGCAAATCAAACCTGATCTCATCACGCTTTAGTCTAGGTCTCTCACTTAGCCTTTGCCGAGATCAGGCTTGAGATAGCCTCGGCACTCTCGGACGGCTTCAGATGACCTGCATCGAGGGTGAGGGCGGGCTGGGGCATTGATGCCATGCAGGCATCGAACTGCGGTCGGAGTGTGCGCAGTAGCGACAGGTCCCGCATCTTGCCGAATGCGGCACGATCTTCATCGACCAGGCGTCGCTCTTGCTCTGCCTGTTCCAGGTGAAGTGCTACGAAGATGACCTCACCGCCATTGCGCTCCACTAATTCTTGTACTCGGATCGGAAAATCGCCAGCCACCGTTGGCTCGGGGGCGAATGTGAATATCAACGATCGCCTCTGCTTGGCAGCTTCCTCAAACACGGCCATCCAGAATTGTTCACGTAAACGCGCGAATGCCTCCGTGCCAAACGGAAACACCGCGCCAACTGCATCGACGACAAGGTGATTGTGAAACAGCGCAATCCCTGTCCCGGAGGCAAGATGGCGCGCGATAGTCAGTTTTCCTGAGGCGACTTGCCCATAGATGAAAATTAGCTGCATCGGATCATAATATCACAGGGACTCCCTCGAAGGCTTCTCCTGGAATCGCCATGTCCAGGCATGGCGGCGCCTACAATGTCGGCTATCGCGTCAAGAAACGCCGCCGATCTTCTCGGACACGATCCTGGCGGCGCTACGCAGCTCCGCGGCGATGGTGCTGGCCTCGCTTGCCGGGATCTGATCCTGCCTCACCAGCGGCACGGTCATCGCGGCCACCGCACGGCCGGAGACTTCGATGATAGGGCAGCTATAGGCAAGGATGCGCGTATAGCCGTCGTCGTTGGAGAAGTTTCCTCCCTCCGCTGAAATGCGGTCGAGCGCGGCAAGTGCCTTCTTGATGCTGATCCGATCATTAGTCGCGATGACCTGCGCCAGCTCCTGGCGGCGGCCCTCGAGCTGAAAGGCCGCCAGAACCTTCGCCGAAGCGTATTGCTGGGTGAGCGGAAACACCGCGCCGACCTTGACCGACCAGCCCATCAGCCATTCCGGCTCGATACGGGCGATCACCATGAACTGCTCGCCGTGCAGCACCGTCAGGTGGCAGGACAGTTGCACGCGGGAGGCGAGTTGCTCCATGACCGGCAGCGCGGCCTTCAGCAGCCGCTCGGTCGGCGGGAATTGCGAGGCGATGCGGAACAGCTTCAGCGTCAACGTGTATTCGCCGGTCGCGGGGTCGCGCGCGACATAGCCCCGGCGCTCCAGCGCCACCAGCATCCGGAAGATCTCGCTGACGGAGCGCCCGACGCGTTCGGCGAGCTGCTTCTGGCTCATCCCGCGTGCAGCGCCCGCCAGCGCCTCCAGAAGGTCCAGCCCTTTCTCCAGGGCGGGCGCGCCCGGTTGCGGCTTCTCAGTCATTCTTTGGGCCTTGTTGGATCAGCGCCCGCGAGCACACGGGGAAATGCAATTCCCGTGTAGCCGATCGCTCGCATGGCGAAAAGTCATTCGCCAGCAAGCGCCTGGAATGATCGAGCACATCGAATGGCGGGGAGTTCGCACCGTTTCCTCTTGAGCCCCACCCCGATTCATGCGACCTCCGCCTCCAGCAAAACCCCTCATCCTGAGCCCTCGATGCACATTCTCCTGCTTGGTTCCGGCGGCCGCGAACATGCCCTGGCGTGGAAGATCGCAGCCTCTCCCCTGGTGACCAAATTCTGGTGCGCGCCCGGCAATGCCGGCATCGCCAGGGAGGCGGAATGCGTGGCGCTCGATGTCGCCGACCATGCCGCCGTGATCGACTTCTGCAAAAAGAACGCGGTGGAGCTCGTGGTGGTCGGGCCGGAGACGCCGCTCGCGGCCGGCATCGTCGATGATCTCAGCGCCGCCGGCATCAAGGCGTTCGGGCCGAGCAAGGTCGCGGCCCAGCTCGAAAGCTCCAAGGGGTTCACCAAGGCGCTGTGCACCGAGTTCGGCATTCCGACCGGCGCCTACAAGCGATTCACCAATGCCGATGACGCGCGCGCCTATGTGCAGAGCCAGGGCGCGCCGATCGTGGTCAAGGCCGATGGCCTTGCCGCCGGCAAGGGCGTCGTCGTTGCGAAAACCGTGCGCGAGGCCGAGGACGCCATCGCCATGATGTTCGAGGGCGCCTTCGGCGAGGCCGGCGCGGAGGTCGTGATCGAGGAGTTTCTGCCGGGCCGCGAGATCAGCTTCTTTGCGCTGTGCGACGGCGAGACGGCGATCCCGCTGGCCTCCGCCCAGGACCACAAGCGCGTGTTCGACCACGACGTCGGCCCGAACACCGGCGGCATGGGCGCCTATTCGCCGACGCCGCTGGTCACGCCCGCCGTCCACGACGCGATCATGGCCAAGATCATCCTGCCGACGGTCGCAGGCATGAAGCAGCGCGGCACGCCGTTCCGCGGCGTGCTCTATGCCGGCATCATGCTGACGACGCAGGGGCCAAAACTGTTCGAGTTCAACGTCCGCTTCGGCGATCCCGAGTGCCAGGTCTTGATGCTGCGCATGATGAGCGACATCGTGCCGGCGCTGCTCGCCGCCTGCGACGGGGAGCTGAAGCACTTCGACCTGCGCTGGCACAAGGAATCCGCGCTCACCGTGGTGATGGCGGCGAAGGGCTATCCCGGCGACTACCAGAAGGGCACGCGCATCCAGGGGCTGGAGGAGGCCGCCAAGGTCGACACCGTCGAGATCTTCCACGCCGGCACGGTTGAGAAGGACGGCGCGATCCTCGCCAATGGCGGCCGCGTGCTCAATGTCTGCGCGCTGGGGGCGACTGTGACGGAAGCGCAGGCGCGCGCCTATCAAGCCGTCGACCGCGTCGACTGGCCGGACGGTTTCTGCCGCCGCGACATCGGCTGGCAGGCGGTGGAGGCGGAAAAGGCCAAAAATTAGCGCGTCATTGCGGACGGCGCCCCCAAAAGCGCCGGTCCGGAATCGCGACGTTCGCGTCACCGCGCCGCCACATCTACAATCCAGAATGTGCAATCAGCAGTTGGGGTTAGTTGCCCCGACGATAATACCGGTACTGTGCATGGGGTTGTTTTCGACACTTTTTTGGCGAGCGGCCCCGCGACCGACCAACAAGGATGCAACAAGATGTCCGATCTCGCCGACCTCTATCCGGGCTTTGCCGCCGAATGGATCGATACCTCGTTCGGCCGCATCTTCGCCCGCGTCGGCGGCAAGGGCCCGCCGCTGCTGCTCCTGCACGGCTTCTCCGAGACCCACGTGATGTGGCACCAGGTGGCCCCTGAGCTCGCGGAAGCGTTCACGCTGATCATCGCCGATCTGCCGGGCTACGGCTGGTCCGACATGCCCGCCAGCGATGCGCTGCACATCCCCTACTCTAAGCGCGCCATGGCGAAAGCCATGGTCGAGGTCATGGAGCGCCTTGGCCACGTGCATTTCGCGCTCGCCGGCCACGACCGCGGCGGCCGCGTGTCGTACCGGCTCGCGCTCGATCATCCCGGCCGGCTGTCGAAGCTCGCCGTGCTCGATATCCTGCCGACCTATAATTACTGGGAGCGGATGAACCGCGCCTATGCCTTGAAGATCTATCACTGGACCTTCCTGGCGCAGCCCTATCCGCTGCCGGAGACGCTGATCGCAGGCCAAGGCGAGTTCTTCCTGCGCTTCAAGATGGCGAGCCAGACCAGGTCGAAGACGCTGGACGCGATCGACCCGCGCGCGCTCGAGCACTACCTCGCCCCGTTCCGCGATCCCGCCCGCATCCACGCGATGTGCGAGGATTACCGCGCCGGCGCCCATTTCGACTACGACCTCGACAAGGCCGATTTCGAGGCGGGCAAGAAGATCACGATCCCGATGCTGGCCCTGTGGGGCAATGCCGGCGTGGCCCAGGCCGCCGCGACGCCGCTGGACACGTGGAAGCAATGGGCCACGAACGCCTCCGGCATGCCGGTGGATTCCGGCCACTTCCTCACGGAGGAGAATCCCGATGTGACAGCGAGGGCGCTGCGCGAGTTCTTCTTGGCCTGACGATCTTGTAGCCCGGATGGAGCGCAGCGAAATCCGGGATTCTCTCCTCGCCGCGGCACTGTCCCGGATTGCGCTTCGCTCCATCCGGGCTACGCGACTCCGACCTACCGCCGCTCCCGAAAGAACTCCTTCAGCAGCCGCGCCGCCTCGCTCTCGCCGACGCCGGAATAGACGTCCGGCGTGTGGTGACAGGTCGGCGAGGCAAAGAACCGCACGCCTGACTCCACCGCGCCGCCCTTGGGGTCGGCCGCGCCGTAATAGAGCCGTCTCACCCTTGCAAACGAGATCGCGCCCGCACACATGGTGCAGGGCTCCAGCGTCACGTAGAGGTCGCAGTCGATCAGCCGCTCGCTGCCGATCTTCGCGGCGGCCGCGCGCAGCGCGATGATCTCGGCATGGGCGGTCGGATCATGGTCGGTCAGCGTCCGGTTGGCGCCGGTGGCGATCACCTCGTGATCGCGGACCACCACGCAGCCGATCGGAACTTCGCCCGCTTTTCCGGCATTTTCGGCCGCCAGAAGTGCCAAATCCATGAAAGAAGGGGCTTTCATGCCTCGTATCATCGCCAGAAACCTGCTACTAGCTCCGCCTTCAGCAAGAGTGGATACCGATTTTGCCTGAGCATGCGGCTCGCAGCGAGCGCGCACAATGCTCGCGCCACCCCTTAAGTGAGATTAGTCATGCCTCGCGACAGCGACAAAGACAACGATTCCCGCGGCCGGCGAGGCCCGGCCAAAGGCCGTAGCGGCAAGCCGCGCGGGCCAGAGAAGAAATTCGCCAAGCGCAGCTTCGAGGGCAAGGGTGAGGGTAAGGGCGCGCGCGACAGCCGCCCGCCCCGTGGCGACCGTGACAGCCGTCCATTCCGCCGCCGCGAGGAGGGCGACGCACCGCGCCGCGATTTCAGCGACCGTCCCCGCTTCAAGCGCGACGACCGCGGCAGTGAAGGCCGCGGCGAGCGCAGCTTCAAGCCGCGCGGCGATCGCCCGTCCTTTGGCCGCGGCGATCGTCCGCCCCGCAGGGATCGCGACGATGCACGCTCGGCCGGCCGCTCCAGCGACAGGAAGTTCGGCGACAAGAAGCCCTACGCGCCGCGCGGCGACCGTCCAGAGCGCAAGTTCGACGGCGAACGGAAATTTTCGCGAGGCGGGCCGGATCGCCAACGCGACCGTGGGGATCGCGGACGCGACCGTGGGGATCGCGGACCGCGCGAGGATCGTGGCGAACGTAGCTTCAAGCCGCGCGGAGACCGCCCGAATTTCGATCGCGGTGATCGCGCACCGCGCGGGGATCGCCCGCGCAAGAGTTTTGATAAGGATTTCGGCGGCCGCGATCGCGGCGACGAGAAGCCCTGGCGTCAGCGCGACGATCGCCGTGAGGGCGGTCGTGGCGAGGACCGTCCGCGTTTCTCTCGTTCGCGCGACGACCGCGCATCCGGTGACCGCCCGTTTCGCGAGCGGCCGAAATTCGATCGGCCCCGTGACCGCGACAGCGAACGCGGTGACCGTCCGAAGTTCGATCGCCCACGCCAGCGCCCTGAAGGCCGCATGGACTGGCAGGAGCATCCGCGCAACGAGGGCCGCTTCCGCGACCGTCCGCGCCGCGACAACGAGGACGACAGCAGGATCTTCGAGAAGCGTCCCGCCTTCGGCGGCCGCGGCGCTTATCGCGAGCGCGATCGTGATTTCGAGGGCCGGCCGCGCCGCGACGACGCGCCGAAGCCGAAGAAGGCCGGCGAGCGCATCGCCAAGGTGCTGGCCCGCGCCGGGCTTGCCTCGCGCCGCGATGCCGAGGAGATGGTCACGCAGGGCCGCGTCACCGTCAACGGCCGCGTCATCAACTCGCCCGCGCTCGACGTCACCAAGAACGACGTCGTCATGGTCGACGGCAAGCCGTTGCCGGAGCGCGAGCGCACGCGCCTCTTTCTCTACCACAAGCCGCGCGGGCTGATGACGACGCATGACGACCCCGAGGGCCGTCCGACCGTGTTCGACAATCTGCCCGAAGGCCTGCCGCGCCTGATCAGCGTCGGCCGGCTCGACTTCAACACCGAGGGCTTGCTGCTGCTCACCAACGATGGCGGCCTCGCGCGCACGCTCGAGCTGCCCGACACCGGCTGGCTGCGCCGCTACCGCGTCCGCGCCCATGGCGACGTCACCCAGGCGCAGCTCGACCAGCTCAAGAACGGCATCGAGATCGAGGGCGTCAAGTATGGTCCGATCGAGGCCACGCTGGAGCGCGACCAGGGCGCCAATGTCTGGCTGGTGTTCGCGATCCGCGAGGGCAAGAACCGCGAGGTGCGCAATGTCTGCGCCCATCTCGGCCTCGAGGTGAACCGGCTGATCCGCGTCTCCTACGGACCGTTCCAGCTCGGCGAGATTCCGGAAGGCCAGGTCGAGGAGATCCGCGCGCGCGTGCTGCGCGAGCAGCTCGGCGACAAGGTGATCGAGAAGTCGGGCGCGCAGTTCGACGCGTCCTCGAAGTCATCTTCGCGCATCGACGACGCGACCAGCGAGAAGAAGCCCGCCAGCAAGCGCGCCGTCATCAACGACCGCAAGGGCCGCCGCGTGCTGGTGCAGCGCACCGGCAGCGAGGAGGCGCGCGAGCGCAACGAGATGGAGGCGAGCGGCTACGGCCCGCCGCGCCGTCCCAAGCGCGGTTATCACGGCAAACGCGACCTGACGCCGCGGGAGGATTGAAGTTGCGCGTCGTCGGCGGTCGTTTGAAGGGGCGCAATCTCGCCTCACCGTCTTCGCGTGACATCCGCCCGACGGCGGACCGGTTGCGCGAGTCCGTGTTCAACATCCTCGTGCACGCCTATGACGATCCGATTGCGGATGCGCGCGTGCTCGATCTCTTCGCCGGCACCGGCGCGCTCGGCATCGAGGCGGCCTCGCGCGGGGCGAAGTTCACGCTGTTCGTGGACAACGGCGCGGAGGCGCGTGCGCTGTTGCGCAACAATGTCGAGGCGCTCGGCCTCGGCGGCGTCACCAAGGTGTATCGCCGCGATGCGACCGATCTCGGCCCCGCGCATCCCGTCGAGCCGTTCTCGCTGGTGTTCCTCGATCCGCCCTATGGCAAGGGCTTTGCCGAGAAGGCGCTCGCGAGCCTTCGCGACGGCGGCTGGCTCACGCCCGGCGCGCTGCTCGTGGTGGAAGAGGCGAAGGCCGCGCAGTTCGTGACGCCTGAAGGTTTCGAGGAGCTGGAGCGGCGCGCCTATGACGACACGGAGTTTGTGTTCTTGCGTAGGGCGGATTAGCAAAGCGTAATCCGCCACTGTCTCTCACTGCGGACGCAGAAGAGGTGGATTACGCCTTCGGCTAATCCACCCTACGGCACCGTCACCGCCGCCCGAACAGCTTCTCCACGTCGCTGAGCTTCAGCTCGACATAGGTCGGCCGGCCGTGATTGCACTGGCCGGAGTTCGGCGTCTCCTCCATCTCGCGGAGCAGCGCGTTCATCTCCTCCGGCCGCAGCCGGCGGCCGGCGCGCACCGAGCCGTGGCAGGCCATGGTCGCCGCGACGTGCATCAGGCGGCGTTCGAGCGGCAGCGCCTCGTCCCATTCGGCCATGTGCTCGGAGAGATCGCGCAACAGGCCGCCGGCATTGGTCTTGCCGAGCAGCGACGGCGTCTCGCGCACCGCGACCGCGCCGGGGCCGAAGGATTCGATGGCAAGGCCGAACGATGCCAGCTCCTCGCTGCGCTCCAGCAGGCGCTCCACAGTGGCCTCATCCATCTCGACGATCTCGGGGATCAGCAGGATCTGCCGCTGCACGCCGTTGGCGGCGAGCGAGGCCTTCAGCCGCTCGTAGACGATGCGCTCATGCGCGGCGTGCTGGTCGACGATGATCAGGCCGTCGCGGGTCTGCGAGACGATGTAGGTCTCGTGGATCTGCGTGCGCGCCGCGCCGAGCGGGCGATCGACGAGATCGCCGGCGGGTTGGCTCTCGATCCGCACGTCAGCACTGGGCGCGCCGACGTCGAAGGCAGCCTGCGCACGCTCGGCGAAGGCGGGCGCGGCGGCGCCTTCGAACGACGGCATCGGCGCCACCGGGGCGGCTGGCGAGGCGCGCCAGTCCCAGCTTGCCGGACGTGGCGGCGTGAAGGCTGGGCGGAACGAGGACAGCGCGCTCTCGCCGCTATTGGCGGCGGTGCGGCGGCCCTCGCGCGCCAGCGCTTCCTTCAAGCCATGCACGATCAGCGCGCGGACGAGGCCGGCATTGCGGAAGCGCACCTCGGTCTTGGCCGGATGCACATTGGCATCGACCTCGCGCGGATCGAGCGTGACGAACAGCGCAAGCACCGGATGGCGGTCGCGCGGCAGATAGTCGGAATAGGCCGCGCGCACGGCGCCGAGAATGAGCTTGTCGCGCACCGGCCGGCCGTTGACGAAGAGATATTGGCCGAGTGCGTTGGCCTTGGTCAGCGCGGGAGCCGCGGCATAGCCGGCGACCACGACGCCCTCGCGCTCGGCATGGACCTCGATGGCGTGGCTGCGGAACTCGGCGCCGAGGATGTCGCCAAGCCGAGTCAGCCGTCCGGCCGCGCCGGGCAGCGCCGCGGTCCAGGTCACCGGTGCGCGCTCCTCGCCGGCGAGCGTGAAGGCGATGTCGGGCCGCGCCATCGCGAGGCGCCGTACCACTTCGCGGATGGCTTCCGCTTCGGTGCGGTCAGTTTTCAGAAACTTGAGCCGCGCCGGCGTCGCGTAGAAGAGGTCGCCAACCTCGACGCGCGTGCCATGCGCCAGCGCCGCCGGCATGATCCCGGACTTCTCGCCGCCCTCGACCGACAACGCCCAGGCGTGCGGCTCGCTGGCGTGCCGCGTGGTGATGGAGAGGCGCGCCACCGAGCCGATTGAGGGCAGGGCCTCGCCGCGAAACCCGAGGGTGCGGATCTGCAGCAGGTCCTCGTCGTCGAGCTTGGAGGTGGCATGGCGCTCGACGGCGAGCGCAAGGTCTTTTGCGATCATGCCGCTGCCGTCGTCGGTGATGCCGATTCGCCGCCGCCCGCCGCCGTCGGTGAAGACGTCGATGCGGCTCGCGCCGGCATCGATAGCGTTCTCGACCAGCTCCTTGACCACGCTCGCCGGACGTTCGACCACCTCGCCGGCGGCGATGCGGTTGACGACCTGTTCTGGCAGCTGGCGGACGGGCATGAGGCTCACTCGGCGAATATTCTCAAGTCTAATGCCGCGCAGCGACAAATGCATGGGTCAGGTCGAGCTTCCCACACCCGAAATGGGGGACATTTTCGGCGCGCCTCGTCCGTCGGGAATGCTTGGCATGTTCCGCGCCGCCGCATATGAGGAGCACAATTCCGCGAAAGCGCCGCGAAAACCCTAAACGATCACCACACGACGCGGCTTGCATCACACCGCGCCGTTCGAACTCTCTTTGCGATGAACCGGTCCGGTGCAGGCGAACGGTGCAGAAGGCAACCGACGGTTCATCGCGACATTCCAGGAGAAATGGATGAAGTTGGTGAAGACCTCTGCGATCGCTTGCGCTCTCGCGGCCCTCGTTGCAACGCCCGTTCTCGCCCAAGGCACCTCGTCTGGGACGAGGCCTGGCGGCACCGTACAAAGCAAGCCCATGCAAGGAGGCGCGTCAGGCAGCGAGGATGAGGATCTCGGTGCACAGCAGGGCGCAGCCGGCGAGAAGGTCGGCATGAAGTCGGGCAAAGGCACGAAGGGGTCCGTCGGGACCACCGGCAGCGCGACGCGCAAGGGCACCACGGACGATGCGGCGACCGGCGGTGCTGCGGCCGGCAAGCGCTACTGACGCCAGCTCGCGAACGGCAAATCTCCGGTCGCTCGCGCGACCGGAGGTTTTTCGCATCAATCGTCGAAGCTCCGGCCGCGGCCGGCCTTGATGTCGCTGCGGCGTTTCTTGCCCTCGAGCCGGCGCTGCTTGGAGGCGAAGGTCGGCCGCGTCGCACGGCGAGGCGTCGGCCGGACCATGGCCTCCTTGAGGATCTCGACGAGACGGTCGATGGCATCCTGACGGTTGCGCTCCTGAGTGCGAAAGCGCTGAGCGTGGATCACGATCACGCCGTCCTTGGTCATGCGCTGGCCGGCAATGCGGGCAAGGCGCAGCGCCGCGTCCTCGGGCAAGGTCAGCTTGCGCGTGTCGAAGCGCAGCTGCGCGGAGGTCGCGACCTTGTTGACGTTCTGCCCGCCCGGGCCGGAGGCGCGGACAAAGCCGATCTCGATGTCGTCCTCGTCGATGACGAGATCGCGGGATATCCGCAGCATGCTGGCACCATTCGTGATGTCAGGACATACCGCGGACATCCGTCGTCAGCAATGGCGCTGCCGTGAAACGCAAATGGCCGGGATGGCCCCGGCCATTCAGGAAACGTCGAGAAAAGAGATCAGTTCGACTTCGTCGCCGGTGCAGCCGCCGGTTGCACGGCGGCCTGCGGGGCCCGGCCGACGACGACGGTCAGCAGCCCCTGGCCCCAGAGCCGCTTGGCGGCCGCCTTGGCATCGTCCAGCGTCACGGCGTCGACGATGGCGTTGCGCTTCTCGATATAGTCGATCGGCAGCTTGTCTTGCTGATATTGCAGCAGCGCCTGTGCCAGCTTGGACGAGGTGTCGAGCGCCAGCATCTGCGAGCCCTTGAGATAGGACTTGGCCTCATCGAGCTCCTTCTGCGTCGGGCCCTCCTCGGCGATGCGGCGCACCTCCTGTTCGATGGCCTCGATGGTGTCGCCGGCGCGGTCGGCGCGGGTGCCGGTATTGCCGATGAAAATCGCCGAGTGCTGCATCCAGAGCAGCGACTCGTACACCGAATAGGCCAGTCCGCGCTTCTCGCGCACCTCGCGATAGAGCCGGGACGATAGGCCGCCGCCGCCGAGGATGTGGTTGACGACGTAGGCCGCCATGAAGCTCGGATCACTCCGCTTCACGCCGGGTCCGCCGAAGGTGATCACCGTCTGCGGCACGTCGAGGGTCACGAAGGCGCGTTGCGGCGGCTTTGCAGCCTCGACGTCGGGGACTGGCGTCAGATTGGCTTTGGCGGGCAGGCTGCCGAAGGTGTGGTCGAGCAGCTTTCCGAGCGTAGCCGGATCGACGTCGCCGACGACCGCAATCTTGAGGCCATCCCTGGCGAGGACACGGCCGACATAATTCCTCAGGTCGGCAATTGTGATGGTCGGCACGCTGTCGAGGTTGCCGTTGCTCTGCCGGCTGTAGGGGTGATCGCCGAACGCGAGCTCCAGAAACTTGCGGCTCGCCAGCGAGGTCGGATTGGTGGTCTCGCGGCGCAGGCCCGATATGACCTGCGAGCGGATGCGTTCGACGTCGGCCGTGTCGAAATGCGGCGAGGTCAGCGCCATCCTGAGCAGGTCGAAGGCCTCGTCCTTGTTGTCGCGCAGCATGCGAAGGCTGCCCCGGAGGGTGTCGCGGGTGGCGTTGAAGGACAGCTCGATGGCGCGGCGGTCGAGCCGTTCATGGAACGTCTTGGAATCGAGATCGCCTGAGCCTTCGTCGAGGAGAGAGCCGACCAGATTGGCAACGCCCGGCTTGTCCTTGGGGTCCTCCGCCGAGCCCCCGGCGAAGGAATATTCCATGGCAATCAGCGGCACGGTTGCGTCCTGCACGAACCAGGCTTCGATGCCGCCCGGCGAGATCAGGTGCTGGATCTTTGCGGCGGCCTGCGACGGCGAGACCGCAGAGAATGCGAGGACCGCGCCGGCGGCAACGGAGAATGCAATGCGGCGAACGAAGGAATAGGTCACGAGCGCTTCTCCTCGCGCTTGGCGGTTGCAGTGTCCTTGATCAGGTAGCCGGTCACCGAACGCTTCTTCTCGAGCCATTTCTGCGCAACGGCGCGGACCTGCTCGGCGGTGACGGCGCGGATGCGATCGGGCCAGCTCCTGATGTCCTCGATCGACAGGCCGGTGGTCAGCGCGCCGCCGTACCAGCGCGCCAGCACAGCCTGGTTGTCCTGGGCGTAGATCGCTTCGGCAATGAGCTGGGTTTTGACCCGCTCCAGATCCTCGGCGCGGATCGGGTTCTGCGCGACGTTGGCGAGGACCCCGTCGACCGCCTGCTCGACCTCCGAAAAACTGACGCCGGGTTTCGGTGCAGCCGAGATCGCGAACTGGGTCGGGTCGAGCGAGATGCTCGAATAGCTGGCGCTGGCGGAGACCGCGAGCGGCTTGTCGACCACGAGGGCACGGTAGAGATAGGAATTGCTGCCGCTGCCGATCAGCTGCGCCAGCACGTCGAGGGCCGCGCTCTCGCCGGCCGCGGCCGTGGTCGCCGAGGGCACGAGATAATAGCGCCGCATGTTCGGCTGCTCGACGCGCGGGTCGGCCAGCGTGACGGTGCGCGGGGCGGCGGGCTCCGGCTCCTGCGGACGAACGCGCCGCGCCGGGATCGCGGGCTGCGCGGGGATCGAGCCGAAATTGCGCTCGACCAGCGGGCGGATTTCGGCGGCGTCGACGTCGCCGGCGATCACCAGGATCGCGTTGTTCGGCGCGTAGAAGCGACGATAGAAGGCGAGCGCATCCTCGCGATCGAGCTTCTCGATCTCCTGATGCCAGCCGATCACCGGCCGCCCGTAGGGATGGTTGAGATAGAGCGCGGCCATGATCTGCTCGTTCAACCGCGCATCCGGATTGTTGGCGACGCGCATGTTGTACTCTTCGAGCACGACGTCGCGCTCGGGCAGCACGTTCTCGTCCTTGAGGACGAGGCCCGTCATGCGGTCGGCCTCGAACTCCATCATGGTCGGCAGCTGCTCTTTCGGCACGCGCTGATAGTAGTTGGTGTAGTCGACCGAGGTCGAAGCGTTCTCGTTGCCGCCGACACGCAGCACGGTCTGGGAGAATTCGCCTGCCGGATGCTTCGCGGTGCCCTTGAACATCAGGTGCTCGAGGAAGTGCGCGAGGCCGGACTTGCCGGGCGTCTCATCGGCCGAGCCGACTTTGTACCAGATCATCTCGGTGACAACGGGGGTGCGGCGGTCCGGGATCACCACGACCTGCATGCCGTTGGCGAGCGTGAAGCTGGCGGGCGGAGCCGATGTCACCGTGGTCTGGGCAAGGGCGGCGCCGGCCGAAAGGACACTCGTCGAAAGCAGCGCGGCAAGGAGGCAGGCAGCCGATCGGTAAGAGGACATCATGATCCCTGGTTGTGAGGTGCCGAGCCCGGATCTCCGGCTCGGAGGGCACGGCAGGCTACACCGTGCGGCTGAGGCTTCGCGTCACGAAGCAGAGAACTCAACGCTTAGGCAAGTTACTGATAAGCAATTTTGAACGCGGTGGGCGGACATGCACCGCCCGACCCTCGCTTCGCCTGGGTCAGAATGTCGCGACAGGACAGGAACGCTATTGTTCCTTCTCCTTGCCGGATCGGACGTCGAAATAGGTCCGCTTCGAATTATCCGGGCCGGCGCCGTAGGCGTAGTTCGGCGACGGCGTCTGATATCCCGGCGGCGGCTCCACCAGCGATTGGCGTGGCGGTTCCGACGTAAACTGCTTGGACTCGGGCCCGTTCCCTTTGAAGAGTTTCCACAGCCCTCCGGTATATCCGAGTTCGGCAGGGCTCATCGTCGGATTGGCCACGTTGGTGCCCGGCTGGACCGGGTCATTGCCGGTCTTTTCGGCGGCGGCCGTCCTATGGGCGTTCAACTCGGCGGGCGACAGCGGCTGGGCGTTCTTCCAGTACTCCGTTGCCTTGTTACCGGACTTCTTCCGCTGGGCGATGGCCTCCTTGCGGCGCTTCTCGTCGGGGTCCTTCGGCCAGTTCGGCGCAGCCGCAGCCTCGGCTGCGGCAGGCGGCGGCAGGTCGAGCTTGGGCGGCACGACCAGCGGCGAACGCTCGCGGTATTCGATGCCGGGTTTTTCCATGCTCCGGGCGCCAAGGCCGGTCATCAGGTTGTCGATGAGCTTCTCTTCGAAGGTCATGTCGTCGTCGTCGTCATCGTCGGCAGCACGGGCGCCACCGATCGACATGACGAGGCCGATGCCGAGCGCGACGGCGGCCAATTTCAGTGCCCGCCAGCCCCCCGATTGGGAGCCCCGAACCATCGAACCGCTGGTCTTCGAGCTGCGCATCACCGTACCTGTTTCATATTGTAGCAGATTGCCGCCCACACGCGGCTTCACCCTTGCAAAAGCCGGGTTCCAGCTGCCGGTCCGTATCGGCCGGGATCAGGGCGCTTTTGCGGCGGGTACCCCCAGGAAGGAATCATACAATAGCGCTGCCACCCCAGCAACGATGGCCACGTCCGCGAGGTTAAACACATACCAATTATAGGTATTTCCGGCGATCTCGATGTGGAACAGGGCGAAATCCACCACCGCGCCATAGGCCAAGCGGTCGATGCCGTTGCCGATGGCGCCGCCGATGATCAGACCGAGCGCGACGGTCGCGAGCATGGTGTGCGAGCGGGCCATCCAGATCGCCAGCGCAACCACCGCGATCACTTTGACGGCCATCAGCGCGAGCTGCGCGGCCTGGCTGTCGTTCTGGAGCCAGCCGAAGCTGATGCCGATATTCCAGGCCAGCACCAGGTCGAAGAACGGCGTCACCCGCACTGCGCCGCGACGGGCGAGGTCGAACACGTTCAACAGCCAGAGCTTCGAGGCCTGGTCGGCCACGAGCGTGACCATGGCCGCGAGGATGCCGGCACGGAGCGGGGTCATGGCCGACCGATCAGACGCTCACCCCCAGCGCCTTCCACTCGCGCAGCGCCTTGGCGTCGCGCGGGGTGACGTCGGGGTATTCGGCGTCTTCGCCGACCATCGGCGAGATCTTCCAGGAGCGGGCGCATTTGGTGCCGATCGCCCTCTCCACCACGACCGCGACGCCGGGGACGGCATCGAGGCGGAACGCCGAGGCCGGCGCCTCGCCCTCCCGCACCTCGTAGTTCGAGGTGATGCAGACTTCAGCCAGATCGATGTCGAACAAGGTCGCCAGCATGGCGCGATCGACGACATAGATTACCGGCGATGCCTCGAGCGAGGAGCCGATGTTCTTGGCGGCGCGTTCCAGCTCGAGTGCGCCGGTGACGACGCGACGCACGTTGCGGATCGTCTCCCATTTCGCGGCGAGCTTGTCGTCGCGCAAGGCTTCGAGATCGGTCGGGAACAGCGTCAGGTGCACGGACGGTTCGGCGTCGGGCCGGTACATGCGCCACGCCTCCTCCGCAGTGAAGCTGAGGATCGGGGCCAGCCATTTCAGGGTCGAAGCGCACAACAGGTCGATGGTCGTCAGCGCCGCCTTGCGCGTCAGTGACGAGGGCGGATCGCAATACAGCGTATCCTTGCGGATGTCGAAGTAGAAGGCGGAGAGCTCGCTGTTCAGGAAGGCCGACAGGATCGCGACCACGGTCTTGTAGTCGAACTCCCGGTAGGCCTTGCCGATCGCGGCGGCGCGACCCGAGAGCTCGTGCAGCATCAAGCGCTCGAGCTCGGGCATCTCGGCCGGCGCGATTGCGTCGGCCGGCTTGTAATGATGCAGCGTGCCCAGCATCCAGCGCACGGTGTTGCGCAGCTTGCGGTAGGTCTCGACGGTGTTCTTCAGGATCTCGGGGCCGATGCGCTGGTCGTCGGTGTAGTCGCTGGATGCGACCCAGAGCCTTAAGATGTCGGCGCCAGATTCCTTGATGACGGCCTGCGGCTCGATGGTGTTGCCGAGCGACTTCGACATCTTGCGGCCGTCCTCGGCCTGGGTGAAGCCGTGGGTTAGCACGATGTCGTAAGGCGCGCGGCCGCGCGTGCCGCAGCTTTCCAGCAGCGAGGAGTGGAACCAGCCGCGATGCTGGTCCGAGCCTTCCAAGTACATCACCGTGTCGGCGCCGCCGTCGACCTTGCGCTTGATGCCGGCGAGCCCGGGAAACTGCACGGGATCTTCGAGCACGAAAGCGTGGGTCGAGCCGGAATCGAACCAGACGTCGAGAATGTCATCGACCTTCTGCCAGTCCTCGCTCGCGCGGGACCCGAGGAAGCGCTCGCGCGCGCCCGTCGCGTACCAGGCGTCGGCGCCTTCCTTCTCGAAGGCGTCGCCGATGCGCGCATTGACGGCCTCGTCCTGGAGGATCTCGGCGGAGCCGTCGCCCTTCTCGCGCACGAACACGGCGATCGGCACCCCCCAGGCGCGCTGGCGCGAGATCACCCAGTCGGGGCGTGCCTCGATCATGCCGTTGATGCGGTTCTCGCCGGACGGCGGCACCCATTGCGTCACCGAGATCGCCTGCAGCGCGCGGGCGCGCAGCGTGTCGCCGCTCTTCGTCTTGCCGCCCACCGCGATGTCCTTGTCCATCGCGATGAACCATTGCGGCGTGTTGCGGAAGATCACCGGCTTCTTCGAGCGCCAGGAGTGCGGATATTGATGCTTGAGCCGGCCGCGGGCGAGCAGCATGCCTTTCTCGACGAGCGCCTTGATCACGGCCTCGTTGGCATCGCCCTTCTCGCCCTTGTCGGTGATGACGCGCTTGCCGGCAAAGCCCGGCGCATGATCGGTGTAGGCGCCATTCTCGTCGACGGTATAGGGGATGGCGGTGTTGATGCCGCGCGCGTCGAGATCGCGCGCCGCCGCCATCCAGACATCGAAGTCCTCGCGGCCATGGCCGGGCGCCGTGTGCACGAAGCCGGTGCCGGTGTCATCGGTGACATGGTCGCCAGGCAGCAGCGGCACGATGAAGTCGTAGCCACCGCCGACGCCCTTGAGCGGATGGGCACACTCGATCGCGTCCATGGTGTCGCCGGGGACGTCGCGGACCTTCTCATAAGCCGTCACGCGCGCCTGCTTGAAGACGTCTTGCGCGAGCGCATCGGCGAGGATGAGGAGGTCGCCGTTCCTGGCCCAATTGTCGGCGGGGGCGTCCGTCACCTTGTAGACGCCATAAGCGATCTTCGGCGAGAACGAGATGGCGCGATTGCCCGGCAGCGTCCAGGGCGTGGTGGTCCAGATCACGACGCTCGCCGAGGCGAGCGCACCGTGCGCGGGCGAGGTCACCGGGAATTTCACCCAGACCGTATCGGACGTGTGGTCCTCGTACTCCACCTCGGCTTCGGCCAGCGCGGTCTTCTCAACCACGCTCCACATCACCGGCTTGGAGCCGCGATAGAGCGTGCCGTTTGCGGCAAACTTCATCAGCTCGCGCGCGATCTGGGCTTCGGCCGGATAGCTCATGGTGGCGTAGGGATGGTCCCAATCGCCGATCACGCCGAGGCGCTTGAACTCCTCGCGCTGCACGCCGAGCCAGTGCGTGGCATAGGCGCGGCACTCCTTGCGGAAATCAATCATCGCGGCGCTGTCGCGGAAGTCGGGCTTCTGCTTGCCCTTCTTGCGATAATGCTCCTCCTCGACCTTCCACTCGATCGGCAGGCCGTGGCAGTCCCAGCCCGGCACGTAGTTGGAATCGTAGCCGAGCATCTGCTGGCTCTTGGTGACGAGGTCCTTCAGGATCTTGTTCAGCGCCGTGCCGATATGGATGTTGCCGTTGGCGTAGGGCGGGCCGTCATGCAACACGAACTTGGCGCGGCCCTTCGCACTCTGGCGCAGCTTCTCGTAGAGGCCGATCTCGTACCAGCGCTTGAGGATCTCCGGCTCGCGCTGCGGCAGGCCGGCGCGCATCGGGAATTCGGTCTGCGGCAGGAACAGGGTCTTCGAATAGTCCTTGGCTTCAGACTTTTGGGACTTTTGCGGCTTTTCGGACATGAGGCTGACTGGCTCGGAAGGGGCGCGGGAACGGATGGCGATGCGGAATCGCGGGTGAAACGACGAAATCCCGGTCTTGCGCCGAGCCTTCAGGCTCAGGCGGAAGCCGGGCCGCTAATCCCTATGATGCGCCGCGCAAACATGGGCTCTCCATAGCAGGGGGGCGGAGGAAGCGCAAAGGTCCGGGGGCCCGGTTTCGCCTCTCAATCGATCACGCCCAGGCGCGGAAACGCGTCCGGGGCGGCGGCGAGCATGGCGCGGGCGCGGGCGGAATCGTCGTCCATCTGGTGAATCAGGGCCTCTAGACCATCGAATTTCAGCTCATCGCGGATGAAGCCGATGAAGGCGCAGTCGAGCGCCTGCCCGTAGAGGTCGCCCTTGAAGTCGAACAGGAAGATTTCGAGCAGCGGGGCGCCATTGTCGAAGGTCGGGCGGCGGCCGAAGCTGGCCACCCCGTCCAGCCGCTCGGTGCCGCGGCCGACCCGGACCGCGTAGATGCCGTGCTTGAGGCCGCAATTGGCGTCCAGGCGGATGTTGGCAGTGGGATAGCCGAGGTCGCGGCCGCGCTTTTCGCCGTGGATGACCTCGCCGGTGATGAACCAGGGCGCGCCCAGCATGGTCGTGGCCTCGTCGAGCTGGCCCTCGGCGAGGGCGATCCGGATCGCGCTGGAGGAGACCGGCCGCTCGTCGATATCGACATGCGGCTGGACGTCGACTTCGATGCCGAGCCGGGGCGCCTCGTTGACCAGGAGGCTCGGGGAGCCGACGCGACCCTTGCCGAAATGGAAGTCGTAGCCGACCGCGATGCCGCTGACGCCGAGCCGCCCGATCAGGTCATGGTGAATGAAATCTTGCGCGCTGGTTCCGGCACGGGCCTTGTCGAAGGTCATGACCACGGCGCCGGCAAGCCCGGTACCGGCCAGAAGCCGCAGCTTGGCCCGCTCGTCCGTCAGGCGGAATTGCGGGGTGTTGGGGCTGAAGAACCGTCGCGGATGCGGCTCGAAGGTCAAGGCCAGCGCAGGCCGGCCATGCGCCCTGCCCATCTCCAGGGCAGCCGCGATGACGGCGCGATGGCCGAGATGCACGCCGTCGAAATTGCCCATGGCAACCACGGCGCCCCTCGGAATCGCGGAATCCGGCGTTGTATCGCGGATGACGGTAAAAGGCGGAGCCATCAGGGGAATTCTCGAACCGGGCAGGACCGGCCCGGACCGTGGCGCGACCGGCACCGCGAAGTCAAGCGGCGGGGCGGGCAGACATTGAACACGATTTCAAGCCTTCGGAGCTGACCGCAGTTAACGCGCTGTTTAAGGCCTTGGTGCTAGTCCTTGAGGCGTGGAACTGCCGGGCGCCGGCCTGGCAGGTCCGATCGTAATATTCCTGGGTTTGCGTTGGGGGAGTCGAGATGGCGGTTGATTTGTCGATGCCGGTTCTGGTGGTGGATGACTACAGCACCATGATCCGTATCATCCGGAATCTGCTGAAGCAGCTTGGCTTCGAGAATATCGATGATGCCAGCGACGGTTCGGCAGCGCTGAACAAGATGCGCGGCAAGAAGTACGGGCTCGTGATCTCCGACTGGAACATGGAGCCGATGACGGGCTACGACCTCTTGCGCGAAGTCCGCGCGGATCCGAACCTCGCCACCACGCCCTTCATCATGATCACGGCCGAATCCAAGACCGAGAACGTGATCGCGGCCAAGAAGGCCGGCGTGAACAACTACATCGTCAAGCCGTTCAATGCGGCGACGCTGAAGACCAAGATCGAGGCGGTCTTCCCGGACATGGCGAGCGCGTAAGGGCGCTCTTCGCCGGACAACAATTTTCCGTTTGGAACGTCATGCCCGGGCTTGTCCCGGGCATCCACGTTCTTGGATGCAAAAAAAGGAAGACGTGGATGGCCGGGTCATAGGCGAGCGCAAGCGACGCCGTCCTTCGGACGGCTATGCCCGGCCATGACGGCGTCTGAGGCTTGCCCTTTGGTCTAAGTCCATTGCAGCTGCGCGCGCTCCGCCGTCACCACTTCAATTCGCGCATCAGCGCCTTCGGCGGGTGGCCGAACAGCTCCATGACCGAATTCGGGTCGAGCTGGTCGAGGCCCTCGAACTCCTCGGCATGGATGCCGCGGGTGACGAACAGGCAGTCGATGCCGAATTCGCGGGCGCCGGTTAAGTCGGTGCGGACGGAATCGCCGATCGCCAGCACCTTTTTCCGGTCGATCTGGTAGCCTTGGCGTTCACCGGCAAGCGCCATGGCGCGCTCGTAGATCGGCCGGTGCGGCTTGCCGTAGAAGATCACCTCGCCGCCGAGCTCGCGGTAGAGCTCGGCGATGGCGCCGGCGCAGTAGATCAACCGGTCGCCGCGTTCCACCACGATGTCGGGGTTGGCGCAGACCAGCGTCAGCTTGCGCTCGCGCGCCTGCAGCATCATGCCGCGATAGTCTTCCGCCGTCTCGGTCTCGTCGTCGTAGAGGCCGGTGCAGACGATGTAATCGGCTTGCTCCAGCGGCGCGGTCACCGCATCGAGGCCGCGATAGATCGAGTTGTCGCGCTCGGGGCCGAGCCAGAACATCTTGCGGCCGGGATGCTCGGCGACGTAGAGCCGGGTCAGGTCGCCTGAAGATACGATCGCGTCATAGGTCTCATCGGGGACGCCGAGCTTGCGCAATTGCCGCTGCACGGAGTCGGCAGGGCGCGGTGCGTTGGTGATCAGGATTACCGTACCGCCGCGGCTGCGATAGGTGTGCAGCGCCTCGCAAGCTTCGGCGAAGGATTCCAGCCCGTTATGGACCACGCCCCAGATATCGCTGAGCACGACCTCCACACCGCCCACGAGCTCGCGCAGGCCTTCGGCAAAATGCAGCGCGGTCATGGCGTGCGCGGCCGATCAGATGCGACGAGCGAGCGCTGCGTTGCCGGTGACGCGTTGGGGCGGAGGCGCCGAAGAGGTCGCGCCTGAGTTGGGTGTGGCGGAGCCATTGGATCCTTGAATGTCCTGCGCCTGGTTCGGCGAGGCCCCGCCGGTAGCAGATGCCCCCTCCGGCCGCAATGGCCGGGGCGGTGCGAACAGGAACCCTTGGCCGAAACGTACGTCATAGTCGAGCAGGTCGACCACGGCGCGCTCGCCTTCGATCCGTTCGGCGATCAGATCGATGCCGAAGCGGCCGAGCAGGTCGGAGAGGTCGGACGGGTGGATGTCGGAGGCGGAGGCCTGCTTGGGATCGAGCAGCAGCGCGGCAGGCACCTTGATGAAGCGGACCCCGCGATCGGCCAGCTCGCGCGGTTCGATGCGCAAATCCGTGACATGGTCGATCGAGAAACGGAAGCCGCGCTGGGCGAGCGCCGCGAGGTTCTCGGTCTCGGCGGGGCCGAGATTGCGGAAGGTCGACTGCTTGAACTCCAGCACCAGCGAGGGCGCCAGCGCGCGGTTGGCTTCCAGGAAATCGAGACATTGCGCGAAGGTGGTGGAATTGCCCAGCGTGGACGCCGCGACGTTGCAGAACACGCCGACGTCCTTGTTGCGCACCATCAGGCGCCGCAGCACCTGCACGCATCGCAGCATCACCATGTTGTCGATGCGCCCGATCAGGCCCGAGGCTTCCGCGATGCTGATGAACTCTTCGGCGGCGATCAGTTGGTCGCGCTCGTCGCGCAGGCGCGTCACCGCCTCGTAGAACCGCACCTTGCGCTGCGGCAGCGTGACCATCGGCTGCAGGAAGATATCGATGCGGTTCTCGTCGACCGCATTGCGCAGCGTCGCCAGCAATTGGGTCTGGTTGCGTCCATGCGCGGTCTGAACCGGGGGGGCGGCCTGCACCGTCGGCGACGCCGGCCGTAGCGGGGGCTGCGGAAGCGGAGGAGGAGCGAGCGGCTTCTCCTCGAACGGGGCAGCCAGATCGATCGGCGTTTCCGGCTCGGGCCTTGAGACCGGGGCGGGTGCGGGGGCCGACGCGTGGCCGGCGAGCAGATCCTCATGGGCCGCCACGGTGGTGGCGAGCTGCCTGACCAATCCGCCAAGTTCGTTGATCTCGCCGATGACCGACTGGATGCGGTCGGAATTGGTCGAATTGGACGCGGCGATGCGGCTCTCGACCGCAGCCAGCCGGCGGCCGAACTCGGCCACCTGGCGGGCGAGGTCGGCGGTGCCGCGCGAGAGATCGGCGATCTGGCCGCCGACGTCGCTGCGGTCGCGCAGCCGCATCGACACCGCGTTGTAGAGGATCAGGAAAGTCAGCGCGGTCAGCGCCACGATCGCCGATTCCGTTCCGCTGATGCCAGCGACCGAATAGAGCACGAGCCCGAGCGAGGCCGCGACCAGGACCATGCAGATGGCGATGAAGATCGTCGAAATGCGAATCATGCCGCGCGTTATGCCTTTAAGAGCTGACTGCCTCACCCGGGGAAAACACGGGTCGCTCGACCTCGTCACGCCTCATGCTCCCCCAAGCTTCGATCAGCCTAACATCATTGTTGATTCGAGGGGATAGGACTGTGTCGGAGCCTATTCAGGCCCGCGCGCCCAAAGCGTTTCGTCACACGTCTGCCGGCTCAGGTGCGGAAATCAAGACGCTCTCAGCGGAAAATCATGCCGCCCTCAAGGCCAGCGCGCCGCATGCGCCCTATCGTCCCGGCGTTTTCAACCGCAGGAGATTGCCATGTCGACATCCGCCGCGCTCAAGCCAGCCGCCCCCCAACCTGATCTTGCCGCCGTCAAGCAGCGCCAGCACGGCGCCTGGTCGTCCGGCGATTATGCCGTGGTCGGCACCACCTTGCAGATCGTCGGGGAACAGCTCTGCGAGGCCATTGACTTGCGCGCCGGCAGCAAGGTGCTGGACGTCGCAGCCGGCAACGGCAATGCGACGCTGGCGGCGGCGCGGCGCTGGTGTGACGTCACATCCACCGACTACGTGCCGGCGCTGCTCAAGCGCGGGCGCGAGCGCGCCATGGCCGAACACCTCGCCGTCGAGTTCCGCGAAGCGGATGCCGAGGCGCTGCCCTTTGCGGATGCCGCCTTCGACGTCGTGCTTTCCACTTTCGGCGTGATGTTCACACCGGATCAGGACAAGGCCGCTTCCGAGCTCGCGCGGGTCTGCAGATCCGGCGGCAAGATCGGCCTTGCCAACTGGACGCCGCAAGGCTTCATCGGCCAGCTGTTCAAGACCATCGGCAAGCATTTGCCGCCCCCGGCGGGCGTGAAATCGCCCGCCATGTGGGGCACACCGGCACGGCTCGAGGAGATGTTCGGCGGCGTGGCCGCGGAGATCGCCGCCGAGCCGCGCATGTTCGTGTTCCGCTATCGTTCGCCGGACCATTGGCTCGAGATCTTCAAGACCTTCTATGGCCCCACGCTGAAGGCGTTTGCCGCGCTCGACGCGAACGGGCAGGCCGCGCTGGCGCGCGATCTCCTGGCGCTGCTAGAAGAGTTCAACCACGCCGATGACGGCACGATCGTGGTGCACAGCGAATATCTGGAAGCCGTGATAACCAAGCGCTGATCGCGCCTGGGATGCGGTCGGGCTAGCTTCGGCCCGACCGCCACCGATCAAAATGGCGCGGTGGCGCCGACGGTGTCGGCGGAGACGGCGTCCCGGGTGCCGAGCGGCTTCGCCCGCCCGGTGGTGGTATCGCGCAGCGTCTGCCGCTCGATCTCCGAATTCAGCTCGGCGCCGAACATGATGACGATCGCCGACATCCACATCCACGTCATCAGGCCGATCGCCGCGCCCAGCGAGCCGTAGGTTGCGTTGTAATTGGCGAATTCCGAGAGATACCAGGACAGCAGGGCAGAGCCCGCGATCCAGAGAATCGCGGCAATCACGGCGCCGAGGCTCAGCCATTGCCAGCGCGGCGCATCGCGGCTCGGCGCGAAGCGATAGAGGATGGCGAGTGCGACCAGCAGGATGATGAACAGCAGCGGCCATCGTGCCAGCGCCACGATCAGCTTGCTTTCCGGCGCCATGCCGAGATGATTGAGCGCAAGCGGGAAGGCGACGACGGCTCCCACCATTAACAGCAGCGCCACGATGCCGCCGACGGTGAAGGCCAGCGAGACCATGTTCAGCCGGATGAAGCTGCGCTTCTCGCGTTCCTCATAGGCGACGTTGAGGGCGTCGAAGATCGCCTTGACACCGGCATTGGCGCTCCAGATCGCAAGCAGCAGGCCGACCAGGAAGGTGACGCCGAGCGTCGCATTGCCGTTCGACACCACGCGCGCGACCTGGTCCTCGACGATCTGGAACGAGCCCTCCGGCAGCATGGTCGCAAGCGTGTGCAGATTGGCGCTGATCGTGGCGGGATCGGCGAACAGGGCATAAGAGGAGACGAGCGCGGTGACTGCGGGGAAGAGCGCGAGCAGCCCGAAGAAGACGACGCCGCCCGCCGTCGCGAGCAGGCGATCCTCGTCGATGCGTTGATAGGTCCGCCAGAAAATGTCCTTCCAGCCAGCCCAGGGGATCTCGAACGGGCTTTTCGCCCGGCGGCCGCGGCCCGGCTGCATCGCCGCACCGGCCGGGTGCGTTTCCGGGGAATTCGCTTCGCCCTTGCGGTGGTGTTGCGGAGGCCTGGGCCTCGCCAGGCCGGAATCCTGAAAGTAGCGCTCCGCGGTCAGCACGAACACGGCCGTCGCCGCCACCAGCAGCCAAGAGTCGATCTGTTCGGGGCGCCGCGCCAGCATCACGCCTCCAGACTATGCCTGTTGCGTCGCCGCCGGGCGGCCGTCAGTCCGACCAGGCCGACCGCCGCGAGCATCAGGCCGAGCTGCACGGGACGGTTGGCGCGGGCCGGCCAGGTTTTGATGCCGCCGCGCTCGCCCGGTGCGAGCGGCGCGAGGGGAATCGTCGTTGCGACCTCCTTCACCGCCTCCTTGACCGTTCCACGCGGGATCCGGGGCGTGGCGACCGCCACGCGCAGACGGCTCGCGAGCGGCACGACCGGCTTGGCCTTGCGTTTCATCTGGGCCATGGCCACCCCGGCACAGACCGCAGCCAGCACCAGCAGCACTGCGGCAACGGCGCCGAATCCCCAGAACTGCCCGTAGGTGATCCCGACCCAGCGGTACAAGGCGATCAGTCCGACGAAGAATGCCGCGACGACGAACAGGCCGGCGACCGCGAACAGCCCGCCGGCCACCGCGTAGGATGTCACCTTGCCTGTGGCCTGGCTGGTCTGGTCACGCAGATAGGATTGAGCAGCGCGTTTGACGTGATTGAGCTTGAGCGCCATCCCGGCGCGCAGCAATTCGCCCGATGGCGCGAGCATGCGGACATCCTCCCAAGACGAGAAAATTCATCGGGGGATGAACGTGGCGATATTTGACTTGTTCCGACGGAGCGTGATCGGCCGCGATGAATCAGCCGAGATCGGCGGTCGCGATCCAGAACACCTCGCCCTCGGAATCTTCGGTGTCCAGCCAGAGCAGCGGCAGTTCCGGAAAGGCCTCGTCGACCAGCTCGCGGCCGCGGCCGATCTCGCAAATCAGCCCGCCATCCGCCGTCAGGTGGTCGGGCGCATCGCGCAGGATCCGGCGCACCACGTCGAGACCGTCGGCGCCACCATCGAAGGCGAGCTTCGGCTCGGCCCGGCACTCCGGCGGCAATGCCGCCATGCCCTCGGCGTCGACGTAGGGCGGGTTGGTGATGATCAGGTCGTATCTATTGCCGCCGAGAGGGGCGAACAGATCGCCGCGATACAGGCTGATGCGGTCCTCGAGCCCGTATTCGCCGACATTGCGCGCAGCGACCTCGAGCGCGCCCTTGGAGATGTCGACGGCGTCGATGGTGGCGTTCGGGAAATGATGCGCGGCGAGGATCGCAAGGCATCCCGAGCCCGTGCAGAGATCGAGCACGCGCTCGACCGCCGTCGGGTCGTCGATCAGCGATCCGGCCTCGCCGTGGGCGCCGAAATGCGACTCCAGGAGCTCGCCGATGAAGGAGCGCGGAACGATGACGCGCTCGTCGACATAGAAGGGCAGGCCGCGCATGTAGATCTTGTTGACGAGATAGGCGGCCGGTTTGCGCGTCGTGACGCGCTGATGGATGAGGTCAAGGAGGGTCTTGCCTTCCGCGGCGCTGACGCGCGCGTTGGCGAAGATCTCGAACTGGTCGGGATTGAGATGCAGCGCCTCGCAGACCAGGAACGCGGCTTCCGCGACGGGGTCGGTCGTGCCATGAGCAAAGGAAAGCTTGGCCTCGACGAAGCGGCTCACCGCATAGCGGACGAAGTCGAGCAGCGTGAGAAGCTCGCCGGGTCCCACCTTCGCGAGGTTAGGCGCGGCGCGGCCGCGCGCGGTCTTTTTCGTTGGCTTGGCCATCAGGATTTGGTCCAGCGTGCGGCGGCTTCGTCGTCACGGGCATGGGCCTCGACCCAGCCGGTGCCGGTGGCGCTCTCTTCCTTCTTCCAGAACGGCGCGCTGGTCTTGAGATAGTCCATCAGGAACTCGGCGGCCTGGAACGCCGCCTGTCGGTGCTGCGAGGCGGTCACCACCAGCACGATGTTCTGGCCCGGCTTCAAGCGGCCGACGCGGTGGATCACCGTGATGCCGTTGAGCGGCCAGCGCGAGACGGCCTCCTCGGCGTGGCGCCTGATCTCTTCCTCCGCCATGCCGGGGTAATGTTCGAGCGTCAGCGCGGCGACCGTGGCGCTGTCCTCGTCGGCGCGGCAGATGCCGGAAAATGTCACCACAGCGCCGATATCGGTCCGGCTGCTCGTCAGGACCGAGATCTCGCGCGCGATGTCGAAATCGTCTTCCTGGATACGGATGGTGACGGGGCAGGTCATGAGGCTAGCCGCCGGTCATGGGCGGGAAGAACGCGATCTCGCGGGCGCCTGCGATGGCGGCGTCCTGCTTGACGTGAGCGCGGTCGATCGCGGCGCGGATCACCTTCGGCTTCTCGAACGCGTACGCATAGGCTTCGCTTTGGCCGGAGAGCCAGGCGATCAGCTCCTCGACGGTGCGCACGCTCGCGGGAGGCTCGATCGTCTCTTCGGCCTTGCCGACGCGCTCGCGCACCCAGGCGAAATACTTCACCTTCATCCCTCGTCCTCCTTGATGAGGTGATGGATGCCGGCGCGGAAATAGTCGTAGCCGGTGTACATGGTGAGGATCGCCGAAGCCCACAGCAGTGCGAGCCCAATCATCGAGACCACCGGCACCACCTGATCGCCGGCTGGGCCGGCGATCAGGAAGCCGATCGCAACCAGCTGGACCGTGGTTTTCCACTTCGCAAGCTTGGTCACGGGCACGCTGACACGGAGCGCAGCCAGATATTCGCGCAGGCCCGAGACCAGGATCTCGCGGCACAGGATCACGATGGCGGCCCATAGCGACCAGCCGTGAATGATGCCGTCCGCGGCCAGCATCAACAGGCAGGAGGCGACCAGCAGCTTGTCGGCGATCGGATCGAGCATGCGGCCGAAAGCCGATTGCTGATTCCAGATCCGCGCGTAATAGCCGTCGAGGTAATCCGTCACCCCTGCGGCGATGAAAAGGGCGACCGCGAGCCAGCGCAGCCAGAGCGGCTGATCCAGAATCGACTGCGCATAGATGCATCCGACCACGACCGGGATCGCGGCGATCCGGCCATAGGTCAGGATGTTGGGGAGGGACATCGCGCGGCTGGTCGTCCCTCGTGTGGTGGCGATGTTCATCCGTCCTACCAATACCGCTGCTGCCTGAACGTCAACCGTCCCGCGCCCCAAATGAGGTGCGGACACGACGATCATATGACTGCGGTCCCCCTTTAGTTCATCCCGGCTGGGGATGGAAATATTCGAAAATCCTGCGCGCGCTCTCGGCGCTCACCCCCGGAACCTTGCCGAGATCGGCGATCGAGGCCCGTTCGATCTCCTTCAGGGTTCCGAAATGGTGCAGCAAGGCACGTTTGCGTGACGGGCCGATGCCCGGAATCTCCTGCAAACCAGCCTCGCGGATGTCCTTCTTGCGCAGCTTGCGGTGCGAGCCGATGACGAAGCGGTGGGCTTCGTCGCGCAGGCGCTGGATGAAATAGAGCACGGGATCACGCGGCTCCAGCTTGATCGCCTCGCGCTCCGGCATGAACAGGGTCTCGCGGCCGGCATCCCGGTCCGGTCCCTTGGCGACTGACATCAGCGACACCTGGGTCAGGCCGAGATTGGCGAAGATCTCGCGCACGGCGTTGAGCTGGCCACGGCCGCCGTCGATGATCACGAGGTCGGGCCATTGCGGGAAATCGTCGTCCTTGGCCTTGCTGGCGGCATCCTCGGGCGGATTGATCAGGCGCTTGAAGCGGCGCTCCAGCACTTCGCGCATCATGGCGAAGTCGTCGCCGGGCGTGATCCCTTCCGACTTGATGTTGAACTTGCGGTACTGGTTCTTCACGAAGCCATCTGGGCCCGCGACGATCATGGCGCCGACCGCGTTGGTGCCCTGGATGTGGCTGTTGTCGTAGACCTCGATGCGCTTGGGCACGTGCGGCAGGCTCAGCGTCGCGGCCATGGCCTCGAGCAACCGGCTTTGCGTCGCGGTGTCCGCGAGCTTGCGGCCGAGCGCCTCGCGCGCATTGGTCAGCGCGTGGGTGACCAGCTCCTTCTTCTCGCCGCGCTTGGGCGCGGTGACCTCGACCTTGTGGCCAGCCTTGATCGATAGCGCGTTGGCGAGCAGCTCGCTCTCCTCGATATCGTGCGAGAGCAGGATGTTCCTCGGCGGCGGCTTGTCGTCGTAGAACTGCGCCAGGAAGGACCCCAGCACCTCCTCGGGCGTAAAGCTCTTCTCCGCGCGCGGAAAATAGGCGCGGTTGCCCCAGTTCTGTCCGGTGCGAAAGAAGAACACCTCGACGCAGGAGAAGCCGCCCTCCTGGTGGATGGCGAACACGTCAGCTTCCTCCACCGTGCGCGGATTGATGCCCTGCTGCGACTGGATCGCCGACAGCGCGGCGAGGCGATCGCGGTACAGTGCGGCGCGCTCGAATTCGAGCTCGTTCGAGGCCTTCTCCATCTCGCCGGCGAGCTCCTGCTTCACCGCATGGCTCTTGCCGGAGAGGAAGTCGCTGGCCTCGCGCACCAGCGTCGAATAGCCGCCGAAATCGATCTCCCGGGTGCAGGGTCCGGCGCAGCGGCGGATCTGGTGGAGCAGGCAGGGCCGGGTGCGGCTCTCGAAGAAGGAATCGGTGCAGGAGCGGATCAAGAACGCGCGCTGCAGCGCCGTGATGGTGCGGTTGACCGCGCCGGCGGAGGCAAACGGGCCGAAATAGCGCCCGGGCCGGGTCTGCGCACCGCGATGTTTCAGGATCTGCGGCGCCCAATGGTCGCCGGTGATCAGGATGTAGGGGAACGACTTGTCGTCGCGAAGCTGCACGTTGAAGCGCGGCCGCAGCTGCTTGATCAGGTTGGCTTCCAGCAGCAGCGCCTCGGTCTCGGTCGTGGTCGAGACGATCTCCACCGTGACGGTGGCCGCGATCATGCGCAGGATGCGGGCCGGCAGCGGCGCACTCTGGCGCGCATAACTGGACAGGCGCTTTTTGACGTTCTTGGCCTTGCCGACATAGAGCACGTCGGCGTTCGCATTGAGCATACGATAGACGCCAGGCGAGGTCGGTGCGAGGCGGACCGCGCGCTCGATCGCCTCGTGACCGGTCGCGAGCGGGCCTTCGCCGACGGCGCCGCTCTCTTCCAGGATGTCCGGCAGCAGGGCATCGTCCTCGTCATCGCCCCCTGCCGCCGCGGGATCTACGTCCGGCCCGGCCAGCCGCTCGGGCGGCGTGTCGCTCGCAGCCGGCGGCGCCTTGCGCGCGCGGTCGTCCGGATTGTCGGGGGAATCGTGAACCATGGGACGAATTTAGGCGCTGGGGGGACTGATTTGAAGTTCCTGCCATGCGGCACGCACAGAGGATGGCGGGCAGCTCCCGGTAACGCTTCCTTAAGTCTGTTAAGCGGGCGGTAACCCGGCTTAACAGCCCTTTAACTTAAAACTCTCGATAAATCCTACGCGAATAGCTCTTGGTTCCGTAACCATGCGGTTTTGCTCGCGCGGCGGCGCGGGCATCGCTCGGGTTGCGACAGTGGCGTTGGAGTGAGTGATGAAGAGGCTCGTTGTGGGCGCAGCCGCGTTGGTTGCAGCCGGCTGGACAGCTTCGGCAGAGGCCGCCGATCTCAGTTACGGGCAGCGCGCGCCCTATACCGTCAATCAGCCGCTTAATGCCTATAGCTGGGCGGGTCCCTATCTCGGCGGCAATATCGGCTATGAATGGGGCTCGGTCGACAACAACCCCACCAAGCCGTCCGGCTTCGTCGCCGGTGTGCAGGCCGGCTACAATTTCCAGAACGGCCCGTGGGTGTTCGGCGTCGAGGGCGACATCCAGGCCGCCGGCGCCGACGACACGTTTGCGCCGTGGAAGTTCTCCAACCCGTGGTTCGGCACCCTGCGCGGCCGCGCCGGCTATGCGTTCAACAACGTGCTGTTCTACGGCACCGCCGGTCTCGCCTTCGGCGAGCTGCGCGCACAAACCTTCGGTTGGTCGGAGTCGCACACCAGTGCCGGCTGGACCATCGGCGCCGGTGCGGAAGTCGGCCTCGCGCCGAACTGGAGCGCCAAGCTCGAATATCTCTACATCGATCTGTCGACCAGCCAGTTCGCAATCACGGGCGTGTCAAACGGCTATAGCGCCAACGTTGTCCGCGCAGGCGTGAACTATCGCTTCTGACATCCAAAGAAGAAAATACCGGACCAGCCTCCCGGCCGCTCGCGGCCGGGATTTTTTTTCGCCAGGCTTGCTAGGAGAGGATCACCAGATTGACCGCCTTCGGTCCCTTCCCCTTCTTGTCCGGTTCGACTTCGAAAGTAATACGCTGTCCTTCGGCGAGGTCCTTCAGTCCCGCCCGCTCCACAGCGGTGATGTGAACGAAAACATCGCGACCGCCGTCGTCAGGCTTGATGAAGCCGTAGCCGCGCTCGCCGTTGAAGAACTTGACCGTTCCCGTCATGGCCATCGGGAAACTCCCCCTCATTGCTCCTCCGTCGCGACGCAGACTCACGTCGCGACATGACCGGGCCTTACGGAGCCCGGGAGCTGGCCATCCTTGGACGGACCTGATCGGTCCGGCGGGATCTTTCTTAGGGCCTTCACTCCGCCGCAACCATTCGCGGAAGCGGAACGTAAAGCCAGTCACGGAAATAGCATAATACGGTTCTTTGCAGATTGACTACCGGTCCTGCATATTTTTCCCAAGAATGCCGGAGTGTTACGGCTTGGCGTCAATGCTTGGCGCTAAGGCTTGGGCACCTCCAGCCGGAATCTGGCAGCACCGCCCTGGCCGAGCGGTATTTCCAGCTCCGGCAGAATGGTCTTGAGCTCGCCGTGCAGCGTGTAGGGCGGGTTGACGATCAAGAGACCGGTGGAGGTGAGGGCGGCGCTGTCGGCTTGCGGCGCGACGCTGAATTCGAGGCGCAGGCATTTTCCGGGCGGCTTTGCTGCAGCTGCGAGCCGCGCGACGGTTTGTGCCAGCGTGTCGGTGGCGCGCCGGTTCTTGGCGGGATACCAGATTACGTAGATACCGGTCGGCCATTTCGCGAACGCTGCCGAGAAGGCTTCGCCGAGCCGCTCGAACTCGTCCTTGGCCTCGAACGGCGGATCGATCAGCACGAGGCCACGCCGCTCCTTCGGCGGCACGAAGGCCGGCAGCGCCACCCAGCCGTCGAGGTCGACCACGCGGGCCTGCTCGTCGCGGCGCAGCGCATCGATCAGCGCTTTCCGTGCCTTCGGCTCGAGCTCGCAGGCGACGAGCCGGTCCTGCGGCCTGAGCAGGCCGCGCGCGATCAACGGCGAGCCCGGATAGGCCTTGAGCTCCCCCTTCGGATTGAAGGCGCGGACGATGTCGAGATAGGGCTTCGTCAGCGCTGCGCTCTCGTTGGACAGGCGCGCCTGCAGCAGCCGCGCGATGCCGGTCAGCCATTCGCCGCCGCGGCGCGCCTCGTCGCTGTCGAGATCGTAGAGGCCGGCGCCGGCGTGGGTGTCGATGACGCGGAACGCTGCCGGCTTGTCCTGCAGATAAGTGAGGATGCGCGCCAGCACGATGTGCTTGATGACATCGGCGAAGCTGCCGGCGTGGAAGGCGTGGCGGTAGTTCATGGCGGAGAGGACTACGTTGTCTGGCGCGATCCTAACCCCTGTCATTGCGAGCGCAGCGAAGCAATCCAGAAATGCGTCCGCGGAGGCACTCTGGATTGCTTCGCTGCGCTCGCAATGACTGAGCTACCCGCCCCTGATCGGCGGCATCGTCACCTGGTCGCGGCGGCAGGCGCGGCGCTCGATCTCGTCGCAGGCGCGGAATTGCAGGTCCTTGCTGAGGCAGATGCGGACCTCGGACAGCCGTGTCCGGTTGCAGGTGACCGAGACGGCGGCATTGCTGAGACCCGGATTGGCCTTGATGAAGGCCTCCTCGACCTCCGCTGGCGCGACGGTCTTGGCCTGCGCCAGATCGAGATATTCGGCCGGAATCTTGATCGCAGCGCGCGCCTTGCGGATCATCTCGAAATAGCCGCGGCCCTCCAGCCCGGAGCAGGTGCCGTGCTTGTCCCATTCGTTGAAGATCAGGCCCGGCGCCGGCATCAAATCGAGCATCGAGGAGACGATGTTGCGGTTCAGCCGCGGCGCCGGGCGCTGGCAGTATTCCGGAAAACCGTTCTCGTATTGCGGCCACAGCCCATGCACCACGAAGGCGTAGGGCCGTCCGCCGCATTGCATCTGGGACCGGCCGCCGCGTTCGGCGGCTTCCTCGCAGAACGAGGGCGACCATGAAAGCGCCAGCACATAGAAATCGAACTCGCCCGGGGCGTTCTGCCGCTTGTCCTGTGCCTTCGCACCGCCGGCGAGGCTAGCCAACCCCGCAGCAAGAGTGAGCGAGATCATCAAACGGGACAACGAACGCAATCTGGAGTAAAACATGGCGACGCCCCTCAACTAGACTGTACAAACAGCCTAGCAGGCGATGGGAACATTTCAAGAACAAAATTGGAGCTGTCGTCGGCCGGCTGATCAGCCCAGCCAGCCGCTGCTGGAATCAGGGCTTGGCGGCGCGGCACGCCGGGTTATAGGCCCAGTTGCGATCCACCCCGACGACGCACCATTCGACGCCGTTGCCGTAGGAGGCGAAGCCGCCATCCTCGATGATCGAGAAATGCACCTTGCGCGGCTTGCCGTCATTGAGCATGGCCTCGCCGGTGCAATAGCGGCGCGGAATGTTGTCGGACTGCCAGGGCCGGAACGCGGTTTCGCGAACGGCGGAGAAGCCGGTGATCTGCAACGAAGAATTCCAGAACTTGGATTCCTTTTCGGCGAATTCGTGCACGATCCTCGGCAGAGCCCAGTCGCAAGGGGCGACGGCGCCGTCATAGCGCGGCCCGCTCAGCCAGAAATTCAGCTCCAGCGGATTGGCGGCCCTGGCCTCGCCGAGTGACAATGCTCCGAACATGAGGCCGAGCACGGCGGCGAAACGGAGCGATTTCTCGAAGGGGGCGCGCATGATCAATCCGGGCAGCTAAGGTCTTGCGAAGGCCGGACGGTGCCGCGAAGGTTGGAGGAGGTCAAGTGCAGCGCGGCAACACTTCGCAAGGACTTGACCAAGTGTCGCGGCCAACAGGGGTTCGGTTCTTTTCACGTGCGTCGCGGCACCGTAAACTGGCGCCAGCCAATTGGAGTGACGGGAATGCGAATCATTGCGGCCGCGGGCCTTCTTGCCAGCCTGGTTGTCTCAGGCATGATGGCGAGCCAGTCGGCGCGCGCCGATTACGTGCCGCCGTTCAAGGGCAACGACACCGGCGGCATCATCGCCTATTCGATGGCGACCCGGGTCGATGCGCGCCAGGTCGCGGTCGATCATTGCGCCCGCTACGGCAAGGTGGCGAAATTCCTGGCCGTGCAGGGCTATGAGGGCGGCTACATCTCGTTCTCGTGCCGCTGGGTGCCTTATGGCGCCGCCGACCGGCCGATCCGCACACTGTACTGAGGCGCTGTCGTAGGCGCCGCACCTCTCTCAGCCGGGAGCTTCCCTCATGACGCGCAAACTCGCTTTGCTCGGCTCGATGCTTTGCCTCGCGTTGTCGGCAGGCAGCGCCAGCGCCGACGAACTGCCGCTGCGCAAGGCCGGTCTTTGGGAGATGAAGCTGGTCACATCGGGCTCGCCCATGCCCGAGATGACCATGCAGCACTGCACCGACGAGACCGTCGACAAGGAGATGAGCAACAACGTCTCCCCGATGGCCAAGCAGATCTGCGCCAAGCAGGAGATCAAGAAGACCGCGACCGGCTATGTCAGCGATTCCGAGTGCAGCGTCGCCGGCGTCAGCACGACCTCGCATGCCGAGATCACCGGAGACTTCAACTCGGCCTACACGGTGAAGACGACCTCACACGCCAAAGGCGGCGTTGCTGGTGCGGCGGGGCGCGATAGCACGACGACGCTGCAAGCCAAGTGGCTCGGGGCCTGCAAGCCGGATCAGAAGCCCGGTGACATCGTCATGCCCGGCGGCTTCAAGATGAACACGCGCGACATGGACAAGCTGAAGGCGCTGCTGCCGAAGTAGGTGTACTCTTTCCCTCTCCCCTTGTGGGAGAGGGTGGATCGCCGCAAAGCGGCGAGACGGGTGAGGGGTTTCTCTCCGCGAATTCAATGAGGCTTGGACGCGCGGAGAGATACCCCTCATCCGGCGCTTCGCGCCACCTTCTCCCGCAAGGGGAGAAGGGAAGACCCCACCTACACCGGTATCCGCACGCTCGCCCTCAATCCTCCCATCGGGCTGTCACCGAGCGTGATGTCGCCGCCGTGCGAGCGGGCGATGTCGCGGGCAATCGCGAGCCCCAGGCCGGTGCCGCCTTCGTCCTGGTTGCGGGCGTTGTCCAGCCGCAGGAACGGCTTGAATACCTCTTCGCGCAAGTGGGCGGGAATGCCGGGGCCGTCATCGTCGACGGTGACGGTCAAATAACGGTGATCGCGTTGGCCGGTGATGGCGATGTTCTTGCCGTAGCGCGCTGCGTTGGTGACGAGGTTGGCGAGGCAGCGCTTGAACGAAGCCGGCTTCACCGTCACCACGGGCAGGCCGTTGAAGGCGACGGTCGCGGTATGGCCGTGACGCTCGGCATCGCTGCGCAGCTCCTCGAGCGCCTGCGCCATGTCGGTCGGCTGCGACTGCTCGCCGGAATCGCCGCGGGCGAACGCAAGGTAATCCTCCAGCATCATCGACATTTCGTCGACGTCCTTGCGCATGCCTTCGAGCTCGGGACTGTCTCCGATCAGTGCCAGCTCGAGCTTGAAGCGGGTCAGGATGGTGCGCAGATCGTGGCTGACGCCGGCGAGCATCGCGGTGCGCTGCTCCATCGTGCGCTCGATGCGCGACTTCATCTCCAGGAAGGCGACGGCCGCGCGCCGCACCTCGCGCGCGCCGCGCGGCCGGAAATTCGGGGCCTCGCGGCCCTTGCCGAAACTCTCGGCGGCATCGGCGAGGCGCAGGATCGGCTTGATCTGGTTGCGCAGGAACAGCACCGCGACGATCAACAGGATCGAGGACGTGCCGACCATCCAGAACAGGAAGATCTCCGAGTTCGAGGCATAGGCGGCGCTGCGCTGCGCGAACACGCGCATCACGGCGTCGTCGAGCTGGATGCGGATCTCGACCAGGTTGGAGCGGCCGACCGTGTCGATCCAGAACGAGCGGCCGATCTGGCGGCCGAGCTGCACCGACAGCGTCTGGTCGAGCAGCGAGAAGAACGGTTTTGGTCCCGGCGGCGGCATGTCGCCGGCAGGCAGGAAATCGACGACGAGGCCGAGCCGCTGCTGCGCGATGCGGCGGATCTCGGTGCGGTCCTTGTCCTGCGGATAGCCCTTGTAGACGTCGATCAGCGCGGCGATGTCCTGCACCACCGCGGCCGACAGGCGGCGCGTCACCGTGTTCCAGTGCCGCTCCATGAACACGAAAGCGACGACCGATTGCAGCACCACCATCGGTACGATCATGATGAGGAGCGCGCGGGCGTAGAGGCCGGTCGGCATCCAGCCCTTGAACGCGTTGCCCATCCAGCCGTTCGCGGCGGAGACGCGGCCGGCGGCGCTCTTCAGAAGCGTCAGGCCGGTATCTATCGTGCTCATCTGGCGCGCTTCACTGCGGTTCAGGGCGAGGCCACCAGGCGGTAGCCGATGCCGCGCACCGCCTGCAGGAACAGCGGATTGGCGGGATCGGTCTCGATCTTGCGCCGGAGGCGGTTGATCTGCACGTCGACGGCGCGCTCGTTGACGCTGCCATTGCCGGTCAGTGCGCTGCGCGGCACGGTCTCGCCCGGCGTCTCCGCGAGAATCCGCAGCATCTCGCGCTCGCGGTCGGTGAGGTGGATGACCTCCTCGCCCTGGCGCAATTCGCCGCGTTCGAGATGGTAGACATAGGGGCCGAAGGCGATCTTCTCGATCGTCGTGGCCTGCGGCGGCGGCGCGGCGCGCTTGAGGATGTTGTTGATGCGCAGCGCCAGCTCGCGCGGTTCGAACGGTTTTGCGACGTAATCGTCGGCGCCGATCTGCAGGCCCTCGATGCGGGCTTCCGCCTCGTGGCGCGCCGTCAGCATCACGATCGGCACCGACGACGAGGTGCGGATGAAGCGGGCGAGGTCGAAGCCGGTCTCGCCGGGCATCATGACGTCGAGGATCAGGAGATCGAAATGCAGGCCCATCAGCTTCGAGCGCGCATCACCGGCGCTCGCCGCGGTGGTGACGCGGTAGCCTTCACTTGCAAGAAAGCGCGAGAGCAGGTCGCGGATGCGGCGGTCGTCGTCGACCAGCAAGAGATGCGGGGCATCGTCGGCCGGTTGCACCGGCGGGCGCGCGAGCGTGGCAGCGAGCGGCACGGTCACTCCTTGGCGTCTTGTTTGACGGCAGCGAAGATCGTCTCCAGCACCTTGTCCGGATCGTCGCGGTCGATCATCGCGCGCAGGAAGCGCTTGACCGTCTCGGCGTCCTGCGGACCCATCTCCGCGAGCGCCCTGGTGATCCGCGTGGTCTGCAGCCCGGCGAGCTTCTGCACCAGCGCCTCGCCCTTCGGCGTCGCGTAGAGCAGGCGCTGGCGACGATCGTTGTCGCCGGTCTTCTGCACGATATAACCCTCGTCCAGGAGCTGCTTCAGCACCCGGCCGAGCGACTGTTTGGTGATGCGCAGGACGTCGAGCAGGTCGGCGACCTTGAGCCCGGGATAGCGGTAGACGAAATGCATGACCCGGTGATGGGCCCGGCCGAAGCCGAACGCCTCCAGCTCCTGGTCGGGATCGCCGACGAAATCGCGATAGGCGAAGAACAGCAGCTCGATGATATCCCAGCGCAAATTGCCTCCATCGCCTGCGGCCGGCCGGGGCGCGGCAGCGTCTTGAGAAGGAGTCGCGAAATTTATGTCAGGCATATTGACGTATCTTGGGTTCAATGTTACAAAACGATCGACCCGCACGAAATTTTAGATCGTTTCGCGCCGGGTGGCATCGGAGCAGGACGGCCGGAGAGAGCCGGACAGGCGGCGACGGCCGAAGCAGATCTACCGTGCGATTGTCGAGCGGCATTTCGGCAAAACATACTGGACTTCCGCCTTCCGCAAAAGCATGTCCTCGATGACATGCTGGCTGCGGAAACCGGCCGTAACATGGCTGGCGGCGGTCCGGCCAGAAACCAATCAAGCCAGCCGGGCCCGAACGGGCAGGCGGGCGCGAGAAACAGCGCCGCCACCGGCAGCGGGAGGCAAGGACATGAGCATGACATTCGACATCCAGCCCGCATCCAATCCGACGCCCGAGAAGGACCGCGTCGCCAAGCTGGTGGATCCCGGTTTCGGGCGGGTCTTCACCGATCACATGGCAATCGTCCGCTACAACCAGGCCAAGGGCGGCTGGTACGAGGCGAAGATCGAGGCACGCGCCAACTTCCAGCTCGATCCCGCCGGCGCGGTCCTGCACTACGCCCAGGAGATCTTCGAAGGCCTGAAGGCCTACAAGCGCGACGATGGCGGGGTGAACCTGTTCCGTCCCGACGCCAATGCGCGCCGCTTCAAGGACTCGGCCGATCGCATGGCGATGGCGCAGCTGCCCGAAGACGTCTTCATCGAGGCGGTCGAGCAGATCGTGCGCATCGACCGCGCCTGGATGCCGGGCGGCGAAGGCAGCCTTTACCTGCGGCCGTTCATGATCGCGAGCGAGACCTTCCTCGGCGTCAAGCCGTCGTCCGAATACATCTTTGCGGTGATCGCCTCGCCGGTCGGCTCCTACTTCAAGGGCGGGCCCGCGCCGGTCTCGATCTGGGTGTCGGAGAACTACACGCGCGCCGCGATCGGCGGCACCGGCGCGGTCAAATGCGGCGGCAATTATGCCGCGAGCCTGCGCGCCCAGGCCGAAGCGATCCAGCACGGCTGCGACCAGGTCGTCTTCCTTGACGCGGTCGAGCGCCGCTACATCGAGGAGCTCGGCGGCATGAACGTGTTCTTCGTGTTCGAGGACGGCTCGCTGTCGACGCCGCCGCTCGGCACGATCCTGCCCGGCATCACCCGCGACTCCATCATCACGCTCGCCCGCGACGCCGGCAAGACGGTGCGCGAAGAACCCTATACGCTCGAGCAGTGGCGCAAGGACGCGGCCTCAGGCAGGCTGAAGGAAGCCTTCGCCTGCGGCACCGCCGCGGTGATCTCGCCGATCGGCAAGGTGCGCTCGGTCAGCGGCGATTTCGACATCTCGGGCGGCGCCGCCGGCCCCGTCGCCATGGGCCTGCGCAAGCAGCTCGTCGACATCCAGTACGGCCGCACCAACGATCCCCACAACTGGATCCGCAAGGTGTTTTGATCACCCTCCCCTGGAGGGGTCCGGGACTAGCGTAGCTCGCCCGTGGGTCGATCGCGCGCAGCGCGAGCGGGGTGGGGTGATCTCTCAACACGGGCAGTGTTCGATGTGGAGAGACCCTCACCCCACCCCGTCTCTCATCTTCGCTACGCTCAGATGCGAGCCGACCACGGGCGAGCTACGCTCGTCCCGGGCCCCCTCCAGGGGAGGGTAAAAAGCGCAACGTTTGTGGCTTATTGCGCACTGAACGTGCTGCTGCCGACGTGCGACAAAGCCAGGACACAACAAGCGTCCCGGACATCGCGATCATGGCAACAAAGCTCTCCCAACCCATGAAATGGGTCGTTCTCGCCGCCATCACCGGCGTTTGCGTTTTCGGCATCCTGACCGTCGGCCCGACGCACGAGGTTGCTGCGCAAGACCGCTCGCCGATCGTCGATGTGCGCACCGGCGATCCCGAGATGAACACCGCGATCGCTCGCGCCCGCGGCTCGCTGCCGACCTTCTGGGCCTCCTATGAATCGCCCAAGCCGTCCGAGTCTGGTCACGCTTTGAAGGTGCGCTTTACGACCCGCAAGGGCGGGGAGCACATCTGGATCGGTGAGGTGAAGAAGCTGCCCGACGGGACCTTGACCGGCGTCTTCGCCAACGAGCCGCGCGATCTGCCGGGCAAGCGAGCCGGCGATAAGGTCAAGTTCGCGGAGGCCGACATCTCGGACTGGATGTTCATGCGCAACGGCAAGATCGTCGGCGGCGAGACCATCAAGCCGACGCTGAAATCGCTGCCGAAGGCCGACGCGGACGCGCTCCGGGCGCGAATGGAGCAGCCGTAGGGCAGTTGCCGCCCCGCGCCGCGGCTGGTAAACGCCCGCATGGCCGAGAAACCCAAAAAACCCCAGAAACTGAAGGCGCGCCTGCCGCGCGGGCTCGAGGATCGCGACCCTGCCGCGATCCGGGCGACGCGCGAGATGGTCGAAAAGATCCGCGCCGTCTACGAACTCTACGGTTTCGAGCCGGTGGAAACGCCGGCGATGGAATACACCGACGCGCTCGGCAAATTCCTGCCGGACCAGGATCGCCCCAACGAGGGCGTGTTCTCGTTCCAGGACGACGACGAGCAATGGATCAGCCTGCGCTACGACCTCACCGCGCCGCTCGCGCGCTATGTCGGTGAGCGCTACGGCACCGACGGTCTGGTGCTGCCCTATCGCAGCTACCGCGTCGGCTACGTCTTCCGCAACGAGAAGCCCGGCCCGGGCCGCTTCCGCCAGTTCATGCAGTTCGATGCCGACACCGTCGGCTCGGCGACGCCGGCGGCGGACGCCGAGATCTGCATGATGGCGGCGGACACGATGGAGGCGCTCGGCATCGCGCGCGGCCAGTACGTGGTGAAGGTGAACAACCGCAAGGTGCTCGACGGCGTTCTGGAAGCCATTGGCCTCGCTGGTGAGGACAATGCGGCGCGCCGACTGACCGTGCTGCGCGCGATCGACAAGCTCGACAAGTTTTCCGCCGATGAAGTGCGCAAGCTGCTCGGTCCCGGACGCTGGGATGGCGGGGAGGAAGGCAAGGGCGACTTCACCAAAGGCGCCAATTTGAGTGCGGCGGAAGCCGATGTTGTTCTCGCCATCACCAAGCCGCGCGAGGATTGGAGAGAAGCAATTGCCGCGGCAGAAACCTATCTCGCCAAGAGCGAAGTCGGTCAGGCCGGCGTCAGCGAGCTGGAAGAGATTGCAAAACTGGTCACGGCCTCGGGCTATGGTGCGGATCGTATCAAGATCGATCCCTCGGTCGTGCGCGGCCTCGAATATTACACCGGTCCCGTCTACGAGGTCGAACTCCTGCTCGATACCAAGGACGAGAAGGGCCGCCCGGTGCGCTTCGGCTCGGTCGGTGGCGGCGGGCGTTATGACGGCCTCGTCTCGCGCTTCCGCGGCGAGCCGGTGCCGGCAACCGGCTTCTCGATTGGCGTATCGCGGCTGCAGGCCGCGCTGACGCTGCTCGGCAAGCTCGACACGCGGCCCGAGTTCGGCCCGGTCGTCGTCACCGTGTTCGACCGCGACCGCGTGGCCGACTACCAGAAGATGGTCGCGAGCTTGCGTACCGCGGGCATCCGCGCCGAGCTCTATCTGGGCAACCCGAAGAACATGGGCAACCAGCTCAAATATGCCGATCGCCGCAACTCACCTTGCGTCATCATCCAGGGCTCGGATGAAAAGGCGCGCGGCGAAGTGCAGGTCAAGGACCTGATCGAGGGCGCCAAGGCGGCCGCTGCGATCGCCTCCAACCAGGAATGGCGCGAGACCCGGCCGGCGCAGTTCTCGTGCAGCGAAGCCGATCTCGTCGCAAAAGTGCGCGAGGTCCTGGGCCGCCATGACGTGAAGTGGGGCTAGCTATTCGCAGGCCGCGTCATGCCCGGGCTTGTCCCGGGCATCCACGTCTTGTTTGATAGAAGAGAACGTGGATGGCCGGGACAAGCCCGGCCATGACGACAGCAGCAGGGAGAGAACAATGCCTGAGATCACCATCAGCATGGCCGAAGGCCGTACCGACGAGCAGAAGGCCGGCATGATGCGCGACATCACCCAGGCGCTGGTGAAGAATCTCGGCGTCGATGCCGATGCCGTCGTCATCCAGATCAACGAAGCCCCGCTCCGTCACAAGATGAAGGGCGGCAAGACCTTCGTGGAGCGTGCGGCGGCGGCGAAGAAGTAGCGGTCGACGGTTCTGCATTCACCGCTGTCGTCCCCGCGAAGGCGGGGACCCATAACCACAGGGAGTGGTATTGGGCCAGCTGGTAACTCCGAGCCTTCGCCAAACTTGATCCTGTGGTTATGGGTCCCGGATCTGCGCGCGCTTAAGGCGCGCTTGTCCGGGACGACACTGAGTGTAAGGGGTCCATGGACGCACGCGACTTCATCACAACAGGCATGAGCGCCGAGCGCACGCTGGTGGTCCCGGTGGAGCGCACCGTCGGGCATTTCGTGTCAGGCATGCCTTTTGTCTACGCGACGCCGATGATGATCCTGGAGATGGAGATGGCATCGGGTGATGCGATCCGCTCAGCGCTTCAGCCGGGCTGGGTCACTGTCGGTACCGAGGTCGACATCCGCCATCTTGCCGCCGCGCTCGTCGGTGCGACCGTGCGGACCACTGCAAAGGTGGTCGCGGTCGAGCGCCGCGTCATTCGCTTCGAGGTTGAGGCATTCGAGGGCCCGCGCAAGCTCGGCGAAGGCCGCCACGCCCGCGGGCTCGTCAATGTCGAGATGTTCAACAAGCGGCTCGGGGCTTAACGCGGCTGTGGATTTCGCCTAATCCAGCTTCCGCGCTTTTGGAGACGAATACGACGTTTCCTGCTCCCTGCGGAGACGCACGGCAGACAGCCTCTCGTCAATCGCCACATCCGCCCAGGTGATGCAGGTGTCTTTGGCTACCGCCTTGGTCAATCGCACATTGTGCGCAAGCCCGAGTGGCAGATAGCGCTTTTCAAGGGAGGTGCTGGCGGGCGTCAGTTTGCCGAAGACGGTGTAGCCACCTTCTCCGTCGAGCATGTCTCCCTCGCGCAAGTCCTTCTTGGCTGTGGCAGCAACATCGGCGTTGAACGTCGTGGCGACGCCTGTCGCCTCATTGCGCAGAGCGATCGAGGCAACTGAAATTCCAAGCTCCAGCCCTATGAGATGCCACTTCTTGTAGGAGCTCATGTAACGACCGCTCGGATCGGTGACGACGCTGTATTCCTGGAAACAGTTGCGGATGTAATCGCTGTCGCCTTCGAAACAGACCCACACGCCCTTGCGGATGTCGTTGGGGATGGGCCTGCCTTCGGCCGTCAGGCAGGATACGACCTCGACCTGGCCCTTGGATTCCAGGATGCCGCCCTCCGAACGGGGGCGCATCAGCGTGGGGATGTCGTCGACCGATCCCGGTGGGAATGCAAGGCCATGCGAGGGCGCCTCCAGGCCGGTTGCGTTCGCGATCGCGGCAGATTCAATCGCAGGCTTGGAGCCGTCGAGGAACGCGTTGAACATTTTTGGATTCATGCCCCCGCGCGCAGCTTGCTCTGCAGACAATCCCCAGTGATCCCAGACCGTTTCGGGCGTCGATTCCCGGTAATGCGGCAGCCATTTGTGGCCACGGCCCGCTGCCACGACGGGAAAACCGCAGGCCCTCGCCCAATCTACGAGGTCGCAAGCGAGAGCCGGCTGATCGCCATAGGCCAGGCTGTAGATCACGCCGGCCTGCCTGGCTCTCTGCGCGAGGATCGGTCCGCAGAAGGCGTCGGCTTCGACGGTCACGTTGATGACGGCCTTGCCTGCAGAAAAGGCGCCGAGGCAGTGCTCGACCGCCGCGACAGGATTGCCGGTGCACTCTGCGATCACCTCGATGCCTTCGCACTTCACAAGCGCTTCCCAGTCGTCGGTCAGGAAGGTCGTGCCGTACTTGAGAGCATCCCCGAGTGAGGTCGCGGCGAACTGCTCCGGGCGCCACCCCACCCGGTACAGGTTTTCGCGGGCACGCGATGGGGACAGGTCAGCAATTCCAACGAGATGGACGCCCGGCGTACGCAGGACTTGATGGAGATACATTGCGCCGAACTTGCCCGCCCCGATCAGTCCGATTTTGATGGGGCGCCGCTCGGCCTGTCGTTCGAGAAGTTTCGCGTAGAGGTTCACGATTGCTCTCCCTATCGGCAACGACCGGGATCGCCGCGCATTCGGCCGCCGAAGCGCTCTGATCCGTCTACTTCGCCAATTCCTTCGACCGCTGCGTGGCCGCGGCGATGGCGCGGATCATGAGTTCGCGCAGGCCCGGCTCGCCCATCAGCACACTGAGCGCGGCGGCCGTGGTGCCGCCGGGCGAGGTGACGTTCTGGCGCAGGGCGCTGGACGGCAGCTCCGACTGGTGCAGCAGCTCGCCGGAGCCGGCGACGGTCTCGCGGGCGAGCTTGGTCGCCAGCGCCTCCGGCAATCCCGCTTCGACGCCGGCGCGGGCGAGCTCCTCAGCGAGCAGGAACACATAGGCCGGGCCCGAGCCGGACACGGCGGTGACCGCGTCCATCAATCCTTCATCCTCGACCCATTCGACCGAGCCGGTGGCGCGCAGCAGCGCATCCGCCACCGCGCGCTGCGCGGCGCTGACGTTGTTCGCGGCAACAGCGACGGTGATGCCGCGGCCGATCGCTGCCGGCGTGTTCGGCATCGCGCGCACCACGGCGCCGCCACAGACCTCCTGGAGCGAGGCGATCGTGGTGCCTGCCATGATCGAGACCACCGACGTCTTCTCCGAGACGAACGGCTTCAGCTTGGCGCCGGCCTCGCGGAACATCTGCGGCTTCACCGCCACGACCAGCGTCTCGACGGCGCCGGCGGCGCTCACATCAGGATTGAGCACGACGCCCTTGGCGGCCAGCGCGGAGATCTCGGGCGCAATGTGCGGCTCGATCACCGCGACGCGGCGCGGATCGAGTCCGCCCGAAAGCCATCCGGTCAGCATCGCGCCTCCCATCTTGCCGGCGCCGGCAAGCAGGATTGTGCCGGTGACGTTTTGGAGGGTGCTGTTCGCCATCGGTGTCGCCAAATACTCGGTGTCGTCCCCGCGAAGGCGGGGACCCATAACCACAGGCCGTTCTAATGGACGGAGGGCAGAGCAACAAGCGTTGTGCCACAAGCGAAATCACGCGGTCTGGATCCCGGATCTGCGCGCGCTTTGGGCGCGCTTGTCCGGGATGACGTGGGGAGGGAGCTGCCGCCCTCGCGCCTTGGGAGGCCCTACGCTTCTCCGACCGTATCGAACATTGCCGCGTCCATCGCCTCCGCCGTGCTCTTGCCGGCCCACACCACGAACTGGAACGCCGGGAAGTAGCGCTCGCAGGCATGAATGGCGCCGGCAAGCATGACCTCGCATTGCGCCGGCGAGGCGGTGAGGCCGCCCGGCAGCACCAGGGCCTGGCGGTGCATCACCATGCCGGTGGTGGTCCACAGGTCGAAATGGCCGACCCACAGCTGCTCGTTCACGGCGGCGACGAGCCGCTGCACCTCGCCGCGGCGCGCGGGCGGAATCTTCATGTCGAAGGCGCAGGCCAGATGCAGCGCCTCGATCTCTCCCATCCAGGTAAAGGAGAGCTGGTAGTCGGTCCATTGTCCCTTGGAGACAATCGTGAGCTCGTCCTCGCCGGAGCGTTCGAACGGCCAGTTGTTGCTGGCGGCGATGTCCTCGACCACCGCGAGCGGATGGTTTCTGGAATCGATAGTGCCTTCGAGCAGGGACATGCCGTCTCGACCTCTTGCCTTCTTGTTGTCTTTGATACGCACGCGGTTGGGCCCGGCGCGCACTCCCTAAACGTCGCTGCGGCGTCCCTCGGATCAGCCTTTGCAATCCCCTCGGAGTCGCTGTTGCGATCCCTCGGATCAGCGCGGGCCTGTCGCGGATCAAGTGATGTGATTTGCGGAATCTGCGCAACGGGGTCGCGAGTCCGTCCACAAGCCAGGACTCGTTCGTCCACAGCTCATCTCCGCCACAATTCTTAACGGACGAGAACAAACCGGAATCGGATTCGGCAAAAAAGCTCGCCGCAAATTCCGTGGGGCGAGGGCCGAACCGCCGCCGCGGCATGGCACCATGCGCTTGGCCCATGCGGAACACGCTTGCCGCGACTGCCCGGCGGCGGCATATTTCCTGATAGGCCGTTCATCCCGGACGGCCGATGTTCTCAGGGCGGGGTGAAAGTCCCCACCGGCGGTAAGGGCCGACAGGCCCAAGCCCGCGAGCGCCTTCCGCAAGGGTTTATCCCGAACGGAAGGGTCAGCAGATTCGGTGCAACTCCGAAGCCGACGGTTAAAGTCCGGATGAAAGAGAACGGTCGCTGGCAGACGCATCGAGACGATGCGGCTGTTTGTCGTTCCGTGTGCCCTGATTCTGGTCCTTAAACCGAGGAAAGCCATGAATCAGATGCTGCAAGACCCCCAAACCGAAACGTCCCAAACGCCGCCGCCGGTTCCCGTGGATCCGGCCCCTGCGCATCCGCGCTTCGCCAAGCCGCAGCGGGTGGCCTTCGTGCAGGCCTGCTGGCACCGCGACGTGGTCGCGGAAGCCCGCATCGCCTTCATGAAGGAGGCGGAAGCCCGCCACCTCACCCATGTCGACGTGTTCGAGGTGCCGGGCTCGTTCGAGATTCCGCTGCACGCGCAGGTCCTCGCCAAGACGCGGCGCTACACCGCGATCGTCGCGGCCGGTCTCGTCGTCGACGGCGGCATCTACCGCCACGAATTCGTCGCCGACACCGTGATCAAGGCGCTGATGGACGTGCAGCTGCGGACGGAGGTGCCGGTGTTCTCGGCCGTGCTGACGCCGCAGCAATTCCACGAGACCGAGGTGCACTACGATTTCTTCCGCAAGCACTTTGCGATCAAGGGCGTCGAGGTCGCGACCGCCTGTGCGGAGACGTTGCACGGCTTGGAGCGTTTGCGCGGCCAGGTCGCGGCGGGGATCGTGGGGTAGGCAATGGTCATTCCGGGGCGCGCGCAGCGCGAGCCCGGAATCCATTGATCGACACGGATTGCTGCAAGATGGATTCCGGGTTCGGCGGTGACGCGCCGCCCCGGAATGACGGTGCTAGATCAAATCAGTCGAACAGGCTCGACACCGATTCTTCCGCCGCCGTGCGCGCGATCGCATCCGAGATCAGGCTGGCGATCGGCAGGGTGCGGATGTTCGGCGCCTTGGTCACCGCGTCGGTCGGCAGGATCGAATCGGTGATCACCAGCTCCTTCAGCCTGGAGCCGGCGATGCGCGCCGCCGCGCCGCCGGAGAGCACGCCGTGGGTGATGTAGGCGTAGACGTCCTTGGCGCCCTTGGCGAGCAGCGCATCGGCCGCGTTCACCAGCGTGCCGCCGGAATCGACGATGTCGTCGACGAGGATGCAGGTGTGGCCGGAGACGTCGCCGATCACGTTCATGACCTCGGACTCGCCCGGCCGCTCGCGGCGCTTGTCGACGATCGCGAGCGGGGTGTTGATGCGCTTGGCGAGACCGCGCGCGCGGGCGACGCCGCCGACGTCGGGCGAGACCACCATCGTCTTGGTCAGGTCGAACTTGTCCTTGATGTCGCGCACCATCAGCGGCGCGGCGAAGAGGTTGTCGGTCGGGATGTCGAAGAAGCCCTGGATCTGGCCGGCATGCAGGTCGAGCGTCATGACGCGGTCGACGCCGGCCTGCGTGATCATGTTGGCGACGAGCTTGGCCGAGATCGGCGTGCGCGAGCCTGATTTACGGTCCTGCCTGGCGTAGCCGAAATAGGGCAGCACTGCGGTGATGCGGCGCGCCGAGGAGCGGCGCAGCGCGTCGGTGATGATGAGCAATTCCATCAGATGGTCGTTGGCGGGGAACGAGGTCGACTGGATGACGAAGGCATCCGAGCCGCGGACGTTCTCCTGGATCTCGACGAAGATCTCCATGTCGGCGAAGCGCCGCACCACCGCCTTGGTCAGCGGCAGGTCGAGCCCTTGCGCGATCGCCTGGGCGAGGGCCGGATTGGAGTTGCCGGCGACGAGCTTGATGGAGCCGTTTTTGGCCGACATGGACGCTTCCTCCCGCGCTTTGCTGGATACGACCTTCAACATCAGAAAATACCCGCTGGCAGCACGGTTACGACGGGCGAGGAAATATCAGGCGGAAGGCCGCGATGGCAACCCGGGATGCTACGTTTTCCCTTCGAAAATCCTGAGTCGGGCCAACGGCTTGGCCGCAAGTTGAGGCCGTGGTTTAGCGGGGGTTATTGCTCGGCATAGCCGAGCGCTGATGCCGGCATGTCCTGCGCGGGAGCGTCCTTGACGACGCTGGCCACCGCCGGTCCCCGCAATGCCGGAGCCGCGCCGGGTGCATCCGGCGTTCCGTTGATCATGTTGGAAAGTCCGCTGAATCCGGCCTGGGCGATCTTCCGCAGCACGAGGTCGTCGGCAGCCGACCACGCGTCGCGCCCGCCCTTGGCCGAGGTCGGTTCCTCGCCGGAGAGACGCAGCGCGCGCTGCTGGTTGGCGTCGTAGACGTCCCAGACCCAGGCGATCACGGTCTTGCCGCGCACCACCTGGGCGGAGAGGTAGCTGCGCACGCGATAGGCAGCCGTACCTTCGCGGGAGACCACGGACAGGCTGCGCAGCTTGGATTCGCTGTCGAGCACGCCGACCATGCGGTCGAACACTTGCGGAGGTGGCCCGTCGATCGATTCGAAGGCGATAGTGGCCCCGCTGCCGGCGCTCGGCGCCATCGCATAGGAATTGGCGGCACTGCCGCCGCCGCCGGCGCAGCCGCCCAGCGCGGCCGCCGCCACCAGCAGCATGACCGCCAGCACGCGCGAACCCGCGCGGCGGAAGATGAATGACGCGTCCCTCATTATGGAGGGCAGCGATATCGTTAAAATCGATTAAGGTCTAGGGCAGGCGCGACACATCCCCACTGTCATTCCGGGGGCGATGCGCAAGCATCGAACCCGGAATCCATTTCGCCGCGTGAATTGCCGCACGATGGATTCCGGGTTCTCGCTTCGCGAGCCCCGGAATGACACGGGGTTGCCCCTGTGTTCACCCATCCAGCGCAATCGCGTGAACGTGACGGCCGTAATCCGGCTCCTTGCGATGGACCGAACGCCGATAGCTGAAGAAGCGCTCGTCGGCGTAGGTATCGAGGCCGAGATCGTCGATCATCAGGATGCCTGCGGCCTCGAGCCGCTTGCGGATGAAGCCGGCGAGATCGAACATCGCGTGGCCCTCGCGCACCGAGGGGATGAAGAACACAGTGTTCTCGGCATCCTGTTCGATGAAGCGCGCGACGAACTCGTTGCCGACCTCGTAGCTGTCCTGGCGGATCAAGGGGCCGATCGCGGCGATGATGCCGCCGCGCGTGGCGCCGAGCTGCTCCATCGCCGCGATGGTGGATTCCAGCACGCCCGTCAGTGCGCCCTTCCACCCCGCATGCGCGCCGCCGATCACGCGCGCCTTCGGATCGACGAACAGCACCGGCCCGCAATCGGCGGTGGAGACGCCGAGCGCGATGCCCGGCGTCTTCGTCACCAGCGCATCGCCCTTGGGTCGTGGCCCGCTCGGCCACGGTGCCTCGGCAACCAGCACGTCGGGCGAATGGATCTGGTGCAGGCTGAGGAAGCGCTCGGGCGCAACGCCGACATGCTCGGCCATGCGGCGCCGGTTCTCGGCGACCAGGGTCTGGTCGTCGTTGGAGCCGAGCCCGCCGTTCAGCGCGGAATAGATGCCGCCGGAGACGCCGCCTTCGCGGGTGAAGAAGGCATGGCGCAGGCCGGGCACGGCCGACAGCAGCGACGAAGCTATCGTCATGAGGCCTCTCCTGCCTGTTCGAGATCGCTGAGGCCGGCTAGGCTTGCTAGCCGCGGCTCGGAGATGCCGAGCACCTTGAACATCGAGCCCATGCCGCCACGCCCGGTATCGGTCAGGCGTCTGAGCGCCACCGAAATGTCGGTGGCAACGTCGGGCGCAGCTTTCTGCATCAGGGCGGCGGCGCGGGTGTCGATGCCGATCCGCTTGAGGAAGTCGCCTTGCGTCACCGGCCCATGCACGCGCGCGCCGACATCCTCGGCCGCGCGCGCCAGCGCCTGGAAATCGACATGGGCGGTGACGTCGGCCTGGCCCGGCGCCTTCAAGGGATCGGCGAAGCTGTGGCGCGCAATCGCCTGGAACGTGTCGCCGGCGTCGCTGCGGAGGTGGCCGTAATCGATGATCAGCGCCGCGCCGTCCTGGTCGCGCACGCGCGTGGCAAGCTTCATGATCTCGCCGTCGGGGCGCCACTCGAACACGGCGCCGATGGGGGCGGCGCGCACCACGGGCGGCAGGAGCACGTCGAAGCGAGGCGTCGGCTCCGGCGCCGCGCCGAACTGAAGCTTGCCGTTGGGATCGATCTCGATCACGCGCTCGTGCCAGCCGTTCTCGAGCCGGACCATCTGGTGGATCGGCAGCACGTCGAAATATTCGTTGGCGAGGATGATGCTGGGGCCCTCCGGCACCTCGTCGATGCTGTCGTGCCAGGCGATGTTGCGCACGTTGGCGAGCGTCGCGCTCTGCCGGTCCCGCAACACGGGATTGACCTCGACCATGTGGATGTGGAGCGCCTGGTAGAGCGGGGGCAGCACGCGGAGCGCGCGCAGCGCATCCGCCATCATGGTGCCGCGGCCGGGGCCGAGCTCGATCAGCCGAAGGAACTGCGGCGAGCCCATCTGCTTCCAGACCGAGGCGGTCCACAACCCCAACAGCTCGCCGAACATCTGGCTGACTTCGGGCGCCGTGGTGAAGTCGCCCTCGCGCCCGAGCGGATCGCGCGAGACGTAATAGCCGTAGCGCGGATGCATCAGGCACAGTTCCATGTACCGCCAGACCGGCATGGGCCCGGAAGATTTGATCAGCGCCTTGATCTCGTTGAGCAGCGGCTGGTCGGTCACGGCGATCTTCTCGAAATGAATTAACGAATGGCCTGGAAGGGCGTCGGCGCACCGCGCCTCACTGCCAATACAATAAGAATGAGGCCGACGATAAGCATCGGGATCGACAGCAGCATGCCCATGGTTAATCCGCCCCAGAGGAAACCGAGCTGCGCGTCCGGCTCGCGGAAATGCTCGCCGGCGATGCGGGCCAGACCATAGACCAGGATGAAGGCGCCGAGGATCATGCCGGGGCGCTTCAAGGCACCGAACCGGATCATGATCGCGAGCACCGTGAACAGCAGGATGCCCTCCATGCCGGCTTGGTAGAGCTGGCTCGGATGCCGCGGCAGTTGCGTCGGATCGTTGGGGAAGATGATCGCCCAGGGCAGGGTCGGGTCGGTGGCGCGGCCCCACAATTCGCCGTTGATGAAATTGGCGATGCGTCCGAGCAACAGCCCGACCGGGGCGACCGCGGTGGTGATGTCGCCGAGCGACAGGATCGAGATGCCATTGCGCCAGGCGAACCACATCACCGCGACGACGCAGCCGAGGAAGCCGCCGTGGAACGACATCCCGCCCTCCCACAATTTGAAGATCGCGGCGGGATGGTCGATGAAGAAGGGCAGGTTGTAGAACAGCACGTAGCCGGCGCGGCCGCCGATGATGATGCCGAGCGTGACCCACAGGATGAAGTCATCGATCTGAAGCAGCGAGATCGGCGCGGGTCCGCCCCACAGGCGTTCGCTCTTCAGCAGCGCGCGGGCATAAAGCCAGCCGAACACGATGCCGCAGATATAGGCCAAGGCATACCATTTGATCGCGAACGGACCGATCTCGAGCGCGATCGGGTTGAAGGCGGGGAAGTCGATGAGCAGAAACGGCATCGCGCCTTCTATGTCCAAGCGGGATCGCGGCGGTCGGCGCCGGCAGACGCCCCGTGATTCCTCTTATGCGGGGACGTTGAATACGATTGCAAGGAAACCGATGCATGACAAGGATACCGCCGCTTCGCCCTTGAACCGGCCCCGTCGGATTGCCATTGTCATTCTGCGTGTTCGCGCAAAGTTTATCGGAGGCCCACAATGACCCAGACCAATAACCGGTTTTTCGACGAGATCGGCCGCCTGATGAACGACGCCGCCGGTGCTGCCCAGGGCGTCAAGCGCGAGTTCGATTCCGTGATGCGCAGCCAGGCCGAAAAATTCCTGCGCGACATGGACCTCGTCAAGCGCGAGGAGTTCGAGGCGGTCAAGGACATGGCACGCCTGGCACGCGAGGAGAACGAGGCGCTGAAGGTGCGGATCGCGGCGCTGGAGGCGAGGCTGGGGGGGACTCCGACGTCTTAAGCGCGGTCTCTGACTCCTCCCCCTCCAGGGGAGGGTAAGCACCTGGCCCTCCAGGGGAGGGTGCGAACCGCGGGCTGCCAGCCCATTCTCCTTGTCATTTCCGCAGCTTCCGGGTAAAAGCCCGCCACGTCCGCGGCCCCCGCACCCCTGGAGGCTTGCTGTGGACCATGCCATGGGCCGCCTTGCGGCCCATTAACTTTTGCAAAAACAAGGACTTAACGACATGGCGACGACCGTCAAGGAATTGAAGGCGACCGCACGTCCGAAGAGCGGCAAGGGGGCCGCCCGGGCTGAGCGTCGCGCCGGGCGAGTGCCCGGAGTGATCTACGGCAACAACCAGCCCCCGCTGACGATCTCGATCGAGGATCGTGAACTGCGCCAGCGCATCCTTGCCGGCCGGTTCCTGACCACGCTGGTCGACATCGACCTCGAGGGCAAGAAGCACCGCGTCATTCCGCGCGACTATCACCTCGATCCGGTCAAGGACTTCCCGATCCATGTCGACTTCATGCGGCTGGGCGAAGGCGCCACCATCCGCATCAGCGTTCCCCTGCACGTGGTGAAGGCCGAAACCTCCCCGGGCGTGAAGCGCGGCGGCACCGTCAACATCGTCGCCCACGCGATCGAGCTCGAATGCGGCGTCGAGAGCATCCCGCAATACATCGAGGCCGATGTCAGCTCGCTCGAGATCGGTCACTCCCTGCATCTGGCCGACGTCAAGCTACCGGCCGGCGTCAAGGCGCTGACCCGCGAGGACGCGACCCTCGTCACCATCGTGCCGCCGTCCGGTTACGCCGAAGAGCAGAAGGCCGCTGCTGCGGCTGCCGCTGCTGGTGCGGCCCCGGGCGCTGCGGCTGCTCCGGCCGCTGGTGCTGCGGCTCCGGCTGCTGCTCCTGCCGCTGCTGCCAAGGCTCCCGCCGGCGGCGACAAGAAGAAGTAATCTCTCGAAGCTGGCGCGCGGTCCTTGACCGCGCGCCGAGCGGGGGGCGCGCCGCGTCATGCGACTCTTTGTTGGGCTCGGCAATCCCGGCGCGAAATACGCACGTAACCGGCACAATATCGGCTTCATGGCCGTCGACGAGATCGCGCGGCGTCATGGTTTTGCGCCGTGGCGCCGCCGCTTTCAGGGCGAGACCTCGGAAGGTGCGCTCGGACCCGAGCGCGTGATCCTGCTCAAGCCCACGACCTACATGAACGAGTCCGGACGCAGCGTTCAGGAAGCGGCGAGCTTCTTCAAGATCGCCGCGGGCGACACCACCGTGTTCCACGACGAGCTCGAGCTGCCGCCAGGCAAGGTGCGGGTGAAGATCGGCGGCGGCATTGCCGGCCATAACGGCCTGCGTTCGATCTCGGCGCATATCGGCAACGATTATCGCCGGGTGCGGCTCGGCATCGGTCATCCCGGCGTCAAGGAGCTGGTGCACGGCCATGTGCTGTCGGACTTCGCCAAGGCCGACAACGAATGGGTGGCGACGCTCTGCGATGCGGTGGCCGAGCATGCCGCGCTGCTTGCCAAGGGCACGGACGCGACCTTCGCCAACAGGGTGCATCTGGCCATGCAGGCGAAGGGGTTTTTGACCAAGGACGAGAACGGCAAGGAATAACACCTGTCATCGCCGGACTTGATCCGGCGATCCATCCTTCGAAGACGATGGATGCGCGGATCAAGCCCGCGCATGACGAGTTCGAAAGACATTTGCGCGCGAAGCGCGGAGGCCAGGACCACCATGGGATTCAAATGCGGGATCGTCGGATTGCCCAATGTCGGCAAGTCGACCTTGTTCAATGCGCTGACCGAGACGGCCGCGGCGCAGGCCGCGAACTATCCTTTCTGCACCATCGAGCCGAATGTCGGCGAGGTCGCCGTGCCCGATCCCAGGCTCGACAAGCTCGCGGCCATCGCCAAGTCGGGCCAGATCATCCCGACCCGGCTGACCTTCGTCGACATCGCAGGCCTCGTGCGCGGCGCCTCCAAGGGTGAAGGCCTCGGCAACCAGTTCCTGGCCAATATCCGCGAGGTCGACGCCATCGCGCATGTCGTGCGCTGCTTTGAAGACTCCGACATCACCCATGTCGAAGGCAAGATCGCCCCGCTCGCGGACATCGAGACCATCGAGACCGAGCTGATGCTCGCCGATCTCGACAGCCTCGAGAAGCGCGTCGACAATCTCACCAAGAAGGCCAAGGGCAACGACAAGGACGCCAAGGAGCAGCTCGATCTCGTCAACCGCACCCTGGTGCTCTTGCGCGAAGGCAAGCCCGCGCGCCTCGTCGAGCGCAAGGCGGAGGAGGAGCGGGCCTTCTCGATGCTCGGCCTGCTGTCGTCCAAGCCCGTGCTCTATGTCTGCAACGTCGAGGAAGGCTCGGCCGCGACAGGCAACGCCTTCTCCAAGGCGGTCGAGGAGCAGGCGGCGAAGGAGGGCGCGGTTGCCGTCGTCATCTCCGCCAAGATCGAATCCGAGATCGCGACCATCTCGCGTGACGAGCGCGCGGACTTCCTGGAGACCTTGGGCCTCGAAGAAGCCGGCCTCGATCGCCTGATCCGCGCCGGCTACACCCTGCTCGACCTCATCACCTACTTCACCGTGGGCCCGAAGGAAGCGCGCGCCTGGACCATCTATCGCGGCACCAAGGCGCCGGCGGCGGCCGGCGTGATCCACACCGATTTCGAGAAGGGTTTTATCCGCGCCGAGACCATCGCGTATGACGATTACGTCGCGCTCGGCGGCGAAGCCGGTGCCCGCGATGCCGGCAAGCTCCGCCTCGAAGGCAAGGATTACGTCGTCGCCGACGGCGACGTGATGCATTTCAGGTTTAATACGTAGGAGCTGGTCATTCCGGGGCGCGCGAAGCGCGAGCCCGGAATCCATCTATACGCTTGTTCTGTGGCTCAATGGATTCCGGGCTCGCCTCTTCGAGGCGCCCCGGAATGACGGGAATCACCGCATCCCTGATCCCTGGTCCCGGATCGCGCCGAGATGCTCGTTGATGCGGAAGACGATCAGGATCAGCTCCGCGACGATGCGCGAGAACACGATGCCGACCACGACGCTGGCGATCGACGACAGCAGCACCAGGAAGCCGCCGAATGGGCTGATCGCCATCGCGGCCAACCCTGAGAAGATGCCGGAGAGCCCGAACAGGCAGATCAGCGCGATCACCAGCCAGTAGAAGGTCTTGATGATCGTCGGCGTGATGAAGCGGTCCCACTGGAACAGGTCGCTGAATGAGAACATTGCTCTCCCCAAGGCAAATCGCAAGGCAAATCGGGACTTCAAATCGGGCTTCGGCCGTCGATCGATCCGACTCAAATCAACGCCGATCTCAAGTATGTAGCACGAGCCATGCGGGCCGGCGGGTTGAGATTGCCGCAAAGTGCGGCCACAATCTGTCATTCCCGCAAAGCTTTCCGAGATGACCCTGACCTTCGAAGATTTCCCGCCTGGCCGGTTCGGAACGTTCGGCCCGCGCCACGTCACCCGCGACGAGATATTGGCCTTTGCCGCCGAGTTCGATCCGCAGCCGATGCACCTCGACGAGGCGGCAGCAGCTGAGAGCATGCTGCGCGGCCTGTCCGGTTCGGGCTGGCACCTGTGCTCGCTGATGATGCGGATGATGGCCGACGGCTTCATCACGCGCGCCGCGTCACTGGGATCTCCCGGCGTCGACGAGGTGCGCTGGCTGTCGCCACTGCGGCCCGGCGACGATCTCACGCTCGACGTCGATGTCCTGGAGGCGCGGGCCTCGAAGAGCCGACCTGAGCTCGGCATTGTCAAGTTCAAATGCACCGCGCGCAATGCGGCGGGGCAGGCGCTCGCCGAGATGACCTCGCCGATCCTGATCAAGCGGCGCGAGGGAGCGGCCTGATGCGGTTCTTCGAAGACATCGCGATCGGTCAGCGCCGCGAGATCGGCGCCTATACGTTCACGGCGGAAAAGATCAAGACCTTCGCCGCCAAGTTCGATCCGCAACGCTTTCACCTCGACGAGGAGGAGGGCAAGAACTCGCTGTTCGGCGGGCTCGCGGCCTCGGGCTGGCATGTCGGCTCGGCCTGCATGAGCCTGCTTGTCGCCGACGGCCAGCGCCTGGCACGCGAGGCCGCCTCGCGCGGCGAGGAGGTCGCGGTGTGGGGCCCGTCGCCGGGCTTTCGCGACCTGCGCTGGATCAGGCCGGTGCTCGCCGGCGACACCGTCGCTTACGTCAATGAAGTCATCGACAAGCGCGCCTCCGCCTCCCGTCCCGGCTGGGGCATTTTGACGGCCCGCACCACCGGCACCAACCAGCGCGGCGAGGAGGTCTATTCCATCACCGCCTCCGCCTTCGTGCCGCTGCGCAAGGGCGGTTAGATCTGTTCCAAGATGAACGGGCAAATGAGTGCGCGAGTGTTGCCCGCGCGCTATGGACGCGATTCCGGGTGGCTGCCATAAGCCTGCGCAACATGGTTACGGCGAAGCAGTTTCGCGGAACCAGTCAGTTGCTAACTAATTATGAACCTGTCGCTGTCTATTTGAAACGAATAGGCAGACGACAGGGGACGAGGACCATGGCTGATCGCGGCGCACTCAAATTTGTTGGATTCATCTTCGCGACCGCGACGCTGGCCGTGATGCTGGTCGCGGGCATGGTGGCGAAGGGCTACGCCGATGGCGCCTACACGCTGGAAGCCTCGACGGCGGAAGCGGCCCGGTAAGAATTCGTTAACGATCGCGGCCGGCATCCGGCCGCAGCTCAGCGGCTATAGACGAACGCCAGGATGGCGATCGCAACCGCCAGCAGCCCGACAAAGCGCAGCATGATCGTGCCGAATTGATTCGGCGCGGGCCGCAACGGGATCGGGTCCGTGGTGTCGGGCCGAATGCTTTCCATCTGAAATGTCCCCTGAGCCCGGCCGTAGCACGGGCGCTTGGCGTTGGTCGCCGGGGTGGGCCGGAGGGTTCAATGGTGGCCGTTGGCCGCGCCACATTCTCCGCTGTCATGCCCCGGCTTGTCCGGGGCATCCAGTACGCCGCGGCCTATCGATTCAATCACCGGCGCTGGTGGAATACTGGATCACCCGCCCCTGTGCGCAATTGCGCACAGGCGGGTGATGACACCTGTGTTGGAGAAACGGCTGCGTGACCCACCAACAAATCAAAACCGCCGCGCTCCCTTCCGGAACGCGGCGGCCAATGATGCGTTCGTACCGGCGATCAGCTGTTGCGCAGGCCGTCGGCGGCGCGCTTCCACTGCGCGACGTTGTCGGCGATCATGCGGGTCGATTTCATCGCGGCCTGGCTGAGCTGGGCGTAGCCGGAGATCTCGCGCTGGACGCGCTGGCCTTCGGCGTGGAGCAGGTCGCGCAGGCTCTCGAGCTCGGAGATCAAATTCTCGATCTCGGCGAGCGAAGTGCCGGCGACGCGCTGGATCAGCGAGTTGACGTTATTGACGGTGGCTTCCGCGCTCGGATCGAGCGGCGGCGCATCGGTGGTGGTCGCGGCCGGACGGCGCAGATAGGCGATGTCGTTGCGGACGAAGTCGCGGATGCCGGCTTCGACCTCGGTCACGGCGGCGAGGTTAGTGTCGACCGTCTCGGTCTCGGTGGCTTCGATCTTTTCGGGACGCATGGCGTTCATCGTTATTCCCCTGTTCGCGTTGAGCGCAGCGCGAGTGTCCCCCGCACGACGACGTCTGTGAGGCAGGCCGTATCAGGGCGTCCGATTTTGACCGCAAATGGGCCGAGATGCGGCAAGGCCGGACCATTCGGGGGTTTTGCCGTGGCGTATGGTTAGGGAAGGGTGAATGCTGCCGCGGTGATGGCCTTCTCCCCGCAGGCGGGGAGAGGCGCCGGCCTCACCAGCTCTTCTTGAAGCCCGCCGTCACGCTCTTGTTCAGCGTGCCTTGCGAGGTTTCACCGACCGAGCCTGATACGGTGACGTTGTCGAACAGCTTCTGCTCGGCGCCGAGCTTGCGCAGCCATTTGTCGTCGGTGGTCGACAGCGTCTGGCCGGCAACGATGCTGGTGCCGGTGTCGGTCACGGTGACCTTGGCGCTCTGGTCGGTCTCGTAATTGCGCGTGACGTGGCCGCCGATGCCGGGGACCGCACTGGTGCCCTGCTGGTTGACGCTGTAGCCGTTCTGCAGCGTCAGCGAGGTGTCGCCTGACAGCGGCACCGATTTGGTCAGCGATGCCCCGATCTTGCTGTGCTCGGCGCCGGGATCGACCCTGGCTTCCACCGCGGTCTTGTCCCAGATCGCGCCCGCGCCCGGCGCGGTTGCCGTCGCCCAGGCGCTGCCCGAGGATTGCGGCAGGTTGCCGCCGTTGGTGGCCTTCTGCGCCAGCAGCTCGGACATCGTCCTGGGCTCGCTCGCCAGCGTCATGTCGGCGCCGACTCGGGTATCCCAGAACGAGGACACCGATTGCTTCACGGTCACCGCCGAGGAGCCGTTGGCATTGGGATTCGACGACCAGTCGAGGCCTTCCCTTGCGGCGGCCTGCGCGCACTTCTTGGCGGCCATCGGGTCGATGCCGGTCCCCGCATCGACCCCGATCTGGCTCCAGTCGAGCTTGTCGACGTCGATGCCCTTCATGATGTCGGGACCATTGACGTCGGGGACTTCGGCCGCCTCGGCCTCGTCGTCGGATGCGGGTGACGAGAAGGGCGGAATGATCTGTGCCTGTAACGTCAGCACCGAGCCCAAGATGAATGCGGCCGCCAGCAACGGCAGCCTGGTCCAGCCAAACCCTGTCGAGAATTCCATCGTCCTGCCCACGAACCCCAGCGCATGCTGTCCGCCCCACTATAGCGGTCGCAATGACCATGCGCCATTCCGGCGCTGAAAGTGCCGGTTTATCGTTGCGGAATTGTGGCGGTTCGCAAGGGGAGGCGAACCAACGGGCCGCGCGAAAGGCGCGCGCCCGATGACAGGTTCGTGATGCGACGGCATCCGGCGGGGCTGGAGGCCAGGACGTCGCGATCGCCTCGTCATCGGTCCCGAACAGCGGGGCCCGTTGGCGTCCCCCCTGAAGCGCGATGATCATCGTCGCGCTTCAGGTTGTTGTTTGCGCATGATCTTCTCGGAAAACCGCTTGGCACTTTGCGCTAACGCGGCCCTTCGGAGCCGGATCATGCGTTAGCCGACGCTGGTCATCTTCGGCAGATGAATGGCGCGGCCGAGTGCCTGCTCGACCAGGTCGAAGGTGTCGATCAGCACCCGCATGCTGATCAGCTTGCCGGCCTTGAACTGGGCGAACTGCGCCACGCGCAGGCTGATCGGCTTGTTGGAATCCAGGGCCGTCAGCGAATAGCGCACCATCGAGGCGGCGGAATCGACGCCCAGCATGATGCTCTCGCGGTCGAAGCGGCGGACCTGGAAATTGTCGGCGAGCTGGCGGATGACGTCGAGCACGGCATCCTTGCCCTGGCGCGCGCCGAGGAACGGAAACATGTCGATCGGGCCGTAGAGCGCCCACTCGACGTCCTCGTCGATCAGGGCCTCGATTTCCCTAAAATCCCGGTCGTTGATCGCGCGGTGCAACGCACGCGAGAAACGCCAGAGGCTGTGCTCTGTCATTTGGGGCAGTCCTGAAGCTGGCTTTACGGAAAAAAACGGCAAACAACCCCATGCGCACCAAGGCGCCAGGGCTCAACTCATTTGTATACGAACAAATTAGCAGATTTCGGCCAAAACGCAATTCACGTTTTCGCAATGCACACTTGAACGGGTTTTGTGAGATTTACAATACAACCCCGTAATTGTCCGGGTCCCGGCGCTCAGTCCGCCCCGGCAATCAGCGGCCCGATCTCCCGTTCCAGCACCTGCTGCACCAGGTCGTAGGAATCGATGATCTCGCGCATCTCCGCCACCAGTCCGCCGCGAAACGTGTAGAACACCGCCATGTCGAACTGCACGATGCGGTCGTTGCTGCGCTTCTTGAAAAAAGCGTGCATGTAGGTCGCGACGGCCTCGCCCTCGGCGACGATATGCGGCGTCTTGTAACGAACCTCCGAATAGCGCGACCAGACCGTCTGCCACAGCTCGCGCAGCTCCTGCTTGCCGTGGCGCGGCACCAGATGTGGCAGCACGTCAATCGGGGCGTGGGTGAGGAAATAGACGTCGTCGGTGCAGCTGGCCAGCGCCGTCTCGATGTCGCCGCGCGCGAAGGCATCGAGCAGGTGCACGACGCGTTGGCGATTCAGCTGCTCCACCGTCATTCCCACCCGCTCTCCTTGATCTTGTGCCTTTTGCAAGCCTAGCGCGTGGTCTCACGCCGGCGCAATCCGCAAGATCACAGGAATGTTTGCAGAGGTTTTGACGTGCGAGCGCAATGCCCGGTTCATGGGGTTCGCGGCGTCTTCGGCTGCTTGGTGTGCAAGCCCGCGTGGACGAACCCGCAAAGCCGCGCGCCGGGAACATAGGCGGCCCGCTCTCGTGCGCCGAAGCTTGCGTGAACGTGGAGGGGAGAGACGCAGCCGGCATCGCCGGCCTGCGTGATCCATCTCACGTCGCGCCTGTCCAGACGCCGCTACCGTCATCCCCAAGTCATCAGGGAGACGTGCCATGGCCACCATCGCCGCCACGAGAAAGTCCCGCCTGCATAACGCGCTCGAAGGCCTCGCGCTGACCGCGGCCCTGCAGAGCTTCCCGACCTTCGCCACTGCGGCCTTCCTGCTCAAGCTCGTTGGCAACCACGACCTTGTCGGCGATCCCGGCGTCGCCATCTTCGTCGCCTTCGCCTCGTTCACCCACGCCCTGATCGCCGTGACCCTCGGCCCGAGCTTCCCGCACCTGTTCAAGACCGTCTACGAGCCGAAATTCTTCGAGGCCCATCTGTCGCTCTCCGACAAAATCACGGCCTGGCGCACCCAGCCCGTCGCCTCGCTGCAACTGGTGACGATCGTGCTGCTGCTGTCGGTGATGGCCGTGGTGGCGGCGAGCGTGGGGTGAGGGGGTAACCACGAACGTCGCCGATAAACCTACGCGTCTACCTCTTCTTCCACCCACCCCTTCGCC
>NZ_JADYVQ010000069.1:0-815 GCF_020193895.1 Bradyrhizobium sp. NBAIM14 | reverse complement strand
CTGGTTTTGATCGTGCTCGCGGACCAACTCGGAAAGTCGGTGGGTGACATGTATCTGGGCGCCTGGGGGCCATCGATACTCCAGATCGCGCTGTTCGCGGGCTACACCTTCGTTCTGAGCATCGTCAAACCGGGCCATGTTCCGGCGGTGCCGAAGGAAGCGAGGACGCTCAAGGGCTGGGCACTCTGGCGCAAATGCCTTCTGGGCATCATTCCGTCCGCCGTTCTGATCTTCGTGGTGCTCGGCACGATGATGCTGGGACTCGCCACGCCGACCGAAGCGGGTGCCATGGGCGCCGTCGGCGCGATCGTCCTCGCCGTCATCCATCACAAGGATTTCAGCTCGGCCGGTCACAAAGTCTTGCTCGTGGGCGTGGCCGCGGCCGGCGTGGGCACCATCATCGGCATCTACTTCACGCCTAACCTGCCGTTCAAAATCGCGTTCGCGATTGCCTATCTGGCGGTGGCCTGGGTGTGTCTCGAGGTAATCAGGATTCCCGACCTGCGCTTGCTGGTAAAGCAGGGTTATGAGACCACCATGCGCATCACCTGCATGGTGACTTTTATCCTCATTGGATCGACCTGTTTCTCGATTGTCTTTCTCGGCTGCAACGGGGGCGTCTGGCTGGAACACATGCTGACATCGTTGCCGGGCGGTGTATGGGGCTTCTTAATCTTCATCAATCTGTTCATCTTCTTTGTCGCCTTCTTCCTCGACTTCTTCGAGATTGCCTTCATTATCGTCCCCATGATCGCGCCGACCGCCCTCAAGCTCCTCACGCCTGTCGTCGGCGCGGATGCCGCCTTGATCTGGTT
>NZ_JADYVQ010000068.1:0-935 GCF_020193895.1 Bradyrhizobium sp. NBAIM14 | reverse complement strand
GTAAAGCGGTGGCTGCAAGCTCCCGTGGAGAAAGAAGACGGAATCCCTGTGGAGAGAACACGCGGAACCCCTCAGGGTTCGGTGGTTTCACCGCTGCTCGCAAATTTGGTTCTGCACTATGCATTCGATCACTGGATGCAGCGGACCTTCCCTTGTTTGTGTTTCGAAAGATACGCTGACGATGCGATAGTCCATTGCAGAACTGAAAGCGAGGCTCGAACCGTGATGGAGGCGATCCGAAAACGTCTTGCGGAATGCGGTCTGGAGCTCCATCCGGAGAAAACCCGGATCGTCTACTGCAAGGATAATAAACGGAGAGAGGAATGCGAACACATCTCGTTCGACTTCCTTGGCTACACCTTCCAGCCGCGCAGCGCTCGCGATCGAAAGGGCGAGAAGTTCCTCAACTTCCTCCCGGCAATCAGCAACAAGGCTGCCAAAGGAATCCGACAAACCATTCGCTCATGGCGACTGGTTCGACGCGAAACCACTGGAGTCTTGAAGAACTCGCCAAGCTGATTGATCCTGTCGTGCAAGGATGGCTGAACTATTACGGACGGTTTTACCGGACGGAATGTGTCAACGTCCTTCGTCACGTAAACGACGCGCTCGCCCGCTGGGCGAGGCGGAAATACAAGCGGTTGAAAGGCCGGAAAGTCGCCTCAGTATATTGGTTGGGACGACTCGCACAGCGCGATCCGAACCTACTCTATTTGTGGCGAGTCGGCATTCGACCTGCGGCTGGAAGATAGAAGCCGGATGAATCGAGAGGTTCACGTCCGGTTTCGTGAGAGCCTCGGGGTGCAATTCCCCGGGGGCTACTCGACCGACCGTGACCCGCTTGAGGTCCTGGCTGCGCAACGCGCCGGCCTCGTGTGCCACCCGCAAGCTCTCGGCCAGCAACAGCTCCAGCTTGTCGCCGAGCCGCTTGCGCC
>NZ_JADYVQ010000067.1:0-1038 GCF_020193895.1 Bradyrhizobium sp. NBAIM14 | reverse complement strand
ATTCAGCGCATCATTTCCTGGTGTTCCTTCCCTGACTGTCAGCACTGTCAACGATGCGCCTGTATCAACCTCGCTTCCCGCCGGAGTTACGGAGGATAAAGACCGGACGGCTTTTCCTGCAGGATTTACCTTCGGTGGTGGCTCTCATGAGGCGATTATCCGCTTCCCTGCTGACAGTGGTCAGAAACCAGTGTATGTGTCGGTAACCGACGTCCTGACTCCTGAGCAGGTAAAACAGCGTCAGGATGAGGACAGTCGTCGCCAGCAGGAATGGGATGCCCGACATCCTGTTGAAGTGGCGGAACGTGAGTATGAAAGTGCAAAAGCAGAACTGGAGGCAGAAAACAAGAAAGTTCAGAGTTTTCAGGCAACGCTTGATGGGCTGAAAAATACTCCGGAAGGTCTTGCTCTGTCTGATGCAGGACAACACCCGTTAACATCCAGTGAATCCCGGTTTGTAGCTGTCCCCGGATACAGTGGGGGTGGTGTACATTTTGACGCCACAGCAACAGTTGATTCGCGTGACAGGCTGAACAATCTGATAAATATGGGGGCAACCGCTTATGTTAATAACGTTCTTGAACTTGGAGACGTCAGTGCCCCTACAGAGGATGGGGTAAAAGTCGGTAATGCAATAAAAAATGCAACTATTGAGGTATATGACAAATTACGGCAGCGCCTCCTTGACCGACAGAATGAAATAAATAACGCCCAGGCTTCTCTTAATGCTGCAGTTGAGAGTCGTAACCAAAAAGAGGAGAATAAAAGAGATGCTGAAGGCAAACTAAATGATGAGTTAGAAAAAAACAAAGGGAAGATACCTGATCTTAAAATAGATCAGAAAATTAGGGATCAAATGCCAGAAAGAGGATGGACAGAAGATGATATCAAAAATACCGTATCTAACGGTGCGACTGGTACATCTTTTGATAAGCGCAGTCCGAAGAAAACACCTCCAGACTATTTAGGTCGAAATGATCCAGCAACAGTATATGGTTCGCCAGGTAAATATGTTGTTGTCAATGATCGGACTGGTGA
>NZ_JADYVQ010000066.1:0-1075 GCF_020193895.1 Bradyrhizobium sp. NBAIM14 | reverse complement strand
GTGAGCGGGTCCTTGATCAGATCGAGCACCTGGCGGTCGAGCTCGGTGTCGGCGCCGTGCATCTCGAGCTCGATCTGCTTGCCGAGTTCGGATGAGAGGTCGCGGACGATGCGGGGCAGCTTCTGCCAGGCATTGCCGATCGGCTGCATGCGCGTCTTCATGACGCCTTCCTGCAGCTCGGCGGTGACGTTGGAGAGGCGCTGCAGCGGCACCTTGAACTCGGTGTCCTCGTTGCGGCGGGAGATCTCCAAGAGCTGGTTGCGGGTCAGGACCAGCTCGGAGACCATGGTCATCAGGTGCTCCAGCGTATCCACGTTGACGCGGATCGACTGGTTGGCGATGCGGTCGCCCTCGCCCGCCATCTCGTCGGCCATCGACTTCTTCGGCGCGGCCTTCTCCTTGGCGGGCTTTGCGGCTTCAGCAGCCGGCTCGGCCTTAACCTCAGCCTTGGCCACGGGCGCGGGCACCGGCGCTTCGATCGCGGTCTCGCGGAAGGCGCGCTCGAGCTCGTCGAGCGAGACCTCGCCCGGACGCAGCGGACGCTCCAGGGTCTGATCGACCAGCGTGCCCATGGTCATCTCCTTGGCGGGGGCGGCTGCAGCGGCGGGTGCTTCCGGCACCAGCGGCGGCGCATCGGCAACGGGAGCAGCAGTGCCGGCTGTCGGCATCGGCTCCGCCGAGCCGGACATCGCCGCCATGCCCTGCTCGACCATCGCTTCCAGCTTGTCGATGAGATCGCGGTCGTTGCCTTCCGGCTCGGCCTCGGTCGCCTCCAAGCCAGCCAAAATCTCCTTGATGCGGTCGATCGAGGACAGGATCACCGTCACCGCCTCGGCGGTCACAGGCATGCCGTCGCGGAATTTGCCCATCAGGGTCTCGCCGGCATGGGCCAGCGCTTCCAGCCGCGGCAGGCCGAGGAAGCCGCAGGTGCCCTTGATGGTGTGGACCAGGCGGAAGATGTTATCCAGGATCTTGGCGTTGTTCGGCTCCTGCTCGAACTTCACCAGCTGATTGTCCACGGTGTCCAGGCTCTCGCTGGTCTCCGTCAGAAACTCCCGCAACAGATCATCCATGA
>NZ_JADYVQ010000065.1:0-1079 GCF_020193895.1 Bradyrhizobium sp. NBAIM14 | reverse complement strand
CTAGCATTACAGTTGCATCTTCCTGAAGGTTCTGAATCCATGGGCGACCATGATTCGGGATCTGATGATTGGTGGCGCGTCAGTTGAAGATACGCTGACGCTGTGGGCTTCGGCGTTGCGAGATATCAAGCAACGCATCCGTCCGCTGTTTACGCAGGAGCGGGTCGCGGCCGCGGCGGGGCAGTTTCTCGACGGACTGTTGGGCAACGAGCCGCGCAAGACGGGTTGGATGCGGGCGGAAGCGGCCGGCGATCCAGGCCCGTGGCGCCAGCAAGCGATCCTGGGTCGGGGGCAGTGGGACGCCGATGCGCTGCGCGATATTGTCCGTGAATACGTGCTGGAAACGCTGCCCGATGAGGACGCGGTTCTGGTCATCGATGAGACCGGCTTTTTGAAACAGGGCAAGGCCTCATGCGGCGTCGCGCGCCAGTACACCGGCTCGGCCGGCAAGATCACCAATTGCCAGATCGGAGTGTTCGCCGCCTACGTGTCGCGGCATGGCCATGCCTTCATCGACCGGGCACTCTACCTGCCAAAGGACTGGACGGACGACCCCGCTCGCCTGAAGGCTGCGCATGTCCCGAGCGATGCGGGCTTTGCGACAAAGCCCAAGATCGCGCGTCACATGATCGCTGGCGCGATCGCCGCACAGGTGCCGTTCGCGTTCGTGGCCGCGGACAGCGTGTATGGCACCGGTGAGATCGAAACCCTGCTGCGCAAGGAGGGCAAGGGCTATGTTCTGGGTGTTGCGTCCAATCATGTGTTCCGTTCCTGGGGCAAGCCGCAGCCTGTCGCCGGCACCGCCTCCGCGATTGCGCAGAGCCTTCCCAAGAAGGCCTGGCGCCGCCTGGCGTCCGGCGAGGGGATCAAAGGGCCGCGCTGGCACGACTGGGCCTATCTCGAGCTGGCCGATCTCGACGCCGGTGAATACAACGACGACCTTGCCGGGGAATGGACGCGGGGTCTTCTGATCCGCCGCAACATCGCCGACGGCAGCTTGGCCTTCTTCTCCACATGGTGCCCCAAAGGCACGTCCATGCAGAAGCTGGTGTCGGTGGAAGGCCATCGCTGGGCCATCG
>NZ_JADYVQ010000064.1:0-1154 GCF_020193895.1 Bradyrhizobium sp. NBAIM14 | reverse complement strand
GGCGCGGACTAAAGCCGGTCTGCTCTAGGAGCGATATAATGCGCTCTCCAAGCGCGGAATCCCGCAACTGAACAGGCGAAATGTTGAAGGCAAGCGAAAACGTCTTTGGCCACGCAGTGGCATCAAGACACGCGCGGCGAAACAGCTGATCTCCAAGAGCGTTGATGAGGCCTGTTTCTTCTGCAATCGGAATAAACACGTCAGGCGGGATATGGCCCGATGTCTTGCTCTCCCAACGCGCCAACGCCTCGAACCCGACGATGCGATTACTTACAAGTGAAACCACCGGCTGGTAATGGGGCTCGATAATATCCGTTGCGATAGCGCTCCGAAGCTCACGCTCAATATTGATGCGCCGCTCGACATGCACGTCCATGTCAGGTTCAAAAAAGCGAACACGCGACCTGCCGTCGCCTTGCGCGCGATAAAGTGCGCGTTCTGCGCGCCTAACCAATTCGTGGGGAGTGACGCCATCAAGCGGAGCGATGGCGATGCCAATTCCAAGACTAAGCTCGGCTGCGCCAGCCTCAATCGCGAAACTGTCGGCGGCAGACGCCACGATACGGCGCGCCAGATTGGCGGGATCCTCGAGGGAGCTAATGTTGGGCAGGACGATCCCGAATTCGTCGCCTCCGATCCTCGCCAGGAAGCCGTCCTTGCACAAGATGTCGGCAAGCCTAGTGGCAAGTTCGCAGAGTGCCTTGTCCACCGCTGCATGGCCGTGCGTATCCTTGATTCGCTTTAAGCCGTCGAGGCCGAGCATCAGAACAGCGACTTGATGCGTGTCGGTGGCGAGGCCAACGCACAGATCAAGTTTGTCATCAAACAGGCGGCGGTTTGGCAAGCCAGTCAATGGATCGTGTCGCGCCAAATCGCGGACTTCTCCTTCTGTGATGGTTCGTGCTTCAGTTCCGCGGGCGAGTTCTCGGTAGCGCCGAACACTAAAGATCGTGAGCCCAATGCTCAGCAAGAATGCAACGAACACGATGAAGATAATGTCGTCGAGTACCGACTCCACATAGCGCTGTCCCAGCTGCGCTAAACGAGGGCCAAGCCCATAGAGATGCGCTAAAAGTGAAGTGAGAACGACGCCACCGAAGAGAGCAATGAGGTCCCTCGTGGCAGAACTGCGCCAATCGAAGTGCAATACGCGC
>NZ_JADYVQ010000063.1:0-1179 GCF_020193895.1 Bradyrhizobium sp. NBAIM14 | reverse complement strand
CCCACCCTTGTAATAGCGCAATCGGATATTGATTGGGGTGTTCCGAGAGGAATGGCCTGCCGGGGCTGCAACCCCGGCAGGCCGCTGGCGATCGGATCGAGCCCACCCAGAGCAGTTTGTGGCTGCCCGGTAGCGTGATCGCGTCAGCACCTTCATCGGACCCGGATGGTTGCCGGAACAATCTGGTTCGCTTCACAAGGCAGGGGTCGGCGAAGATGACGAAGACTACCACGATTGCGGCCGGTATCGATACGGCCAAAGACAAGCTGGACGTTGCGGTTTGCGGACAGGTTCTGCGTTTGCAGGTCGCAAACTCAATGCGGGGCTGGAAGCAACTACGCTCAGAGCTGACAAAAGCGGGCGTCGAACGCGTCGGAATCGAGGCGACCGGTGGTTACGAGCGTGGTGTGGTCAACCACCTGCGGGCAGCGGGTTTTGTTGTTTTGGTTCTCCAACCAATCCAGGTGCGGGCTTTTGCGCGCCTGCACCGCCAGAGAGCCAAGAATGATGCTCTCGATGCGGCCTTGATTGCCGCTTGTGCGGCTGCAATCGAACCGCATGAGATTGCGCCAGATCCGCGACTGACTGCGCTTGCCGATGCCCTCACCTTCGTCGAACAGATCGAGGAGGATATCGCTCGCTTCAAGACCAGGCTCGAGCACATCGGTGAACCACGCCTTAAACGAATGGTTCTCGCCGACATTGCGCGGCTCAAGGTACGAAGACTCGCGCAGCTGCGCCTCATCGCCAAGCAATTGCGCGCTCACCACGATCTCGCTGTTCGATTTGATCTCGTGCTTAGCGTTCCAGGCATTGGCGAACGCACCGCGCTGGCCCTGATCATCCGGATGCCGGAGCTCGGCCAGATCAGCCGAGAGCAGGCATCGGCACTCGCCGGCCTGGCTCCTTTCGATGACGACAGCGGAAAACACCGGGGCCAGCGCCATATCGCCGGCGGCCGGGGCCGCCTTCGGCGCTCCCTCTACGCCGCGGCGCTCCCAGCAGCCTTTCGTTGGAATAAGGCGCTGATCGGCCTCTACAGCCGCCTGACAGCCGCAGGAAAAGCGCACAGCGTCGCCCTGATCGCTTGCGCCAGGAAGCTCCTTATCTACGCCAACACCGTTGTTGCCCGAGGTACGCCCTGGCGTGAAAATACCGCCGCAACTTAATGGTTGCTAC
>NZ_JADYVQ010000062.1:0-1191 GCF_020193895.1 Bradyrhizobium sp. NBAIM14 | reverse complement strand
AAGCGGGACAATGTTGCTAGTATCGTTCATGGCGTATCGCTCTCCTCGAGAGGTTCTGGCAGGCTCGACACCCGCCTCGATACGCCGCCTATCTCATTCCGTCAGCACCCACTTTCCCGCATAGCTCCTTGCTCGGAGCTGAAGACCGCTCTCCACCCTTTAAGGCTTTGCGTCGATGCGGGGGCGGTCCGCCGGACGTCCTTCAGATAGCAGAACGTGGCCTCGCCGCCAGCACTCGCGGTAAGACCGCCGGTCATGCCGGTCCCGCGCGGGCGGGTGCCGGGCATCACCCAAGTGATGCCCATGCGCCGAAGATCGGCACGAAATAGCAGCGGCGGAGCCCACGGGAAATTCAAGAATTGTCTTAAGCGGGGGCACGCTTCTTTGTCCAAGGCTTCGAGCCGATCGTAAGCGTAGCGCCGAGCCCTTCAGATTGTCTGTGCGCCGGCCGTGATTTCGCTTCGGCAGGTCGAAGAGAGGACAACGGCGACCGACGGGGCGTTACTCTCCATAGGCGCGACGACCGCACCAATGTCCACGAATTTCGTGGGATCGGATCTGATCGGGAGCACGTTGCGCATTGTCCGGTTCGCCAGATGCTCACGTCCACGGTCGAGGGATGCGGATCTCGACGATCTGGAACGGGTTGATGTGAAAATGGAACGGACGGTCCGAGCACCTAGGCCGTGCGGGTCCATCCATCCGCCGATCCGAGAAGCTGCAGGCCAGGCACCTCTTGCCTTCGAAACGTCAGACTACGACCTAGCGCCCTCCCTTGGCGCTCGCGCTCCAGAGTGTTCAAAGTCGTGAAGCGGCATATTCAGGATATAGCTCGTTGCTTCCGCCGCACTAACGATGCGCGAGCCTGCCGGTCGCTCGAACACAACTGTTGCGGGAAGCAACTATCTCGACCCGAGGGCTCATTGCTGCTTGCGAAGCCGTTACTGAAGTTCGGCAATCGGCGCAACATCTGGTTCTCAACAATCATGCTGCGGGCAAGAACCTCACTGGGCCACCCTGCGTTGCGACGGTTTGACTGAGATGAGAATGTCAACTCCACGATGGCGCGTATTGCACTTCGATTGGCGCAGTTCTGCCACGAGGGACCTCATTGCTCTCTTCGGTGGCGTCGTTCTCACTTCACTTTTAGCGCATCTCTATGGGCTTGGCCCTCGTTTAGCGCAGCTGGGA
>NZ_JADYVQ010000061.1:0-1274 GCF_020193895.1 Bradyrhizobium sp. NBAIM14 | reverse complement strand
TGCCGGCGAGGCCGGTCGCGGTCGTGCCGTTGGTGGCGATCAGGGTCATGGTGCCGGTCAGCGCCGTGGTGCCGTCGCCGGCCGTTGCGCCCGTGCTGGCGAAGACGCCGATGGTGGCGCCGAGCGTCGTGGTGCCGGTCGCCGCGGTGGTGCCGCCGGCCGCGCCGCTATACACGACGTTGCTGTTCGCCGTCGCGCTGGCGTAGGAGGTCGTGCCACGCAGGTCGGCCGCCGTCGCACCGGAGATCGTGGTCGAGACGTTCGACTTGGTGGAGTAACCGACGGTGGTCTGCAGCGCCTGGTTGGCGATCGACTTGGCGCTGTCGATCAGCTTCTGCAGCGAGGTGATGCCGGTGTTGGCAGCCTGCAGCACCTGCACGCCGTTGGCGATGCCGTCGAGCAGGTTGTTGATGTCGCTGGCGCGGTTGTCGAGCGACTGGGCCGTGAAGAAGTTGGTGGGATTGTCCAGGGCCGAGTTGACGCTCTTGCCGGTCGACAGACGGCTCTGGGTGGTGGCGAGAAGATCGGCGGTGGACTGGAGGGAGAGCAGGTTCTGGCGAACCGACGCGGAGAGAACGATACCGGACATTGAGTGTTACCCTTCTGGTACGCAACGCAACAAAACTTCGATTAGGATTAATCGATGGCCGGGACGGTGAACGTTGTGGGCTAACAAAGCATGAAGCGAGTCGCGCCAGGCCCTCCACCGATTCACCATGTGCGCATCCGGAGCCTCAGCGTTCTCACCCATATCGTCATGATAGGACGGTGCTTTTCCGTGCACCGATGAGGCATTTGCGACTTGTCAACCATAACTGAGAGTGAGCAATTGGCTGCATCGAATGCACCGCTGCGACCTTGCCGGGCAGCACTCGCACGCCGGCCCAAAAAGAAAGCGGCGGGGCCGAAGCCCCGCCGCCGGATCTTGCTTGCGATATCGTCCGCGACTTAGCGGAGCAGCTGCAGCACGCTCTGCTGCGACTGGTTGGCCAGCGACAGCGCGGAGACCGCGATCGACTGGCGGGTCGACAGCGCCTGGCTGTTGGCCGCCTCGACGTTGGTGTCGGCCAGCGTCAGGTTGGACGAGCCGGTCTGCAGCACGTTGATCAGGCTCTTGTTGAAGTCCTGACGGACCTGCACCACCGAGAGGTTCGAGCCGAGGCTCGAGGCCTGCGAGCGGAGCGTGCTCGAGGCGGCGTTGAGGTTGGTCAGCACCTTGTTGGTGGCAGCGTTATCGATGAAGTCGACACCGCTGGTCAGTGAGGCGAGGCCCA
>NZ_JADYVQ010000060.1:0-1464 GCF_020193895.1 Bradyrhizobium sp. NBAIM14 | reverse complement strand
GGGCCAAAAGCGGTCATCGGTGCGTTGACCGCATGGCGGGTGAAGACGTGCTAGGTCGTTACCGCACGGAACAGACGCCATTTGTCGGGCACGCCTTTGAGAATGTGGCGGCCGCGCTCCTCAAACGTCAATCCAGAGCCTGCCACGAGATCGCGAACCGTCTGTGAGACCAGAACTTCACCCGGGGCAGCTAGCGCGGCCACACGTGCACCAATATGCACGGCAATGCCAACAATATCGTGAGCGACGAATTCGCACTCGCCGGTATGCAAACCGCAACGGACCTTCAGATCGAGTGGGCGCACCGCGTCGCCGATTGCGCTTGCGCAACGCACAGCGCGCGCAGGGCCATCGAACGTGGCAAGGAAACCGTCGCCGGCGGTATTGACTTCGCGGCCGCGATACTGGCCGAGCACGCCCCGAGCTTTGGCATAGAACGCATCCAGCAGCACGCGCCAGGCGCCGTCGCCGAGAGCGGCCGCGCGCTCCGTCGATCCCGCAATGTCGACAAACAGCACAGTTGCAAGCACCCTGTCCGGCTCCGCTGCTTGCCGATGCCCGGTGACGAACTCTTCGACCTCATTGATAATTGCATCCTGATCGCCAACCCAGACCATATGGTCCTGACCGCTGAGCTCAATCAGTTTGGCGCAAGGAATCTGCTGCGCCATGTAGCGCGCATGCTTCACGTCAATGACGCGCTCATCGGTGCGATGCAAAATCAAGGTCGGCACACGCGTCACGGGTAGGATGTCCCTGACATCGATCTCCCGGTTCATGCGCATGATCGCCGATGCCGCGCCTGGGCTTGCCGAGGCCCTGAAGTAGGCGGCGGTTTGCTCAAGTGCCTGCTTATTGCCAGCGAGGCTAGGCGCCCACATCAGCAAACTCATCGCATCTGCCGAACCCCAATGGTGCTCAATGTCATCGAGGAAAGCGCTCCACTGCGCATCGGTCCACGCGAATGCGTAGTCAGGGGCCCACGAGCGTCGCGCATAAGTGCCACAAAGCACCAGAGCTGACGTGCGTTCGGGATACGTAGCTGCATAGAGCAGCGACATCGGACCGCCCTCGGACACGCCAAACAAGGTGGCCCGCTGAGAACCAACCTGGTCCAGCACCGCCTGCACGTCGTGCATCCGCTGTTCAAGCGTGAAGATCTGGGAACCGCGATCGGACATTCCGGTGCCGCGCTTGTCGAACGTGATGACCCGCGCAAACGTTGCAAGCTTGCGGAAAAAGGAAGCGCGTGCCGGCGATTGCCAGAGCGCTTCGACATTGGAGACAAAACCTGGGACGAACAGCAGGTCGCGCGGACCGTCGCCCATCACCTGATAGGCAATATGGACGTCGTCACTTTTGACATAGTGAGTGGCCGGGATGTCAGCCATGGTGGCCTACTGCGTGACAAACCGCGGGCGCGAGTGTCGCACCTCATTCCGCGTCAGGCTAGCGAAATTCGGT
>NZ_JADYVQ010000006.1:0-439168 GCF_020193895.1 Bradyrhizobium sp. NBAIM14 | reverse complement strand
AGCTCAGACCGGGATGTTTCGGGGGCGGGTTGTCATTCCGGGGCGATGCGGAGCATCGAGCCCGGAATCCATCGGGCCGCAGGTATGGTGGTGAAATGGATTCCGGGCTCGCGCCAAGAGGCGCGCCCCGGAATGACGGGCAGGCGAGGCTGCCCTACTTCGCCTTCTGCATCTTGGTCACCGTGTAGCCCGACGACCCTTCCTCGGCCTCGAAGGTGATCTTGTCGCCGACCTTCACCTGCTTGAGCATGGCGGGATCCTTGACCCGATAGACCATGGTCATGGGGTCCTCCATGCCGAGGCTCTTGGCCGGGCCGTGCTTGAGCGTGATCTTGCCGGCGCCTTCGTCGATCTTCTTGACCTCGCCGCTGATCGCGGCGCCCTCTGCGGCGAGGGTTGCGGTCGCGAGGCCGACGCTCAGCGCCAGCGCGGCAGTGATATTGATGATGCGATTCATGTGGATCTCCTCTCGCGTTACTTCACGTTGACCTGGCCGACCATGCCGTACTCGCGGTGGTCGGGAATGAGGCACGAATATTCGAAGGTGCCGCGCTTGCTGAACTTCCAGAGGATCTCGGTCGTCTTCTTCGGTGCAAGCCGCGCCGCATTGGGCTCGTCGTGCTCCATGTGCGGATGCTTCTTCATCTGCTCCGCATGCGCGAGATTCTCCTTAGATGTGGCCAGCAGGAATTCGTGGTCCTCCTTGCCGACATTGCGCAGCACGAAGCGGATCTGCTCGCCGCGCTTGACCTCGATTTTCGCGGGCGTGTAGTCCATCTCGTTCATCAGGATTTCGATAGTGCGCGCGGGCTTCCTGGGATCGCCGGGCTCGCCGGCCGAATAGTTTCCGTGCCCGTGCTTGTCGTGAGCGAAGGCCGGCGCGGCCGAAAGTGCAGCCAGCGCGAGGGCGAGCTTGAGCGTGATCTTCATCGTAGTCTCCGGTTGGTGGTTCATCGAAACGCTCACATCTTGTGCTTCATCGGCGGACTGCCGGATTTCTGCCGCGCCGGCTCCGGGGCGGGTGCGGCGACTTCGTAGGCGACGGTGCCTGGCGGGAACTTGTACGGACCAGGATCGCGGTAATCGTCGCGCGCGAGGCCTTCGCGGATCTTCATCACGGTGAACATGCCGCCCATCTCGATCGGCCCGAACTGGCCGGTGCCCGTCATCATCGGCAGCGTATTGTCGGGCGCGGGCATCTCCATGTTGCCCATCGCCATGCCGGTCGAGCCCATGGCCATGCCGTCGGGCGCGAGCTTGCCGACGGCCTTGGCGAGGTCCTTGCGCGACACGCCGATCAGGTTGCGCACGTCGTGTCCCATCGAATTCATGGTGTGGTGCGACTTGTGGCAATGGAACGCCCAGTCGCCGGGATTGTCGGCGAGCACGTCGAACACCCTGATGGCGCCGACCGGGACGTCGGTGGTCGTCTCCGGGATCTGCGCGCTCTCTTGAATCCAGCCGCCATCGGTGCAGGTCACCGCAAAGCTGTGGCCATGCAAATGGATCGGATGGTTGGTCATGCTGAGATTGCCGATGCGCACGCGCACCTTGTCGCCGAGCCTGACCGGCAGCGGATCGATTCCAGGAAAGACCCGCGCGTTCCAGGTCCACATGTTGAAGTCCGTCATCTCATTGACGTGCGGCAGGTAGGTGCCGGGGTCGACGCGATAAGTGCTCATCACGAACACGAAGTCGCGGTCGACGGCGCGGAAGTTCGGGTCGCGCGGGTGCACGATGAACATGCCCATCATGCCCATCGCCATCTGCACCATCTCGTCGGAATGCGGGTGGTACATGAAGGTTCCGCTCTTCTTCATCTCGAATTCGTAGACGAAGGTCTTGCCGGGCTGGATGTGCGGCTGGTTCAATCCGCCGACGCCGTCCATGCCGCTCGGGATGATCATGCCGTGCCAGTGCACCGTGGTGTATTCGGGTAAGCGGTTGGTGACGAAGATGCGCACCTTGTCGCCCTCGACGGCCTCGATGGTCGGGCCCGGCGATTGCCCGTTGTAGCCCCACAAATTCACCTTCATTCCTTCCGCGAACTCGCGCACCACCGGCTCGGCGACGAGATGGAATTCCTTCCAGTCGCCGTTCATGCGGAACGGCAGCGACCACCCGTTCAGCGTCACCACGGGGCGATAATCCGGGCCGCTTGTGGGGTGCAGCGGCGGCTGCATCACCACCTTGTCCATGGTGGGCGCTTCCGGGATAGACGCGGCCTGGACGCGGCCTTGAATGGCCGATGCGCCGACAAGCGCGGCGGTGCCTAAAAATCCTCGGCGGGAAAACATCTTGACCTCCGTCTTTAGTGGCCGCCGCCTTCGGCAGGAACTGCCGCGGCGACATTGGTTGGATTGTCGCCTACGGCGGTGGGCAGACCGCCGCCGTTGACGGCGGTCTGCAGATCGGCCTGGGCGAGGAAGAATCTCTGCCTGGCGTCGATCGCGCCGCGCAGCGCCGCGAGGCGCTGCCGCGCTTCGGTGAGCAGCGCGAAGATGTCGACCTGCATGCTGGAGAAACGAAGCTGCATCTCCTCGGTGATGATCTTTCGCAATGGGATGATCTCGCGCTGGTAATGGCCGGCGATGTCGTAGGTGGAGCGGTAGACGCGATAGGCGTCGCGCGCCTCGGACCGCACATTGACGGCCCGCTCGGTCAGGCGGTTGAAGGCGAGGTTGTAGGTCTCGGCGGCTTGGCGCACGCGCACCTCGCCGCCGTCGAAAATCGGAATCTGGAACTGCAGGTCGAAGCCGCGCTCGCGGAACGGCGGCCCTTCCGGATCCTGGGTGCGACGGGAGATGCCGGCGAGATCGAGCAGCGTCACGAAGCGCGTCGCCTCGGTGAGGTTCAGCGCCTTCGCCAGCGCGGCCAGCTCCAGCCGCGCGATCTGCAGGTCGATCCGATGCGCCACCGCGTCGGCTTCGATCGTGGGGAGCGCCAGCGGCCGGCGCGGCAGCGGCGGCAGTTGATCGGGCAGGCGGAAGTCGAGACCGTCGTCCCAGAGCCCCATCAGGCGCGCCAGCCTTTCGCGCGCGCTTCCCGCCATCTGCCGCGCGGTGGCGAGGTCTGCGGTGGTCTCGGCATAGAACACCTGCTCGCGCGCTTGGTCGAGCTTGTTGAGCGAGCCGGTCTCGCCGAGCTTGAGCGCGAGCTGTGCGGTCGATTCCGCCGTCGCCTTTGCGTCGGTCAGCAGCCCCACCATCTCGTTGGCGGCAACCGCACGGACATAGGCGCGGCGAACGTCCGAGGCGAGCCGCAGCGTCGCCAGCGCGGCGCGCAGCTGCGCACCGCGGAAGCGTTCGCGGGCGATCTCGGAACGGAACGGCAGGGTGGCGAGCGCGAGGATATCGCCGACCACCTGACGCTCGATCTCGCTGGCGCCATTGCCCGTGATGCGAGAGACCGCGAACACCGGATTGGCCGGCAGGCTCTGCTCGACCAGCTCGGTCTCCGCCAGCGCCAGCTCGTTGTAGACTGCCTGCAGTCCCTTGTTGTTGAGCAGCGCGATCTGCACGGCGGCGTCAACGCTGAGCGTGCGCGAGAGCAGCTGGCGGACGCGGGCATCGACCGCGGCGGCGCCCTCGGCCGAGCGCACGAAAGCGACGTCCTTGTTGATGGCCTGGCTCGTCAGATCCGAGACCGCGCTCATGCCCCTGTCGGGCGAGAACGCGGCGCAGCCGGAAAGTCCGAGCGCCGCGAGCACGAGCAGGCCCCGCGCAAAATGCTGTGACATGGCGCGCTCCTACCGCTCTTGCTTCGGCTGCGGCGTCACCGCCTCGTTGCGGCCGCGCCAGGGTGCCGGCGTCGCTGGCCGCAGGCTGGTATAGGGCGCGATGGTCGAGCGATAGGTTACGGGGGCCATCTTCGCCGCCGGATCGGCCGGATCCGCGCTGGCCATGTGCGTCGTTGCCGGCATGCAGCCGGACAGTGCCGGCGCGGCGAAGGCCAGCAGCAGCCAAATGAAACGAGAGTGTCGATCACCCACCGCAGATGCGGCAGATTTCGCCCCGGAAAGCGCAGCCATGTCTTAATTCCCGATCTGAATGACCACAGGTTCGCGCGCGCAAAAGTGCGCATCGAGCCGAAATCGTCGTGTCAGATCAGGCGATGGGAGGGCGGTAGTGCTGGGGCGGCGCCGCGCTGTGCAGGCTGGGCACGATCTCGGGCGCACAGGTCGACATCGGCCGGAGCGGCGTGGCGACGCTGGGCAGATCGGCCGGCAGCGCGCTGACGCACATCATCGCACAGCAGGGGCCCACTGTTCCCTTGCCGTCGTGATGATTCGGAGCAGGTGCGTCCTTTGCCGCGGTCTGGGAAGAGGTGCCCGCATGCTCGTGCGGAACGTCGCCATGGCTCGCAGCCATACCATGGCTCGCAGCCATGTGATGATGCGCCGGAACGAGGTCAGCCAAGGCCTCGTCGCCAAGGCAGGGCGCAGCACTGCCCCAGGCGAGGCTCGCGGCCGGCGCGAGCACGCAGAACAGATAGGCGAGGGCGATGATCCGCCCCACCCTGATCCGCATCGATCGCGTCAATCGCATCAACATTCCGCCGATAGGCTCCTCGCGCGGCAATGTTGCACACGCTTGTTGCAAACTAATGGCAAAAGACGCATTCGCCAAGAGCTTATTACCGCAGCGCACCGCGCATGCCCAATATCGCGGCAAGATGGTTGACCATGCGGCGGTCCGCGAACATGGTCCTGCCTGTGCACGCGCCAAATCATCCCGGGCAAACACCTGACGCCTTCACCCCTGACTCCCGTCAGGCCTGGGTGCGGCTCGTCATTGCCCTCCTGATCGGCTCGATCGGGGCCGTCGGCATGTGGGCGGTCGTGGTCGTGATTCCCGTGGTGCAGGTCGAATTCGGAGCCACGCGCGGCGCGGTGTCGCTGGCCTTCACCCTCATGATGTTCGGCTTCGGGCTTGGCGGTGTGATCGCCGGCAAGATCACCGACCGGTTCGGCATCGTGCCGGCGATGGCGATCAGCATCGCCTTCCTCGGCGTTGCCAATGTGCTCGCCGGGCTGTCGGGCCAGCTCTGGCAGTTCGTGGCGGCTTATTTCTTCATCGGGCTCGGGACGTCCGCGACCTTTGCGCCGCTGATGGCCGAAGCCTCGCACTGGTTCGAGCGCTATCGCGGTCTTGCCGTGACCATCGTCGCCAGCGGCAATTACGTCGCCGGCGCGATGTGGCCGCCGATCGTGAGCTGGGGCACGCAGGAGATCGGCTGGCGTTACACCCATATCGGCATAGGCATCGTCTGCGCCGGCCTGATGACGGTGCTGGTGCTGATCCTGCGCGCGCAGATGGGCCGCGACACCGTCCACGACCATGCCAACGCGCCGCCGCCGCGGGTCGATCTCCGGCTGTCGACGAATACGCTGACGGTGCTGCTCTCGATCGCCAGCATCTCCTGCTGCGTGGCAATGGCGATGCCGCAGGTGCACATCGTCGCCTATTGCGGCGACCTCGGTTATGGCGTCGCGCGCGGCGCCGAGATGCTGTCCCTGATGATGGGCTGCGGCATCATCAGCCGGATCGGCTCGGGCTACCTCGCCGACAAGATCGGCGGCATCTACACGCTGCTGGTGGGATCGCTGGCGCAGGGCTTTGCGCTGGTGTTCTATCTGTTCTTCGACAGCCTGACCTCGCTCTATCTGATCTCCGCGATGTTCGGCCTGTTCCAGGGCGGCATCGTGCCGAGCTATGCCATCATCGTGCGCGAGGCGATGCCGGCGAGCGAGGCCGCGACCCGCGTCGGCATCGTGATCTTTGCGTCCGTGTTCGGCATGTCCTTCGGCGGCTGGGTGTCCGGCGTCATCTTCGATGCCACCGGCTCGTATGCCGCAGCGTTCGCCAACGGCGTCGCCTGGAATGCGCTGAACATCGGCATCGTCGTGCTGCTCTTGATCCGCGCGCGGACGGGCTCGGTCAAGACCGGCCCGGGCTTTGCCACCTAAACGGCCTGTCCCGCCTTCAGCAGCGAGCAGCCGGTGATCTTGTAGCTGCCGTCGCCCTGCTGCTCGAGTGTGTAGAGCGCCTCCCAGGCCTCGCCATTGGCATCGATGATATGGACGCGCTGGGCGATCCAGCCGCCATCGCTCTTGCTCTCGCCAAATTCGAAACTCTTGTGACGATAGACCGGCGCGTAGCCGTTCTGCACCATGGACATGAAGATGTCGGGTGCGGGAAAGATCTCCTTGATCGCCGGTGCAGCATAGGAATAAGCGGCCGTCGCATCGTCGCGAACGAAGGCCTGCTCCTGGGCGCGGATGACGCTCTGGGCCGCCGCGACATCGCCGGCAAACGCTGAATGATGACAGGCAACAATGATGAGAGCGACCAGCAAGGCTGCGATGCGCATGACAGGCTCCGCGTTGAATACCCGGCGAAGGCGATCCTAGCACATCTGTGCCGCCAGGGCGTGTACTCAGATATCACGCGCTGGGTTTGAACGCTCCAGATGCCGACTCATCCGGGACAGCGGCGCAACAGTAGGCAGCTGCGACATGTTCTCCTAAGGCAGGAACGGCTCCGCGATGGCCGAGTTAAGCCGGCAAAACCACCTTACCAAGGAGCAAAGTCATGGCCCGTGCAACAGCACATCCGGATCATCACTGCATCTCAAGCGAGGACATTGAGGGAACCGAGGTCTATGGAGCAGATGGGACGAATATCGGCGAGATTGATCACCTCATCATCGACAAGGTGTCAGGCCGCGTGGCTTATGCGGTCATGAGCTTTGGTGGATTTGTGGGCTTGGGTCACAGCCACTACCCGATTCCCTGGGGCGCTCTGACATATGACACGTCGCTTGCCGGCTTTCGAACCAATATCACCGAGCAACAGCTGAGGGATGCGCCTGAGTTCAGCGATGACTCCTGGGAAGATCGAGACTGGGAAACGCGAACTCACCGGTATTATGGAACGCCAACCTACTGGGAAGGGCGAGGTGGCCTATAACGCCAGCGGCGCGTCAGGACAGCTGATCTGACGGCGGCACAAACATCAGAGGTCGTGCAAGTCGCCGATCGGCCAGAAGCTGATTCTGCGTCGTTGAAATGGCGCAACCCTGTTTAGTGCCGATGGCGAGATCATACTGCGCCATAGTTGGCGTTTGATCGAAGGGATGTTCGAAAGCACGGGCCGAGAGCTACGGTATCAGCTCTCTCAAAATGTGATCGCGGTGCGCGAGGTGCCGCGCCAGTGTCAGCCGAAATGTTTCGCCGATAGCGCGAGCCAAGCTCGTGTCGTGCCCCGAAAGCTCAAGGTCCGCAATTCGAACCTCCTGCTCGGAAAGGTGTCGGTCGGCCAGTGAAATGTGCTCTTCGGCTTCCGCCAGATGGCGAAGCGCCATGGCGCGATCCATTTGTCGCTCCCATGCATAGATGCAGGCGGGAGCACGATTGGTCTCTCAGCCACCGACGCCTACGGCACGGCCTTGGCCGGTGATGACAGGCAAGTTATCTCAGCAAACTCGGCGCAGCAATCCTTTGAAGTTGCTCTAATCAGAGCGGTTACGGATCTGCGACAGGTCGGTTCGCGCTCCAGCAAGTCCTGCTGCACGGCCATGGCTCGCCATTGCCGGGCGGCTTCGCGCAGGCTATGGGCCACCACGTTGTCGCGCGTTAGATCAGCAAGCTTTTCGCGTCCATCGGCTCGCTCTAGCATCTGGTCTGGCCAGCATTGTCTAATCCGGTTTTCCGATGAGGCCGATATGCCTGCCACGGCCCGGAAGTGCATTCAGGTGTGTTAATGAAGCCTTTACGTTCTTGGAAACGGCTCGCGGCTTGAACGCTGCGCCACCCTGGTCAACTTTGTTTCGTCCTCATTCGGAAACGGCTCTTGAGTCTTACGGCCTAGAAACGTATCCGGCTTTGGACAGCGTTGAAGCACCTCGGTCGCCTCCGCCACGACCTCGCGGGCACGTTGAAGCGCCAGACGATCCTGTCTGAGCGAATTGGTGAGCCGGGGCAAATTGAGAACTGGCGCCATGCCTGAACCTGCCATGTCGCAAGTCGAAGCGATGTATCAAATGATCCTTTGAATCGGATTAGGTGACAACAGTTCCATGTTTAGCGAAGTCCGCTCGGGGTCAGCGGCTCCCATCGGCAAGCTCCAGCCTAGCGCTTTCGCTTCGTCGCCGGCTTCGTCGTCTTCGACGAGCGCGCCCTGGCCTTGCTGGGAGGCCGCACGCGCAAGCCGTCGACGAATACGTCGAGCAGACGCAGCGCCGTCGCTTGCCAGCCGGGCTGGTCGTGAACGTAGCACATGCCGAAGAAGGCGCGCAGCAGATCCTCCGGGCTGATGTCGGCGCGCATCTCGCCGGCTGCGATGGCGCGGTCCAGCAGCGAGCCGATCGCCTTGGTCAGACGCTCGAAGGAGAAAGCATGCAGCTCCGACCCGCTCTGCACCGCGAGCGCGAGCGCTGCCATCATCCCCTTCTTGGTCGCAACAAACTCGACCCCTGATCGCAGCCAGCGCCGCAGCGCCTCGACCGGATCCTTGGCATTCTTCAATTGCTCGGCCAGCTCGCTGAGCTGCTCGACCTCGCGGCGGTACACCGCCTCGAACAAGGCCTCGCGCGTCGGGAAATGCCGATACAGCGTGCCGATGCCGACCCCGGCGCGCTTGGCCACCGCTTCCAGGCTCGCCTCCGAACCGCCCGCGCTGAACACCAGCTTTGCCGCTTCGAGCACGCGCTCGCGATTGCGCACGGCATCGGCGCGGGGTTTGCGGGTCTGGTCGGTGTGGTCGTCCATGGCGCGCAATGTAGATCACGAATTGGTTAGATTGAACCCTCGCCGGACCCGCGCAGGGCTGCATCGCGTTGGTGACGCACGCGCTTTTGACGAATTCCAGATTTTTCCGCGCCGCCCTTGTTAAGCGGAGGCTGCCTCCGTATCTTCCGATCAAGCGTCGGACGCATCGTGTTCGGACGGCGCTATTCGACAGCGGCCACGGCGGTGGCGCGCTGCGCGATGACTCATGTCCAAATCTGATCGGAGCCTTGTATGAACCACTCCATCAGCCTCACCGTGAACGGTGCGCGGCGCGATTTCGTCCTCGACGATCCGCGCGTCACGCTGCTCGATCTCCTGCGTGAGCGCCTTCATCTGACCGGAACCAAGAAGGGGTGCGACCGCGGCCAATGCGGCGCCTGCACCATCCTGGTCGACGGCAAGCGTATCAATTCCTGCCTCGCGCTCGCCATCAGCCATGACGGGGCCGACATCCTCACCATCGAAGGCCTCGCGCGCGGCGACCAGCTCCATCCCGTGCAGGCCGCCTTCATCGCACATGACGGCTTTCAATGCGGCTTCTGCACGCCGGGCCAGATCATGAGCGCGATCGGCATGATCAGAGAAGGCCAGGCCGGCAACGATCCCGAGCGCGTCCGCGAATGCATGAGCGGCAATCTGTGCCGCTGCGGCGCTTACGTCGGCATCGTCGATGCCGTGCTGGACGCGCAAGGACAGATGGACGAGACCAATCAGAGGCGTTCCGCATGAAACCGTTCGATTATGTCAGGCCGGCCACCGTCACTGAAGCGGTTGCGGCGGCGGCCCAGCCCGGCGCGGTGTTTCTTGCAGCCGGCACCAACCTGCTCGACCTGATGAAGGGTGGCATCAGCCGTCCGGACCGGCTGGTCGACGTCACGCGTCTCGATGGGCTCGATCAGATCGAGACTCTCGCGGACGGGTCTTTGCGCATCGGCGCGCTGGTGAGCAATGCCGACCTCGCGCATGATGCGGAGTTCGCGCGGTCCTATCCCGCAGTGGCCGAAGCGCTGCTCTCGGGAGCGTCGGCTCAATTGCGCAATGCCGCCACCGTCGGCGGCAATTTGTTGCAACGGACGCGTTGCGCGTATTTCTACGACACTGCCAGCCGCTGCAACAAGCGGGCGCCGGGCTCCGGCTGCGACGCGCGCGACGGCGACAACCGCAGCCATGCCGTGCTCGGCTGGAGCGAGAGCTGCATCGCCACACACCCCTCGGATTTCTGCGTGCCGCTGGTCGCGCTCGATGCCATCGTCGAGATCGAGGGCAGGGGCGGCCGGCGCGAGGTCGCGCTCGACGAGCTGCACCGCCTGCCCGGCGATGCGCCCGAGCGCGAGTCGGTGCTCGAGCCCGGCGATCTCATCGTCGCGGTGCGCCTGCCGCCTGCCGCACGCGGCTTTGCCGCGCATGCGCGTTACCTCAAGGTGCGCGAGCGCACCTCCTATGCCTTTGCTGTCGTCTCGGCCGCGGCTGCGCTGCGGATCGAGAACGGCAGAATCGCACAGGCGCGGCTCGCGCTCGGCGGCGTCGCCGCAAAGCCCTGGCGCGCCCGTGCAGCGGAAGACGTCCTCAAGGGCGTCGCGCCGACCGCCGACGCGTTCCAGGAGGCAGCCCTGCGTGCGCTCGAGGGCGCGAAGCCATCGGGCGACAACGCCTTCAAGATCGAGCTCGCGCGCCGCATCGTCGTGCGCGCGCTGACCTTGGCCGCCGCCGGGACGCCTGCGCGTATCCCCGCGCTGCCGGCCTCTCCCTTCGCCTCGACCTCCGGAGCCGTCCATGTCTGAGCTCAATTTGACCAGTGCGCCCGCACATCTCAGGCACGGCTCGAATATCGGCCAGCCGCTGACCCGCCGCGACGGCATCCTCAAGGTGACGGGGCAGGCGAGCTATGCTGCGGACAATCATCCGCCCGGCATGCTGTTTGCCGTGATGGCCGTCTCGAGCATTGCGCGGGGCCGTGTGGTCTCGCTCGATGTCGCTGCCGCAAAACGCCGTCCCGGCGTCGTCGACGTCATGACGCCCGATCACAAGCCAGCGCTCGCGATCGACCCCGACCTCAAGACCAATCCGTTCGTATTCCGGATGGAGGTGTTGCAGAGCAATGAGGTCCGCTACGCCAATCAGGCGATTGCGGTCGTGATCGCTGAAACGCTGGAGGCCGCGACGGAAGGCGCCGCGCTGCTGGCCCCACGTTACGAGGTGCAGCCTGCGCTGGTCGGCCTCGATGCCGGCGAGAGCTTCGTGCCGCCGGTCGTCGGCGTCGGTAATCCCACGGAAAGCCATCGCGGCGATGTCGAGGCGGGCCTCGCCGCGGCCGACAAGCAGATCGACGCGATCTACGAGACGCCGCCGCAATATCACAATGCCATGGAGCCGCACGCGATCGTGGCGCGCTGGGAGGGTGACAAGCTCTTCTTGGACACGCCGAGCCAGGCCATGGTGATGGCTCGCGGCCGCGTCGCCGAGCTGTTTGGCCTCGCGCCGGAGAAGATTCACATCCGCAGCCCGTTCCTCGGCGGCGGCTTCGGCTCGAAGGGCTTCCTGACCGGGCCGCAGATCCTCGGCGTGATGGCGGCGAAGCTGGTCGGCAGGCCAGTCAAGCTGGTGCTCCGCCGCGAGCAGATGTATGGCCCGGTCGGCCACCGGGCGCCGACGCGCCAACGCCTGCGCCTCGGCGCCGATGGCGAGGGCCGCCTGACTGCGCTCGATCATCATGCGCGAACCGTGTCGAGCACCTTCGACGATTTCTACGAGCCTGCCGCCGATGCCTCGCACACGCTCTACGCGGCGCCCGCGATCCGCACTTCGCACGATGCCGTGCGCGTCAACACCGGCACGCCGCTGTTCATGCGCGCGCCGGGCGAGGCGACCGGCTCGATCGCGCTCGAGAGCGCGATCGACGAGATGGCCTGGGCCTGCGGCATGGATCCGCTCGCTTTCCGCCTGAAGAACTACGCCGAGGTCGAGCCGATGACGGGGCGGCCGTTCTCCTCCAAGGCGCTGCGCGCCTGCTACGAGCAGGGCGCCTCGCGCTTCGGCTGGGCCAAGCGTCCGCTGCAGCCGCGGCAGATGCGCGACGATGCCGGCCTTCTGGTCGGCTGGGGCATGGGTACGGCGACCTTCCCGGCGCTGATGTTCCAGGCCGAGGCGCGCGCGGCGATCCGCCGCGACGGCTCCGGCGTGATGGAGATCGGCGCGCATGACATGGGGCAGGGCGCCTGGACGGCGCTGGCGCAGATCGCGGCCGATTCCGTCGGTCTCGACATCGACCGCCTCGACTTCAGGTCCGGCACGTCCGACCTGCCCGATGCCGGCATCGCCGGCGGCTCGGCGCACACGGCAACCGCAGGCGCTGCGATCCACAGCGCCGGTGCCGCCGTGATCGGAAAGCTCGCCGATCTCGCCACAAGCGACGAGCGCTCGCCGCTGTTCGGCGCCGGCAATGCCGGCGTGATCGCGCGCGACGGCAGGCTGATCCGCCGCGACGATGAGAGCCGCAGCGAGAGCTATGCCGGGATTCTGGCGCGCGCGGGCGTTGCCGAAGTGGAGGCGCGCGGCACCGGCGCGCCGAACCCTGCGGCGATGGAGCAATATGCGATGCACGCCCACGGCGCGGTGTTCGCCGAGGTGAAGGTCGATCCCGAGCTCGGCCAGGTCCGCGTCAGTCGCATGATCGGCGCCTTCGCCGCCGGCCGCATCATCAATCCGCGCATGGTGCAGAGCCAGCTGTTCGGCGGCATGATCTGGGGCATGTCCTTCGCGCTGCACGAGGCGGCGATCACAGACCGCCGCAGCGGGCGGATCATGAATGCCAATCTCGGCGAGTACCACATCCCCGTGAACGCCGACGTGCCGCCGCTCGACGTCATCACCGTCGAGGAGCACGATCCGCACGTGAATGCGCTCGGCATCAAGGGTGTCGGCGAGATCGGCATCACCGGCAGCGCCGGCGCGGTCGCCAACGCGGTCTGGCACGCCACCGGCGTGCGCGTCCGCAACTTTCCGATCCGGATCGAGGAACTGCTGACGTAGCTCTAGCTCTTCCGAAACAGGCGGCCCCGGAGTGCCTAGGAGTCCGGGCCATAACCTCAGCACCTTTGCGCGAGGCTGCTCGGCTACGGCTCCCAACATATCAAGCTGCGGTTCGCGGAAATTGCGGTGGCTCAATATCCGCTAGATCCTCGCCTCCGTACGATTGCGGAGGGACCGTCAGAACGTCGGCGGCGTGCAGGCCGAGATCACCTCGCACGGTTTGCCGCCGACGCAGCGGAAGCGATGCGGGCGGCGGCTCTCGAAATAATAGGCATCGCCGGGATTGAGGATGCGGCGCTCGTCCTCGACGGTGACCTCGAGCTTGCCCGAAATCACGATGCCGCCTTCCTCGCCGTCATGGACGAGATGCACGCGCCCGGTGTCGCTGCCGGGCTCGTAGCGCTCCTTCAGGATCTGCAGGCTGCGGCCGAACAGATTGTCGCCGACCTGCCGGTATGAGATCGGCTTCTTGCCGACTTCGGTGAGCTCCTCGGCGCGGTAGAAGATCTTGCGCCTGGACTCCGGCTCCAGCGCGAAGAATTCCGCGAGCCCCATCGGGATGCCGTCGAGGATGCGCTTGAGCGCGCCGACCGAAGGGTTCATCTGGTTGGATTCGATCAGCGAGATCGTCGAATTGGTGACGCCGGCGCGCTTGGCCAGCTCGCGCTGCGACAGCTTGTGGCGCGCCCGGATGAATCGCAGCCGTCCACCGATGTCGACGCTCATGTTCTGGTCCTTGCCCTGGGTCCCGTGTTGCAGGTGTTGCGGATCGCGCAAATATGGACCGGCAGCCCCAGTTAAATCAATGGCTTGCAGGTCACCAGAAAAGGACTTGTTGCGCCATCCAAGCCATGGCTCAGCTATGGGGTCAGCACAGGAGCGCGGCCGTGACCCTTCATCAGATTCCGAACACCATCAAGACCGATTCGTACTGGATGCCGTTCACGGCCAATCGGCAGTTCAAGAAGTCGCCGCGCCTGTTCTCCTCGGCCGAGGGCATGTACTACACCAGCGTCGATGGCCGCCAGGTGATCGACGGCTCCGCCGGGCTCTGGTGCGTCAATGCCGGCCACGGCCGCAAGCAGATCGCCGCCGCCGTCGAGCGCCAGCTGATGACGCTGGACTTCGCGCCGTCGTTCCAGATGGGCCATCCGCTGGCATTCGACTTCGCCGAGCGTCTCGCCGAGATCGCCCCAAAGGGCCTCGACCGCGTCTTCTTCACCAATTCCGGCTCCGAGTCGGTCGACACCGCGCTGAAGATCGCGCTGGCCTATCACCGCGCCAACGGCCAGGCCAGCCGCACCCGACTGATTGGTCGCGAGCGCGGCTATCACGGCGTCGGCTTCGGCGGCACCTCGGTCGGCGGCATGGTCGCCAACCGCCGCGCCTTCACCACCCTGCTGCCAGGCGTCGACCACATCCGCCACACCCATGATCTCACCCGCAACGCCTTCGCCAAGGACCTGCCCGAGCACGGCGCCGAGCTCGCCGACGATCTCGAGCGTCTGGTCGCCCTGCACGGCGCGGAAACGATCGCCGCCGTCATCGTCGAGCCGGTGCCGGGCTCGACCGCGGTGTTGCCGCCGCCGAAGGGATATCTGCAGCGCCTGCGCGAGATCTGCGACAAGCACGGCATCCTCCTGATCTTCGACGAGGTCATCACCGGCTTTGGCCGCCTCGGCACGCCGTTCGCCGCCAACTTCTTTGGCGTCACGCCGGACCTGATGACCACGGCCAAGGGCATCACCAACGGCACCGTGCCCTGCGGCGCCGTGTTCGCCAGCCGCAAGGTGCACGACGGCATGATGACCGGCCCGGAGAACCAGATCGAGCTGTTCCACGGCTACACCTATTCGGCGCATCCGGTCGCCTGCGCCGCGGGCATCGCGACCCTTGACATCTACAAGGACGAAGGCCTGCTCACGCGTGGTAGCTCGCTCGCCGAATACTGGCGCGATGCGCTGCATTCGCTCAAAGGTCTGCCGAACGTCGTCGACATCCGCAATTGCGGCCTGATGGGCGCGGTCGAACTCGCGCCGCGTGGCGGCGTGGTCGGCGCGCGCGGCTACGACATGCTGGTCGAATGCTTCAACAACGGCCTCTATCTGCGCACCGGTGGCGATTCCGTCGCGATGTCGCCCCCGCTCATCGTCGAGAAGAGCCACATCGACCAGATGATGTCGATCCTCGGCGACGCCATCAAGAAGGTGGCCTGATAATTGCTCTCGCCGCTAGCGAGTTGTGTCCTTGCAGCGGCGAGCGCCGCGGGAGTTTGACGAAGCGTGAAAGTTCTGATCCTCGGCAGCGGTGTCATCGGTGTCACCTCTGCCTACTACCTCGCGCGTGCCGGCCATGAGGTGACGGTCGTCGACCGCCAGCCGGAGCCGGCACTGGAGACCTCCTTCGCCAATGCCGGCGAGGTGTCGCCCGGCTATTCCTCGCCCTGGGCCGGCCCCGGCGTGCCGGTCAAGGCGATCAAGTGGCTGTTGATGAAGCACGGCCCGCTGGTGATCCGGCCGAAGCTCGATCCGGTCATGTGGGTCTGGCTGCTCAAGATGCTGCGCAACTGCACCAGCGCGCGCTACGCAGTTAACAAGAGCCGGATGATCCCGATCGCGGAATACAGCCGCGATGCCTTGCGTGATCTGCGCCGCGACATCGGCATTCAGTATGACGAGCGCTCGCAGGGCACGCTGCAGCTGTTTCGCTACCAGGCCCAGCTCGACGGCACGGCCGAAGACATCGCCGTGCTCAAGCAATACGGCGTTCCCTTCGAAGTGCTGAACCGCGAGGGCTGCATTGCGGTCGAGCCGGCACTTGCCGGCGTGAAGGAGAAGTTCGTCGGCGGGCTCCGCCTGCCGCAGGACGAGACCGGTGACTGCCACATGTTCACGCAGGCGCTGGCGAGGCACGCCCAGGCGCTCGGCGTGCGCTTCCTGTTCAACACCTCGATCGACCGTATCGTCACCGATGGCGCGCGCGTCAGCGGTGTCGCCACCAGCGCCGGCCTGCTGCAGGCGGACGCTTACGTGCTCGCGCTCGGCAGCTGGTCGTCGCGGCTCCTGGCGCCGCTCGGTATTTCGCTGCCGGTCTATCCGGTGAAGGGCTATTCGATCACGGTGCCGATCAAGGACGCCTCCGGCGCGCCGGAATCCACCGTGATGGACGAGAGCTACAAGGTCGCGATCACCCGCCTCGGCAATCGCATCCGCGTCGGCGGCACCGCCGAAATCTCCGGCTATTCGGACAAGCTCTACGACGCACGCCGCGCCACGCTCGATCATTCGCTGACCGACCTGTTCCCGCGCGGCGGCGACCTGTCCAAGGCGACGTTCTGGAGCGGCCTGCGCCCGATGACGCCGGACGGCCCGCCCGTGATCGGCCGGACCCACTACGCCAACCTCCACCTCAACACCGGCCACGGCACGCTCGGCTGGACCATGTCGTGCGGCTCGGGCCGCGTGCTCGCTGACATGCTGTCGGGCAAGAAGCCGGACATCGACGTCAGTGCGTTGTCGGTGGAGCGGTACAAGCACCGGTTTGGCTAAGGCTCTATCCCTCGTCATTGCGAGGAGCCCTTGCGACGAAGCAATCCAGGCTGTCTCCGCGGTGAGACTATGGATTGCTTTGCTGCACTCGCAATGACGGCGTGGAGACGCCGCGGATTTCTTCCACCCGCCGCGTGCGTTGAAAGCAGCTACCCCGCCCCCGTCACGCAATTCACCCACAGCACCACGGCCTTCGCATCCTGCGCCGGATTGGAAAACCGGTGCGGCCTGCGGCTCGCGAAGCGAAAACTGTCGCCCGTCTTCAGCGACCACGTCTTACTGTCCACCGTCAGCATCATCTCGCCTTCGAGCACGAGCCCGGCCTCTTCGCCGTCGTGGGTGTAGAGCTCATCGCCGGTGGAGCCGCCGGGCTCAAGATGCACCAGGAACAGATTGAGCTTGTTGTCGCTGCTCGCCGGGCTCAGCAATTGCTTGGACACGCCCGTGCGCCACAGCTTCAATTCGGGCCGCTGCACTCCGCGCGTCACCACCTGATCCGATGCGCCGTCGGCGCTCGGGCTCGCGCCGAACAGCGCGGCGATGCCGACGCCGAGCACGTCGGCGAGCGTCGCCAGCACCCGCAGCGACGGCGACGACAGCCCGCGCTCGATCTGGCTGAGGAAGCCGATCGACAGCTCCGTGCGCGCGGCGACCGTCTCCAGCGAGAACTGCCTGACTCGCCTGAGATCCCGGATGCGGCGGCCGACCGCGACGTCCATCGCCGGCTCGGCCGGCTTGGCAGCGGCTTTGGCTTTCACCTTGGCCGGCCTGTTCCTGGCCGGCTTTGCGGCGGCCGGTTTGCGCATTCTTTTGCCACCGCTCACGTCAAACCGCTTTCTTCATGTGCATGAAAACCGCTTGCATCACCCGCGAAAGTGTGACCAAATTTTCATATTGGTGAAAATAGGCCGAAACGGGCCGGCCCGCAACGTTTGATCGCGACATGCGCGCGCCGCCGCCGACCAGGCCCAAAAGGGGGATGCGATGAAGCGTTTTGTTCAGGCCGCAGTTGCGGCGCTCGCCATTGCCACAGCGGTGCCGGCAGCGGCGCAACAGGCTCTGAAGGTCGGCTCGACTCCGACGGGCATTCCCTTCACCTTCCTCGACACCAAGACCAACACCATCCAGGGCATCATGGTCGATCTCATCACCGAGGTCGGCAAGGATGCCGGCTTCAACGTGCAGATCGAGCCGATGGCGTTCTCGGCGCTGATCCCCTCGCTGACTTCGAGCAAGATCGACATCATTGCGGCAGCGATGTTCATCACGCCGCCGCGCAAGGAGGTCATCGACTTCTCCGACCCGATCTACAGCTACGGCGAGGGCCTCGTGGTGCCGAAGACCGACACCAAGGCTTACGCCACGCAGGAGGACCTGAAGGGCGAGACTGTCGGCGCCCAGGTCGGCACGGCCTTCGTCGACGCGCTGAAGAAGACCGGCCTGTTCTCCGACGTGAAGGCCTACGACACCATCCCGGACATCCTGCGTGACGTGAACACCGGCCGACTCAAGGCCGGCTACGCCGACTATCCGATCCTCGCCTACAATCTGAAGCAGGGCGGCTTCCCCGAGGTGCGCCTGGTCGACGGCTACAAGCCGGTCACGGTCGGCTCGGTCGGCATCGGCGTGCGCAAGGGCGAGAGCGCACTGCTCGGCAAGATCAACGCTTCGCTGGCGAAGCTGAAAGCCAACGGCACCATCGACAAGATCCTCGATAAATGGGGCCTGAAAGCACAAGGTTGATCGATAGAAGCTGATCGAAGGCTGCCCGATGAAAGGCTTCTGGCGCGACGCCGTCGAGTTCTTCCCGATCCTGCTGAACGGCGTCGCGCTGACGATCATCGTCACGATCGGCTCGCTGTTGCTGTCGACGGTGCTCGGCCTGGTCTGGGCGATGATGCGGGTCTCCGGCATCAAAGCGCTGTCGATGCTCAGCGCCAGCCTGATCAACGTGATCCGCGGCATCCCGATCATCGTGCTGTTGTTCTACCTCTACTTCGTGATGCCCGATCTCGGCGTTACGCTCAGCGCGTTGCAGGCCGCGATCCTCGGGCTCGGCATCGCCTATTCGGCCTACCAGGCCGAAAACTTCCGCGCCGGCATCGAGGCGATCGACAAGGGGCAGATCGAGGCGGCGCAGTCGATCGGCATGGGCTGGTGGCTCACCATGCGCCGCGTGGTGCTGCCGCAGGCCGTGCGCATCGTGCTGCCGCCCTACGGCAACGTCATGATCATGATGCTGAAGGATTCCTCGCAAGCCTCGACCATCACGGTCGCCGAGCTCGCGCTGCAGGGCAAGCTGATCGCGTCCTCGACGTTCAAGAACACCAGCGTGTTCACGCTGGTCGCCCTGATGTACCTCACCATGAGCATTCCGCTGATCCTCTTGGTCCGTCACTTCGAGAAGCGGGCCGGCAAGCGATGATCGAGCTGAGCGACGTCTACAAGAGCTTTGGCAAGGTCGAGGTGCTCAAGGGCATCACGGCGAGCGTCGAGAAGGGTGAGGTGGTCTGCATCATCGGCCCCTCCGGCTCCGGCAAGTCGACCATCCTGCGCTGTATCAACGGCCTCGAAAGCTACGACCGCGGCGAGATCAGCGTCGAGGGCTTGAGGGTCGATCGCGACGCGCCCTCGATCGTGAACATCCGCACCCAGGTCTCGATGGTGTTCCAGCGCTTCAACCTGTTCCCGCATCGGACAGCGCTGGAGAACGTGATCGAGGGGCCGCTCTTCGTGAAGAAGGAGCCGCGCGCCCAGGTACTCGAGCGCGGCCGCGCGCTGCTCGCTCAGGTCGGGCTTGCGGAAAAGGCCGATGCGCATCCGCCGCAGCTCTCCGGCGGGCAGCAGCAGCGCGTCGCCATCGCGCGGGCGCTCGCCATGCAGCCCAAGGCGATCCTGTTCGACGAGCCGACCTCGGCGCTCGACCCCGAGCTGGTCGGCGACGTTCTCGGCGTCATGCGCAAGCTCGCCGACGACGGCATGACCATGGTCGTCGTCACCCACGAGATGGGCTTTGCGCGCGACGTCGCCGATCGTGTTCTGTTCATCGATGGCGGCGTCATCGTCGAGCAGGGGCCGGCGAAATCGGTGCTCAATCAACCGCAGCACGCGCGGACGCAGGACTTCCTGCGCCGCGTGCTGCATCCGCTCTGACCGGTTTCGACATGACGCGCCTGCCTCTGCCGCCCTCGCTCTATGCCGATACCGCCGTGGCGCCGGTTGCCACGCCGCCGCTCGATGTCGACGAGAGCGTCTCGGTCGCGATCGTTGGCGGCGGCTACACCGGCCTTTCCACCGCGCTGCATCTGGCCGAACAGGGCGTCGAGGCGCTGGTGCTGGAGGCGCAGGAGCCGGGCTGGGGCGCGTCGGGTAACAATGGCGGCCACACCAATCCCGGCCTGAAGCACGACCCTGACAAGATCGAGGCCGATTTCGGCACCGAGCTCGGCCGCCGCATGATCGCGTTCGCCTACGGCACGACCAACTTCACACACGATCTGATCCGCCGCTACCAGATCCCGTGCGAAGCGCGGCAGAACGGCACCTTGCGCGCGGCTTACAACGAGAGCAGCGCCGCTGCGATCGAGAAGACCGCGCAGCAATGCATCCGCCGCGGCATGCCGGTGAATTATCTGAACCGCGAGCAGTTGCGCGAGATGACGGGCACCGACCGCTACATCGGCGCGATGTTGGATGCACGCGGCGGCGATCTGCATCCCCTGAGCTACGCCCGTGGTCTTGCCCGCGCTGCGATCTCTGCGGGCGCGAAGGTTCATGGCGAGACGCCGGCATTGTCCCTGCGCCGCGACGGCACGCGCTGGCGCATCGAGACGCCGCGCGCAGTGGTTCATGCGGATAAAGTCCTGCTCGCCACCAACGGCTTCACCGACGATCTCTGGCCGGCGCTCCGCCGCACCATCGTGCCGGTGTTTTCCTCGATCGCCGCCACCGCGCCGCTGTCCGACGCGGTCGCCCGTTCGATCATGCCGACGCGCCCCGTCCTCTACGAGAGCGGCCACATCACGGTCTACTATCGCATCGATCAGCAGAACCGTCTGTTGATGGGAGGCCGCGGCCCGATGCGCTGGATCAAGTCGCCGCATGACGTCGCCTATCTCATGCGTTATGCGGAGCGACTCTGGCCGCAGCTCAAGGGCGTCGTCTGGACCCACGGCTGGAACAGCCGGCTCGCCATCACCGGGGATCATTACCCCCACGTGCACGAGCCCGCCGAGAGCGTTTTGATCTCGCTCGGCTGCAATGGCCGCGGTGTCGCGCTTTCGACCGCGATGGGCGCGCAGCTCGCCCGCCGCCTGATCGGCGGCACCAAGGCCGAGATCGACATGCCCATCACGGGCATCAAGCCGATCCCGATGCACGCGTTCTGGCCGGTCGGCGTGACCACCGCCGTGATCGCGGGCCGGGTGCGGGACCGGCTCGGCATATGAAGAAGGCGCCGCTCGGTGAGGAGCGACGCCTTGCTCGAATCTTAGATCGGCTTTAGCAGCGACCCTGCTTCCAAAGTCCGGGCGGGCACGCGTGACCGCGCCAGCCGACCTTGCGACCGTGGTACCAGCCGAACGACTTGCCATGGTGATGATGGCCCATCTTGTGGCCATGACCATGTCCATGTCCGTGCCCACCCTTCGCCAGTGCGGGGCTCGTAAATGTGAAGCCGGCCGCAATGATCAGCGAGGCGGCGAGCGCAAGTTTCTTCATGATGTCCTCCGGTGGGGGGCGAGCGCATTTGTCCGTTCAGTGAACGAACGGTGGGAGAGTAAGTTCCCTGCGAATGTGGAGGAGTCGTGACGCTCGCCTGGATACGTAATTGCGCTGGCGCTCAACGCGCGCTGGCATGTCGAGCGAAGTCAAGCCTCCGCCACCGCATCGGCCCAGGGTTGGAAAATCTCGACCGCGCCGGAATTGAGCTCGCCCTCGCGCATCACGACGCTCGGACAGGCGAATTTCTGCGGCAGCGCCTGCACCCGGCTCTCTTCATAGTCGAAGCGCGCGGCCAGGGCATTGCGCACCTCCGCCGGCAGCCGCGCATCGCCGATCACCACCGCGCCTTCGCTGGCGTCGATGCGCGGCTGGTGAATGGCGGCGTCGAGGTCCATGCCGTAATCCATCGCGAAGGATACGAGCTGCATCACCGACGGCAGGATGCGGCGTCCGCCGGAGGCGCCGATTGCGAGGCGCTTGCCATCCTTCGTCTCGGCGATGACGGGCGTGTAATTGCAGAGGCAGCGCTTGCCCGGTGCGAGCGAGTTCGTGGTACCAGGCGTCGGATCGAACCACATGATGCCGTTGTTCATGGTGATGCCGGTGTGCGGTGTCACGTATCGCGAACCGAACGACGAGAGCAGCGTCTGCGTCACCGCCGCGATGTTGCCGTGACGATCGACCACCGAGAAATGCGTGGTGCAGGCCGGCGCGAGATATTCGGCGCCGAGCGAGCGCTTGCCGTCGGCATCGCCCATATCCTTGAGACGCTCGCGGAAGGCGGCCTGCAGGGCGCGCGCATATTCGACATAGGCGCCGGCATCCGGCGCGTCTGCCGGCGTCAAGCTCTGCTGCAACAGCCGTAGCGCATGCGCCATCGTCGGCCCTGCGGTGAGCTCCGGGGTCGCGAACACCTTGCCTTCGCGATAGGGAATCGCCAGCGGCGCGCGCACATGGGCGCGGAATGCAGCGAGATCTTCCACCGACAGCGAGCCGCCGTCGGCCTTGATGTCGGAAGCAATGCTCCTGGCGAGATCGCCCTGATAGAAATCGCGCGCGCCCGCGTCCGCAAGATGTGACAGCGTCGCCTTCAGGGCATCCTGCGGCAGCCGCGTCTCAGCCTTGATGCCCCACGGCGCGGTCGGCGGCAGGCCGTCCTTCAGATACGCGGCCGCGCTCGCGTGGTAGCGTCTGAGATCGGCGGCCGAGCCCGCGATCGTCACCGTCGTCCACCAATCGACCAGCAGGCCTTCGCCGGCGAGCCGAGCTGCCGGCGTGACCAGATCCTTCCACGGCAATTTGGCGTAGCGGCGGTGCGCCTCTTCCATTCCGGCGACGACGCCGGGGACGGCAATCGCGCCGGGACCATGGATGTTGCGATCGTCCTTCACCCGCGGCCAAGGAAACAGGTCGGAGACGGCGCCGTCGCCGCTGAGCGGATAGTCGGCAGTGCGCAGGCTCTGCGGCGCGCACATGCCGTAGTCGATCACCTCACAGCGATTTTCCTTGGCGCGGTAGAGCACCATCGCGCCGCCGCCGCCGATGCCGCTGTTCCAGGGTTCCAGGACGTTGAGGGCAAACGTGGTCGCCACGATCGCGTCGACGCAATCGCCGCCCGCGGCCAGCACCTGCGCCCCGGCTTCGGCCGCCCGCCGCGATTGCGAGGCGACGATGCCGCCCTTGGAGGTGACGGCGGGCTTGCGGACGGTCTGGTTGAGGCTGAACTGGTGAGGCATGGTGTCGTCTTGATCTCTGGATTCAGTTGCGTCGTGCACTGAGGTTGAAAGCTCTGCGATTGGCGAAGCGCGCGGACAATGGCACATTGCCGCCAACGAGAACATCGAAAGGGAGGCGCGGCATGGCTGGTGTGAAACAGGCGCGGGATGGCGCGGTCGGGATCCTGACGCTCGACGAGCCGGCCAGCCTCAACGCGATGACGCCAGACCTGCTCGGCGCACTTGCCCTAGCCGTCGGCGAAATGACGGGGGACGAGGCCATCCGCGCGCTGGTGCTCACGGGCGCCGGGCGGGGATTTTGCTCAGGACAGAATTTGAAAGCCTCAGAGGCGCTCGGCGAGGACATCGCGGCCGGCGTGATGCGCTTCTACTGGCCGGCCTTCAAGGCCTTGCGCGAATGCCGAGTGCCTGTCGTCGTTGCCGTCAATGGCGTCGCGGCCGGCGGCGGCTTCAGTCTCGCAATGGCCGGCGACATCATCGTCGCGGCGCGGTCGGCGAGCTTCATCCAGGTGTTCAGCCGCATCGCGCTGGTGCCCGATCTCGGCTCGACCTGGCTCTTGCCGCGGCTGATCGGCCGGCAGCGCGCGCTCGAGCTGATGCTGCTCAATGAGCCGCTGACGGCGGAACGCGCCCAGGAGATCGGCCTGGTCCGGCAGGTCGTCGACGACGCCAAGTTGATGGATGAGGCGTTAGGTTTGGCGCGCCGCCTCGCCGAAGGACCGACGCGCGCTTTGGTCGCAACCCGCGCTCTGGTCGAGGAGAGCGAGCATGCGACCTATGAAGCGCAGTTCCGCCGCGAGATCGAGCTTCAGGCCACGATCCGCAAGAGCGCGGACGCCATGGAAGGCCGCAATGCGTTCGTGGAGAAGCGCAAGGCGAAGTTTACCGGGAGGTGAGGTGGGCATGCTTCTCATCCAACCGTCATGCCCGGGCTGTCCCGGGCATCCACGTCTTCCTATCCGAGCCCCCAAAACGTGGAATGGCCGGGTCAAGCCCGGCCATGACGACGATTAGTGCGATTTCTACGGCCGCGCGCTCAGCGCATGCGATCCAGCCGGCTGGCCTGGTACTTGGCGCGCCATTTCGGGCCGGGTCCGCGCATGTAGTGCAGCTCGGGGCGGTAGGGATTGGCTGCGACGCGGATCAGCGTCTGCCATCTGGTGGCGACGAAGCTGAGGGGCTGGCGCAGCAGGCTCAATGAAGCGAGCAACATGGCATCACCTCAATGCGGCTTGCCGAGCATGGCGGTGAAGGGGAGGTCGAACAGATCCTCGCCGTCGGAGCCGCTGACGTGGATCACCCAGTCGCGCCAGTCCTCGGCGCCGGGGGTCTGGATCATCGAGTTCATGATCTGAGCGGCGCGGTCGCGCGCCTCGGTCAGATTGGCGACTGCGGCGCCGTAGCGGTCGATCAGCGTGCCCTCGGTGTTGGAGCAGTGAAAATAGACCTGGACCATAGGCGCCTCCTGTAGAAAGCGATCGGGACGGCAAACCGATACCACCCCAAGCATTCGCGAAACATTCGGGTCGAGCCCGGTAAGGAAATCTACGGATATTGGTCGGACCCAAGGTCGTTACAGGTTTAATCACAGGCGGGTGATGACTGGACGGCACCGCGGCGGCATGGAACAACGCCCGCGGGAAGGCGGCTCACGGTGAACCAGTTCACATTCGATCGCGAACGGCCAAATTTGCGCTTGCCTGCAGCGGTCGTTCTTGCAGCGGGCTTCGCCGCCGCGCTGCTCGGCTTCGCCCCGGCTTCGTCCGAGCCGGTCAGAAAGAGCGGCTACGCGATCGGCACGGAAGCCTGCGGCAGCGGCGATCTCGCCTTTCCCAGGATCCAGATCGACATGAAGGCGGGATATTGCGCCGGCCTCGTCGCCAGCGAGGGGGACCGCCTCAAATTTCCGCGCTCGATCGTCCAGGTGCCCGGCCGCGACCTTTTGGTGGTCGCCGATATGGGCGGCTGGGGCCACACCGACGGGCGGCTGCTGCTGCTCGATCCGCGTGCCCCGCAGGGGCAACGCTTCAAGGAGCTGCTGACGGGGATAGAATATCCGTTCGCTCTCGTCATCGGCCCGGACAAAAAGCTTTATGCCTCGACGGCGCAGACGATCTTCCGGTTCGACCCGCTCGCGGACAATCCACGCAGCACGGTCGAGACCATCATCCGTCACATGCCCGGCCGCCGGATCACGCTGCCGGATGGCACGAGGACCGATGAGAGCGCGCACCCGTTCAAGCAGTTCGTGTTCGACCGGAACGGCCGGCTGTTCGTCAATGTCGGCTCGCACAGCGACGATTGCATCACGCCTGCGCCGATCACAAAACCCTGTGCGGCGGCCGAGGGCGTGTCCGCGCTGGCATCGATCTGGCTGTTCACGCCGCCCGCAGGCGGCGTCTTCCCGGCATTGAAACCTGGCGATCCCGACCCGCCGCACATTGTCTATGCGCGCGGCCTGCGCAACTCGATGGCGCTGGTGCTGCACCCGAAGTTTCCGGACGCTGGCTACGCCTTCCTGCAAGGCGAGAACGCCCGCGACCTGCCCGACATCTTCAAGCCGAACGAGGAGATCAACGCGATCGAGCAGGGCAGGCACTACGGCTGGCCCTATTGCTACGATTTGTCGACGCCGAGCCCCGAATTCAGGCTCGTGCTGCAATCGGGCGCGTACAAGTCGTTCTGCTCGGCCAATGCGCTTTACAAGGCGCCGCTCTCGCTGCTGCCGCCGCACGGCGCGCCGCTCGCGATGCTGTATTACCACGGCGCCAAATTCCCGGAGCTGGAGGGCAAGCTGCTGGTCGGTCTGCACGGCTATCGGCCGACCGGGAGCCGGCTGCTGGTCTATGCCGTCGACGATCACGGTTTTCCAAAGCCCAGCGCGGCACCGGTGCGCTATCACGTCAGTTGCGCGGCCGAGCCGACCCGCAGTTTCCGGACCGATGCCGGCGAGGTCGCCGCCGCGCCGTTCGAAGAGCTGATCGCCGGCTGGCACCGCGTCAACGGTGCGCGGCCGCAAGGTGCGCCGGTCGGCATGACGGTGACGGAGGACGGCGCGATCTGGCTGGTCGAGGACAAGAACAAGACTGTGATCCGGATCGATCGCGCGGCCGGCGAGCGACCTCAGCCGCTCCCCTGCGATACGCGCAGCCAGGCGATGATCGACCAGCTCGCAGCCTTCGTCGCCAGAGACGCGCAGAACAGCGTTCGCCTCACCACCTTGCGCAAGGGCCTCGTCGAGAAACATTGCGTCGGCTGCCATTCGGATTTCGGCCTGAACGCGGGGCAATCGGATGCGGAGAAGGACAGGGCAGTCCTGCACTTCATGCTGGCGCAGGACGGCTGGATCTACCCTGGCGATCCCGACGCCGGCAGGCTGCGGACGCGCCTGCGCGGCCTAGGCGCCGAGAAGCTGATGCCGCCGGGCGGCGAGAGCCTGCCCAAGACCGAGCCCGGTTACACGCGCCTGCTCGATACCGCGGACCTGTTCGTCGCCAAAATGGTGCCGGGCACGCGGATGCGGATCAAGCTAGGCCCGCCGCAGCGGAAGTTTTTCAGCAAGGCCAACAAGGAATGCGGCGAAATACCGGCTGGAAACGTCGTCGTCGTGACACAAAGGAGCGCTGTAGACAGACCCGGCTTTAGCCGATTCTTCCGGCCAGCCGATCCCTATCTGAACGGCGAGTGCACCGACGGCGATGGCTATTACATCCGGCAGGAACTTCTGGTGCCTGTGCAGTAGCATCCTGCTGGTCACGACGCTGCCGGCCGCTGCCGAAACAAAACTGTTCGAAAGCGCACAGGTGACGCCCGCCAGCGAATACACCTTCGGCATCGAAGGGCCGGCCGCCGATCTCGACGGCAATCTGTTCGTCGTCAATCTCGGCAAGCCCGGCACCATCGGCAAATTGCCCGCTGGTGGCGCCGCCTCGGAGCTGTTCACGACGCTCCCCGAAGGCAGCGTCGGCAACGCGATCCGTTTCGATCGCAGCGGCACCATGTTCATCGCCGACTACAAGAAGCACAACATCTTCGCCATCCCCAAGGGTGCGACCAAGCCCGCGGTGTGGTTTCACTCCGGCGAGATGAGCCAGCCCAACGACATCACGATCGCGCCGGACGGCACGATCTATGCGAGCGATCCGAACTGGAAGGGGCGCGAAGGCCACATCTGGCGCATCGCCAGGGGAGCGGACGGTACGGTGCGGGGGCAGGTGATGTCGACGCCGCGCGCCATGGGCACCACCAACGGCATCGACCTCAGCCCTGACGGCAAGACGCTCTATGTCGGCGAATCCAGCAGCGGCCAGATCTGGTCCTATGCGATCAGCGGCAACGAGCTGACGGCTGCAAAACTCGTCAAGGCGTTTCAGCCCGACACCATCGACGGCCTGCGCACCGACGTTGCCGGCCGCCTCTACGTCGCGCGCATTCTCAAGGGCACGATTGCGCTGATGAAGCCGACCGGCGCGGTCGAGCGCGAGATCCCGCTGAAGGCCAAGGAGCCGACCAACATTGCCTTCGGCGGCAGCGACGGCAAGACCGTCTTCGTCACCCAGCGCCAGGGTGGCTTCATCGAGTCCTTCCGCACCGACCAGCAGGGCCGCGAGCACTGCCTCCAGCGCGGCCGCTGCTGAGCTTCGCAAGCGCTCTGCTTTCCGCGCAGGGCAGCGCGACGATGGGCGGCATTCTTATTGCTTGCATCCGGCGGCCGTGGCGATCAAGACTCTGCGGCACGTCCAGTAGCATGCGACCACGGGGTGTTTGAGTGAAAGCCGTCCATACCGAACTGCACCGCAGTCACGATCCGCAATTCTTCCTGGTGCGCGGTGTCGTCAAGCGCACCACCGAGCAGCCCGAGCGCGCCGATCGCCTGCTCAGGGGATTGAAGGACGGCAGGCATCAACTGGTCGAACCAACCAAGTTCGGGCCCGGTCCGCGCGCACGCGTTCACAGTCCGGAATACCTGTCGTTCCTCAGCGAAGCCTGGGACGCCTGGACGGCGCTCGGCGATTCCGGCCCGGAGATGATCGGCAATGTCCATCCCGTGCGCCATGCCGCGACCTATCCGACCCACATCGTCGGTAAGCTCGGCTGGCACACCGCCGACACCGCAGCGCCGATCGGTCCGGGCACGTGGGCCGCGGCCTGCGCCGCCACCGACGTTGCGGTCACTGCTGCGCAGATGGTGATGGACGGCGAGGACGCGGTCTACGCGCTCTGCCGCCCGCCCGGCCATCACGCCTATCGCGATATGGCCGGCGGCTTCTGCTTCCTCAACAACAGCGCGATCGCGGCGGCGCATCTGCGGCAGAAGCACGAGCGCGTCGTGATCCTGGACGTCGATGTCCATCACGGCAACGGCACGCAAGGCATCTTTTATGCCCGGCCCGACGTCTACACGATCTCGATCCATGCCGACCCCGTTGCGTATTATCCGTACGTATGGGGCTATGCGCATGAGCGCGGCGAAGGACCCGGCCTCGGCACCAACCTCAACATTCCGCTTCCCATCGGCACCGGCGATGACGGCTATCTCCAGGCGCTGGACATCGCGCGCAAGGCGATCGAATCCTTTGCACCCGGCGCCCTCGTCATCGCACTCGGCCTCGATGCCTCCGAGCACGATCCGCTCAAGGGATTGGCCGTCACCACACCCGGCTTCCGCCGCATCGGCCAGGCCATCGCGAAGCTGGGCCTGCCGACCGTGCTCGTGCAGGAAGGCGGCTATCTCTCGGACATTCTCGGCGCCAACCTGACCTCTGTGCTGGCGGGATTCGAAGAAGCGCGGTGATGCTTACCTCTCCCCGCTTGCGGGGAGAGGTCGGAATTTGCGCAGCAAATTCCGGGTGAGGGGGTACAGGTCGCGCGGCGGTCCCCTGTGCGGAGAGAGGTCCCTCACCCCGACCACTCAACGCGAGCGAAGCTCGTCGCGTCCCCGTAACAACGGGGCGAGGGAGAAGAAGCCGCGTCGCTCGCGACTCAAAACATCCCACTCGGCGCACGCGCCTTGCAGACACGAGCCGCCTCACTCAGCCGCTTCGCGGAGGGGCCAGGCATGGCGGCTGATGGGAAGGCCGCCGTCCGCGCGGGAGCCGTCGGCGATCGCGAGGCGATGCGCGGGCGATGGCGAGCACAGCGAGAAGCGCCAGGCGTCCGGATCGTCGACGATGTCGGGCTTGAAGCTGATCTCGATGGCCTCGCGTGACACCTGCATGGCGAAGGCGTCGAGCGGCAGATTGAGCCCAAAGCCCCTGGCCTTCAGATAGGCCTCCTTGAGCGTCCAATAATCGAAAAAGCGCTCGATCGCCGCGGCCTCCGGCAGTCCGCGCAAGGCTTCGACCTCTTCCGGCGCAAAGAAGCGAAGCGCGGTGGACAGCGGCGCGACGCGCCGCGACACGGTTTCGACGTCGACCCCGACGGCCTCATGCCGCGACACCACGCAGGCGACGCAGCCGTCGGCATGCGACAGGCTGAAATGCAGCGCGGTCGAGGTGGCTGGTGCTGCGACGAACGGCCGGCCATAGCGGCCCGCGCCAAACGACCAGTCGGTGGGCGCGACGTTGGAAGCGACCTGTGACAGCGCCAGGCGCAACATCGCATGCGCGAAGATGTATTGCCGCCGATGCCGCTCGAACACGAAGCGATCGGCCCGGGCCCGCTCGTCGACCGAGAGCAGGCGTCGGCACGCCTCCGCCGCGCCCGGCACGTCAATGATCTCGATCAGTCCGACAAAGAGTTCGATTCTGTCGTCTGCCATCAATTGGGCCCATGGCGTCGGGCGAGGCCAAATCCCTCGGTGCCGACGGAAGAAACAACTGCGCAAGAATCAGCCGAGAGGACCGTACCTAGCGGTCCACCCGGGCGAATTCTTGTCGATTTGCAGGCCGGTTTACAGGCGCAAGCTTGTGCGAGCCCCCAAACTCGACACGCAAGCGGCCGCTCTGCGAAGATTCGTACGGCCGTCCCCGACCGACGAGTTTACTTCTTCTTGGACTTCTTCTTCTTGGACCCGCGCAGAGCCTTAAGGCTGGCGTCGACATCCTTCAGTGCGAGCTGGAGTTTTTGCTTCTCGAAATTGAGCAGGTCTTGCAGCGCCTTGCGGTCCTCCGCGCTGAGCGAGGTCTTCTTGGTAAATTTGATGAAACCCATAACACTCCCCCGGTTGAAAATGATCATCCCAAATCAAAATCCGAGAATAATCTTGCGCGACGACGCCAAATAATCAAGCTGCAACTTGATCATTCACAGCTTTGGGGCGTGAACCCGTATTCTGGCGCGATGTCGCGGCATCAAGCGGCCCTGCGCGCGAGCAATCTGCCGAGTGGTGCGTTGGGCTGGGCGATCGCCGCCGTTAGCAGGGCGACGAGGTCCTCCATCCATTCGCCGACCGCTCGGCCCTCGAGCAAATCGCGCTTGTAATTGCAGGAGCCGGTAATGCCGGTCGGGCGCTCCTTGAGCATCAGCGACAGCCAGGTCTGGTCGATCGGCAGCACCGGCTGGCCTTCGCGCGTGACGTTGCCGATCGATTCCGTCGCGAGATCCGGGAGATCGAGCGGCCGGCGCAACGGATTCTGCAGCGTGAAATAGACCTGGAGCAGCGAGGCCGGATCGATCCCCTCCTGCTCCAGTCGATCGGCCAGGACGTTGAACGGCAGCTCCTGCCGCGCATGCGCCTCGAGCACGCTCTGGCGCACCCGCAGCAGAGCCTGCGCGAAAGACAGGTCCGGCGTGATTGTCGTGCGGACGATCACCGTGTTCTCGAACGGGCCGATGATCCGGTCGGTGTCCGGCTGGGCACGATTGGCCATCGCGGTCGCGACCGCGATGTCGGTGCGGCCCGTCCGGGCCAGCAGCATGGCCTTCAGGCCGGTGAGGAAGCACATGAACAGCGTGCAATTGTGTTGGCCGGCAAACGCCGTCAACCGGGCGATCAGCTCGCGCTCGAGGCAGACCGGATGATGCCCGGTGGAGGCGCCCGGGCTCGATTCGCCGTCGAAGAGGGGACCCGCTCCGCGCAAATTCAGGATCCAGTCGGACGCCTGGCGGCGCGCCGCGTCGGTGCCGCACCACCAGCGCTGCCAACGTGCCACGTCCGAAAAGGCCGGCGGCGGCTTCGGCAGCGGCGCGGACGGATATCCGGCCAGCGCGGCATAGCGGCTCGACAATTCCTCGAACAGCACGCCGATCGACCAGCCGTCGACGACGGCGTGATGCAGCGTCAGCAGCAGCACGTGGTCGTCGTCGTGGAGCCGCAACAGCCGGGCGCGCAACAGCGGCGCGCGCGTGGTGTCGATCGGGGTATAGGCCTCCTGCTCGATCAGGAGATCGATCTTCCTGAGCTCGAGCGCCTTGCGCCGCTTGTTGTTGTGGGAATGACCGTCGCCGATCGTCTCGACCGTCATGATTCGGCCGAGCGTGCGTGGCGCGGCGATGCGGCTTTCCGGCTCATCGCCGTTCCAGGCGAACGCGGTGCGCAGCGATTCGTGCCGGCGCACCACGTCGTCGATCGCCTTTGCCAGGGCGGCCGAATCGAGCGGGCCCTGCAGGCGGAAGGCGAAGGGCAGGTTGAGCTGCGGCAGCCCCGGCAGATTGCGCTCGATGTGCAGCATCTGGCCCTGTCCGGTGGAAAACGCCGGCGGCCCGCCCGCAGCCGATCGCGGCAGGCTTGCGGCAGGCTTGTGCGGCTTCGTGGCCACGGTCTGTTCGACCCGCCGCGCCAACCCCTCGATCGTCGGCGCCTCGAAGAGGGCCTTGATCGGCAGCGACACGCCGAGCGCCCGCGCGATGCGCGCCATCACCTGGCCGGCCAGCAGCGAATGGCCGCCGAGGTCGAAGAAATTGTCGGTAACACCGATGCGTTCGACGTTCAGCAGGTCGATCCAGATGTCGGAGAGCACCTTTTCGGTGAAGTGCCGCGCCGGGACGACCGCATCCGCGCCGGACGTTTCCGGTGGGACGGACGCCAGCAGCGCCGAGCGGTCGATCTTGCCATGGGCGTTGAGCGGCACCTGATCCAGGAACAGGAAGGCGGCGGGGACGGCGTGGACGGAGAGGCGGCTCTTCAGGAAATCGCGCAGCTCGCTGGCACTGCTGCGGCTGCCGGGCTTGGCGACGACATGGGCGATCAGCCTGATGCCGCCGCTCGCCTCGCGGCGCGGTTCGACGATGGCGGCGCGCACGCTTGGATGCTCGGCCAGCGCGTTCTCGATCTCCTTGAGCTCGATACGATAGCCACGGATCTTGACCTGATGGTCGGCGCGGCCGAGGCATTCGATCGTCCCGTCGGCGCGGCGCCGGGCCAGATCGCCGGTCCGGTAGAGCCGGCTGCCGGCCTGGCGCGAGAACAGATCGGGCAGAAAGCGCTGCCGGCTCTGCGCGGGATCGTTGATATAGCCGCGGCCGATTCCGGCGCCGCCGATGCAGAGCTCGCCGGTCACGCCGATCGGTTGCGGCTGGAGCTGCGCGTCGAGCACGTAGAGCTGCGTGTTCGGCAGCGGCGCCCCGACCGGAACGTTGGCCGTCGCGATCGCCGGCGCCTTGGTAAGGCGATGCAGGGAGACGTCGTCGGAGCATTCCGACGCGCCATAGGCATTGATCAGCGGCACCCTCGGGCAGCGGGCAAACCAGGCGCGGCAGAGCTCGACGGGCAACGGCTCGCCGGTCGAGATCAGCAGCCGCAGCTTCGCGAAGGCGCGCGGGATCGGCGCCTCGTCCATACGCTCGAGAATGAGGCGCAGCAGCGAGGGCACGATCTCGAGCACCGTGATGCCCTCGCGCTCGATCTCGCGCGCCAGCAGCATCGGGTCCTGCACGATCGCGCTGCCGCAGACATGGACGCGCGCGCCGACCATGGGACCGGCGAGGAATTGCCAGACCGAGATGACGAAGCTCTGCGGCGCGGTCTGCGCGATCACGTCCTTAGGCGAGAGGCCGAGTTCGGAGATGAGCGAGGCCAGATGGTTCGACAGGCCGCGCTGCTCGATCATGACGCCCTTCGGCGCGCCGGAGGAGCCGGACGTATAGACGAGATAGGCAAGGCTCGAGGCGGCGCGGCGTGCGGCGCGGGCCGGCTTTGTCGACCCGGATGCAAGAGCGTCGTCGAGCTCGGCCACCGGGATGCGCTCGACCAGCGGTTCGAGCAGGGCCTCGACCATGGCAGACTGAGCCCGCCCGGTCAGCAGCACGCGGGCACAGCTCGATCCGAGGATGGTCGAGAGCCTTGCCGTCGGCTGGTCGGGATCGAGATTGAGGAAGGCCGCGCCGACGCGCTGCACCGCGATCATCGCGGCGAGCAGGTCGGGCCCGCGCTCCGCGAGCAGGGCAACCACGCTCTCGGCGCCGACGCCCTCACGGGCAAGCCAGCGCGCGGCCGCCCCAGTGCGACGCGCCAGCTCGCGATAGGTCAGGGACGTGCGACCGTCCGAGACCGCGACTGCGTTCGGCGTCTTCCTCGCCTGGCGCTCGAAGCGTTCGCTCAAGTTGCCGCGTGTGGTGAAATTGGCCGGCATGCCCCGGCCTTTTGCCAGCGCTTGCCGACGTTCGGCCCCGGTCAGGAGCGGCAGGCGCGAGATGCGCTGTTCCGGATTGGCGATGACGGCCTTGAGCAGCGCCTTGAACTGGGCCGCCATGGCTTCGATCGTCGCGGCCTCGAACAGATCGGTGGCGTATTCGAAGAAGCCGGTGAAGCGGCCATCGGCCTCGACCAGTTCGAGCGTGATGTCGAACCGCGCCACCCTGGGATCGACTTCCAGCCGCCGGGTCGACAGGCCAGGAAAGCGCGCCGCCTCGATCGAGGCGTTCTGGAGGATGAACATGATCCGGAACAGCGGATTGCCGTCGCTGCGGCGCGCCACCCGCAATGCGCGCAACACCTCCTCGATCGGAAGGTCCTGGTTGCGGTAGGCGTCCAGCGTGACCTGCCGTACCCGCCGCAACATCTCGCCGAAGCTCGGATCGCCGCTGAAATCGTTGCGCAGGACCAGGGTATTGGCGAACAGCCCGATCAGGCGTTCGCTCTCGATCTGGTTGCGGTTGGCGATCAGCGATCCCGTGGCGACGTCCTCATGCGAGGTGTGGCGGAACAACAGGCACTGGAAAGCGGCGAGCAGCGTCATGAACGGCGTGACGCCCTGGTTCTGGCTCAACGCGCGCAGCTCGGACGAGAGGGACTTTGAGAATTCAAGGTAGTGACGCGCGCCGTGTCCGCTCCAGATCTCAGGTCTCGGCCTGTCGGTTCTCAGCGGCAGCATGGTGACGCCGTCGAGCTGGGTCCGCCAATAATCAAGCTGCTCCCTGGCCGCGGGCGTCTGCGCCCAGCTTTGCTGCCAGAGTGCGAAGTCGCGATATTGGAAAGCGGGCGGCGGCAGTGCGGCCGAATGCTTCTTGCGTGTCGCGGCATAATGGACGGCGAGCTCCTGCCAGAACAGCCGCTGCGACCAGCCATCGGTGGCGAGGTGATGGACGTTGACCACCAGCGCATGGTTGTTCCTGTCGAACGACAGCAGTGTCGTCTTCAGGGGCGGCGCGTGGGCCAGGTCGAACTGACGTTGCGCAAGCCTGAGCGCCTCGCGCCGGATTGCCGCAGGCCGCCTGCCCGCAGGGCATGGCTTGAGCTTGATGCGCTCCAGCCGCGGCGTCGATGACAGCACGAGTTGCATCGGCTCGCCCTGGCGCTCGACGAACACCGAGCGCAGCGCCTCATGGCGCGTTGAGATCGCAGCGAGGCTCGCAGACAGCGCGGCGGCGTCGACCGGGCCCTTGAGGACGGCGATCTCGACGACGTTATAATTGTACCGCGTCGGGTCCAGTCGCGAGAGCACGTACATCCGCTGCTGCTGGAACGACAGCGGTGCGTCCGTGCCTGCAAGCCGGCGCCAGCCCGGCAGCGCCGTCTCGCGCCGGCTTGCGGCGGTCTCGATCCGGGCCGCAAGCGCTGCGACCGTCGGGCAATCGAAGATATCCTCGAACGAGAAGTCGACATTGAAGCGGTCGCGCAGGCGCGAGCGCATCTGTGTCACCGCGAGCGAATCCGCGCCGAGCGCGAAGACGTCCTGGTCGGCGCCGACCTGCGGCAGCTCCAACAGGCCGGCCCAGATCTCGGCGAGCTGGCTCTCGACCGCATTGCGCGGCAGCCGGGTCTCGTCGTCCGCGTCGACCGTTGCAATCAGCCCGGCGAGGGCGTTGCGCTTGACCTTGCCGCTGGCGCCCTTCGGCAGCGCCGCCACGCTGCGGATCAGGCTCGGTATCTTGTAGGCCGCAAGCCGCTTTCGCGCGAATTGGCGCAACTGGTCCGAGGTCGCCTCGGCGTTCGGCCGCAGCACCACGACGGCCGCGACGTTCTCGCCGAGCTTCTGGTGCGGGACCGCGAACACGCCGGCTTCCAGCACCGCCGGATGGCTGAGCAGGACGTCTTCCACCTCCAGCGGCGATATCTTCTGCCCGCCGCGGTTGATGACGTCCTTGATGCGGCCGACGATGAAGAGATAGCCGTCGTCATCGAGATAGCCGAGGTCGCCGGTCCTGAACCAGCCGTTGCGGAATGCGGCCCGCGTCGCCGGCTCGTCATTATAATAGCCGCGGCTCATGTTCGGCCCGCGCAGCACGATCTCGCCGTGCGCCCCGCTTGCGAGCGTGCGGCCGGTCTCGTCCATGATCGCGATCTCCGGGCCGGCGGCGCGACCGACCGACGCGACCTTGCGCAGCTCGAACCGATTGGCCGCAATCTGCGAGGCCGCCTCGGTCATGCCGTAAGTTTCGAGCACGGGAACGCCGAACGTTGTCTCCAGCCCGGCGAGAATCGTCGGCGCGAGCGAGGCCGAAGCCGACCGGATCACGCGCAGCGACGATGGTCGGGCGCGGTCGGGGTTTACTTCCGCCGCCGTCAGCAATGCGCGATGAATGGTCGGCACCGCCGTGTACCAGGTCGGTTGCAGCTCCCGCATCCAGCCGAAGAACGACGCTGCGTCGAAACCGTCGGTGCAGATCACGCTGGAGCCCGCGGCCAGCGCCGTGAGCAGGCCGGAGATCAAGCCATGGGCATGAAACAGCGGCAGGACGTTGAGTAGGCGATCATGCATCGTGAGCGACAGCACATGGCCGGCATTGTAAGCGGACAGGCAGACATTGCGATGGGTCAGCGGCACCATTTTCGGTCGCGCCGCCGTGCCTGACGTCAGCAGGATGAACGCATCGTCGTCGCCGCGCGAAGCGCCGCCGGCATTGGCCGGCCCGATCGCCGGAGCAATGAACGCGCAGCCGCCGAGATCGTGGGTGGGCCCCGCCACGAAATCGATCAATGCGATGTCGAGCATCCTGGCGGCGTCACGGCTCGCCGAGTTCATGTCGGCCCGGGTCACGAGCGCGGTCAGCTTCAGTTCGCTGAAATAGCGTTGCAGCTCGTCCGCCGTCAGATCGGGGTTGACGGGGACGCAGGCGCAGCCTGATGCGACTGCTAGCAGCGCCAGGGCAGTATCGGCGCCGCGCGGCAGCGCCACCGCGATGCGGTCTGCGGGACGGATGCCGAGTTCACGCAAGGCACGCACCAGTTGCCGGATCGACTCGGCCAGCGCGCCATAGCTGAGCGCCGGCCGGCCGGAAGCGAGGAGTGCGGGCGCCGCCGGCGTCCTGCGGGCGTAGAATTCGAGAAGGCCGCTGATATGCGCGAACACCTTCGTTTCGGCCGTGGTGCCGGCTGATGCTTCGTCCGCTCCGGATGCAATGTCCGACAACGCCATTCCCTTTTGGACCGATTAAGTTATTCTTCCAAGAAGTTGGGGAATGCGTCCAGTCCGAGGTGAAGTTTGGACCCCAAAATCTGTGGTTGAGGGGCCCTCGAGCCCTTCGACGGAGTAAGGGTCGGGCAGAATCACGATGCTGGAGAACGAGCCGAGCACGAGTTTGGAAGGTGGGCTGAATCACTGGCTCGAAAGCATCGGCCTCGGGCACTACACCGATCTTTTCGCGCAGCACCGCCTCGATCTCGACGTCATCGCGGATCTCACCGAAGCCGATCTGGTCGAGCTCGGATTGCCGCTCGGCGATCGCAAGCGGCTGCAGCGGGCGATGGCGGCGCTGTTTCAAGCGGAAACCACGGAGGCGCCGGCGGAGGCGCCGCGTCCGCAAATCCGGGCGGAGGTCGGAGCCGAACGGCGCCAGCTCACCACGATGTTCTGCGACATGGTGGATTCCACCTCGCTGTCCGCGCAGTTCGATCCGGAGGACGTCCGCGACATGATCGCGGATTTTCGCGAGACCTGCGTCCGGGTGGTCAAGCAATACGAGGGCTTTGCCGCCCGTTTCGTCGGCGACGGTATCCTGGTCTATTTCGGCTATCCGACCGCACATGAGGACGATGCCGAGCGCGCGGTGCGCGCCGGGCTCGAGATCGTGCGGGTGCTGTCGACGGCACGCGCGGTCGAGCCGCGTGGTGCGCTCAGCCATTCACCCGCCGTCCGCATCGGGATCGCGACCGGCCTCGTTGTGGTCGGCGACCTCGTCGGGCAGGGCACCGAAGAACGCGACTCCGCGGTCGGGGAAACCGTCAATCTCGCGGCGCGCCTGCAAGGCCTGGCGCCGCCCAACGGCGTGGTGATCTCGGCCTCGACGCAGGCGCTGCTGAAGGGGAAGTTCGACTACCGCAATCTCGGAGTCCACGACTTGAAGGGGATCTCCGAGAAGGCCCAGGCCTGGCACGTGGTGCGCGCCTCGCGGTTGGAGACCCGTTTCGCTGCGGCGATGGGTACGCGCCTGACGCCGCTCGTCAACCGCGAGGAGGAGATCGCGCTGTTGATGGGGCGCTGGCAGCAGGCCAAGGACGGCGACGGCCAGGTCGTGGTCAAGTTCGGCGAGCCCGGAATCGGCAAGTCGCGCATCATCCAGGAGATCTTCGAGCGGATATCGGGCGACCGCCATGGACAGGTCTCGCTGCAGTGCTCGCCCTATTACACCTCCACCGCGTTCCATCCGTTCGTCGAGCAGCTCAAATTCTCCCTCGGTCTCGATCGCGAGGATTCGTCCGCGCTGTCGCTGGCGAGCCTGGAGAACGCGATCGCCGCCGCCGATGGCGACATTGAGCAGGTCACCCCGCTGTTTGCCGCGCTGCTGTCGATACCGACCGGGGACCGCTATCCGCCGCTCGAGCTGTCGCCGCAGCAGCAGAAGGATGCGACGGTCGTGGCGCTGGTCAACCATTTCCTCGGCCTTGCGCGCGAGATGCCGCTGGTGATCGCGTTCGAGGATTTGCATTGGATCGACCCGACCTCCCGCGAGGTGGTCGACCTCCTGGTCGATCGGGTGCAGAACCAGCCGATCCTGGCGATCATCACCGCGCGCTCGGAATTCCAGGCGAGCTGGAACGCGCATTCGCACATCACCACCCTGGTCCTGAACCGCTTGAGCCGGCAGTTGCGCACGACGCTGGTGGAGCGCGTCGCGGGACGCGAGCTGCCCAAGGAGGTTGTCGAGGAGATCATCGTCAAGACCGACGGCGTGCCGCTGTTCCTGGAAGAGCTGACCAAGACGGTTCTGGAATCCAATCTGCTGACCGAGCGGCACGGGCGCTACGTGCTGTCGGGGCCGTGGCGGCAGCTCGCAATCCCGGCCACCCTGACCGACTCGCTGATGGCGCGGCTCGATCGGATGGGACCCTTCAAGCGCATCGCGCAGATCGGCGCCACGATCGGCCGCGAGTTCTCCTACGAGACGCTGCATGCCGTCGCCAATACGCCGGCCGAGCAGATCGAGGCGGCGCTCAGTCATCTGCAGGAGGCCGGGCTGATCATGCGCCGCGGCCATCCGCCGGATGCGCTGTACTCCTTCAAGCACGTGATGATCCAGAACGCCGCGCATGCGAGCCTGTTGCACAGCGAGCGGCGCAAGCTGCATGCGCGGATCGCCCAGGTGCTCGCCGAGATGTATCCGGAGAGGACCGAGCGCGAACCGGAGCTGCTCGCCCATCATTTGACCGAATCCGGCCAGAGCGAGGGCGCCGCCAGCTTCTGGCTCAAGGCCGGCAAGCAGGCGGCCAAGACCGGGGCCAATCTGGAGGCGATCGGCCACCTGCGCCGCGGCCTTAACGTCGTGCAGGCCAATGCGCGCATGCAGGGCGCCGACGAGATGGAGCTCAAGCTGCGCATCGCGCTCGGCAACGCGCTGATCGCCGCCAAGGGCTACGCGGTGCAGGAGGTCGAGGAGAACTACATCCGCGCGCTGGAGCTCGGCCGTCAGCTCGATGACGACGAAAAGGTCTTCGCTGCGACGCGCGGGCTCTGGGTGTGCCATTTCATCCGCGCCGATCTCACCCGCGCGCACGATCTCAGCGTCGAGCTGTTGAAGTTTGCCAAGCGCGAGCGGCTGAACGAGCGGACGCAGCCGGCGCAGCAGACCGGCTATCTGATCGAGGCGCACCGCGCGATCGCGATGACCATGCTCTATCGCGGCCGCTTCGCAGCCTCGCAGCACCATTTGCACCGCTGCATCAACCTGTTCAGCCCCGATCTGCACTCCGACCTGATGGAACGGCACGGCATCGATCCCGGTGTCGTTTCGCTGTCCTATCTCGGTTACCTCCTGTGGTTCCTCGGTCGGCCCGACGCGGCGCGCCAGCACAGCGAGCAGGCGATCGCGAACGCCGAGAAGATCCGCCACCCTTTCACGCTCGCCTTCGCGCTGGTGTTCGGCGCCTATCTCCGCCAGCATTTGCGCGACGTCGAAGGCACGCGCGACTACGCCAATCGCGCCATGATCATTGCCACCGAGCACAATTTCCTGCACTGGAAGCAGCAGGCGGCGATCCTGCGCGGCTGGGCGCTGGCTCAGCTCGGCGAAGCCGACGAAGGCCTCGGCCAGATGCGCTTCGGCCTCGACGAGTACGAGGCGATGGATTCCTGGCTCGCCGGCTGCTGGTTCCGCTGTCTGCTCGCGGAAACGTACGCCAAGGTCGGGATGCGCGACGCCGCCTTGCGCGCGCTGGATGGTGCGCTTGCGACCGCAAGGCGGACCGGCGATCACTTCTATCTCGCCGAGGTCTATCGCATGCAAGGCGAGATCACGCTGGCGGGTGGCGACCCGGCGTCGGTACAGGAGGCGGACGACCTGTTCGGCCTTTCGCTGGAGACCGCACGCAAGCAGGGAGCGCTGTCCTGGGAGCTTCGCACCGCCGTCTGCCTCGCGCGCCTGTCGCATCAAGCCGGCAAGCGCGAGCACGCAAGACTCCTGCTCATGCCGATCGTCGGCAAATTCAGCGAGGGCTTTTACACGCCGGACCTGAAGCAGGCGTTGCAGCTCGTCGACGAGCTCGGCATGGACGCGCCGGTGCGCGAGCAGGCCGGTCTGTGACATGAGCGATCTTGCCGCCGCGCGGGCGCGCTACGTGGAGTTGATCGCCAGGCGCGAGCGGATTGCCTCGAAGCGTCTGCTCGCCGCGCTCGCCGCCGTTCCGCGCGAGAAATTTCTGCCAAGGGGGCCTTGGCGCATCAAAGGCGAGGCAGCGCGCAGCTACCGCCCGACGCCCGACGCCGATCCCGTTCATCTCTACGACAACGTGCTGGTCGCCATCGATGCACGCCGCAAGCTCGACACCGGCCTGCCGAGCCTGTGGGCGCATTTGATCGACACTCTCGACGTCAAGCGGGCGGACCGTGTGGTGCAGATCGGCTGCGGCCTCGGCTATTTCTCCGCGGTGCTGTCGATCATGGTCGGCGAAAAGGGCCGCGTCCATGCGATCGAATGCGACGATCGGCTCGCGACCCGAGCGGCGAACTACTTGCGCGGCTATGGCAACGTCACGGTCGTCCACGGCGATGGGTGCAAGGACGTGGGCGAGCCCGCCGACGTGATCATCGTGCATGCCGGCTTCCCGCATCCGCACCCGCTCTGGCTGCGGTCGCTCCGTCCGCGCGGCCGTCTTCTGGTGCCGCTGACGCAGCGCGACCGCGAAGGCGCCGCCCTCAAGATCACGCGGAGGGCCAGGGGTTTCGAGGCAGAGGCGATCCAGCAGATCCGGATCTTTCCCGGCCGGGGCCGCGGCGTGACCGCCCTCGACGACCGCGTCGCCGACTGGTGGCAGCGCGCCTCAGCCCTGGCGCCGCTCCGCTTTCGCGGGCTGGAGCAGGGGCTGCCGTCGGATGGCTAACACTTCGTTTCGCTTTACCTTGATTTCGATCGTGAGTTTCCGGCATCTCGCATTGCCGCTATCAGTGCGGGTCTGATGGCCATTTGAGCGTGCTCCATGCATTCCGTTGCCCTGCTGACTGCCAGCTACGCCAAGGATATCGAACGCTTTTCGCTGCTTAGCGAGAGCATCGACACCTGGCTGTCGGGATACACGCGCCATTATGTGCTCGTTAACGATGAGGACGTGCCGCTGTTCGCGCGCTTCGCGTCCGACAAGCGGGTCATCGTTCCGGCCTCGCGCTATCTGCCGAAGTGGCTGTTCGCGCTGCCGCCGGCGCTCCAGTTCGGCAGCCGGCGCGTCTGGCTGTCGCTGCTGTCCTCGCCGGTGCACGGCTGGCACATCCAGCAGATCCTGAAGATCGCCGGCGTCCTCAACGCGCCCGAGCAGCGCGTCTGCATCCTAGATTCGGACAATCTGTTCTTCCGCGAGTTCGACGTCAGCCGATATGCCGGCGCTGAGACGACGCCGCTGTTCGTCACGCGCAAAGCGATCGCCGCCGACCACCCGTTGCACGGCCTGTGGCTGCGCACCGTCGACCAGCTTCTCGGCATCAAGGAGCGCGCGTTCCCGGCGGACGATTATGTCGGCAACGCGCTGGTCTGGGACAGGGACACGGCGCGTGCGATGACGGACGCGATCAAGTCGGCGACCGGCCTGAGCTGGGCGCTGGCGCTGTGCCGGAAGAAGAAGTTTTCGGAGTATCTGCTTTACGGAAACTTCGTCGCCAATGCGCCGGAACACCTGGCGCGACATCGGCTCACCGAAGACAGCATCGCGGTCTCGCACTGGGACGACACGCCGCTCGACCGCCCGGCCATCGAAGCGATGATGCGCACGGCCTCGCCCGAGCAGGTCGCGCTTTGCATTCAGTCCTATTCGTCGACGTCGATCGCCGACATCCGCGACGTGTTCCGCCTCTCCTCGCGCGAGCGGCGCGCGCCGAGCCTGGCGCCCGATCATATCGGCGATGTGGCCGCGTTCGAAACGCCGAAGACACGCTGATTTCTAAAGCATGATCCGGAAAAGTGCATAGCGGTTTTCCGAAAAGATCATGCTCGAACAATAATCTAAAGCGCGATGACGATTCATCCTAATCGCATCGCGCTTTAGCCGTCCTTCGTGAACTTGCTGATGACGTCCATGAACGGCTTCGGCTTGAACTCGCCGTCGAGCGGCAGGGGGCGGTTCGGCTGCTTGTCCTTGCGGGCAAAGGTGCCGTTGATCCAGCTGTAACGGTCCGAGATGCCCCAGGTCAGGATCGACCGCACCGGGCCGCTCGCGGCAACGGCCGTCAGCAGGTCGTCGACGCGCTTGGCGACGACGGCGTCGCGCTCCGCAGGACTTCCCGCCAGCTTCTGGTCGTCGACGTCGAGCTCGGTGATGAGAACCTCGAGCCCCCAGGAACGCAGCTCGGTGACGAATTCGGCGAGCCCGTGCGTGTCGATCTCAAGCTCGGCGTGAAGATGCGCCTGCAGCCCGACGGCGTGGAGCGGAACGCCCTGATCGAGCAGGTCCATGATGAGGGTGCGATAGGCGGCCCGCTTGGCGATGAAGGAATCTTTCGCCGATTCGATGTCATATTCGTTGATCGCGAGCTTGACGAAGGGGTCGGCCGCGGCCGCCGTGCGGAACGCCAGCGGAATCCAGCGATCGCCGAGATGTTGCGTCCAGAAGGTGTCGCGCCGGTCCTTCGGGCTGCGCGGATTGTCCGGGATCGGCTCGTTGACGACGTCCCACGACGTCAGCTTGTCCTTGTAGTAGGAAACGACGGTGCCGATGTGGTCGAGATAGGCGCGTTCGACGCCCTTGCTGCCCTTGATCTGCTTGGTCCAGTCCGGAATGTCGTGATACCAGGCGAGTGCGTGGCCGCGCATGGTCAGATCGTTGTCGCGCGCGAAATCCAGGATCGCGTCGGCGCGCTCGAAGGTGAACGTATGGGCGTCCGGCCGCAGCATCGGCCATTTCAGCTCGAGCACCGGCACCACCTGCGTGCAATAGGTGCTGATGGCCTCGCCGAGCCGCGGATCGGCTTGCAGGTCCCAGAGCGTGGCGGCTGCGCCGTAGCCCGGGCGGCGTTGGACGCGTTTCGAGGCCGGCACCGCGGACGCCGATGCGCCCGCCGCGAGCGTTGCGACACTGCCGAGCAGGAATTCGCGTCGGTCGAGCCCGGTCACGCGTGCCGCTGCATCGCGGCTTCCGCGATTTCGTAATAGTGAAGCGCGCCCTTCTCGAGCGTCAGGTGGTCCAGCACATAATCGCGCGGCGCGAAGCCTCCCGCCTCGACCTCTGACCAGAAACGGCCCCAGCCCGCCGCGAAGCTGCCAGCATCAGTGAAGGTCATGCCGCAGCGTGCGTCGAAATAGGGCACCGAGGACACGTTACCCTCGTATCGCACCTTGTCCGGGAAATATTTCGGATCCTGCCAGGGCCCGCCGCGATCCCAGGCGAAGACGGGCACGCCGCTCGAGAGTGCTTGCTGGCAGGCGATGCCCTGGCTCTCGTGCTCGCAGAGGAAGATCATGCTGCGGCAGCGCGCCAGCGCGGTCTTGTAATCCTCTTCCTTGTAGTGCCCGTAGCGGATCGTTTCGACCGTGCGTCCGCCGGCTTCGAGAAACTTTCGGATCGGCTCGATCAGCTCCGGTTGATACCGGTCGTAATCCCAGCGGACCTTGTCGTAGAGCAGCACGTCGATCTTCTTCTGCGCGGCCGGCGCCGGGACCCACAGATCCGTCTCGATGCCGACGGGCCAGGCACCGACATGGGGCCAGTGCGGACGGAACATGTCGGCATACCAGGCGCACGGCAACAGCACCTGCCTCACGTCGAGATCCTCTAGAGTTTCTGGTGCGTCGATTGGATGGTCATACATGGCGACGCCAAGCAGCAGTGGATTCTTCCACTTGAACCAGTCGAGCACGAACGGCCGGCCGATGATGCAGGCCAGTTCCTCCGGATGCTTCCGAATGTAGCGATAATCGTTGACGCGGTAGCGAATGCCAAGCCGATCGAGACCTGCGCACAGATTGAGCAGAACGCGCCGCTGTCCGCTGATGAAGGACTTGCCCAGCAGCAACCGGCGCAGCAGCGGCCGAAGGTGACGGTCGCCGGGAAACCAGCGGTCGTCTCGTTCCTCGAAGAAGAGGTTGAGGACCATCCTGTCGCGGCCCTTCGCGCCGGGATACGCCGGAGCCGCGGGAGCAGTGGCGGTTCGACGCGGGAGGGAGGTCGATCTCGCCCGTGTTCGTTCGACAACGTCCATATCAGTTACATCAGTGCGTCGGAGGAGTCGGGCGACGTTTCGCTATCATTGCTTCTTTTCTGTGATCGCGCCCGCTCCTTCAAGGACAGGGCAAATTTAACGCTAACGCGCGATAACCGCGTGCTCGCTCCATTAGCGATCCGATTTGCAGGGTTATCCGGCTATCCTTGACTTGTCCTTGACCTATCCTTGGCAATGCCAGCGGCGAGCCCCGATTGTCGCACCCAATCGTCTTAACGATCCGTTAATCCTGATGGCCGCCCACGGTCCCGTGCTCGCATGCTGAACCGCCATTTCTCGATCTATCTCGTCGCCTACATCCTGCCTGCGGCGGTGGGCTTCTTCGCCGTCACGGCCTATACGCGGCTCCTCAGCCCGGCGGAGTACGGCGTCTATGTCGTCGGCATCAGCCTTGCCGGGATTCTGGGCGCGATCTTCTTCGCCTGGATCAAGCTGTCGGTGTCGCGCTATCAGGCGATGTCGGCGGAGGTCGATTTTCGTGGCACGGCAATCGTCGCCTTCGCGCTCACGGCCGCGGTGCTCTGCGCCACCACTCCGCTGGTCGTCCTGTTCCGCAGCGATGTCAGCGTCGAGCTGCTGCTCGCCAGCATGTTCGTCGCGATCATGGCCAATGCAGTCGATGTCGGCCAGGAGTTCGAGCGCGCTAAATTGCGCCCCTACCGGTTCGCGGCGATCTCGATCGTGCGCAGCTTCTCCAGCGTCGGCTTCGGTCTTCTCGGAATCTGGCTCGGCTGGGGTGGATTGGGGCTGCTCGCCGCATTCGGCCTGGGGTCGCTCGCCGGCATCATCCTGAACCTCGTCGGCGACCGCACCGGGATCGCGCGATTCCAGCGCAGCCAGTTCATGCAGCTGGCGCGCTACGGCCTGCCGCTGACGCTGGCGGGATTGTCCGTGGCGGTCTATTCGGCCTGCGACCGCCTCATTGTCGCTTATCTGCTCGGCAAGGATGCTGCCGGCATCTTCGGCGTTGCCGCCGATCTGCCGCGCCAGTTCATGGTGATGATCGCATCCAGCGTCGCCGCGGCGACCGTGCCGCTGGTGTTCCGGTCATTGTCCGAGAACAACGGCGAGACGACGCGGGAGCGGCTGACCGAAAGCCTCGAGCTGCTGCTCGTCGTGGTGGCGCCCGTTGCGGTCTGGCTTGCGCTTGCGGCGGACCAGGTGGCCGGAACGCTCGTCGGGATCGACTTCCGCGCCGGCGTCTCGGCCCTGTTGCCGACACTGGTGCTTGCGCGCTTCTTCGGCATCGCCAATCAGTTCTACGTGCAGATCAGCTTCCAGCTCGCCGAGCGGCCGTTCATGCTGGCGACGCAATCTTTCCTCACGCTGGTGATCAGCGTGATCCTGATGTTCGCGCTGATCGGCGGCTACGGCCTTTACGGCGCGGCGCTGGCGACCTTGGCGACCGAGGCGATCGGCTTCCTGGTCGCACTCGTCCTGATGCATCGGGCCCATCCGGTTCCGTTCGAGCTCAATCGCCTCGCCGGCGTCGCTGCCTCCGCGGCCGCGATGGCCGCCGCGATCCTGATTGCGCGGTCGCAAGTGGGCGGCACCGGCCTCGTGCCGCTCGTCATCGTCAGCCTCGCCGGCGGCCTTGCCTATGCCGCCGCGGCCTGGCTGCTGAATGTTGCGAACGTGCGAACGTTGTCGCTGCGTTTCCTGCGAACGTTGAACCGCAAGGCTCTCGGCGTCTAGCGAGGGACTATCCGCGCGTTCGTACGGTTGCACCAAAAGGTGATCCGGACATTCTGCCGCAGCGATCGAGGCAGCTCCGGACCGCCCCCGGCTGAAGGCCGCCTTCCGCCTTCGCCAACCCTCGTATATGAGAGATTTGTCGCCCGAACGTACCGAATCCCGCCACAGAGGGAACGTAAGGCGGCTGCGATTTCTTAATCCAATGATTCCAATCTGACACGTGAGCGACACCAGCCGACTGGCAGCTCGACCGAGGATGGCATGAAAAACCGATCGACGACGGCGCAATCCATCAGGGCGGTGGGGCGCCGGGGGCCTGCCGGAATCATGGCGCTCGTGGCGGCGGCGACCCTTGCGGCGGCCACCCCGGCGATTGCGGCCAAGCAGCAGCGCCAGGTGGCCGAGGCAGTCGCGCCGCGGGTGGCCGGCGATCCGGTCATGGCGATCGTGTCGATCAAGAGCCAGCAGGTCACTTTCTACGATGCCGACGGCTGGATCGTGCGCGCGCCGGTATCGACCGGCACCACCGGACGCGAGACGCCGGCTGGCGTCTTTGCCATTCTCGAGAAGAACCGGGAGCATCGCTCGAGCCTTTATGACGATGCCTGGATGCCGCACATGCAGCGCATTACCTGGAACGGCATCGCCCTGCATGGCGGACCGCTGCCCGGCTATGCCGCCTCGCACGGCTGCGTGCGAATGCCGTTCGGCTTCGCCGAGAATGTGTTCGACAAGACCTATATCGGGATGCGCGTGATCGTCTCGCCGCATGACACGGTCCCGACGGAATTCTCTCATCCCTCGCTGTTCGTGCCAAAGCCGGAGGCCATCGCGGCCGTGCCCGGCCGGGCCGACAAGCTCTCCGCCGAGGCGGAGGAGGCCACAAGGGCGGCCGACGAGGCCAAGAAGGCTGCGTCCGCCGCCGCGAAGGAAGCCGCCTCGCTCCCGGCCGCGTTGCGCAAGCTGGAGCAGCAGAAGACCCGCGCCGATGCCGAGCTCGCCTTCGCCGACAAAATGCTCGCAAATGCCAAGACGGATCAGGCCCGAGCCAAGGCCGAGGAGCTGAAGCAGAAGGCAGCAACCAAGGCTGCCGACGCGGCGACGCAGCTCGAGGCCGCCAGGGCCGCCGCGCAGCCGAAGCGCGATGCGGTGGCTGCGACCAAGGAAGCCGCGAAGACCGCTGCGGCGAGAAAGACCGAGGCCGTGAAGGCGGCGACCGACGCGAAGCTCGCGGGCGAGCCGGTCTCGGTCTACATCAGCCGGGCGACGCAGAAGCTCTATGTGCGTCGGAACACGCACAAGCCGGCGCCCGACGGCGGCGGCGAGGTGTTCGACACCAGCATCGAGGTCCCCGTCACGATCCGCAATCCCGAGCAGCCGATCGGCACGCATATCTTCACGGCGATGGCGAAGACTGGGACGGGCCTGCGCTGGAGCGTTGTCACGATCGAGAACGGCGATGAGGCGCGCAACGCACTCGACCGCATCACCATCCCGCAGGACGTATGGGACCGCATCGGACCGACCGCGTTGCCGCGTTCCTCGATCGTCATCTCGGACGAGCCGCTGAGCAGCGAGACCAATTACCGCACCGAGTTCGTCGCGGTGCTGAGCAACGAGCCGCAAGGCGGCTTCATCACGCGCAAGCCGACCGCGCCTGCCATGATCGCCAGCGATGACGGCTGGGACAACGGCTTCGGCTTCTTCTACCGCGATCCCTACGTCCAGCCGGCCAACCCGCGCCGGCGCAGCCAGTACCAATATTACCAGCCGGCGCAGCCGATGCAGCGGGGGTTCTGGTAAGGACGCGGGGCTTGCCTGCGGCGCAGGCTTATGGCCGCGCCGTGATCACCAGCGCCTGGATCTTGGCTTCGACCGGCCCGGATCCGTGGCGCGCGCGGATTGCAGCGGCGACAGCGTCCGTCGCGGCCTGAAGATCGCCGCCGCTTCTCGCCTCGATTTCGCCGCGCAGCGGGGTACCCTGGCAATACGCTAACGCCACGAGGTCTGGCGAGGCGGCGCGGCTGGTGGCTGCCAGTATTTCGATCGAGACGTTGCCGAAACCTGCGCGTGCAAGGTCGGCCCGTATGATCGCCTGGTCGAAATAGCCGTGGGGTGTCCGCGTTAGGAAGCGTGGCGGATCGTCGGGAAACAGCTTGCCCAGGGCGGTCGTTGCGTCATCGGCGAACACGTTCTCCTCGATGCGGTCCCAGACATTGAAAAGAAACGCGCCGCCGAGCTTCAGGACGCGCTTTGCTTCCGAATAGCCCTTGACGCGGTCCGGAAAGAACATCGCGCCGAACTGGCAGCAGACCACGTCGAACTCGGCGTCGCCGAACGGAAGCGCCAACGCATCCGCCTGGCGCCAGGAGATGCGGTCATCGCCCGCCTGATGCTGCGCCGCGACCGCGAGCATCGGCTCGTTGAGGTCGGTCGCAACGTAGCGGACGTTGCGCGGCAAAGCCGCCGCCACGGCGCGCGTCACGGCGCCGGTGCCGGCCGCGATCTCGAGCAGCGCGGAGGGCGAGAGCGCGGCGACGCGTCTTGCGATGTCGTCGGCGTATCCGGCGAAGATCATCGGGACGAGATGCTCATCGTAGAGTTTTGGGATGGAGCCGGCGAAAACCTTGTCAGTGTCTGACATGCCTGCCTCGCTGAAGGTTCGGAACGTGAGGCCCAACGTTACCACGGATGCGCCGGCAAGGCTGTGAAGGAGACCGGCTCAGCACGGCGTTGTGTGCTCAGCGAACATCGGCAAAACCGGTCAGCGAGCCTTACGATCTCCCGCCGCGACCTCGCGGATCGGCCGCGTGCCGTCCCAGTTCAGTGCGGCCTGCCGCACCTTCTCGAAGAACGGGCCCTTGGTGCCGCTGATGTCGGAGATTTCGATCACCGTGCCCGGATGCGCCTGCGTGTGGAAATAGGCAAAGCGTCCCTTGTTGCCGCCGATCTGGCCCTCATGGCCGATCCGATAGCCGAGCCCGAGCGCCTTGTCGTAGAGCGCCTGATAGTCGTGGCTCCAGTACGACATGTGCTGGAGCCCTTCGTGCCCAGCATCGAGGAATTCCCTGTAGAGCGAGGGCGCGTCGTTGCGCTGCTGGATCAGCTCGATCTGGAGATCGCCGGAATTCGCCAGCGCAATGCTCATCTCGACGGCGGAATCCCGGCCGCGATGCCGGAACCAGTCGGTCTTGACCCGGTCCATGTAGTACCAGGGTCCGACGCCCATCACCTCGATCCAGTGCTTCATCGCGGCGTGGATGTCCCGCACCACATATCCGTTCTGGCGCACCGCGCCGAAGATACGGCTCATGCCCGCGCTCCTGTCGTCAGCTTACTCACTTGACCTCGATGCCCGCGTCCTTGGCAACCTGCTTCCAGGCCGTGATGTCGCGCGCGTTGATGTCGCGTTGCTCCTCGCCTGGCACGAATTGCGGGGTGATGCCGAGCGCCAGCAGCTTCTGCTTCACCACCTCATCGCCAAGGGTCTCCTTCAGGGCCGCCGACAGCTTCTGCGCGATCGGCGGAGCCACGCCGGCGGGCGCATACATCGCCCATGACAGGCTGCGGTCGAACGCGACGCCCTGCTCCTTGTAGCTGGCGATTTCGGGCAGGCTCGGCGACCGCTCGCCGCAGGCCGCCAGCGCCTTGATCGAGCCCTCCTTCACCAGCGGCGTTGCGGTGGCGACGTCGAGCGTCGCCAGGGAAATGTGGCGGCCGAGCAAATCGCCGGCCAGCTTTGCGATGCCGTTGAACGGCACGTGGTCCATCCTGATGCCGGTCTGCTGCATCAGGATCTCCGCGCAGAATTGTCCGGTCGAGCCGACGCCCCAGCTGCCGTACTGGATCGGCTCGCCCTTCTTGGCCAGCGCGACCAGACCCTTGATGTCATTGGCGGCAAAGTCCTTGGTTGCCACCAGCATGATGGAGGAGACGCCGACGCGCCCGATCGTCGTGAAATCCTTGATCGGATCGTAGGGCAGTTTTGGATAGATCGCGGGCGCCAGCACATGCGTGGTCATGCCGCCGACGGTGATGGTGTAGCCGTCATTGGCGGAAGTCGCGACCATCTGCGTGCCGATCGTGCCGGCGGCGCCGGTGTGGTTCTCGATATAGATGCTCTGCCCGAGCGTCTTGCCCATCCTCTCCGCAAGCAGCCGGCCGACTACGTCGCCGCCGCCGCCGGCCGCGTAAGGCAGCAGCATCCTGATCTTGCGGGTGGGGTAGGCGGCAGCATCCTCGGCGCGGGCGGACGGCGCCGCTGACAAGATCAGCAGCAATGATGTGACGATGCGAAGCGCTGCGATGGTTTGCGCGGCGTGGCTTGCCATGGCGTTCTTCCCCCAATTGCTCTCCGCTTATCGAGCGGAGTTGAAACGAACGATCGTTCGTACGGTTGACTAGCGAACGAGCGTTCGTTAGTCAAGCAGCATGGCTGTCGACACCTCCAGCGCGGCTGAAGCGGCTGCGCCCACGACGCGCGAGCGCATCCTCGCCGAAGCGCTCAATTTGTTCGCGCAGAGCGGCTATGGCGGCGCCTCGATGCGCGAGCTCGCGCGCCGCGTCGGCATCCGCGAGAGCAGCCTCTACAACCATTTCCCCGGCAAGGCGGCGATCCTCGAGGCGATCGTCAGCGAGCATGGCCCGGCCAGCTCGGCGAGCCGGCTGGAGGAGCCGCGCTACAAGCAGCTGGCGCGGCAGCCGGCGGAGTTCTGCCGGCAGTTCGCGCTCGACCTCGTCGAGCAATGGTCCGATCCGCGCGAGCACCAGTTCCAGAAGGTCATCACCGCCGAGCGCAACCGCGTGCCAGGCATTCGCGCCAAATTCGCCGATCATTTCTACGCGCGCGAGCAGAGCCTGATGACGGATTATTTCCGCGGCTTCGCGCTCGCCGGCCTGATCTCGACCACTGATCCGCGCGAGACCGCGCGGCTGTTCGCCGCCGGTCTGATCTACATCCGCCTCGAGCATTACGTGATGGGCGCGGTGCCGTCGCCGCGGCCGAAGGTGATCGAGGCGATCGACCGCTATCTCGCCTTCTTCCTGTCGCTGATCGCGGCAGGTCAAGACGCCGACAACAAGAAACGGAAGCCCAAGGGAGAAATGCGTGGCAAGGCTGCCCCTGATTGATCCGGAGACGACGAGCGGCGACATTCGCGCCTCGTTCGACCGCATGCCGGTCAAGCTCAACATCTTCCGCATGATGGCCCATGCCGAGGCCAACATGATTCCGGCGATGCGGCTCGGCAATTCCATCCTGCACAAGCAGAAGCTCAGCGCGGTCAACCGCGAGCTTCTGATCCTCCAGTCCGCCCAGCTCGAAGGCGGCGCCTACGAGTGGCGCCAGCACGTGCCAATCGCGCTCGGCGTCGGCTGCACGCAGGACCAGATCGACGCCGTCGAGCGTAGTGACTACGACGCCGCCGGCCTGAGCGAGGCCGAGCGCGCGCTGCTGAAGTTCGGCCGCGAAGTGGTCGAGAACGTCCGTGTCCCCGAGACCATCTTCGCGGCCGTGCGAAAACATTTCAGCGACCAGGAAATCGTCGAAGCCATCGTCGCGCTCGGCTTTTACATGATGATGGCGCGCCTGACCGAAGCAACGGAAACCGATCTCGATCCCGCCGCTGGCATGAAGGTCTATGACGGCGGCAAGAAGTCAGGCGGCTGAGATGGCGGACACCGAGAGCAAGCCGGAGCGTTACATTCGTCCGCCGAGCGCGGAATCATCCGGAGAAGCGCCGGGCAGGGGGCGCCTCAAAGGGCGCCGCATCCTGATCGTCGGCGGCGGCCAACGCGTGTTCGACGCAGCGAGCGATCCAATCGGCAACGGCCGTGCCATGAGCATCCTGTGCGCCCGCGAGGGCGCCAAGGTCGCGGTCGCCGATCTCAACCGCAGCTCCGCCGAACAGACGGTGAAGCGCATCACGGATGAAGGCGGCGACGGCTTTGCCATCGCGGCCGACGTTACCTCGGAGGCCGACGTCGTCCGCATGATCGACGAAGCGCGCCGCGCCATGGGCGGGCTCGACGGCATGGTGCTGAACGTCGGCACATTCGGCAAGGTCGGGCTCGATGCCGTCAGCCCCGAGGAGTGGAACAAGATCTACGACGTCAATGTCCGCGGCCCCATGCTGTGCTGCCGCGCCGGCTTGCCGAAATTCGACGATGGCGGCGCCATCGTCTTCATCTCCTCCATCGCCGCGCTGAAGGCGGGCTCGCAGATGGCGGTGTACGATTCCTCGAAAGCCGCGCTCGGCGGTCTGATGCGCAACATCGCCCATCTCGGAGCCCGCCGCGGCATCCGCGCCAATCTCGTCTATCCCGGAGTCGTCGACACCCCCAACGGCCGCGAAGCCGGCGCCGGCCGTCCCTCCCGCGGCAAGAGCCACATCCCGTTCGGCCGCCAGGCGACAGCCTGGGAGATTGCCTATGCCGTGCTGTTCTTCCTCTCCGACGAAAGCGTCTACGTCACCGCACAGACCCTCGCAGTCGATAGCGGCCTGAGCGGGATGTAAGTGCTCTTCTGTAGCCCGGATGGAGCGCAAGCGTAATCCGGGACCGATGCCTCACCGCGCAACCTGCCCCGGATTGCGCTGCGCTCCATCCGGGCTACGGATGCGACAGATCAGATGATCGAGCGAGATGTGCCCCGGCCCGTAAGCCATGAGGGCAAGCGCCATCGCCGCCCAAGTGAGGTGAATCGGCCAGCCGTCGGGCACCGTGAGCTCGACGATCACGGTCATGAACAGCAGCCCGAGCGCGGCGAACCGCGTGCCCAGTCCCAGCACCAGCAGGATCGGGAATATGATCTCGCCGGAGCCCGAGAGAAAGGCCATCACCGTCGGGGCCGGAAAGTGATAGGGCCCGCCGGGCAGATGCAGCATGAATTCGTCGCTGAACAGCGTCACCGCGGTGTCGTTGAGCTCGAGGAAGCCGCTCCATTTGAGCAGGCCCGAGCGCCAGAACGGCACGGCCAGCGCGAGGCGCAGCACCAGCTGGACCAGCGATGGCATCGCGAGCGCCTGCACCAGATGATTGGCTCTGTCGATGAGTGCTCCGGGCGACGGCAGGCCGCTGGCGGGCGTCATGGGCTGCTCCGTGATCATGATGGGTCTCCGCAACAGAGCGAGGTGAAGGCGCCGGCTTCGATCAGCCCGGCAATGTTCGCGGCGATGTCGAATTCGCTTGCCGCCTCCAGCGCCGCCGCCGCGGCTTCGCCGAGCGGCCGGCCCAACATGAGATGGTGCGCGAAGACCGCGCCGCCGGGTGGAAGGCGGCGCACGGCGACGTCGACTTCGCCGCGCGTGATCAGGGCATCCTCCGGCGTCGAGGCATCGATCCGCATAATCGGTGCGTCGTCGCGGTTGGCCGCAAAGATCGTCACGGCAGCGTAATTCGAACGCAGGCACCGCGCGGCCGGGTGCGGAATGAAAACCAGATCAGCCAGGCGGTCGGGCGTCACCGCCGAGAGCCGGGCCGGCGACAGCGGGATGGCGTCGGCGGCGTGATAGGCGTCGAGCCAGGCCCGCTCGAGACGCGCGACGTCGCCGAGCCAAGGCAGATCTTGCGCATGCTCGTAGGCTTCGATGAAGTCCGGAAAGTCGCGGCCATATTCGAACAGCAGCGGCGATGTCGGCGGATTGCTGCGCACATGGAAGCGCGCCATCGCGCGGAAGAAGTCGACGCCGGTGATGCGCTGCACCGCCGGATAGATCGCGGCGAGCGCGTCGATCAGGCTGACCGTGACGTTGTTGCGGTAGACGTCATAGCGCCGGCCAGCGGCCTTGCCGTTGGGGCCGGTCACGAATTCAGGCGTGCTGCGCTCCGGATCCAGCAACGCCGGCGCGAACGATGCGGCAAAACACAGGCCGGGTTCAGGCGGCATGACGCTCTCCTGCCGGTATGACGGACTGATGGCGGTCGAGGATCGCCTGGGCGGCCGCGGCTTCCGCTTGCAGCACCGGCCAGTCCGGAATCTTGCTGTCCCATTCGATCAGCGTCGGCACCGGCCCGCGGCGCCGGATCACGATCTCGTAGAGTTTCCAGACGGCGTCGGCCACCGGGCCATCGTGGCTGTCGATCAACAGCAGGTCACCTTCGTCGTCGGCCTGCTCGGCATGCCCGGCGAGATGAATTTCCTCGACGTGCGACAGCGGGAAATCAGCGAGGTAGTCGAGCGCAGAATATCCATGGTTGGCCGCGGAGACGAACACGTTGTTGACGTCGAGCAGCAGGCCGCAGCCGGTGCGCTCCGCAATGGCGCGGATGAATTCGGTCTCGTGCATGGAGGATTCGCGGAAGGCGAGATAGGTCGACGGGTTTTCCAACAGCAGCGGTCGCCGGATCGCCTCCTGCACCTGATCGATGTGATCGCAGACGCAAGCGAGCGTCGCCGCGGTATAGGGCAGAGGCAACAGATCGTTGAAGAAGCTGGTCTCGTGCGTCGACCAGGCGAGATGCTCGGAGACCAGCGCCGGCTGATAGCGCGCGACCAGGCCGCGGAAGCGCGCCAGATGCGCCTTGTCGAGCGGCCGGGGTCCGCCGATCGACATGCAGACGCCGTGCAGCGAGAGCGGATGGTCGCGGCGGATCGCCTCAAGCGCGCGATGCGGCGGCCCTCCGGCGCCCATGTAGTTCTCGGCGTGGACCTCGAAGAAGCCGCGCTGATCTTTTGCCTCGAGGATTGCCGGGAGGTGCTCGGGCTTGAAGCTCGTCCCGGCAACGCCGCCGATCGGCGTTGCGAAGCGGAGCGGCAGCGCTGCTGGCGGGGCCGGCTTGATCGTGCTCATCGTGCTGCTCCGTTCGCGCCTGCCGTTGCGCCGTTCAGATCGGCTTCAGCGAACCCTTCTTGCCGCCCGGCAGCTCGATGCTGGTGCAGGTGCCGCCCTTGACGAATTTCCAGGCATTACCCTGGTAGTCCACGGTCGAGGTGCCCTGGCAGGTGGTGCCCGGTCCCGCCGCGCAATCGTTCTGACCTTTCAGTGCGACGCCGAAGCACTTTTCTTTCTTGGCGGCGATTGCGGCATCGGCTTCGGCCTTGCTCAGGGGGGCGGCGGAGGCAAGGGTCGCGAGCGCGGTCGACACCGCACCGGCGAGGACGAGGGAGGTGACGGTATGTTTGGCAGACATCGAGATTCTCCTGTTCGAATGGTGCCGCCCGGCAGGCGAGCGCGCATGATCTCCTTCGTTCCGCGCGCCGCCCGTGTTACGGCGGGCTGCTCACGAAACCGTGAGATCGATTGGATCGGGCGCACGGTCGGTGCGCTTGGACGGGATTAGCGGGCAAGTGGGTGCCCAAATCCAATGCCTTGGCGCTATCGACACGTTAGAGCGAGAGCATTGGATGCGTCCGACCAAACTTGGCAGAGGTAACGGACGGTAGGAAATCTGCGTAGGAAGATGACAGGAGTCGCGCCCACCCAAAGGCGGATAAAACCATGAACGTCGATCCCGGACGCCAGCTGCGCGCGATCGCAAGGATGACGGTCAGTATCCGCCTTGCTGTCTCCGCGCTGGTCCTCGCCGCGATCCTGCTGACCGCGGCGCTCTCCAGCCTGCTGTGGTGGCGCACCGCGGAGGCGGCCAGCCGGCAGCTCGCCTCGACCATCAACGAGCAGATCGTCGCGGCGGTGCGCAAGGAGGTCTCGGCCATCGTCGACGAGGCGCGCGCCGCGCATACCGCGATCCGCACCCTGTTCCTCCAGAACGTGCTCGACACCCGCGAGGCCGACAAGCGTGAGTTCGTGTTCCTGTCACAATTGCAGTCGCAGGCGACGATTTCCTGGGTCGCGTTCGGCTGGCCCGACGGCTCCTTCTTCGCCGCGCACAAGCTCGGCGATCGGCGCCTGGAGATGATGGAGATCTCGCTGACGGATCATCCGGGCGAGCGCCGGGTCGACGAATATGACGTGGTGCCCGGCGACATCGAATTTGCCAACCGCCGCTTCGAGCCGACCGATTTCCGCGTCGCCGATCAGGCCTGGTTCAAGGCCGGCCTCGGCGCGGACGACCCGCAATGGTTCAGGGTCATGAACCACGCGACCGGCGAACGGCCGTCGATCGCCTTCGCCGGCCCGATCGACGTCTACCAGGAGCGGCAAGGCGTGCTTGCCGTCATCATCGAATACACCAGGCTTGCGCGGTTCCTGTCGCAGCTGGAGGTCGGGCGCACCGGCGCCGCCTTCATCGTCGACGGCAGCGGCGAGCTCGTCGCGGCGCCGGACAAGGACGCCGACGAGCTCCATCCGGCCCGCGGCGACACCGCGCTGCTGCCACTGGCGCGCGCAGCGCTCGGCCAGGCCGGGGAAGCCGGCCGCAAGGAGGCTTGGCGCAGCCGGCTCACCTCGGGCGGCGCGGCCTATGAGGTCGCGCTGACGCCGCTGCCGTTTCCCGGCTGGTCGCTCGCGACCGTGATCCCCGAGGCCGAATTTCTCGGGCCGGTCGAGACGACATTGCACCGCCTGATCCTCGGTCTCGCCGTCGGCGCCGTGCTCGCGGCGCTGGCCTCGGCGATGCTGGCGCGGTCCGTCATCGCCGCGCCGCTGTCGCGCGTCGTCGGCGAGCTGCGCTATGTCGAAGCCTTCGCGCTGGAGCAGGTCCGTCGCCATCCGTCGCGGCTCAAGGAGATCGCAAGCCTGTCGGGTGCCATCGCGGAGATGGCGGCCGGCCTGTCCGCATTCCGTAAGTTCATCCCGGCGGATCTCGTCCGCGGCCTGCTGCGCCAGGGCGTCGAGGCGAAGCCCGGCGGCAGCGTTCAGGAGCTCAGCGTGATGTTCATCGACATCGCCGGCTTCACCGGGCTGTCGGAGCGGCTCGGCGACCGCGTCGTGCCGCTGCTGTCGCGCTATCTCGACCTCACCTCGGAGATCATCGTCGCCAATGGCGGGACCATTGACAAGTTCATCGGCGATGCCGTCATGGCGTTCTGGGGCGCGCCGCAGCCGCAAGCCGATCACGCCGCGCGATGCTGCCGCGCCGCGCTCGCCTGCCGCAAGGCGATCGACCAGTCGGGCCTCGTCGACGATCTCGGTCAGCCGCTCCAGATCCGCATCGGCATCAATTCCGGCCGCATGCTGGTCGGCAATATCGGCTCGGAGCTGCGGCTGAACTACACCGTGATCGGCGATGCCGTGAATGTCGCGAGCCGGCTCGAAGGCGCCAACAAATCCTACGGCACGCAGATCCTGATCGGCGCGGCAACCGAACGTCTGGCGCGCGGCGCCGTCGTCACGCGCGAGGTCGACAGCATCGCGGTCTACGGACGCGAGGAGGGACTCTCCGTCCACGAGCTGATCGGGATGGTGAACGAGAATGCGGTCGGCAGCATCGGCTGGATCGCGGATTACGAACGCGGCCTCGCCGCCTATCGCGCCCGCCGCTTTGCCGATGCGCTGGCCGATTTCGAGGCGGTGCTGAAGCGCCGCGGCGACGATCGCCCAGCCGAGCTGATGCGGGACCGCTGCCGGCAACTGGCAGCAGCCGCGCCCAACGTCACTTGGCGGCCTGTGGCGGCATTGGCGTCGAAATAGCGACATCATCCGGGGACCTGTAGCCCGGATGGAGCGGAGCGTAATCCGGGGCCGGTGCTTCACGGCGCGAGCTAACCCGGATTGCGCTGCGCTTCATCCAGGCTACAAACTCGGTTACATTCCTGACTTTCCCGGATGAGTTCGAGACATGAAGACCACATTGCTCAATCCTGAAGACTACACCCGCTCGCCGTGGAAGAACGGCGGCGGCGTCTTCACCGACATCGCGGATGCGCATCGGGCCGATGCGCCGCGCAAGGACTGGGACAGCCTGCTCTGGCGCTTCGCGTCGACGCCGATTCTTGCGCCCGGTCCCTTCTCCCATATGCCCGGTATCGACCGCTTGCAGATGGTCGTCGAGGGGCGCGGGCTGGTGCTGAAGTCGCCGACGCAGGAATTCGACGAACGTGAACCTTTTACGACGGTGCGGTTCACCGGCGAGCTCGAGATCGTGACCGAGCTCGAGGCCGGTCCCGTCGAGGTCGTGAACCTCATGGCGCGGCGCGGCGCGGCCGAGATCGATCTCCTCGCGTTGAAGCAGCCCGGCGACCGGCACCTCGCCGCCGGCACGCATCTGGTCTACGCCCCGCGCGGCGAATGCCGCATCCGCCTCGACAACGAGGAATTTGCGATTCCCCGCACCGGCACGTTGAAGGTCGAGCTGGCCGGGCCGTCGCAGCTTGCGCTCGTCGCGGGTCTGGCGGTGCTGGGGTCGATCCGGCTTCTGGTCTAGAATGCGCACAATCCATGCAACTAGCTAGGTTGACGCCGCCGGGCCGGCGCACGATATCTGCTGGCTAAACCGCAGCTCGAGGGGCAGGATATGAATGCGCCACACACATACGCCCCCACACTGGCCGACGGCGTCATCGACTGGCTGACCAACGGCACGCGCGACGAGCGCTTCATCGACGACATCTTCGCGCTGATGTGCATCCGCCTGCAGCAGGCGGGCATTCCGCTCAAGCGATCGACGCTTCACGTGATGATCCATCATCCGCAATGGCTGGGTGCCCGCATGATGTGGTCCGACGGCAAGCGCGAGGCGGAGATCACGCTGGCCGACTATGACGTTCGCGAGCGGTCCGAATATATCGGCAGCTCCGCCAACGAGATCCATGACGGTGCCGACGAGGTCCGCGAAAAGCTCGAGCAGGATTCCTCGCTCGGTCGCAAGCATGCCCTCTATGACGACATGCGGTCGCTGGGCATGACCGACTATGTGGCCTGGCCGCTGCTGCACACGCTCGGCAAGCGCCACGTCGTGACCTTCGCCACTGATCGTCCCGGCGGTTTCGAGGATGTCCACATCGCCGGCCTGAAGAAGCTGTTGCCGGTGCTGGCGCTGGTCAGCGAGATCCGCATCAAGAATCGCCTGGCGCGCACGCTGCTGGAAACTTATGTCGGCTCCCATGCCGGCGAGCTGATCCTGGCCGGCGCCACCAGGCGCGGCACCGGCACGACGGTGCGCGCCGCGATCATGATCTGCGACCTCAGGGACTTCACCAAGATCTCCGACAACTGGCCGCGCGACGATGTCATCGACCTTCTCAACGACTATTTCGACGCGATGTCGGAGCCGATCGCGCGGCACGGCGGCGAGATCCTGAAGTTCATCGGCGACGGGCTGCTCGCCATCTTCCCGCTGCATCAGCCGAACGCCTGCGCCAATCTTCTGCATGCGGTGGCCGAGGCGAGGGGAGCCATGGCCGCGCTCAACGATCGGAACAGCGCGACCGGCCGCGCGCCGCTGAACTACGGCATCGGCGTCCACGTCGGTGATGTCATGTACGGCAATATCGGATCTGCCCAGCGGCTGGATTTCACGGTGATCGGCCCGGCCGTCAACATGGCCTCCCGCCTGGAGGCGCTGACCAAGACGCTCGGCAGGAACGTGCTGCTGTCACGCGATTTCGCCGAGCTTGTCGAGAAGGAGTTCGCATTGGAGCATGTCGGCCGGCACGAGGTGCGCGGCTTCAACGCCCCCATCGAGCTCTATGCCTATCCGGCTCGCGCTATTTCCGGTTAGTTCCGGGGGCGTTCGGCAGGGCCTGTTGGCCCCCCTGGGTCTGCCTGGCCGGATCGTTGTCGCCCGGCCTCATCGTTGACGACTTCGCCGGTGCATTGGCGCCGCCGTTGTTGGCGTCCGACGACGTATTGAGGCTGGAGGCGCCCGCGCCGGTCGTGCCGCCGGTGCCGGTCGAATTGATGCCGGAGCCCGTCCTCGACGGCCCCGCGCCGCTTTGCGCGAAGGCGGAAGGAGACGAGGCGAGCGCCGCGATGAGCCCTGCTATGACGAGTGCTTTCATGTCCGCTCCTGTGCTCGGCCTGGTGCATGATCCGGACCCGGAGGGCCGCGCAGCGCAAAGTGCGCAGCGGTTTTCCAAAAAGATCATGCTCAAACAATAACCTGGAGCGCGATGACGGTTCATCCTAATCGCATCGCGCTCTAGGCGGCCCCGGCCCGGCATCCGGGGGCGGGCTTGAGCCGGGGCCGCCATTTGCCGGAATGGTGAGACGCCGGCGAAGGGCCAATGCGCGGGAACGCGTGGTCGTTCCAAATTCGATGGGGCGCCGCAAACCCGCTGAACTAGGCTGACCAGCGGTCCTGCTCTTCCTGGTGGGCTTGCTCGTTCAGCCGGTCGGCGATCTCGTCCGCAATCTGCTCGGTCTCGGCCGAGGCCACCGGCTCGCCCTTGTGTGTCTTCAGCTTGTCCTTGTCGGCTTCGATCGGAAAGTCGTCGGGTGTCAGTCCGGTCGTCTTGTTCATGGTGCGCCTCACTGTCTCCAGTCGGGGAAAACACACGTGAAGGGCCGATCGTTGCTACGAAGATGAAGCCGCTGGACGAGGCGGCGTCAGGCGCCGCCGACTGCCCGCGTGATGGTGCCGCTCCCGCCGCAGGTGGCGCAAGGCGCGCCGTCGATGCGTCCCTTGCCGTGACAATCGGGACAGACGTCGTCGCCGGTGCCCTTGGTTCCGGGCGGAGCTTCGTCACCGGGATTGAGCGCTGCTTGCGTGGGAATCTTGGCGTCTTGTGCGTGGGCAGCCTTGGTCTTGGTCATCTGCGCCTCCTCGACAACACCGCAACGCGCCTTGCCGCAGAAAGTGCCAATCGGAGTTCGCAGCGCAGTCAACGGAACCGCGCCGCTGTTCTCGCTACTTCTCGACTGCGCCCGTCCAGTCCTTGAAGCCGCCGACGTTGTAGACGTTCTCGTAACCCATATCCTTCAAGAGCTTGCCGGCCAGCGCCGACCTGCCGCCGGATGCGCAATAGAGGATGACGGTCTTGCCCTTGTCGAACGCCTTGTCGTGATAGGGCGACTCCGGGTCGGCGCGAAACTCCAGCATCCCGCGCGAGACGTTCACGGCGCCGGCGATCTTGCCGCTGGCGGCGACTTCCGGCGCATCGCGAACGTCCACGACCAGCGTGTTGCCCTTGTTGATCATCTCGGCCGCCTGCTCCGAGGTGATCTTCGGGACCGCCGCGTTCGCAGCTTCCAGCATTTGCTTGACACTCGTTGCCATAAATTCTCTCCGGATTTTCTTCTGCCGCCCCATAGGAGGATAGCACATCGATCTGGACATCGCTGCTGGATAAGCTTGTCCCGCCGGAGTCAGAGGCCGGAGGTCCGGTTGCCAAGGCCGGATTGTCCGACTAGCCTTGCCGAAGCTACGCCCAAACGGTCTCTGGCCGCACCTTCATGCCCAAATTTCTCCGCATCGGTGTCCATCAGTCCAACGTCTCCGGATACACCTCGAAGGCGTGGTGCGTCAGACGCGTCGGCGCGGCGGTCTTCCTGAAATGGGGCGCGGTGGAGGTGCAGGGCGCCGGCGCCGGGCGCAAGGTCTACTGGTCGCGGTCGCCGCAGGAGAAGACGATCCGTTGCGGCACCGCGCAGCGCGCGCAGGAGTACACGAAAGCCGCGATCGCGCGGCGCCGCAATCACCGCTATGAGCCGCTGACCGGACCCATCGCGAACCGGCGCCGGTCGGCTGCCCGCGCCGCCGAGCTCAAGCAGGCGCTCGCCACCATCCTCATCGTGGACATCGTCGGCTCCACGGCGAAGGCAGCCAAGCTCGGCGATGCGCGCTGGACCAAGGTGATAGGCCATTATTACGCGGCGGTCCGCAAGGAGCTGAAGACGTGCCGCGGCAAGGAGGTCGTGACCACGGGCGACGGCGTGCTGGCGACCTTCAGGAAACCCGCTGCCGGCATCGCCTGCGCGGCCGCGATTCAGAAAGCCGTGCGCACGCTCGGCCTCGAGATCAGGGTGGGTCTCCACGCGGGCGAATACACCATCAGCGGCGGCGAAATGGTCGGCCTCGCGTTCCACATCTGCACCCGGGTTGCAGCGAAAGCACGCGCGGGCGAGGTGCTGGTTTCGAGCGCGGTAAAGGAACTGATGGCGGCGCAGTCCGCAATCAACCTGAGGGATCATGGCCAGCACCGGCTCAAGGGGGTGCCCGAAAGGTGGCGGCTGTACCGGGTGGAGGGCTGAGGGCATCGCGGCGCAATAAGCCTTGCGAGGCTGCGCCTCAGTCACAGCCCCTGGATTCAAGCTTCCGCCTTCATGTTTGCGAAACGGTCCCGCAAATAGGCGGCGAAGGGACGCCTTCCCTCATCCTGGCTCCAACTGTCGATCGCAAGGCGAAAAGCTCCGATTGAGACCATCGCGACTATGCGGAGTGCCGTTCGCCGCTTGGGCTGCGGCCACATCGTGCAGAGCGCGTCGAAGACCGCCTGTTCCTGTTGGGCGTATTTGGTGGCCTCGCGGGCGCGAAGCGTCTCGTTGGTGCGGATGAACCGGTCGATCTCCATCATTTGTTTCCGGGCCTGGACGTCCTCGTAGGACGCCGTGAGTCTGACCAGTGCATTCTTCACCGCTTCGAGCGGCGGCTGCTTGGTCGATTGCTCCAGAACGGCGCGCCCTATGGCTTCGGCGAGACCGCCCTGCCAGGCCAGGATGATGTCTTCCTTCGACTTGAAATAATAGAAGAAGGTCCGACGCGAAATTCCCGCTGCCTCCGCGATGGCGTCGAGCGTCGTCGCCTCATAGCCGTTCCGAAGGAAGAGCCTCAGACCGGTGTCGGTGATCCGTCGCAACGTTTCGCGGCGCTTTTGCTCCCTCAGTCCCTCGCTTTTCGGTGATGGGTCGTCTCCGTCCTGTTTCGACACACAACGGCCTCATTCAAAATTACACTCAGTGCGATAAAATTCCGCATCAAGTGCGAAATTACTGCATGTGAGGCCGGCCAGCAAGGCTCGGGCCGATTCGAGGCGTCCAAGACCAGCGAACTGGATCAAGATGACTGCAGACAGGGACGGCCCGGCGAACGACCGGGATGCCGATGCTTCGCGTTGCGATTTCCACGATGCCGAGGCCGGCTTGCTGCAAGCGGCGGCCGGGAAGGACCAGCGCACGCGCAGCTCCGGCAACATCGAGCTTCTACGCCGCAATCCTGCCGGTTACGTCGCCTCCAGCCATCGCCAGGGCGCGCCGCACCGGCCTCGCCGTGCAATCAGCAGACCTCGCAGGAGCCTGCAATCCGTCCCCCGGACGATACATGACGCGCGAGCCCGTCATGCCGGCGAGCAGCGCCTCGACGGCGCCGTGCAAGGCTCGCCAAGGGAACGTGACCAGCGTCGATTTGTCGCTCGGACCCTCGCGCGCGCGGTGAAGGCCATACATTCGCCGTATCTCGGCAATTTCGGCGTTCTCATCCTGCTGTGCGCCATCTCGTTCCATCCCTGCTTCGATCTGGCGAACGTCGTTTCGAACAGCTTCCTCTGTCTCGGTGCGAAGGCGGCGTTCGCCGCGACCGTCAATCTCGTGGTGGACGACTGGACCCCGACGATCCAGGCCTTTCTGGCCGGCCGCCTTCTGCGCTGGATTGGCCTCAGCCTTCTGCTCGCGCTGCTCCCCGTGCTGACCGTCATCCGCGCCGGGACGCTGGCCAAGCTGCGGGCGCTAGCCGCCCTCTTGCTTGTCCGGCTGCGCGGGATCCTCAGAGCTTCGCTGCGGCCACTGAATCGCGCAGCGCGGGAGGGCCGCGGAGCAGGTGTCGTTCACGAGAAGGTCAACAGGCTCGGGCGGCACAACGCTTGAAAATTACACTAGGTGTAATTTAACTGGCCCGATGTGATGTTGTGCCGTGGGAGATGGCCCGATGCCTGGTTGGAGTGCGAGCGATATTCCGTCCCAGCGGGGGCGTTGCGCCGTTGTCACGGGCACGGGTGGCCTGGGTTACCAAGATGCGCTGGCGTTGGCGCGTGCGGACGGCGAAGTGATCATTGCCGGTCGCAATGCCTCGAAGGGAGCAGACGCCGTCGCGCGGATCCGATCCCGTCAGCCCAACGCGAACGTCCGGTTCGAACGGCTCGACCTTGCGGATATTCATTCGGTGCGGGCCTTCGGCTCCCGTTTGCGTGGCCAACGGGACAGTCTCGACCTGCTCGTCAACAATGCCGCGGTCATGATGCCCCCTGTCCGGCAAGTAACGGCCGACGGGTTCGAAATGCAGTTCGGCACGAACCACCTCGGCCATTTCGCGCTGACGGCCGAGCTTCTGCCGCTGCTGCACAAGGGCGTCGAGCCGCGCGTCGTCACCGTGTCCAGCCTGGCAGCGCGCAGCGGAGCGATCGAGTTCGACAATCTGCAGGCTGAGCGTCGCTACCAGCCGATGCCGATCTACAGCCAGTCCAAGCTTGCGAACCTGATGTTTGCGTTCGAGCTGCAGCGACGCAGCCGGAGGTTCGGCTGGGGCATCACCAGCGTTGCGGCCCATCCCGGCGTATCGCGGACCGACCTCATTCCGAATGGCGCCGGCCGGATGAGCCTTCCCGGCCTGGCGCGGACCGCCCTCTGGTTCCTGTTTCAGCCGGCGGCGCAAGGTGCGCTGCCGACGCTGTTCGCGGCGACGTCGCCGGACATCGTCCCCGGCGGCTATTACGGTCCGGACAAGTTCGGTGAAATCCGCGGTTCGCCGTCCGTGGCCCGCGTGCCGCCGCAGGCCGATGACGATGCGGTGGCGTCTCATCTGTGGGATGTCTCGGCAAGACTGACCGGCGCTCGCTTAGCGACGGAGTCGTCCCGCACCCAGGCGAGGACGGATCTGTGCACTTGAAGCGGCCTCGCGCAGGTCCGCCATTCCGAGGCCCGGCGGCCGCGTAGAAAGACGAAGCAGAGGACTCCAACATGACCCGTCGAAATCTGGTGCTGATCGCTTTGGGAGTTTGCCTGATGAGTGCTCCAGTCCACGCTACGCCGCCGAACAAGGTGCTCGGCACCTGGAGAATGGTCTCCGCTCAGATCGATCCGGAAGGAAAGAACCTGCCGGCCTATGGCGCGCGGCCGAACGGGCTGCTGACCTTCACGCCGGACATGCACTTCATCGAGGTGCTGACCGACTCGGACGTCCCGCGCTTTGCCTCCAGCGTGCGGGGCGAGGGCACGGACGCGGAAAACCGCGCGGCCATGGCCGGCAGCATCGGCTTTTTCGGCACCTACACGGTGGATGAGAACGGCGAGTTCAGCGGCAACAAGGTCGAGGGCTGCACCTTTCCGAACTGGATCGGCAGCGTTCGGACGCGGAAGGAATTGCGTCTGGTGGTCGACGGCGACGTCATGACCGAGAATTTTGAACGACCTGACGGCACGAAGATCCGCATCACGTTCGAGCGGGTCCGCTAGCGCCGTTCACGCCGACGGCGTTACCTTCGGCTCCGGAAAGGGGCAGGGCGATCGCATATGGGAGCGATCTCGCCTGTGGCCATTCTTCGAGACGCCCGCCGTTAGCGGGCGTTGAAGGACGAGGCGCGCGCTCAGCTCGCGCAAAGCACCATATGCAATAGTCCTGGGAGAGGGGCTCGGCCCGACCGTCGCCGCCTTGATGTTGACATTCAGCTTCAACCTGCTGACGAGTCTGGGGCTTGGCGAATCCGCCAAGCTGATGCTGCAGGGTGCGATCATCGGCCTTGCAGCGGCCGCATATTCGGCAAGGCGCCAGTCATGATTGCCTCGATATCGAAACGAGAACGGATGCGGCCGCAGCCGCGATGACAACAGGAGAGATGACATGACCGATGTGATGGCTGGAGCCGAACCATTCTTCATGCAGGGCAAGGGGCCTGCGGTCCTCGTGCTCCACGGCTTCACGGGAACGACGCAAAGCATGCGGTATCTCGGCGAAGAGCTTCACCGGCGCTTCGGCTTCACCGTCAGCGGGCCTCGCCTGCAGGGCCACGGCACCTCACCGGACGACATGGAAACGACCGGCTATCTCGATTGGCTCGCGTCGGCGGAGCAGGCGCTTCACGAGCTGGCTGGCCAGGGCACCAAGGTCTTCGTCACCGGCCTGTCCATGGGAGGCACGCTGACGCTCAACCTAGCCGCACGTTTTCCGAACATCGTCGCAGGCGCCGTGCCGATCAACGGTGCCGCCGGAATCTTCGATGGCGCGATGGCCGAGCTCGTATCGGACGGCGCGGCGCCGAAGCGCGTTCCCGGCATCGGATCGGACATCAAGGCCGCCGGCGTCAAGGAGCTGGCCTATCAGGAGGTGCCAGTCGCTTGCCTCCGGCAGGTCCACGTCCTGATTGCTGCGACCGAAAGCCTGCTGCGCAAGGTCAGCTGTCCCACGCTCGCCATTCATTCCAGAGAGGACCACGTCGTGCCGGCGGCCAATGGCAAGCGAATCGCGCAGGAGGTCAGTTCCAACGACGTGCGCCTGCTTTGGCTCGACAATTCCTATCATGTCGCCACGCTCGATAACGACAAGGATCTGATCGTAGAGCGCTGCGGACGATTCATCTCGGAAATCGCCGGGGCGGCGCCTGGATAGAACAGCGCTTCTGCATACGGCGGTCGTAGAATGATGGGCTTGAGATCCTACGATAGCCGCTTTCGCATCTTCGGGCTGGCTCAGCCTGCGAACCGCCAGTTCGCCGGCACCCAGCGATAGCCGTCGTCCGTCTTCCTGATGTTGCCGATGCCCGGAAACGGGAAATGGAATCCAAGCACCGGGATGCGGTCCGTCGCAGCGCGGTCGAACAAGCGCCTGCGCGACTGCAACGCGGTATCGGGATCGAGATCCGGCCCGGGCCGCCAGGCATTGTCGATGTTGAGTAGGGGGCTATAGGCGGCATCGGACGTGATCAGCAATGCTTGCGCGCCGGAATGCACCAGGATCGCCGACATGCCCGGCGTGTGGCCGCCGGCGGCGATCGTCGTTATGCCCGGCAACAACTCGCTGCCCGGCCGGTACAGCACGGCAGACTTGGCGACGGGCGCCACGCTTCGCTTGATATTAGCGATGAAGGCGCGCCGGAAATCTTCCGGCATGGGCAGCCGCGACAGGTCAGGCTCGTTACGGATGAAGAACGCAAAATCGTCCTCGGGAAGATGGACCGTCGCCTTCGGAAAAGCGCTCGATCCGTCGGCGCGGCTGAGATTGCCGACGTGATCGGGATGGGTATGCGTGATCACGATGGCGTCGATGTGCTCGGGCTCCACGCCGATCGCCGCAAGATTGCGGAATAGATGTCCGCCATCGGGGCCGAGCGTTTGCGCTGCACCTGCCTCGATCAGGATTCTCCTGCCACCGGTTTCCAGCAGAAGCGTGTTCAGGTTGAGCCTGAAGGTGTCGGTCGGCAGGAACGCATCGCTCAGCGTCCTGCCGAGTTCCTCCGCCTGGGCGGTGTGGGCATAGATGCGCGGATTGCCGCTCAGCGTGCCGTCGCTGACGACGGTTGTCTTGATATCGCCGATCCGAAAACTGTAGTGGCCGGAATTGGCCCTGCCAGCAGGCGTTTGCGCGATCGCGGCCGGCATGCCCAGCAGCGGCGTCATCGCTCCGGCCGCGCCGCCTGCGAGCATTATGCGGCGGCTGATGTTCAGATGTGATGGCATACGGCTTCTCCGGCCTATCGCGGTGGGGTCTGTGTACGATGATCTGGCATCATCCACAAATGTCATGATAGAATTTACATTATGCGTTCGATGGATTTGGCGAAAGTCGACCTCAACCTGCTGGTGGTGTTGCATGCGCTGCTCGAGACCGGCAGCGTCACGCGCGCCGCTGAGCGTCTCGGCAGCAGCCAACCCGCGATCAGCCGTGCGCTGGCAAAGCTGCGGCGCCTGTTCGGTGACCGGCTGATGGTGAAGGCGGCAAGCGGCATGACGCCGACGCTGCGCGCCGAGGCGATGCGCGAGCCGCTGGCGACCTTGCTCGGCGGCGTCGAGACATTTCTCCACAAGCCGAAATTCGATCCTTCCGCCACCGACCGCGTCTTTCGCATCGCGACGACCGATTATGGGGCGCTCGCCATCCTGCCCAATGTCGCCGCCCACTTTGCGCGCGAGGCACCCGGGGCGGCGATCGAGGTCGTCAGCTTCTCGCGTGATGTGTTCCGCATGCTCGCTGACGGTCAGGTCGATTTCGTGCTGTATGCCGATAATCCCGTATCCGGCTCGTTTCGGGCGCGCGAGCTGTTCCGCGAAAATTTCGTGACGCTGGTCCGGCAAGGGCATCCTTTGCTCAAGCAGATGCGCGGGGCAAAGGACGTGCTGCCGATCAAGCTGTTCACGGCCTGGCCGCACATCGTGGTCAGCATTTTTGGCGGGCAGGGCGGGCCGATCGATACCGCATTGGCCGAGCGCGGCTACAAGCGGCACGTCGCGCTGCGTGTTCCATATTTCGCAACGGCCGCGGTGATCACGGCTGCGTCGGATTACCTGGTGACCATGCCCTCGCGGGCGGCCCGGCAGCTTGCGCCGCGGCTCGGTCTCGTGATGCTGAAACCGCCGGCGCAGGTGACGCCCTACGGCTATCGCCTGCTCTGGCACGAACGAAGTCACGACGATCCCGGCGCGGTCTGGTTGCGCCGGCTGGTGGTCGATTCTGTCAAGTCGGGCGCCGCCTAAACCAAAACATGGAGCAAGACGCCGCAAAGCGTGCTCGTCATGAATGTTGCTCCCGATGTCGGAACCCGGGCCGGCCGTTCGTCTTGAATCCAAGCCGCCTCGAACCGGAGTTCTGCGTAAATGGCCCCGCGCGCCAATTGGAAAGGCTTCCTGAGACTGTCCCTCGTCACCTGTCCCGTGGCGCTCTATCCCGCCACCTCCGAGAGCGAGAAGATCTCGTTCAACCAGCTCAACCGGCAGACCGGCCACCGCATCAAATACGTGAAGGTGGACGCGGAGACCGGCGACGAGGTGACGAACGAGGACATCGTCAAGGGCTATGAGCTCGAGAAGGGCCAATACATCGAGGTCTCCAAGGAAGAGCTCGAGGAGATCGCGCTGGAGTCCACGCGCACCATCGAGATCGACGAGTTCGTCGACAAATCGGACATCGACGCGCGCTATCTGATCCGCCCCTATTACATCCGGCCCGACGGCAAGGTCGGCCACGACGCCTTCGCGGTGATCCGCGAGACCGTTCGCGAGATGAACAAGGTCGCGATCGGGCGCGTGGTGCTGACCAACCGCGAGCACATCATCGCGCTGGAGCCGATGGACAAGGGCCTCGTCGGCACCCTCTTGCGCTACCCCTACGAGGTGCGCAGCGAGGCCGAATATTTCGACGACATCCAGGACGTGAAGGTCACCAAGGACATGCTCGATCTCGCCCGGCACATCGTCAACCAGAAGGCCGGACGCTTCGCGCCCGAAAAGTTCGAGGACCATTACGAGACCGCGCTGATCGACCTCATCAACGAAAAGCGCGCCGGCAAGGTGATCCGGCCGAAGGAGCGGCCGAAGGGCGAGAACGTCGTCGACCTCATGGAGGCGCTGCGGCGGAGCGTCGGCAAGGAAGTCGGGAAGCAGGCCGCGCCCGCGAAGGCGGACAAGCCGGCGAAGAAGCCGAGGAAGGCGGCGGCCGGCCAGAAGGAGATGCTGATGCCGATCGCCGGCAAGAAGGCGGCCGCCAGGGAGACGTCCGCGAAAAAGCCGGCCGCAGGGGCGCGGCGGAAATCGGCATGAAGCATCCCGTGACGCCGGACTTAAATCGAAAACACGCCCTATGCCGCTTGGTACGCGAAGGTCCTAGTCGCAGGCCTCAAAGGCCCTCGTCAGGGCACTCCGGACATGTATCGCCGATCGAATCGAGGACATCGTTGATCTCCGCGACGGCCTGATCGGCAGAGACGCCGTCCGGCGGATCCTGGCGCGCAAGCGCGACCGCGCGATGGCGCGCGTGCGGGTCGGCGCGATCCCTGGCCCAGCCGTGCTCCTCGCATTCGCAGATCGCGCCGGCCTCGTGCAGCACGTGGGTGGCCCATCCCCGTAAGGTCCGGATCGCCGGCCGTCTTTCCCTGGTCATCAGCATGCGAGATTGCTCCTGCGGGACGAATCCGTGCCGCCGCCAGATCGTTCCGGGCTGTTAACACGGGTCAGAGATTCCCAAACGGCAGGGCTGGGCTTGTCCACGTGTTCCGGATGAAGGGGAGCGCGCGTTGTGACGCAGCGTCTGTATGCGTTGCAAGCACCCAGCAGAGCCAGGCAGGTTTCCTCCTGAGGAACCCTGGTGCTGAGAGGCGGCTTATGTCGTCATCGGTTTCGGAGGAAAAGCCATGGTCATTGATGCGTTCGCTGGCACCACGCCGGTGTTTCTCCCTGAGCAGTTCTTCGTTGGTCGCTTGGAAGGATGGGCGGTGGTCGAGAGTCTCGTCGGCGGGCTGTTGAAGCGGGCGACGATCACGGCGCATGGCGAATTGGACGCGGACACCGACACTGTCGTTCTGACTGAAACCTACACCTTTGATGACGGCCATAGCGACACGTTGCGCTGGACGATCCACAAGCTGAGCGAAGGTCAATACATCGGCCACGAAAATCGACTGGAGGGTGAAGCCACGGGCGAGCAGGCCGGTTGTGCATTCCATTGGAAGTACACGCGCGACACGCCCCAAGGCGATGGAAAGTCGTTCAAGCTGAACTTCGACGATTGGTTCTATGCGATCGATGACCGCGCCTGCATCGTGCGCGGATCCGCCGGGCGCGCGGGCATTCCGTTCGCGACGGCGCATGTGACGTATCGGAAGCTTTAGGTTCGCCCGACGGGGGCTGCAGCCCCGCTCTCCGGTGCGCACTTCTTTCTCGAACTTAACATTTTTGAATCGCGAAGGCACCGAAGCAAAGTACGGTGGGCGTTTTCGCGGGAGTGAATCTTCTGGCGCTGATTGAGCCAGAGCGGGGGCCGGGGCGTGAATTTCCAGGTTACGGTTTTGAAGATCCTGGTGAGCTATCCGGATGGCTTTGCCGTCATGGAAGACCTCAAGCGCGACATGGCGATCCTGGCGACCAGCGGCCGCGATTGGGCCGACCGGACGAGGCGTCTTGCCAGCCGCGTGCCGGACCTCGACATCTTTTCCCAGGGGCTGGTCGAGCGCATCAGCGGTGGCTGGAGACTGACGTCGAAGGGGCGAGACATCTTGGCGTTCATGGAAGCCCGACCGGCACCAAGCGAGCCCAGCCTGGCGGCCCCGGTCGATGAGACGTCCCAGCCGGTATTGGAGATTGCTCCGCTTTCCCCGCTGCCGCAGCCAGCCGACCGGGCCAAGCGTCGGCGCGAGCGCCGAGAGCGCCGCCGCGAAGCCCGCGAACGGGCGCGGGCGAACGCCTCCTGAACCGGGATTGAGGTCGGCAACGAACTAGCGGTCCATCGCCGCGCTCGAAGGGGCGCCAAGCCGGCGGCGACGCGGAGGCGACGGGGTGCTAACCACCCCATCTCTCGTAAGGATTATGACCTGGCTCTGGTTGATCATCATAGTGCGGGGCCGGTTGACGGCGGTCCGGCCGTGCCGGTGAATAAGCCCAGGCCGCAGTACTCCCAGTCGTCAGAACACGAGGATGCGCTTTTGCATGATGCCGATGGACCTGGCCTGCCACCGCGGCGCTGACGGGGGCCCACAGGATAATCAAAAGGCTCAAAACGAGACCCGATCGCATGGGAGTTTCTCCGATAGACCTACGATGATGAGTTAGATGAGCCTCGGTCCACGCCCTCGCAATCGGTGACGCCTGCAAGACTGGTAACGTCCTCGGCATCACGCGCGGGTTGGCGGTCGAATTCGTGCGAATCTGTAAACCCCGCACTCGGCTTCATGCTGGCAGTTGCGTCACGGTTTGGAGTCTTTCGTCGCCGGGGTGCGTCACGCGATGATGAGCACACCGATTTGCCATTCGCGCAGGCGTGATTGTTCACCCACGTGTTTTTCCCGAGCGCATACCCACCTAATGCTCAACCAAGAAATTCGAAGGAAGCGCATTTCAACAGAGCAGCCGGTTCGAGTCAGCGCGAATGCTCCGCACGAAAACAACAGCCGTTCGGAGCACGACCATGACTGGATTCAGGACCTTTGTTATTGCAGCGATGATGTCGATTGGCGCGATAAGCTCTGCAAGCGCCCAGTGCCCATTGTGGGCGACTCAACATCCAGATTTGTTTCAGGCGCAATATCCCGATCGGGATGTGTTGAACGACTGCGAATTGACGCCAGCAGGCAGAATGGGCCTGGAACGCCCTGGCGGCGCGGCTCCCTTGTTTGGGCCCAACAGGGCCTACCAGACAACGCCTGGCGTTGCCCAGCACCGCGGCTTTCACCACCGATCGCGGTGAGTATCTGAAAATGGATCCGGATGGTCGGATTCCGGCGGAGAAACCGTAGCGCGCCAAGTCTAATGATCAGAAATCAATCCGCGCACCTTCGGTACGCGACCGTTTTCAGCGATTCCTGAGTGCTGTCGGGACCAATCAAATGCGAGTCGATTAAGTCATTGGTTTCGCGTCCGTCGCCAAAAATTCGCGAGTCGTTTTAGGTCAATTCCAAAGATCTGCTAGTCGAATGGGTGATGACGCTAGATCTTGGGTTGGATGCCGCGATTTGTTGTCCAGATGTCGTGGTCTTGTGGAGCTGGGTGCTGCGAGCGCGGCCCGCAATGAACAACCTGCTCGAGGAAAACCGTCGGGGCCAATTTAGTACAAGTCGTCTGAAGCGGTGGAACGCTATCGAGAGACCGATGTGCGATCGTCGAGCGCCGCGCCGGTCGAGGTTTTATAGTCGGGACGGGCCCAGGGGAGCGCAACAGCCTCCTCGATCGCGAGAGATGAGCGGGGCTCCGCCTTAGCTATTCTGCGGTCGCGCAGACCGCATCGCAGCGATTAGGCCGCCTTGCAGAAGTGCACGGAAGCACAGCGCGGGCAGCGCACCTCGGAAGAAGGAGGCGATGCTCACGAGCTTACCGCAGGGCGTGCCTGACGTGGCCACGCGCATAGAACGACGCACTTCATCGACTCTATCCTCGACGCGAACGGCAATGCGCCCCCGCTGCTCCAGACCAATGGTTGCAGAGTGCGGCGGTTAGCTGCAGCTCAGCGGTAACGGCAGGTCGGGATGCAACTCGTACCAGTCGTAGCAATCTGGATAGGCGCCGTAGAATCCATAGCCGCCTCGGCGGAAGTGGTGAAACGCGTGCTGGCGCAGGCCTACGTCATGACCACCGAAGCCAAGGTGCTCGCCGCCGAACCGGGCGCCGCCGGCAAAATCTCCCTCATGGCCCATGCCGCCGAAATGCGCGCCGCCGCCGAAGGCCGCATGTCCACCGCCGAAGCCTGCATGTCCGCCGCCAAAGCCGCCACCGCCAAAACCACCGCCGTGGCCACCGCCACCACCGCCGCCATGGGCATTGGCCGCGCCAACGGCGAGCGTCGAGGCGAGTGCTGCTGTCGCCAGAATCATGATTGCACGTTTCATGGATGACTCCTCTTGTTGCGCTGTCCGGCCATGTTCCGCGCGAGGTTGCCGATGGCCGGGTCAGTGATGAGGGAGAGGTAGGTCCGGTACGAGGCGATCCAACTGAATTCGATGTCAGAATATCAGGCAAGCCGCTCGCGAAGAGCGTCTCGCGGATCGGCGCGACGCACGCGTAGGAGCGGGCCGACCAGCGCAGTCCGCTCCTCGTTATTGCAAAACGCGGCGAAGCTATAGGGCAGGCCGCGTCACCCAATCAGTACTAGCTGCCTGTGCCCGGCTCGCACGGTACGTTGTTGCCGGTCCACGGCGCGGTTGCAAAGGCGCCGACGCGCGGCGCCGGAACGCAGGCGCGCTCGCCCGGATAATGGAACGGCGTGGTCGCCGCGACTGTATCGGCGGCCACGTCGGGCCGCTGCGCGGCGCGCTGGTGCTCGCGCGCCATGACTGGGCCACCCAGCATTGCGGCCGCGATCAATCCTATCGACAATAGTTTGGACGTGGTCATTCGCTCTCTCCTCTGACGACATCAGGCCGATCAAGCCGGCTCAGCGACGATGTGTGAACGATCGGCCACGTTTCCAACGCACGTTTTGCTCACTGCATTTCAACCGCCCGAGAGCCGCTGCGGTGTCGCAACCACGATCGTGCGAATGCATAACATCCGTGGTCCCTGAGACGACGGCACGTGTGTTGACGGCATATGTTCGATCCAGTCGGTTGGCAGCGGAGCGCGGAAGATGATCATTGCATTTGTAACACGCGTGGTGCGGGTCCTCGTGCCGTTGGCGGCACGCACAGCCGACAACATGAACCGCAATTTAGTGGCGCGGTGCGCGCGGCAGAGCTACCTCATAGCGCAGCGGGCGACCGGCAACAGGCGGCATCAGCGACGCGCGTCCGACGTACGCGGGCACTGAGCATGACACGGCCCGACGCCGTACCCGTGCTGCCCAACCGCGCGTCAAGACGCCGTGGGAATTATGGTACGAGGCTCATGACCCGGATTCTCCTGATTGAGGACGACACTGAAACCGCCGAGGCGATCCTCGCCGAACTCGGCGATCGCGGCTTCGAGGTGCAGTGGGCCGGCAACGGCGTCGACGGTCTCGAGCGCGCGCGTGCGTCGAGCCCCGATGCCATGATCGTCGATCGCATGCTCCCGGGAGTTGACGGGCTGACCGTCATCGAGGTGCTGCGCAAGGAGCAGGTGAGGACGCCTGTGCTGGTGTTGAGTGCGCTTGGCGCCGTGAATGACCGGGTGCGCGGGTTGCGCATGGGCGGGGACGACTATCTCACAAAGCCGTTCGCGCTCATCGAACTGGTTGCGCGAATCGAGGCGCTGCTGCGCCGGCCGAGCGACAGCCGCGAAACCATCCTGCATGTCGGGCCCCTCGAGCTCGATCTGATCGAGCGCACCGCGCGGCGCGGCGAGCGCAGGCTCGACCTGTTGCCGCGCGAATTCCGCTTGCTCGAGTACATGATGCGCCGGAGCGATCAGCTCTTGACGCGCGCGATGCTGCTCGAGGAGGTCTGGAACTACAAGTTCGTTCCGGCGACCACCAACTTGATCGACGTGCATATGGGCCGGCTTCGTCACAAGGTGGACGGTTCCGGGGAGACACAGCTCATCCACAATGTCCGAGGCTCCGGCTTCGTCCTTCGCTCGCGGTAGGAGGGACGGGCGATGCAGCAGACACAGTTGATCCGCTCCAGCACATTTCTCTGGGCTCTGGCCGTGGCGGCGTCCTTTGCGCTGTTCGTGGTCGCCTTGTTCGCCTTCATCTACTGGAAGCTCGATGCCTATCTGGTCGCGCGGTCCGATCGCATGATCACCACGCAGATCCACTTCGTCGCGGAATTGTCCCCGGCCCGCCGCGTCAGCGCTATCGCGGATCACCTCGCGCAGGATTCCAGGGGCGTGCAGTACGCGGGACTGTTCGATCCTGCCGGCAAAAGGCTGGCCGGGAATATCGACCGCGTGCCGCGTGAACTCGGGCTCGATGGGGCGGCGCAGGGCGTGCGACTCGATCTGCTGGAGAAGCCGACGGAGCATGGTCCCGTCGTCAGGGCGGTCGGCAGCCGTCTCGAGGGCGGCGATGTCCTGGTGATGGGACGGAACGTCGACGAGACGCGCGAGATATCGAGCGTGGTGGGCCAGGCCCTGGCCCTGGGTCTGCTGCCGGCCTTCAGCCTCTGCCTGCTTGCGGGTGCCTGGCTGAGCTTGCGCGCCCAGCGACGCGTAGAGGAGGTCAACCAGCGGGTCCAGCGCATCGTGGCCGGCGAGCTGCGCGAGCGGCTTCCGGAGGGCGGGACGGACGACCCGTTTGCGCGGCTGGCCAGGATCGTCAACGGCATGCTCGACGAGATGGAGACGATGATCAATGCGCTCGCCGGCGTCGGCAACGACATCGCTCATGATCTCAGGACGCCGCTGACCCGCGTCCGTCTGGCGCTGGAGCGCGGCCGGACCCATGCGGCGACGCTGGAACAGCTGCAGGACGTTGCGGACAAGGCCATCGCCGGCATCGACCAGTCGCTCGCGATCGTCACGGCCTTGCTGCGCCTGACAGAGATCGAGAACAACCGCCGTATGGCCGGGTTTGGCGACGTCGCGCTCGACGAGATTCTGCGGGAGGTGTGCGACGTCTACGACCCGATCGCCGAGGACAAGCATGTCGGGCTCGGCGTCGTCACCGAGTGCAATGTGCAGGTGTGGGGTGACCGCGACCTGCTGTTCGAGGCAGTCGCCAACCTCGTCGACAACGCCATCAAGTTCACGCCGTCCGGCGGGCGGGTGGACCTCGCCCTGCAGGCGGAGGACGAGACCGCGCTGGTGCGCGTTAGCGATACCGGGCCCGGCATCAGCGAGCAGGAGCGCGAAGCAGTGCTGCGGCGGTTCTACCGCTCCGACAAGATGCGCAATACGCCGGGCGTCGGGCTTGGACTGAGCCTGGTGGCGGCGATCGTCAAGCTGCACGGCTTCCGGCTGATCATTGGCCCGGCTCCCGGTGGGCGGATCGAGATCCTCGCCTGGACCGGGAGTGCGGGCAGGCCCATCGCGCGCCGGTCACGCGCATTGCTGCACGCAGAGGCCGGCCAGATGGGATGAGCCAAATGACGTGCGGTGCCTCCGAGATCAATCAGCCGGCCCGGACTATAGGAGTGACAAATGCAGACGAGCCATGAGGTGGTGTGCCGCGATCCTGTTGCCGTGCCGATCGCAGCGGTGTCGACGCCGTTCCTCACCGCCTATTCCGCCGCAATCCGGCGCTACGAGCTACTTGAATCAGGTCAGGAGCAGCAGCTGGCGCGTCGCTGGCAGGAAACGCGGGATCGGCGCGCCGCGGATGCGCTCGTCACCAGCCATCTTCGGCTCGCCGCCAAGTTGGCGAGGGGTTACAGGGGATACGGTCTGCCGCTGGTCGATCTGATCGCGGAAGCGAATCTCGGCCTCGTGATCGCGGCGTCGCGCTTCGAGCCCGGGCACGGCGCCCGATTCTCCAGCTATGCGATCTGGTGGATCAAGGCCACCATTCACGACTACATCCTGCGATCGTGGTCCCTGGTCAAGATCGGGACGACGGCTGCGCAGAAGAAGCTGTTTTTCAAACTCCGCGGCGAGATCAGGAAAGCCACCAGCAGTGCGATGGCCGGGCTCACACCCGACGTCGCCGAATTGATCGCCGGGAAGCTCGAGGTGACGGCGCGCGAGGTGATCGAGATGGACGCGCGACTCCACCGCGACATGTCGCTGAACGCGCGCGTCGGTGACGAGGACGGTGGAACCGAGCTGGAGGCCCTGCTGGTCGATGGTGCGGTCGACGCCGAGACGATGCTTGCCGATCACGACCAGACGGAGCAGCGCAGCAGGGCTTTGCGCGCTGCACTGGACGGGCTCGCGCCGCGGGAGCGTCATATCTTCGAGGCGCGGCGCCTGAAGGAATGTCCTGTTACGCGCGATCAACTCGCCCGAGAGCTGTCCATATCCAGCGAGCGGGTTCGGCAGATCGAGATCCGTACCTTCGCCAAAGTCAAACGGGCCGTCATGAACGCCGCGCATGATGTGTCACACGCCGCCTCGTGCAGCGACTGAATTCGTTTTCATTTGAACGGAGGCGCGGCCGCCCTCACTTGTCCGACGATCCTGCGTAACCCTGTTTCAGGCAGACCAATCATGGGAATTGTTCGCTTCGCGCTGCGGCTTCCGCATACTTTCTACGTGCTTGCGGCGTTGATCCTGTTCCTCGGCGGCATCGCGATTCGCTCGATGCCGACAGACATCTTTCCGGAGATCCGGATTCCCGTCGTCACCGTCATCTGGAGCTACACCGGCCTTTCCACGCCGGAGATGGAACAGCGCGTCAGCACCTACAGCCAGTATTCGATCAGCGCCAATGTCAGCGGTATCAAGAATATCGAGGCGCAGACCCTCAACGGCTTGTCGGTTCAGAAGATCTACTTTCAGCCGGACGTCAATCTCGATCTCGCGATCTCGCAGATCGTCTCGGCGACCAACGCCATCCGCGCCCTGATGCCTCCCGGCATCCAGCCGCCGATCATCGTGCAGTTCAATGCCTCAAGCGTGCCGGTGCTCCAGCTCAGCCTCGAATCGAACAACCTGAATGAGCAGCAGCTCTACGATTTCGGCATCTACCGGGTCCGCCAGCAACTGGCTCCCGTTCCAGGCGTGACCCTGCCCACGCCTACCGGCGGCAAATACCGCCAGATCATGGTTGACCTCGATCCGAACAAGCTGCTGGCGCGCGGATTGACACCGCTCGACATCGTCAACGCAGTGAACACGCAGAACCTGACGCTGCCGACCGGCACGACCAAGATCGGCGACACCCAGTACACCGTTCGTACCAACGCGACGCCGGCGACGATCCAGGATCTCAACATGATCCCGGTGAAGTTCGCGAACGGGGCGACGATCTTCCTGAAGGACGTCGCCCAGGTCCGCGACGGCGCCCAGGTTCAGCAGAACATTGTGCGCGAGGATGGCCACCGCGCCGTCCTGCTCAGCGTCATCAAGAACGGCAATGCCTCCACGCTGGCCGTCGTCAACGGCGTGAAAGCGGCCCTGACGTCGATCCGCGCGTCGGCGCCCGCGGGGCTGAAGGTGAACGAGCTGTTCGACCAGTCAATCTTCGTCACACATTCGGTCGATGGTGTGCTGCGCGAAGGCGCGATCGCGGCGGGCCTGACGGCATTGATGATTCTGGTGTTCCTGGGATCGTGGCGATCGACGCTCGTCGTCCTGATCTCGATCCCGCTGGCGATGCTGTCCTCGCTGATCGTCCTCTATTTCCTCGGCGAGACCCTCAACACCATGACGCTCGGCGGCCTTGCTCTTGCCGTCGGTATTCTCGTCGACGATTCGACGGTGACGATCGAGAACACGCACCGGCTCTGGACCGAGGAAGGCATGCCGCTGCCGGACGCGACTCTGCACGGAGCCGCCGAAATCGCCATTCCGACGCTGGTCTCGACGCTCGCGATCAGTTGCGTGTTCATCTCGGTCGTATTCCTCGAGGGCCCGGCCAAATATCTGTTCACGCCACTTGGCCTTGCCGTGGTGTTCGCGATGCTGGCGTCTTATGGCCTGTCGCGGACGCTGACGCCGATCACGATTGGCCTGCTCCTGAAGGGCGAGCAACGTCATGGCGAGGGCAATCGGCCGTCAAACATCCTCGCACGCGCCTCCGCGGCATTCGAGCGCGGTTTCGAACGCCTGCGCGACGGCTATTCCGATCTGCTGCTGAAACTGCTGCGGCACCGCGCAGTGATACCCGTCGTCGCCCTGCTGGTGCTGGCGCTCGGTGCCACGATGTTCGCCTATGTCGGCCAGGACTTCTATCCCCTGATCGACGGCGGCCAGATCCAGCTCCATGTTCGCGCCCCCGCGGGCACGCGGATCGAGCGGACGGAAGCGATCTTCCAGGCAGTTGAGGACAAGATCCGCGAGGTCATTCCCGAGCACGACCGGGCGCTGATCGTCGATAATATCGGCCTGCCGGCGCGGCCCTATAACCTTGCTTTCACGGACGGTTCCACCATCGGGGTGAACGACGGCACCATTCTCGTGTCGTTGAAGGAAGGGCACCAGCCGACGGCGGATTACATCAGGAGGCTGCGGCAGGTGCTGCCGAGGGCATTCCCGGAGGACACGTTCTATTTCCAGGCGGCCGATATCGTCACGCAGATCCTGAACTTCGGTCTCCCGGCGCAGATCGATGTCCGCACGGTCGGTTACGGCAACAACAATCTCGCCGTCGCCAAGGAACTGCAAAAGAGTCTCGCCGCGATCCCCGGCGTGGTCGATGCACATCTGCAGCAGGAGGTCGATGCTCCCGCATTCTACGCCGACATCGACCGCACCCGCGCCGCGCAACTCGGTCTCAATGCGAGCACGGTGGCAACCAACATCAATGTCAGCCTCTCATCGTCCGCGCAGGTCTCGCCGAACTTCTGGACGGATCCGACTTCCGGCATTCCCTATTACCTGGCTGTGCAGACGCCAGAGTACAGGACCAATTCGCTGAACGCGCTGGGCAATACGCCGGTTTCGGCCTCGCTTGCCGCAAGCGGGCAGACGGTACCGGGCCTGCTCAGCAATGTTGCGACCTTCAAGCGGGGCACCGTTCCGACCAACTCGAACCAAGCCAATGTGCAGCCGGTTTACGATGTCTATGCGAGCGTGCAGGGCCGTGATCTCGGCAGCGTCGCGGCTGACATCGAGAAGGTGACGTCCACGCTGCAGAAGCAACTCCAGCCGGGCAACTCGATCCAGGTTCTCGGCCAGATCCAGAGCATGCACCAATCGTTCCGCGATCTCTCCCTTGGACTGCTGTTCGCGGCCATCCTCGTCTACCTGCTGATGGTCGTGAACTACCAGAATTTTGGCGATCCCTTTGTCGTCATCCTGGCACTGCCGGCGACATTCTGCGGCATCGTGACGATGCTGTTTATCACCGGGACGACGCTGAACGTGCCTTCGCTGATGGGAGCCATCATGGCGATCGGCGTAGCCTCCGCGAACTCCATCCTGCTCGTGACATTCGCACGCGACGAGCAATTGAAGGGGCATTCGGCATTCCAGGCGGCGCTGAGCGCAGGCCGGACGCGAATCCGGCCCGTGCTGATGACCGCGGCGGCGATGATCGTCGGCATGATCCCGATGGCGATCGGCGGGCCCGGCGAGGAGCAGAATGCAGCGCTTGCGCGGGCGGTCATCGGCGGTCTGCTGTTTGCAACACCGACTACCCTGCTGATCGTGCCTTATCTCTTCGCCATGCTGCGCAAAGGCAACGACGGCAAGCCTCATCATGGGGTATTCGAGGAGCAACCGGAATGAGTGACGTTCGCGCAAGGACCGATGACGACGGGGCGACACACCGCCCGGGGGCGGAGAGCCTCCGGATTGTGGAATTGCCGGGAAAGGGCCCTCGATCCGCACGCCGTTACGGCGGCGCGCTGCTCGGCGGAGGCGTGCTCCTCATGCTTGCGTGCGGTCTCGGCATCGGCGGCTGGCGGCACTATGAGGCCATGCGTGGCGTTGCCGCTGTGGCAGAGCAGGCTCGAACCAACCTTCCCGAGGTTCGGGTCGCGACGGTGAAGCCCGGAGGCGACATCATGAAGGTGAGCCTGCCGGCGACGACGACCGCGTTCGAGGCGGCCAACATCTTCGCGCGGACCAGCGGCTACATCGAGAAGCGCTACGTCGATATCGGCGATCGGGTCAAGAAGGGCGAGCTGCTCGTGGAAATCACTGCGCCCGAGCTCGACCAGCAGATCGCGCAGGCGCAAGCGACGCTCGCGCAGGACCAGGCCGCGCTTCAGCAGGCGGAGGCAAGCCGGGAACTGGCCGACGTGACCAACTCGCGCGACAGCAATCTCGTCAAGCAGGGCTGGTTGACGGCACAACAGGGCGACAACGATCGTCTCACCCTGCGCGCGCAGCAAGGCGCGGTGGGTGTCGCCCAGTCGAATATCACGGCGCAGGAAGCGCAGATCCGAGTTCTTCAGCAGGAGAAGTCCTATCAGCGTGTAGTGGCGCCATTCGACGGCGTGGTCACGCAGCGTAACGTGGACAACGGCAGCCTGGTATCAGCCGGGTCCACCTTCATGTTCACGCTGATGCATTCCGACGTGATCCGAACCCAGGTGTTCGTGCCACAGGACGAAGCGTTCGGCGTTGGCCCGGGCGTCGATGCGGATATCCGCGTCCCCGAGATTCCGGGGCGGACGTTTGCGGGCAAGGTCACGCGGATCGCAACCGCGCTGCAGCCGGGAAGCCGGACGCTGCTAACCGAGATCGACGTGCCCAATCCGGATGGCCTGCTCAGTCCGGGCATATATTGCACGGTCGAACTATCGATCCCGCGCAGGACAGCATCGACGACGATCCCATCCGATGCGCTCGTCTTCGACCAGAACGGCCTCCATGTCGTGGTTGTGCGCAACAACACGGTCCATTTTCAGCAGGTCTCGATCACCCGGGATTTCGGCACCACGGTGGAAGTGCGCGACGGCGTGCAGCCCGGCGACCAGGTCGTGCTCAATCCCGCGGTCAATCTGGCGGAGGGAAGCAAGGTCACCGTTCGCAAGAGCGAGGCGAGCTAGGACGCGAAAGATGATGCGAATTGTACTCGCAGCGGCGACGGCGTTGCTGCTCGGAAGCTCTGCTGGTCAGGCACAGGTCGCAACGACCGGCACTACTGCAATGGATCTGCCGACGGTGCCGGGCGCGATCGTGGTCTCACCGCTCAACAGTCCCGGGCCGTTTTCCGCAATGACCGTGTCAGGTGCTCCGGACACGACGCTGGCGCCGGTTCCGCTCGCGTCGGATCCGACGACGCCGGGGACGGTGGTCGTCTGCGCTCCGCCGTCGTCATCGCCGACGCCGGTGCCGGCGACGCCGACCGTATCGCCGACAGGCCTTGTACCACCGGACATCGCGGCGCCGTTGCTGCCGGTGATAAGGCGGAACAGCAGCGCCACCGGTACGATCTCCTCAGCTGCGCCCTCAGGAACAGGTACGACGGTCGGATGCAGCTCGACGCCGGGGGGAGAGGTGACGAGCGCTGCGTCCCTGCCATTGTCGATCCCGCAAGTGGCTACAAGCCCCGCACCTGGTACGATTCAGGCGGAAGCCAGTGGTGCCGGTGGGACGGGTATAGACCCGAACGCTGCGGTTGTGCCCAGCCCGAACAGCTCGGCTTGCATGGAAGGCGTCTCGATCAATCTCGGCTCGCCTGCGACTGTGCTGCCGGCGAACGCTTCAGGCGCAGCACCAACGCCCGGCGTGTCGCCGGTGCTGCCGCCCGGATGCTGAAGTCGGACGCAGATCGAACCCCTAGCGGCAGGTGCAAGACGCAGCAAGCATCGCACTGAAATTTATCAAGAAGGCTCGGCGCGATCCCGGCCCGTGTGTGGCCTATTGTTCGATGAGTGCTGTTTATGCATGGAGAAGGCTCCACCTGATTGCATTGACATTAGAAACCTGCGCTCGGGCGGGTATTTCCAGAACGCACGTCCTGCTCCCACGGCTGCACGACCGCGTTGCGCGCATCGCCTTGCCTTCGACCCTTGAGCGGCATTTGCTATCTCAGGACGGCCCGCGCGCGTGCGATCTCCCGGCTGCACGCGTCGATGTCGCCGCTGCGATCGGCGGCGCGGGCGCGGTCGAGCGAATCAAGCGCGTCCGTGAAGCCGATGCCGTTGTCGCCCTCGGCTTTTGCGAGTGAGCGGGGGATGCTCACTTCCTGGCCGGGTATACGGGTGCGGACCTCGATCTGAAGTCCGCGATGGACGAGCAGCGGCTGCTTCCGTTGCCCGGCACCAACGCCGTCCTGGAAAGATCAGGTGGCTCGTCGTGATTGATGTGACTGTCTAGGACCGCCTCGCATTGCTGGATATGCCGCCGGCCTACTGGAATAGCCGAGGGCAGCGCCGATGGTTCGGGCTGCCTCCATCACGTGAACCGAATATTCTTTTATCTGCTTGCGCTTGATGCGGCTGTCGGGCCCGGACATGCCAATCGCTCCCACGAGTTCGCCGGAACGACCGAGGATGGCACAAGCGCAGGCGGCGATGCCCTCGCGCCACTCGCCGTGCAGGACGGAGGAGTAGCCCTGCGCGCGTGCCAGCTCGATGTCCTCCCGCAGCTCCTCGATCGTCGTTCGCGTCGCTTCCGTGTAGCGCCTCAGATGCGGCCGGAACCGTTCCAGGTAGTCATCAGGCATATGTGCGAGCATCGCTTTGCCTGTCGCCATGGTGAAAGCGGGTGCGCGCATACCCACGCTTGTATGGGCGCGGATATGGTGAGCGCTTTCGATCTTGTCGACATAGACCACGTCGGTGTCCTCGAGCACCGACAGGTGAATGGTTTCGCCGGTGATCTCGGCAAGCTTCGTCATTGCCGGTCGCGCGACGTTGATGAGATCCATCCGGTGGATGACATGGCTGCCGAGCGCCCAGATCTTGGTCGTGAGCTCGTAGGTGCTGTGCGGGGGGATCTGGCGCACATAGCCTTGAGACTGCAAAGTCATCAGCAGCCGATGCACGTTGCTCTTGGTGAGCTTCAGCTCGCTCGCGAGGTCAGTGACGCCGCGGGGCTGCTCGCTCAGAGCAAGTGCTTCCAGGAGACGCAGTCCCTTGGTAAAAGCCTTATCCATCCACCAGCCAAAATAGAATGATATTTCACTCGATCTAGCATGGCCGCGCGAACGGCAATAGCCCGGGTGTGGAATTAACCCCGATCCTTTCGGATCGGGGCTGATCAGCCTGCTTACTGGGCCAGCAAGGCGTTGAGCTTCTCCTGCCCGTACTCTTCATTGGTGGAATTTCCAGCCGGCGAAGTCGCGCCCCAATAATCCGGGCTCCATTCGATCGCTTTCGAGACGTTGTCCGGGTTGTTGGCCCAGTAGCGCGCGAGCTTCTTGTCGGTTGCGGCCTCGAAGACGACCTGGGAGGGAAGGGCGACCGGGAAGGTCGAGGTGAGCTGCGCCGCGCGCTTGGGCTCGAGCCGCCAGGACAGCAGTTTCAGCGCGTTGTCGTAGTTCGGCGCTCCCTTGGGAATCGAGAAGAAGTCGTAGTAGATGAAGCCCTGATTGAAAGTCAGCTCGATCGGGGCGCCCTCCAGGGCGAGCTTGCTCATCGAACCGGTGTAGGCCATGCACATGTCGGCCTCGCCGTCGAGCAGGAGCTGCGGCGGCTGTGCGGATGTCGTCCACCATTTGGCAATGTGTGGCTTGATCTCCTTGACCTTCTTCAGCGCCCGCTCCATGTCGATCGGGTAGAGCTTGCTCTTCTCTACGCCGTCGGCCATCAGCGCCGCCTCGAAGACGAAACGCGGCCAGGCGGGCATGCAGCGCCGGCCAGGGAATTTCTTCACGTCCCAAAAGTCGGCCCAGCTGGTCGGCACGTTCTCGCCCTTGTACTTGTCCTTGTTGTAGACGAGGCCGACGCCGATCACCTGCAGCGCCACGCCCTTCTTGCGCTTCAGATTGTCCGGCATGGCCGCCAGCGTCTGCTTGGCCGCGTCGGACAGCTTGGAATAGTCGATGTCGGCGAGACAACAGTCGCCGAGCAGCTTGGTCTCCTGGTCGAAGATGAACGTCAGGTCCCATTGAGCTTTGCCGGCCTCGGCCTGAGCCTTGATGCGTGGGCCGCTACGCGCCTCCTGGACGGTGACCACCTTGATGCCGGTCGCCTTCTCGAACGGATCGTACATGACCTTGCGCAATGCATCGCCATATCCGCCGCCCGGGTCCTGCATGATCACGACGTTGCTCTGAGCCTGAGCCGGGCCCGTCCCCATCGCGATGCACAGGGCCGAGGCCAATACGGAAACCGACAGTCGCCAGCGTTTCATTCCCAGCATTTTCTCTTTCCTCCAGTTGAAATTGATCTGTGTCACGTTGCCTTCCGCGACGTGGCGAGAACGGGCCGTGCAAGGACGAGCCCTGCGACCACCAGCAGCACCTCCAGCGTCGAGACCACGGCCAGCACCGGATTGAGCCGGTAATTGATGTCGCCCCACAGCATGAGCGGGAGCGTCTTCAGCTCCGCGCTCGACAGGAACAGCGTCAGCACCAACTCGTCGAACGAGTGCAGGAAGGCGAAGAATGTCGCTGCAGCGAGGCCCGGCATGATGGCCGGCAGCGTCACCAGGCGGAACACCGTCAGGGACGATGCGCCATGGACGGCAGCCGCCTGTTCGAGCCTTGTATCGACGCCTTGAAGCGATGCGGACAGGATCACCACGACGAGGGGAAGGCCGCCGATCGCATGCGCCGCGGCAAGGCCGAAGACGGAGCCGACCAGGTCGAAACGCAGGAACAGGCTGTAGAGCGACAGGCCGAGCACGACCGGAGGCACGATGATCGGACTTACGAGCAGCAGCATGATGGTGGACTTGCCGCGAATGCTGCTCCTGACGATGCCGAGGGCGGCTGACGCGCCCAGCACGATCGCGATTCCGGCCGACATCGCCGCGACGACCAAGGATGTCCAGAACGCCCGCATCCAGTTCGAATCGGAGAAGAACTGCTCATACCAGCGAAATGAGAAGCCCGGCGGCGGGAAGGTCAGATAGCTTGCGCTGCTGAAGGAAATGATCATCACCACGATGATCGGCAGGATGAGAACGGTAATGACCAGTCCGCCCATGAGGCGAACCGTCCAGGTCCCGAAGCTCGCCGGCAGTCGTCCGAAAAGTCTCAGAAGCGGCCAGCCTATCAAGTCGGCAGCTGAGGCGCCGAAACTACGGCGGCCGTCATCGGCGGCGTAGCGGTTAGTCGTCGTCGGTACGGCCTCGGTCAGCTTGCGGCCGCCCCAAATGAACTCGAAGCCGAGGAAGCGTCCGGCCACCGCGACCACCGCCAGCGTGATCGTCAGCAGCACCACGCCCAAGGCCTGCAGGAATCCCTCCGATGTGACCGAGTCCGCCTGCTGCGTGATATGCATGGCAAACATCTGGTCGCCGGGTCCCCCGAGCAGCGTGGGCGTAATGAAGAACCCGATCGCTGCGACGAAGACCAGCAGGAAGCCGGCGCCCATCCCGGGTAGGGTCAGCGGCAGCAACACGCGCCAGAACGCCGCAATGGGCCCGGCGCCGCTGGCCAGCGCCGCGCGGGTCAGGCTTTGATCGAGGCGCGCCACGCTGGAATAGATCGTCAGCACCATCAGCGGCAGAAGCACCGCGGTCATGCCGAGAAGCACCGTGCCGCGATTGAAGAGGAGCTGCACCGGCTCGCTCAATATTCCGACCGAAACCAGCAGCTTGTTGACCGGCCCGTTGCGGCCGAGCAGGACCATCCAGGCGTAGGTTCGGATCAGGATGGCGATGAAATAGGGCAGCACGATCGCGGTCGCGATCAGGGCCTGGGTCATGCCGCGGCTGCGGTGAATGAGCAGCGCCGTCGGATATCCGAACAGCAGGCACAGTCCGGCGACGGTGACCGAGATCTGCATCGTGCGGACGAGCGAATCCCAATAGAGCGGTATGGCGAACACCCGCTCGAAATAGGTCGACCACGACGGCCCGCTCACGCTGATGCGGATGAGATCGATCAGCGGGAGCAGATAGATGAAGGCCAGAAACGCGAGCGCGGGCAGGAGCAGCAGCGCCGGATCCTTCAACCTCCTGACGAGATCGAGATCCGCAGGACGGCCTGCCTGGGTGCCGATCGATGCCGCGGTCATGCAAGCACCCAGCAATCCGCGGCGCCCCAGCTCACGTGCAGACGATCGCCGACGGCCGGCAGCGGCCGGTCGGCCATGTCGGTGCAGCGGATCAGGAGCGGATCTCCGCCCTCCATTTGCGCCTCGATCCGCAGGATCTCGCCGAGGAAGATCGCAGACGTGACGCTGACGGGCGTGGAATTCGCAGCCGGCTCGTTCGACACCGCGATGCGTTCCGGACGCACGAGCACGGTTGCGCGTCCGACGTCGATCGTGTCCCGGCTTTCGGCGCTGAACACGTATCCTGCACGGTTCTTCATCGTCAGTGTCGATCCGCGCTTCTGCAGGATCTCACCCTCGATCAGATTGCTCTCGCCGACGAACGAGGCGACGAAGCGATCAGTCGGATGCCGGTAGATGTCCAGGGGGCGGCCGATCTGAACGATCTTGCCGGCGTTGAGTACCGCGATGCGGTCGCTCATCGTCAGGGCTTCGCCCTGGTCATGGGTGACGAACAGGATCGTGCTGCCGATGGTCTGGTGAAGGTCGCGGATCTCGATCTGGATCTGCTCGCGCAACCGCCGGTCGAGGGCGCTGAGGGGCTCGTCCATCAGCACGACCTTGGGCTTCCTGACGATGGCGCGGGCAATCGCGACGCGCTGCTGCTGTCCACCCGACATTTGCGAGGGAGACTTCGTCGCATGCTCCGTCAGCCGCATGATCTCCAGCGTTTCGGCGACGCGCCGCTCCGCAGTCGCCCGGTCGACCCCCGCCATCCGAAGCGGAAACGCGACGTTCTGGCTGACCGTCATGTTCGGAAATAGCGCGTAGCTCTGGAACACCATGCCGAAGCCGCGCTTGTGCGTGGGTACGTTGTGGACCGGCTTGCCGTCGACGAGGATCTCGCCGCTGTCGAGGCTCTGGAATCCGGCGACAAGGTTGAGCAGCGTCGTTTTTCCGCTGCCGGATGGGCCAAGAAGCGTGATGAACTCGCCGGGCTCGATGTCGATGCTGATCCGGTCGACCGCATGAAAGTTGCCGTAAGCTTTCACCGCTTCACGGACGGCAATGCTCGATCCGAACGCGTCGCGGTCCCGGAGGCGGCCGGTCGGCAATGTCCGAACGTTCGCATCGCCAGAGCGCATCGCACGCTGAGCCGAAGGCTCGCCCATTCTATCCTCCCAGTATGTTCTATATTATAGAACGTCATTCCAATTATTGTTGGAGCAGCGCGTCGTCTTGTCAAGTCGCGCCGCCTGATCGCGGCGCAAAGGTGCGCTGCTGCGGCCGGCTGCGCGCGAAAGTCCTGGAAATGAAGGCTCCGCCGGCGAAGCCGGATTGACAGCATCGTCCAAATCCGCCTAACATAATTTGGAATTGCGTTCTACAATATAGAACAAAGCCGGGAGGATGATGGTGTTGAGCGAGCCTCGCGTCATGGCGAAGCACATCGAGCCGGGCATGCGCGTCGCGCTGCCCGTCGATTACGCCGGCGTCTCCATGGCCATGACGCGTCCAATGATCGAGCATGGCGCGGGCGATCTCGATCTGGTCTGCGTGCCAACCGGCGGATTGCAGCTCGACCAGCTTGTCGGCGCAGGTCTGGTCCGGACGGTGGAGACCAGTGCGGTCTCGCTGGGCGAAGCAGGTGGAGCGCCCCGGTTCAACGCGGCGGTCAAGGAAGGCGCGGTTCGACTGAAGGACGCGACCTGTCCTGCCATCCATGCGGGCCTGATGGCGGCGCAGAAGGGCAGCCCCTTCATGCCCCTTCGCGGGCTGATCGGAACGGATCTGCTGCGCCACCGCGACGATTGGCGCGTCGTCGACAATCCGCTGGCGGATGGAGGCGATCCGATCGTGCTGATTCCCGCCATCAAGCCTGACGTCACGATCTTCCATGTGCCGATGGCTGATCGCTTCGGCAATGTCTGGATCGGGCGACGCCGCGAGCTTGCCGCAATGGCCTACGCTTCGCAGACAGTTCTCGTCACTGTGGAGCGCATCGTCGAGGAAAATCTGCTCGCCGACGAGATGAGCGCGGCCGGCGTGCTGCCGGCACTCTACGTCACGGCAGTCGCGCGCGCACCGAAGGGCGCATGGCCATACGGTTTATGGGGCGAGTATCCCGCCGATAGCGCGGAGATCGCGCGTTATGCGAAGGTCGCGCGAACGGCCGATGGCTTCTCGGCCTATATGGCGCAGGCGCAGATGGAGCCCGCGTGATGTCGGACGTTCTCCCTCGCGAAGTGCTGATTTGCACGATCGCGCGGTTGCTCGATGGCGTCAGGCATGTTGCCGTAGGCGCCTCCTCTCCGATTCCTGCCGCTGGCGCGATGCTGCTGCGTGCAATGAAGGAGGCGCGTGGCGCCGTTGGTCCACGCCTCTCCATCCTCGGTTCTGTCGAGCATAATTTCTTCACCAACGGTTCGGCGGAGCTGTTCGATTGTGCAGGTCAGGGCCGGATCGACGCGTTCTTCCTCGGCGGTGGCCAGATCGACGGCCTTGGCAACGTCAACCTCGTCGGCACCGGTGACTATCCGCGCTCCAGCGTGCGCTGGCCCGGCTCGTTCGGGTCGGCCTATCTCTATTTCGTCGTGCCGCGGGTCATCCTGTTCCGCGAGGAGCATACGCCGCGCGTCTTCGTCGAGAAGGTCGACTTCATCAGTGCCCCCGGCGTCAGTCCCGAGGGAGTCTTCCGGAGCGGCGGCCCCGTGGCTCTCTTGACCGGCAAGGGACTCTTTCGATTCGACAAGACGCGGCCGGGGTTCGAGCTGGACAGTGTTCACCCCGGGCACGATCTTGCGGAGATCAAGCAAGCGACCGGCTTTCGATTCGAGCATGAAGCCGAGCCGCGGCAGACCGCGCTGCCCGATCGATCGACACTCGATCTGCTCCGCGGCCGCGTGTTCGACGAACTCGCCGAGACCTATCCCGAGTTCGCCGCGCAGATGCGGCGCGAACTTGGAGCGGTGGACGCATGAGCAGGATCAAACGGATCCCGCATTGCAGCCATTGGGGTGCGTACACGATCCTCGTCGAGGATAATCGCATCGTGGGCATCGAGCCGTTCCAGCACGATCCGGCGCCGTCCCCGATCATCCATTCTATTGCCGAATGGGCAAATCCCGAGCGGCGCGTGCTGCGGCCGATGGTCCGTTCCGGCTGGCTGGACAAGCGCGAAAACAGCGATCGCCGCGGGCGTGGCCGAGAGAAGTTCGTTCCTGTCAGCTGGGACGAGGCGACGACGCTGGTTGCCGACGAAGTGCGCCGCGTCGCCGACGCGTTCGGGAACGCATCGATCTTTGCGGGCTCCTATGGTTGGACGAATTCGGGGCGCCTGCATCATGCCTCTTCGCTTCTGAAGCGCATGCTCAATCTGGTTGGCGGCTTCACCCGGCACGTCGATACCTATTCCATCGCGGCGGGTCCGGTGATCCTGCGCCACACGCTGGGCAACGACGACGCGTGTGGCGGCCGCGCCAATACGCTCGACACGATCGCGCAGCACACCGAGACGCTGGTGGTGTTCGGCGCTCTGTCGCCACGAACCGCGCAAAACGAGGCCGGAGGAATTGGCAGCCACCGCCTCGAGACTTATCTCAGGAAAATCGTCGAGCGTGGCGTCAAGGTCATCCACGTCTCACCGCTGAAGGACGATCTGCCGGACTGGGTCGATGCCGAATGGTGGCCGATCCGGCCGAACGCCGACACTGCGCTGATGCTCGGCCTCGCCGGCGAGATCGTGAAGGCCGGCCGGCACGACACGGATTTCCTTGCGCGCTGCACCAGCGGCGCGGATCGTCTTCTTCGCTATCTCGAAGGCAAGGCGGATGGCGGACGAAAGGACGCCTTGTGGGCCGCCGGCATCTGCGGGCTCGGTGCAGGCCAGATTGCCGAGCTCGCAAGGCGCCTGGTCGACACGCGGAGCATGTTGACGGTGAGCTGGAGTCTGCAGCGTGCCCATCACGGCGAACAGCCGTTCTGGGCGGCGCTCGGACTGGCCTCGATAATCGGCCAGATCGGGCTGCCGGGCGGCGGTGTCGGTTACGGCTATGCTTCGCTGGGAGGTGTCGGGGCCCCGCTCAATCTCGGCAAGTCTCCAGCCATTTCACAGCTGAAGAGGCCGATCGACAGCTTCATCCCGGTGGCGCGCATCAGCGACATGCTGCTCAATCCCGGTCGGCCATTCAGCTATGAAGGCGAGATCCGCTCCTATCCGGATACGAGGCTGGTCTATTGGGCGGGCGGCAATCCTTACCACCATCATCAGGATCTCAACCGCCTGTCGGAAGCCTGGACGAGGCCCGAAACGATCATCGTGCAGGACCCGATGTTCACCGCGACAGCCCAACGGGCCGACATCGTGCTGCCGGCAACCACGTCGATCGAGCGTAACGATCTTGCCGGCAACAGGCGCTCCGACTTCATCCTGGCCATGAAGAAGGCCATCGAGCCGCTGGGCGAAGCCCGCTCCGACTTCGATATCTTCAACGCGATTGCAGGCAAGCTCGGTGTGGCCGAGCGCTTCAACGAAGGCCGCGACGAAATGGGTTGGGTCCGGCATCTCTACGAAGCCTGCCGGGACGACGCTTCGAAGCGCTTTGGTTTCGCCATGCCGGAGTTCGATGCGTTCTGGGAATCCGGCTATGCCCACTGCCCGGTCAAGGCAGACCACACGTTCCTGGCCGACTTCCGCAACGAGCCCGAGGAATACCCGCTCAACACCGAAAGCGGGAAGATCGTACTCGGCAGCGAGACGCTTGCCAGGCTCGACTATCCCGACTGCCGCTCGCATCCTGCCTGGATCGAGCCCGCCGAATGGCTCGGCACTGCAGAAGCTGGCCAAATGCACCTCATCTCGCATCAGCCGGCCGGCCGTCTTCACAGCCAGCTTGAAACCGGCCCATCGAGCCGCGTCATGAAACGCAATGGCCGTGAACAGGCCCGTCTTCATCCTGACGACGCGGCTGCTCTCGGCATCGTCGACGGCCAGACGATCCGCATCTGGAACGACCGCGGGGAATGCCTTGCGACTGCTGAGGTCAGCGACGAGGTCCGCCGGTGGGTGCTTGTGCTCCCGACCGGCGCCTGGTTCACACCGACCGGCAATAGCGGCCTCGAGGTCGCCGGCAATCCGAACGTGCTCACGCTCGACATCGGCACGTCTCAATTCGGCCAGGGCTGCTCGGCCCATACCTGCCTGGTGCGGGTCGAGCCCTACGCCGCCGATCGGCGCGATGCGTTCGAGGCCTATCAGGAAACGCTCGTCGCGCTTGCGGCAGTCTAACAGGAGCTTGGAACATGTCTGCAACCGCGATCAGCCGCTTTCCCGTTCCCGATATCGCGACGCTGCCGGAGGATATCCGCGCACGGATCGAGGCCGTTCAGGAGAAGTCTGGATTCGTCCCGAACGTCTTCCTGACACTCGCGCATCGTCCGGACGAGTTCCGGGCGTTCTTCGCCTATCACGACGCTCTCATGGACAAGCCGGGGCCGATCACCAAGGCCGAGCGCGAGATGATCGTCGTCGCGACCAGCAGCGCCAATCAATGCCAGTACTGCGTGGTCGCGCACGGCGCCATCTTGCGCGTGCGCGCGAAGAATCCGCTGATTGCGGACCAGGTCGCCGTCAACTACCGCAAGGCCGATATCACCGCGCGGCAAAGGGCGATGCTCGATTTCGCGATGAAGGTCTCGGTGCGCGCCTATGAGGTGGACGATTCCGACCTCGTGGATCTCAAGGGACATGGATTCACCGAGGAGGACGTCTGGGACATCGCAGCCATCGCTGCATTCTTCGGCATGTCGAACCGCCTCGCCAACGTCACCAGCATGCGTCCGAACGACGAGTTCTTCGCGATGGGACGCTAAACGCCGCGAACGAGAGCTGCAATGGTATCGCTGGTCATCGACAGGCGCTTCCGGGGCCCACCCAACTCCGGCAACGGCGGTTATGTATGCGGATGTCTCGCAAGGCACGTCAGTGGAGACGCCGAAGTGACGTTGCGCGCCCCGCCGCCGCTGGAGCGGTCGCTCGACGTGCTGACGGGGGCCGACGGCGGGATCGAGTTGCGCGAGAACGACAAGCTGCTCGCGACGGTGCGTGCAACAGACATCGATGTGCCGGACGTTCCCAGGGTAAGCTACGAGGCGGCCGAAGAGGCGGCCGGCCGAACACCCTACGAAGAGCAGACTCATAACCTTCCGACTTGTTTTGTCTGTGGCCCCGCGCGTGGTCACGGCGATGGTCTTCGCATCTTCGCAGGCCCGCTGCAGGCGGGCGCTGTCCCGGGCAAGCCCGTCGTGTTCGCGGCCTCCTGGGTACCTCATGGGAGCCTGTCCGGTGCGGACGGCCATGTCGCGCCCGAATTCGTCTGGGCCGCTCTCGATTGCCCGACCGGCTATTGCAGCGTTGGCGCCCGTCACCTGGGATTGAAGGGCGACGAAACGGCGCTGCTCGGACGCATGGCCGCTCGGATCGAACGCCGGCCGCGTCCCGGAGATCGATGTGCGGTGGTGGCGTGGCCGACCGGGCGGGAAGGCCGCAAGTTGTTTGCCGAGAGTGCTTTGCTCGATGCCGAGCAGGAGGTGCTGGCGACCGCGCGAGCCACCTGGCTGTTGGTCGACCGTCAGGTCCAGCTCGGAGCAAGTGCATGAACCAGGGTGGAAGCAAGGTATGACCGGCCGCGAAGCAGAGCTCGAACTTCGTCAATCCATCATCGACGCGTGCCGCGAGATGGCGGCGCAAGGCATCAACCAGGGAACGTCCGGAAACATCAGCGTTCGAGCCGACGACGGCATCCTGCTGACGCCGTCCGGTCTTCCCTACGACCGCATGAAGCCCGAAGACATCGTGGCCATGAAGTGGGACGGCTCATGGACTGCATCGGCCGGCAATGTTCCGTCGACCGAATGGCGTTTTCACCTCGACATCCTCAAGTCGAAGCCGGAGGTCGGCGCCGTCGTTCACGCCCATCCGGTCTTCTGCACCATCATCGCGATCATGAATCGCTCGATCCCTGCGATTCACTACATGATTGCCGCGGCCGGCGGCAACGACATCCCCTGCGCGCCCTATGCGCAATATGGTACGGCCGAACTGTCGCAGGCGGCCCTGAACGCGCTTCGCTATCGCCGCGCCTGCCTCCTCGCACATCACGGGCTGATCGCCATCGGTCCCAACCTGCGCAAAGCCTTGTGGCTCGCGGTGGAGGTCGAGGTGCTCGCCAAGCAGTATCACGGCTGTCTTCAACTCGGCTCTCCTCCGCTGCTACCGGACGAGGAGATCGACAGCATCCTGAAGCGATGGGGGCATTACGGCCTGCGCGATAGCGAGGGCGCGCCCAAGATTACCCAGCTGTCGAGCTAGATCACGAATAATCCCCTGCCTTGCGAGAACTCATGGCCTACACTCACGACGTCAGCGTCTGCGGCACTTACATCCTGGATATTCTCGGGGTCCCCGTTACCGAGATCCCACCCGGAGGTGGCCGGTTGTTGATCGAGGAAATCCGGCTCGCGGTCGCCGGCACGGCCGGCGGAACGGTCGTTCCTTGCGCGCGGCTCGGCTTGAGGGCGCTCGCGGTTGGTGCCGTCGGCTCCGACGAGAAGGCTGATTGGATGCTGAACGCGCTGGAGCGCGAAGGCATCGATATCGCTCTGATGGAGCGAATGACCGGCGCTCCAACCTCTGCAACGATTTTGCCGATCCGGCCCGACGGCTCGCGTCCGGTCATGCATGCGAGGGGCGCCTCAGCCCGATGGCGGATCGCGCCCGAAACGCAAGTAGCCGCATGCCGGAGCAAAATTCTCCATCTCGGCGGGGTCGGCTCTCTACTTGCGATGGATGGAGCGCCTTCCGTCGCATTGCTGCAGGACGCGAAAGCCGCTGGTTGCACGACGACGCTCGATCTCATCCAGGCGCGGCGTGAGACGCTGGCGCTGGTCGAGCCTCTGCTGCCTTACGTTGACTTCTTCATGCCGAGTATCGACGAGACCAGTGCCATGGTGGGAACCGACGATCCCGCCGCATGCGCGCGGTTCTTCATCGACAAGGGGGCGGGGGCCTGCGCCATCTCTCTCGGCGCCGACGGCTCGTTCGTGATGACCCGCGACGGACGCCAGTTCACGGTGCCGGCGTTCGACGTTGCCGTTCGCGATACGTCGGGATGCGGCGATTCCTATACGGGCGGCTTCATCGCGGGGCTGGCTCGCGACTGGGACCTGCTCGACTGCGCCAAGCTCGCGACCGCGACGGCCGCGATCGTCGCGACGGGGCTGGGTTCGGGCGCCAATCTCGTATCCTTCGAGGAAACCGTGAAGGCCATGAACACCTTGCCAGTCCGCAAGCCGGCTCGCGCCTGATCTTTTCAACGCCGGTAAAGAACCAACATTCATTGGAAATAACAGGGGAGAACGCAACATGGCCCGACATGCGATCGTGACGGGGGCAAGCCGCGGCATTGGCCGTGCGATTGCCACTGGCCTTGCCAAGCGAGGCTACGATCTCGCGCTGACCGACATCGCGGCCCAGGAGAAGGTTCTGCTCGAGACCGTCGCCGAGGTCGGCAAGCTTGGCGGCCGCTGCATCCCGGTGCTGGGCGACGTCAGCGATATCGGCGATTGCAGGCGTGCGGTGGCTGAAGCCGTCCAGGGTCTCGGGCACGTCGATGTCCTCGTCAACAATGCGGGCATCCTCAGGCTGGCGACCATCGACGAGCTGACGACGGATACATGGGATCAGACCTTCGCCGTCAACACGCGCGGCGTCTTCCAGATGACCCAGGCCGTGGTGCCACATATGAAGGAGCGCAAATACGGGCGGATCGTCAACATCGCCTCGCTCGCCGCACGGACGGGCGGTCCGGGACAGTCCCACTATGCCGCGTCGAAGTCGGCCGTGGTCGGATTCACCCGGGTGTCGTCTATGGAGTTCGGCGGCTACGGCATCACGGTCAATGCCGTATGCCCGGGCATCATCGTGACGGAGATGGGGATGAACAATCTCCGCGATCCCGAGCGTGTCGCCTATTTCGAGAAGGTCACGGACCTACACCGGCTCGGGCAGCCGGAGGACGTCGTCGGGCCCGTTGCGTTCTTTGCGTCTGACGATTCTGCGTTTGTGACCGGCCAAGCCCTCAACGTGGACGGAGGCATCTTTTACAGTTAGCAACGGGGTCGATCCGCTCTAACTAACCTATTGCGGCTCGATGCCGGCTGCCTTGATAATCCTTCCCCATTTGCCGATCTCAGCCTTGAGAAAGGCTTCAAGGGCTTCCGGCGTCGCGCGTTCGGGTTCAACCGGGGACATGCTGAGCTCACCAAACCGATTGATCAGGGCGGGATCCTTCAGCGCGGTCTGCAGCGCGCCGACGAGTTGGTCGACTACGGGCTTCGGCGTGCCGCGCGGGGCGTAGAGGCCATACCAGGTCGTCACGTCGAACGCGGGAAGGCCGGCCTCGGCCGAGGTCGGCACGTTCGGCAGCGTTGCAACCCGCTTCTTGCTCGTGATCGCGTAGCCCTTGATCGTGTTCGACTGAATATAAGGCGTCGGCCCGGTTGCAGGGTCGCAATAAACGTCGATGTGGCCGGCGATGACGTCGTTCAGCGCCGGGCCGCCGCCCTTGTAGTAGATCGGGGTAAGCTTGGTATCGGTGGTGCTCATGAACATCAAACCGCAGAGCTGTGAGGCCGAGCCGAGACCGACATTGCCGAAGGTGATCTTGTCGCCGGCGTTGCGGATCTGCGCGATCAGCTCGTTGAGATCCTTGGCAGGAAAGTTCGACCGCGCCACGAGGATCATTGGGACGTCGGTGACGAGCCCGATCGAGGCGAAATCGCCGACCGGATCGAACGGCAGCTTGGCGTAGAGGGCCGGTGCTGTGGCCTGGCCGACATGCATCAGCAGCAGCGTGTAGCCGTCGGGGGCCGCCTTGGCCACACGGTTGGTGCCGAGCGTGCCGCCGGCGCCGACGACGTTTTCGATCACGATCGACTGTTTCAGCGTCGCACTCATCGCGCCGCCGAGGATGCGTGCGATCACGTCGCCGGGACCGCCAGCTGAGAACGGCACGATCATCGTGACCGGGCGGGTGGGGTAGTCTTCCGCAATGGCTGCGCGGCAGGGATAGAGCAGGACAAGCAGGATCAGCGATCGTACGAGATACGTCATCGAACACTCCCTGGCGGCAATGTTTTAGTCGTCGGAAGGCGCCGCCTCCTTGGCTGCCGACGATTTTTCGATCATGTCGAGCGCGGCCACCGCAGCCGCATTGATGTGGTCGACGCAGCAGCGCTCGGCGAGGTCCGCATCGCCGTTCTGGATCGCGCGCCAGATCGCGGTAACCTCGCGCAAGCTCTTGTTGATCCGCTTCGGCTGCGACATCGAGGTGATCCGCAACAGCTGGATTCGGTCATGCAGCGGCTTGAGCATGCGCTCGATGAACGCGTTGCGGCAGCCACCGATCAGAGCGGCGTAAAAGTCGGTCTTGGCTTCCAGGCATCCGACGAGGTCCTGCTTGGCTGCGGCTGCCTTCAGCCGGGTCAGGGCTTCCCCGATCCGGCGAGCCACTTCCGGGTCGTGAAGCCTGGCGCATTCACGGCCGGCGAAGCCTTCGAGCACCGCGCGGGCGGCGTAGAGCTGCCGGGCCTCCTCCAGGCTGATCGTGGAGACCACGGGGCCGCGGTGAGGGACCGTATTGACCAGCCCGTCGGCCTCGAGGGCGCGTAGCGCTTCGCGGATCGAGGGGCGGCTGACGCCCATCATCTCGCAAAGCTCGCGCTCGACCAGGCGCTGGCCCGGTTTCAGCGTGCCGGACATGATCGCCTCGCGCAGCTTTTGCGCCACCATCGCTCGGACGGTCGGTACGTCATCGATGCGGAGTGTCGACTGCAATTCGCGGCGTCTTTCCATGTCCGGGCCTTGGTTGGAATGATCAATACCGGTTTACAGGCAGAATCATCATTTCGGCAATTTGAACGTGGGCGGGCTGATCCAGGGCGAACACGATCGAGCGGGCGATGTCGGCCGGCTCAAGCGCCATCCTGAACTGGTCGAAATAGTCCTTTTCCTTCTGCTTGTCGCCGCGGTAGCGGGTCAGGATGATGTTGGTCCTGGTTAGGCCGGGCTGGAGCTCGGTGACCCGGATCGCGGTGTCCGCCAGCTCGCCCCGGAGGGTCTCGGTGAACATGTGCACGCCCGCCTTGCTGGTGCTGTAGGCCGCCATATCCGGGACTACACGGACGGCGTTGATGGAGCTGATGTTGACGATATGGCCGGCGTTGCGCTTGACCATGTCGGGGAGGATCGCGCGGGTGACGCGCATCAGGCCAATCAGGTTGGTCTGGATGATGTTGGACCAGTCGTCGGCGGAGCCGGCGTCGAAGCGTGTCCGGCCGCCGATGTCATGCCCGGCATTGTTGATGAGGATTTCGACCGGCTTGAAATGAGCAGGGATGGCCTCCGGCAGACTATCCACGTTCCGGGAATCGCTGACGTCGAGCTGAATCGGAAACACCCTGTCGCCGACGGTGGCCGCCAGCTGCTGAAGCGCCTCGGCGTCACGATCGACCAGCACGACGCGGCGGCCGCTGTCCAGCAGCGCCTTGGTGATGGCACGTCCCATGCCGCCGGCAGCGCCGGTCAGGACGACGGTCTGGCCTGGTTGTTCGGTCATCTCAGCACTCCCATTCCAATGCTCTCATGCGATTGACCAGCCGCCGTCGATGGGCAGGCTGGCGCCGGTGATGTCATTTGCCGCGGTGCCGCAGAGAAAGATGACCATGGCGGCGACCGCATCCATTTCGACGAAGCGCTGCGTCGGCTGGCGCTCGCCAAGATATTCGCGGGTCACGTCATCGACGGGGCGTCCGCTATTCGCTGCCATCGTCGCGATCTTGTTCAGGATCGCCGGCGTCGGCAGCGTACCCGGGCAGAGCGCGTTGCAGGTGATTCCGCTGCGGGCGGTCTCGATGGCCACCGCGCGGGTCATGCCGAGGATTGCCGCTTTGGTCGTGACGTAGTCGATGCGATCTTCGACCGCGCGGCTCGAATAGATCGAGCCGATATTGATGATCCGGCCCCAGCCGCGCTGCTTCATCGCGGGCAGCGCAAGGCGGATCAGGTGGAATGGCGCCGACAGGTTAACAGCGAGCGCCTGGTCCCAGCGATCGGGTGGAAACTGCTCGATCGTCGAGAAATGCCTGACAACGGCGTTGTTGACAAGGATGTTGATAGCTCCGCAGCGGCCGAGCAGGCCGACCATCATGCTCTCGATGTCGTCGCGCCCGGACAGATCGGCAGCGGCGGGGATGACCTCGACGCCGAAGCGGGCGCTGAGGTCGTCCGCGGGCTGCTTCGGCGCAACGAGGTCGTGCAGGACAATGTTGCAGCCCGCGCCGGCCAGGCCTTCCGCGATGGCGAGGCCAAGGCCTGCGGTCGCGCCGGTCACGAGTGCCCATTTGCCCTTCATCGCAGCCCGCCCGCCCTTATTTCTTGTCGAGCTCGGCGAAGACTTCCTTCGCGTTCCGGAACGCGTCCACGCCGGCCGGCACGCCGCAATAGATCGCGACCTGCATGAAAACCTCGCGGATCTCCTCTTTGGTCGCGCCATTGGCGAGGGCGCCGCGGACGTGGGTCTTCAGTTCGTGCGGACGGTTGAGCGCGCAGAGCATCGCCAGATTGAGGAAGCTGCGCGTCTTTCGCGTCAGCCCTTCGCGGCCCCAGACGTAACCCCAGCAATACTCGGTGGTCAGATCCTGCATCGGGCGGTTGAACTCGTCCGCGGACGCGATCGCCTTGTCGACGAACTCGCTGCCGAGCACGCTTTTGCGGATTTCGAGACCGCGGTCGTAGGTCGCCTTGTCCATTCTGTTCTCCGTTTGGCTTTCGAGCGGTATCAGGTCTTGGGCCAGAACGGCTTCGCCAGCGCGAGCTCGGGCGGGAACACCGTCACCGGCACGCCGGATTGCCACTGCACGATGGTCATGCCGGCGCCGACGCGGCGGCCTTTCTGGTCGAACTTGATTTCGCCCAGCGGGTAATATTTCGAGGGGCCTGCATCCATGGTGCGCAGCGCTTCGCCGACGGCAACGCGGTCGGCCTTGCCGGCCTTCTCCAGCGCGTCCTTGATCACCCACATGTCGCCATAGGTGGAGATCGCATTCTGCGTCATCCACGGCTCCTTGTAGCGGGTCTTCAACTCGGCGATCAGCGCCTCGTGGCCCTTGGCGCCCCAGCTCGCAACGCAGGTCAGGACTCCCTGGAGCAGTTCCGGGCTCACGGTCTGCAGCATGTCCGGTTCGGCGATGGCGATGCCGAACGAGATGGTCGGCACCTTGCCCTGGCCGAGGCCGAACTCGTTCATCTTCTCGAGCAGCAGCTTGGCGTCGGAGATCACCGTCGGCAGGAAGAAGAGCAGGTCGGGCTTGGCCGAGCGAATCTTCTGAACCAGCGACGTCGCGTCCGCCAGCGGCGGCGTGAAGGTCTCGTCCACGATCAGCTGCAGCTGGTTCTCTGCCAAGAGGCCCTCGCGCATCGATTTCGCCGAGGCGATCGACGCGGCCGTGTTGTCGGTGAGGATCGCGACCGTCTTCGGCCGCTTGCCCGATGCCGTCTCGGCCAGCTTGATGATTTGCGGCAAGGCCTGACGGGCCTGTGAGGCTGCCGTGGCCGAGGTCTGGAACACGTATTTGAAGCCGCGATCCGTGATCAGATCGGAGTAGGAGAGGGTGAGGACGGGCAAGTTGGCGCGTTCCGTGACCTCGGTGACCGCGAGCGTGAAGGATGACAGGTAGGCGCCGCTTGCCGCGACCAGGTCGCTCTCCTGCGCCACCATACGCTGGGCGGCGTTCTTGGCCTTCTCAGTTGTGTCGCCGGAATCGAGCACCACGAGCTTCAGCTTGGCGCCGCCGAGCGCCTTGACTCCGCCTTGCGCGTTGATGTGCTCGACCGCCATCTCGGCGCCCTGACGCATCACCGTGCCGGGACGGGCGTAGATGCCGGAGATCGGCACCAAGAGGCCGACTTTCACCTCAGATGGCTGCTGTGCCCAGGCACGGGAAGCGATCAGCGTGCCGGACGCGCCCGCAAGCAGTGTTCGACGGGTGATCCTGATCTTGCTCGTTGTTCTCATGACAATCCTCCTCCCTGAAAAGCGTGCGATGCTATTTCTTCGGCCAGAACGGCTGCGCCTGCGCGAGCTCGGGCGGATAGACGGTGACTGGCACGCCCGATTGCCATTGCACGATGACGACGCCGGCGCCGACCCTGCGGCCCTTCTCGTCGAACTTGAGCTGTCCGCCGGGATAGTATTTCGACGGTCCGGCATCCATGGTGCGGAAGGCCTGCGCGACCGCATTGCGGTCGGCCTTACCGGCCTTTTCCAAGGCTTCCTTCATCAGCCACATGTCGCCATAGGTCGAGATGACGTTCTGCGTCATCCAGGGCTCCTTGTATTTCGCCTTGAGCTCGGCGATCAGAGCCTCGTGACCTTTCGAGCCCCAATTGGCGACGATGGTCATGATGCCCTGCACTGTCTCCGGGCTCACGCTCTGCAGCATGTCCGGTTCGGCGATGGTGATGCTGAAGGACACGGTCGGGATCTTGCCCTGGCCAAGGCCAAACTCGCTGATCTTCTCGAGCCCCAGCTTGGCGTCAGAGACCGCGTTCGGCATGAACAGCAGCAGATCGGGCTTGGCCGAGCGAACCTTCTGAATCAGCGGCGTCGCATCCGACAGCGGCGGGGTCCAGACTTCCTCGACGACGAGCTGGAGGCCTTCCTGCGCGAACAGCTTCTCCTTCAGCGCCTTGGCCGTGGCAACCGAAGTCGCGGTGTTGTCCATCAACATCGCGACCGTCTTCGGCTTCTTGCCCGAGGCGTTCTCCGCGAGCTTCATCAGAGTCGGCAAGCCGAGCTCGGACTGGCGGCTCGCGGTCGCGGCGGTCTGGAAGATGTATTTGAAACCGCGGTCGGTCAGAAGGTCCGAATAGGACAGCGTCAGCACCGGCAGCTCGGCACGCTCGGTTACCTCGGTGACCGCCAGCGTGAAGGACGACAGATAGGCGCCGGTGGCCGCGACGAGATCCGGCTCCTGCGCCACCATGCGTTGCGCCGCGTTCTTGGCCTTCTCGGTGGTGTCGCCGCAATCGATCACGACGAGCTTCAGCTTGGCGCCGCCGAGCGCCTTGATGCCGCCCTGCGCGTTGATGTGCTCGATACCCATCTCGGCGCCCATCTTCATCACCTGGCCGGGGCGGGTGTAGATACCCGACAACGGCACGATCAGTCCGACCTTGATCTCGGCCGGTGTCTGCGCGCGTGCCACGCCGGCAAGGCCCACGACGGCGGCGCCGGACAGCACGGTCCGTCGCGAGAGGCCCTTCGATGTCTTGTCCACTATGTTCTCTCCCTTGTCATTTTTTCTTGTCGTCACATGCCGAGATAGGCCTTGCGCACGCGATCGTCGGCGCGCAGCGTGTCGTTGTTGCCTTCGAGCACGACATGGCCGGCTTCGAGGACGTAGCCGTGGTCCGCGGATTCCAGCGCTTCCGCCACGCGCTGCTCGACCAGCAGCATGGTCAGCCCGGACTGGCGGCGAATCTCGATCAGCCGATCGAAGATGAAGTCGGCTGTTGAGGGCGCCAGCCCCATCGAGGGTTCGTCCAGCATCAAGAGTTTCGGCGAGGAGGCGAGGCCGCGGCCGATCGCGAGCATCTGCTGCTGGCCGCCTGACATCGTGCCCGCGAACTGGCTGCGACGCTCCTTCAGCACCGGAAGCCATTCGAAGATGCGCTCGATGTTGCTCTGCCAGTCGCGTCGACCGCTCTCCGTCATCGCACCCATCTCCAGATTCTCCATCACGGTCAGTGAAGGGAAGACCTGGCGGCCCTCGGGGACGTGGGCGATGCCGAGATGGGCGCGCTGCGGCGGCGGCACTGCGAGGAGGTCGACGCCGTCGAAGGTGATGGCCCCGCCGCTCGGCTTGACGATGCCGGAGATGGTCTTGAACAGCGTGGTCTTGCCGGCGCCGTTGGGTCCGACGATGGCGACGAACTGGCCGGCGCCGACATTGATCGAGATGTCGTTCAGCACGGGTTTGGCGGAATAGCCCGCGCTCAATCCCTCAATTCGCAGCATGGCCCACCCATTTTTTGCCGAGATAGGCCTCGATCACACGGTTGTCGCGCGTCACCACTTCCGGCAGGCCTTCGGTGATGACGGCGCCGTGGTCGAGTACGACGAACCTGTCGACCAGCCGAACCATCGCCTGCATCGTGTGCTCGATGATCGCGATGGTCATACCGTCGCGCGCGAGCTGCTGGATCACGGCGACGACCTCGTCCGCCTCGCCGTGGCCGAGGCCCGCGAGGGTCTCGTCGAGCAGCAGGATGCGTGGTTGGCCGGCGATCGCGCGGGCAAGCTCCATCAGCCGCAGCTCCTTGGTCGAAAGCTCGCCGGCGACGCGGTCGGCGACGGCGGAGAGCCCGACACGGGCAACTGCATCGGCGGCAAGCTTGCGAGCTTCGTCGTCGGACCGCGCGCGCACATAGGCACCGACCACGACGTTGTCGAGGATCGACATGCGCAGGAATGGTCGCATCACCTGGAAGGTGCGGCCGATGCCGGCCTCGCAGATCACGTGCGGCCGTTGGCCGGACATGTTGCGGCCATCGATCAGCACCTCACCCTCGCTCGGCTTCAGGAAGCCGTTGAGGAGATTGAACAGCGTGGTCTTGCCGGCGCCGTTGGGGCCGATGATGCCGAGTATCTCGTTCTGGTGCAGCTTGAAGCTGACATCCTGCACCGCCTTGAGGCCGCCGAAGGACCGCGACAGGTTCTTGACTTCGAGCATGACTTCCCCGGTGGCGGCCCGCTGTCGGGGGGCGGGCTTCAGCGTGGTGACGTTGGCAGCCGATGTTTCGGGCAGGTCGGAGGCGGCCGCATTAGGCGCGATCCGTTTGCGCAGGAGATCGCGCAGCTTCCAGAACAGGCCTTCCGGGGCCAGCAGGATGACGCAGACGATGGCGAAGCCGAAGATCACGCCCTGGATGCCGGGGAAGCGCGCGCCGGCTTCGGCATGCAGTATCTCGGCGAGCGGGATCAGGATCACGGAGCCGATCACCGGCCCCCAGACCGTGCCGACGCCGCCGAACATCGCGACCGTCAGCGCCTGGGCCGACACCAGCATGCCGAACACCGATTGCGGCGTCACGACCAATAACACCTGCGCGTAAAAGCCGCCGATCGCCGCGGCAATGGCCCCGCTAAGCGTGATCGCGCGCAGCTTCCAGGCGAGCGTATTGATCCCGGCTGCCTCGGCGGCGGCCTCGTTCTGCTTGATTGCGAGCAGTGCCATGCCGAAGCGGGAGCGCTCGATGAATTGCGTCAGCACGATGGTGGCAAGCATGATTGCGAGTCCCAGCAGCGTGTAGATGCGCGGATCGGCGAATTGCATGTAGGCGATCGGCGCGTCGCGCTTGATCGGAAGCGTCACCTCCTGGAAGCCGAGCCACTCGAACACGTAGAGGATGGCAAGCGGGTAGGCGAGCATCGCCAGGGCGAAATAGTGGCCCTGGAGGCGGAAGGTGGGAAATCCGATCAGCAGCCCGGCGATGCCGCCGAGCACGGCGGCGATGGGGATCAGCAGCCAGGGCGATATGTCGAAATAGATCTGGCCGAGCGCGGTGGCATAGGCGCCGATGCCGAAGAAGGCGGCATGGCCGAACGAGACAAGTCCGGTGTAGCCGCTGAGCAGGTTCCAGGACAGGCCGAACACCGCCCACACCGGCACCAGCGTCAGGATCAGCTGGTAGTAGGAATTAGTGACGCCGAGCGACAGCGCGGCATAGGCGATGGTGAAGAGCAGGGGAGGAAGAAAGGAGCGCATCCGGAGCATGATCACGTCCTCTCCACCATCCGCCCGAAGAAGCCTTGCGGTCGGAAGAAGATGATGAGGAGGAAGACGGCGAAGATCGCGGCGTTCTGCAGCTGCGTCGGCAGGATCAGCGTCGACATCTGCTGCACGAGCCCGATCGTCATGCCGCCCCAGAACGCGCCGATGATGCTGCCCATGCCGCCGAGCACGACGCCCGCATACATGACGATGACGTATTCGAGGCCGACGAACGGGTGGAACGGATAGTTCGTAGCGAGGAGGCCGCCGGCGATCGCCGTGATGCCGCAGCCGAGCGCGAAGGCGGTTCGGTGCGCGCGGTCGACGTCGATGCCCATATAGGTCGCGGCGGTCGGATTATCCGCGGCGGCGCGAAGCGATTTGCCGATCCGCGTGCGCGTGATCAGCAGCGAAAGCAGGATCATCATGATCAGCGAAACGATCATGTCGATGCTGCGCGCCTTGTTGAGAAAGATGCTCATGTCGAAGAAGGGGCCGAGCTCCCAGGCCGAGCTCGACAGCGGCGTGCGGATCGAGGCCAGCACCGAGCCGAACACGATGAGGCCGCCGTTCTGCAGGATCAGCGCGATGCCCAGCGTGAGGATCAGCTGGGCGTAGTGTCCCTCGCCTTCGAGCGAGGCGGTGCGCGTCCCCGAGACGTGCGAGATCAGTGCCCGGTGGACGAAGTAGCCGAATACGGCAAGCACGGGGCCGGCCAGCAGGATGGAGACGAACGGTCCGACCGCATTGCCGAAGAACGACTGAACGCCGGCGGCGGTGAACAGATAGAAGGCAGTGTACATGCCGAGCATCATGAAATCGCCATGGGCGAAGTTGATGACGCGCATGACGCCGAAGATCAGGCCGAGCCCGACGCACATCAGGCCGTAGACGGCGCCGATCAGAAGGCCCGCGGCGAGCGCTTGCAAAAATCCTTCCATCAGCTTCGCCTCCGCGCGGCTGACGAACCTAAGCGGGTCTCGAAGTCGACCATGTTTCCCCCGTACTCTCCGGCACTTCTTATGATGCCGATCGTAAAACCCGTTCCGCCGTGTCCAGGCGGCATAGTGCTGCGATGTCGCCGGCATTGCCGAGCCGTTCGCAGTCCTCGATGAGTTGCTCCAACCGGCACGCGCGGTCCTCACCGAGGACTCCCTGAGCGGCAGTGCGAAAGCGCTTGCGAATATCTGAAGGCGTTGCGGCGATGACGTCGGGTAGCGCGTGCCGGATCGTCCGGCCGCTCTGCAGATGCACGGTCACATCCGCGCCCTGCTTGTCGGGGAACGCGGTAGTGAAGCCGACATCCGGCTCAAGCTTCGTGATCGCAACCAGGCGGATGATATCGACATCATCGAGTTCGGCGTAGTTGCCTTCCTCGATCTCGCCCCTCACGAGGGTGGCCGCGACGCTGAAGGGAATGCTCATCTTGGCCTGGAGCGCGTTCCGATACGGGCCGGTGGAGGCGCACCCAGGATAGCGCACGGCGGCATCGGGAGCGCGAACGACGACGCTGTCGATCTCCTCGGTGCCGGCGAGTTCGTGCGAGACGCGAAGGGCCGCTTGCGCGGCGGTCTGCGCGAAATTGCAGGCCGGGACCGGCTTGTTGTAGACCGCCACGATCTCGCATTCGCCATTCGGGAACAGCGCGATGCTGTCGGGCGCGGCCCGGCGACCATAGGCGGCGAACAGGCCCGCTTCGCCTTCGAGGATCGTTTCGGAGCCGAAAGCGCCGGCTGCGGCGAGGCCGATTGCCTTGATCGCATTGCTGGCGGCGAAGCCCGGATGAAAATACATGTCGGAGCCGCCTGCATGCGGCCACTCGTTGAGACCGCTGGACGTGTTGGCTGCGATCGCGATGGCGCTGGTCGCTGCGTCTTCGGACAGGTTGAGCGCGAAACTTCCGGCGAGCGCCGCGCCCAGAGGGGCCACGAGGCCGGTCGGACGATAGAGCCGGGCGAGATCGGAGGTCAGCAACGCGCGGCCGATCCGCGCGCCGGTCTCATAGCCGATTATCGCGGCTGCGAGCAGCCTTGAGCCGTGCAGCTGCGACTGTTCGGACAGCGCGAGCAATGTGGGCCAGATCACCACGCCGTGGTGCGCAATGCTGGCGGCATGCATGTCTTCCCGCACGAGTCCGTGCCCCATCACGGCATTGGCGAAGGCGGCATCGGCCGGCAAGGAGAGTCGCGACATTCCGACGATGGTTGCGCTGCCGCCACCTTGTGCGATCGCGATTGCCTGACGACTCCAGGGATGATGGCCCGCCTCGAAGGCGCAGGACAGGAAGTCGAGCAGGCAGAGCTTGGCCTTGGCGACCACTTCAGGCCCGAAATCTCCGAGATCAACGGCAAGTGCGCTCCGCGCCATCTGGCGCGCGAGCGATACCTTGTCTGATCCGGTCGGGCCGTTCGTCATCGCAAGTGTTTCTCCCAAAGGCTCTTGCGCTCAGCCGCGCATCTCGACTCCGGCCCACTCCTCGAGCACCTTGGCGATCGAGGTGAAATCGGATGACGGGCCGTATTTGGCGTTGGTGATCGCCAGCATCTGCCGTACCACTGCGCCGCAGACCATCGGCACGCCCATGGCCTCGGCCTCGTCCACGCAGAGACGGACGTCCTTGTAGGAAAGGCCGGTGGCGAATCCGAAATCGAACGTGCCCGGCAGCACCGAACGGGGAAATTTGTCTTCGGAGGCGCTGTTGCGGCCGCTGCTGGCGTTGATGATATCGATCAGCACCTTGGCGTTGACGCCGCCCTTGACGCCCATGGCGACCGCTTCCGACGTGATCACCAGCGCCGCCGCCGCCATCAGATTGTTGGCGAGCTTGGCGGTCTGCGCCACGCCGGGCTTGTCGCCGGTGTAGAACAGCTTGCCGAAATTCTTCAGGATCGGCTGCACGATGTCGTAAGTCGCTTGCGGGCACGATACCATAACGGCAAGCGTGCCGTTCACGGCGCCCTTGATGCCGCCGCTGACGGGCGCATCGACCAGCGTCATGCCTTTGGCTTTCAGCCCTTCCGCAACGAGCTTCGCCGCGCCGGGACCAGAGGTCGAGAGATCAACGACGATCTTGGCGCGGTTGCCGCTGCTGATGCCGTCCTCGCCGAGAGTGACGGCCTTGACGATGTCTGGCGTCGGCAGACTGGCGAGCACGATGTCGGCGCGCGAGGCGACGTCGGCCGGCGACTTGCCGACCAAGGCGCCGCGCTTGACCAGCGGCTGCGTCGCGTAGGCCTGCGTGTCGTAGACGACGAGCGAATAGCCCGCGTCCATCAACCGCCCCGCCATGGGGCCGCCCATGCGGCCCGTTCCGATCACACCGAGCGTCTCTCCCGCCATCGTTCACTCCCTCTCGCGCGATCCCACGCGGGGCGCGCCGTCTTGATCTTGTCGTTGTCAGTTCGCCGGCCGGCCCTGACGACCGCCGTCGTTGCGGCGGCGGGTTCCCGTGCCAGCGTGCCGGATTGTTATGATTGTCAGACAAGCTGTCAAGCATAACATTTGGGGTCGACAGTTTGCCGCGGATCGGCATAAGGTCCGAAAAACGAGGAAGACGCCCCGCGTGCCGCAAGACCCAATTCCCAGCGTGAGCAGGACGCTCGCCGATTTCGTCGCGGCGACGTCGTGGGCGGACGTGGAGGCGCAGAGCGGCGAGGCGCGACGCTCGATTCTGAATTTCTTCGCCACGGCACTCGGCTCCGCACGCGATCCGGTGGTGATGGCGGCGATGCGAACCCTGTCGCCGTTCAGCGGCGCCGCGACCGCGACGGTCATCGGTCATTCGCAGCCGATGGACGCGATGTGCGCATCGTTTCTCAACGCCATCTCGGCCAATCTGCTCGATTTCGATGACACCCATCCCGAGACGATCATTCATCCGGCGGCACCGGTCGCAGCTCCAGTCCTCGCACTCGCGGAGACGCATAAACTGTCTGGACGCGAATTGTTGACGGCGTTCATCCTCGGTGTGGACGTCGAATGCCGCATCGGCGCCGCCGTTTCGCCGCGCCATTATGCGCGCGGCTGGCACATCACTTCGACCTGCGGGATCTTTGGCGCCGCGGCGGCTTGCGCCAAACTATTGGGCCTGCCCGCGGAGGGCATTGCGAATGCCATCGGGCTCGCGGCGAGCCAGTCGGCCGGCAATGTCGAGAACCTGCCCAGTGCCGCGAAGAATGTCAGCGTCGGTAACGCGGCGCGCAACGGTTTGTTTGCGGCGCTGCTTGCAGAGCAGGGTTATGAGGCAGCCCCCCACGCCATTGAAGGCCCGCTCGGTTGGGCACGCACCATGGGTGACGAGCCGGATATTGCCCGCTTGCTTGATGGTCTCGGCAAGACCTTTGAGATCGCCAAGAACACCTACAAGCCCTATCCCGCCGGCATCGTTTTTCATGCGGTCATTGATGCCTGCCTTCAGTTGCGGGAGCGGATCGGTCGGCGATTCGACCAGATTGACACCGTGACCGTTCAAGGCTCGACGCTGCTGCTTGCGCGCGGCGACCGCCCCGTCAACAACGAGCGCGATGCGCGCGTCAGCATCCATCATTGCGTGGCGTGCGGATTGCTGCTCGGCAGAGCCGGCGTTGCCGAGTTTGCACGCGAGACGGTCGTCCGGCCCGATATTGTGCAGCTGCGGCAGAAGGTGAGGGCGGAGTGGGATGACGGGATGCCGGATGGTGCGGCACGCGTGACCGTGCGCCTGTCGTCCGGCGAGGTTTTCACCGAGACCGTCATCTCGCCGCGCGGCAGCCGGGCAGCGCCGCTTGAAGATCGCGATCTCGAGGCCAAGCTGCGCGAAAGCGTGCGAACGGGCCAGAGCAATTGGGACGCGGACGGTGTCATCGACGCCGTCTGGCGTCTCGATGCGGTGGCTGACGTCGCCGAACTGCTGCGATCGTTGTGGCCGCCCTCGGCGATGCGCCGAACAACTTCCATCTAGACTCTCGCAAGACGTGAAAGGGACGATCATGACCAAGACCGAACTGTTCGAAAAGGGCCTCAAAGTCCGCAAGGAGGTGCTCGGCGAGGACTACGTCAACAAATCGATCGCCGGTGCCGACGAGTTCACGCGCACGATGGCGGAATGGTCCACCGAATTCTGCTGGGGCGCGCTGTGGACGCGGCCCGGCGTCGACCGTCGCACGCGCTCGATCGTCAATTTGGCGATGCTCGGCGCACTGAACCGGCCGCACGAGCTGAAGCTGCACGTGAAGGGCGCGTTGAAGAACGGGCTGACCAAGGAGGAGATCAAGGAGATCCTGCTCCAGGTCGCGGTCTATTGCGGCGTGCCCGCCGGCATCGACGCCTTCCGCAATGCGCGCGAGGCCTTCAACGAGGTCGACGCGGCCGGCTCCTGAGCAAATCCATGGCTGACCCGATCTACGAACTCTTCGCCATCCGCTACGCAACGCGGGATGCGCAGCGGAGCGACCACTTCATCGGCGGCGATCCGCATGACGGGCCGATGCCGATGGACTATTTCATGTGGCTGGCGCGGGGAGGTGGGCGCACCTTCGTCATCGATACCGGATTCAACGCCGAAATTGCGAAGCAGCGCAGGCGGACATTCTTGCGCTGCCCGGTGGAGACTCTTGTGGCGTTCGATATCGAGCCGGCCGAGATCAAGGACGTGATCCTCACACATCTGCACTACGACCATGCCGGCAATTTCGACCGCTTTCCGAACGCACGATTTCATCTCCAGGAGCGCGAGCTTGCCTACGCCACCGGCCGCTACATGCAATATCCGAGGTTGTCGCATTCTTTCGAGGTCGAGGACGTTTGCGGCATCGTGCGGCTGAACTATGCGCGCCGAGTCCTGTTCTACGATGGCGATGCTGAGATCGCTCCCGGGCTGACGGTCCATGCGGCGGGGGGACATTCCGCCGGGCTTCAATTCGTCCGGGCCAACACGCGCCGCGGTCCGGTCGTGCTCGCTTCCGACGTCAGTCATTTCTACGAAAACCTGACCAGCGAGCGTCCTTTTACGACGGCGTTTCATGTCGGCGACATGCTGGCGGGGTTCGACAAACTGCGCGCCGCAGCGCCGGATGCGGACCACATCGTTCCAGGTCACGATCCGCTCGTCATGATGCATTATCCAGCGCCGACCCCGGATCTGGACGGGATCGCGGTCCGCTTGGACGTGGCGCCGTCCGGGCCTGCTCACTCCTAGGGCGGCGAGAGGACCACGCACGGCATCCTTGTCGAGCTTCCGCATCTTCAACTCTGGCACGATCTGCGGCCGATCGGAGACGGCTGACTATCCTGCCAGAAAGCCGCCATCGATGGCGACGACGGTGCCGGTCGCGTATTGCGAGGCCGGCATGCAGAGGAACGCAACCGCGCAGCATCTAGATCATGATGCGGTCAGGTTGGAGGCGCCAAGCGGATTGGAACGAAAGGTCTTCGCCAAGCATCGCTACATCGGCTCGATGTCGATCTTCTTGATGATCCCGGCCCACTTCGTGGACTCGGAGCTCATGAAGTCGGTCAGGCCCTTGGAGTCCATCACATCTCGGCTTACCCAAGCGAAAGGTCTGCGCTGGTTGTTGAAATATCCGGTTTGATGTCCGTCAGGCAGGGTGACAGGCCATCACTATCGGTCACAGGCGCAGCCGTGAGAATAGGTCACTTGGGATTGTTGTCTTTGTAGATGATCCCATCCTTCATGATGACGACAAGCTTATTTGCGGGGTCCTCGATGAGGCGAATGTCTTCCAGCGGATTGCCATCGACGAGCAGGAGATCGGCCAATGCGCCTTCCTCGACCACTCCGATCCTGCCGGGATAAGGATTCCGCGCTCCGGAAAGCGCGAGCAGCTCTCCATTGGTTGAGGTCGCCATCGTCAGCGCTTCCGCCGGCGTGAACCACCGCGTGAGGTCTACGATGCCCTGACCCTGATGCTCTGCCAGTGGCTTCGAGAAGAGGATATCTGTTCCAAAGGCGGTCTTGATCCCAAACTTCTTGACGAACCCGTACACGGTGTCCGTTCCCGCAACAACCTGGCGCATCTGCGCCTGTTGGGCGGGCGGGAGCATGGCTGCGCCGCCGAGGTCTACGAACGGCTGAGTGCTCAGCCAGATTTGCTTCTCGGCGATGAGGCGTGCAGTCGGTTCATCCATGAGATGACCATGCTCGATCACTTTGACGCCCGCGGCGATGGAACGTCGAATTGCGCTCGGTGTATATGCGTGTGTTGCAACATACGTCCCCCAATCGGTGGCGGTTTCGACGGCCGCACGCAAGTCCGCTTCGCTGAATGTGGTCACATCAAGTGGGCTGAAAGGCGAGGCGACGCCTCCCCCTGCCGTCAGCTTGACCTGGGCCGCGCCCTGCATGAGCTGTTCGCGCACGCGCTTGCGGACCTCGTCGGGATCATCCGCGATGATGCTTCCGCCGAGCTGTTCGACGCGGCTTGCTCCGCCCTGACTTTGCGGCAGCTCCCAAAGCTCGCGGAAGTCTCCATGGCCGCCGGAGACCGTGATGACGGCTCCCGATGGATAGATGCGAGGACCCGGGACGAGACCTTCATCGATCGCGCGTTTGAGTGAGAAGGTGGGGCCGCCCATGTCCCTGACTGTCGTGAATCCGCGCATCAGTGTCGCTGTCGCTTCCGCGCTCGCCAGCAGCGTCGTATATCCGAGGTCGCTCGACAGCATCTGCGCGGGTGTCGGACGGACCATCATCGCGTGCCAGTGCATGTCGCTGAGCCCGGGCATCAGCACGCGTCCACCGCCTTGTATGACGCGGGCGTCCACGCGACGATCGGTTGGAATGGGAGCGGTCACGATCCGCTCGATGATGTTTCCGCGGATGACGACATTCGATGGGACGGAAAGCGTCTCGCTCTTCCCGTCAAAGATGCGCACGTTCTCGAAGACGGTGACTGCAATTCGCTCTTGCGGCTCTGCCGGCGTGAGAAAGGTGCACGTCGCAACAATGATCGTGGCACACTCGGCTATCCGCATTTGCAGTGTTCCTTCCTAGCATGTTGTGTTCTCTCGCCAGCGGCGCGGAGCCCGGCGGGAGTTGTCACGCCGCACACGAGTTCGTTCCGATTCGCTCGACCGACGACCATCGGACCGTGACCATTTGGCGAGAGCCATTCATCAGAATATTCGTGGCAAGGTCGGGTCCCTATGCTGCTACATTCGACTTGCGCCAGCTTCCGCTTGATGTGAGCTCCGTTGCACCAAAGGACCCGCGTAGAGGTACGTTCCGCGGATTGAGCGGGGTCCCCGAGCCTTCCAGTCCGCCAGCTTAGAGACGCCGTCTGTCCCGTACATTAGGGATTCTCTGTACACCGGCGGAGCAGGAATCGGGGTGCCAACTGTGGAAATAGCGCTCTATGAAAGCTCTACCCGGGTAAACTTGGTTCAATTTTCTGCGCAGCTTACTAATAATCTCTCGTAATGCGGCAGCGTACTCCTCAATCATCGAAGTAGCTCATCTAAGCCAGACGACATTCTTTCGTTACGTTCTATGTTTTTGTTAGGATCGGGCATTCTTAGCCGCTTTTGATTGTGCCTTTCGCGCGCTCCCGTATGCGCTGGAAGGTGACGTAGAGCATCGGCACCAGGAAGATCCCGATCGAGCTTGCTGCGAGCATACCAGCGAAGACAGCGGTGCCCACTGCTCTGCGGCTCAGCGCGGCAGCTCCGGTCGCAATGACCAGCGGCAGAAGGCCGAGGATGAACGCAAGTGACGTCATCATGACCGCACGAAAACGCATATGGGCACCCTGAACCGCGGCCTCACAGATCGGGATACCCGCCTCCCGCTGTTCCCTCGCAAACTCGACGATCAGGATGCCGTTCTTGGCGGCAAGAGCGATCAGCACAACGAGGCCGATCTGGCCATAGAGGTCGAGATTGAGGCGCGCAATCATGATGCCGAAATAAGATCCGAGCACACCGACGACCACCGACAGCAGCACCGGGATCGGGATCACCGTGCTCTCGTAAAGTGCGACCAGGAACAGATAGGCGAACATCACGGCCAGCGCGAGCACGATTCCGGTCTGACCTGCCGCTCCCTGCTCCTGAAAGGCGGTGCCGGTCCAGGCGAAGTCGTAGCCGGACGGCAGAACGGCGTCGGAGATCTGCGCCATCGCGGATAGCGCGGTGCCCGAAGAGGTCCCCGGCGCAGGGCTGCCGTTCACCGTCACGGAACGATGATTGTTGTAGCGAGTGATGACCTGCGGCCCGGTTACGACCATGACGTCGGCCAGCGCCCGCATCGGCACCATCTCGCCTTTGTTGTTGCGCAGGTAGATCCGCCAGATATCCGAGACGTGGGCGCGATCGGATGCGTCGCCCTGAATGTTGACCTGCCAGGTGCGTCCGAACAGGTTGAAGTTGTTGACGTAGACGCCGCCGAGCGTCGCCTGCAGCGCAATGAAGATGTCATTGACCGCGACGCCTAGCGCTTGGGCCTTTCGCCGGTCGACGTCGAGATAGAGCGACGGATTGGTCGCGGTGAAGGTCGAGAACACCCGCGTGAGCCGCGAATCGGCGTTGGCGGCGCCGATCAGGGCGTTTGTCACGCTCGAAATCGCGGCTGGGCCCTGTCCTTCCAGAGCTTGAAGCTGGTACTCGAATCCGCCGCCGGTGGAGAGGCCGATGATCGGCGGCAGGTTGAACGGCAGCACATTGGCTTGTCGTACCTGGGCACCGGCTGCGAATGTCCTGGAGATTAGCGCCTGCGCCGAGTCTGCGGCCGCTGTCCGGTTGGAAAATGGCTTGAGCCGCGCCACCACCAGTGCGCTGTTCGATTGGGAGACGCCATCGAGCAGTGAAAAGCCGATCACCGCGAGCACGTGATCGACGGCCGGCATCTGTTTCAGGACGTCTTCGATCTGGCGGGTAACCTGGCTGGTGCGTGCGACCGACGCGCCGTCCGGGAGCTGCACCGAGGTGAAGAAGGCGCCCTGGTCCTCCTCCGGCAGGAATCCCGTCGGAGTAATGATCGAGACACCGAAGACGCCGGCGGCGAAGACGGCAACCAGCAGCAGCGAGAGCGCGGCCCGGCGCACGAGGTAGCGGACGCCGTTGCCGTAGCGCTCGCGCAACCAGTCGATGCCGCCGAGTACACGTCCGATGATGCCGCGGGGCCGTCTGCCGTGGCGCATCAGCAGCGCGCACAGTGCAGGGGATAGCGTCAGGGCGTTCAGCGCCGAAATCAACATTGCGGCGCTGATCGTCACGGCGAACTGACGGAACAACGTGCCCGAAATGCCGGGAATGAACGCGATCGGCACGAACACGGAGAGCAGCACCAGAGTGATCGCGATGATCGGCGCGGTGATCTGGGTCATGGCTTTCTTGGTGGCTTCGGCTGGAGCCAGGCTTGGTTCCGCCGCCATGACGCGCTCGACATTCTCCACGACGACGATGGCATCGTCGACGACGATGCCGATGGCGAGGACCATCGCGAGCAGCGATACCGTATTGGCCGAATAGCCGAACGCGAGCAGAACTGCGAACGTGCCGATCAGGCTCACCGGTACTGCGATGGCCGGGATCACCGTCGCACGGAGACTACCGAGGAAGATATAGACCACCAGCATCACGAGGACGAAGGCTTCGGCCGGTGTCCGCAAGACCTCCGCGATCGTGTCCCGAACGAAGCTCGTGGAATCGTATTGGACGAGATAGCTCAGTCCAGGCGGAAATCGCGTTGACAGCCGTTGCATCGTCTCGGCCACCGCTCGCGCCGTGGTCACCGCGTTCGCTCCCGGCGCAAGGTAGACTGCGATCGGAACGGCGGCGCGCCCGTCGATCCGCGCCTCGCTGTCGACGTTTTGCGCACCGATCTCGACGCGCGCGACATCTTTCACCAGCAGCGAGGATCCGTCGGGATTTGCGCGCAGCACGATGTTGGCGAATTGATCGGCACTGGCGAGTCGGCCGAGGGTCTGCACGTTGAATTGGAACTGCTGATCGTCGCTGATCGGCCGCGCGCCGATGCGGCCGACGGCAGCTTGGACGCTCTGCGCGCGGATGGCGGCAATCACGTCCGACGGGGTCAAGCTGAGGCTGGTGAGCCGCTGCGAATCGAACCAGATTCGCATCGAATAGTTCATCTTTGCGAACAGGTTCGCTTGGCCGACGCCCGGCGTGCTCGCGATCGCGTCCAGCGCGTTGATGATGGCGTAGTTGGTGATGAAGAGGGGATCCTGCTGGCCGTCGGCGCTGTAGAGCACGAGGAACTGCAGGATCGACGAGGATCGCTTCTGCACCCTCACGCCTTGCTGCTGCACCTCCGTCGGCAACTGCGACAGCGCGCTCTGCACGCGATTATTGACATTGACCGTGTTGATGTCGGCATTGGTGCCATGCGCGAACGAAATGGTGAGCGTGTAGCTGCCGTCATTGCCGCTTGTCGATTTCATGTAGAGCGCGCGGTCGACGCCGATCACCTGCGCTTCGAGAGGCTGGGCGACGCTGCTTTCCACGACCTCGGCGGACGCGCCTGGGAAGGTCGCGGAGACGGTCACCTGCGGCGGCACGATATCCGGAAATTGCGCCACGGGAATTTGCGTGAGTGCCAACGCGCCGGCGATGGTGATGAGAAGTGCGATCACTATCGCAAGGCGCGGACGATCGACGAAGACGCCCGATATCATGGAGTGCGGTCCGCGGCGTGGGGCCGGATCGGAGTGCCGCGGCCGCTCCGCGGTGGCGCCTCGCTCGCTGCGCCGTCCATGCTCGACCGCAGGAGTGCGCTTGCTGCATCCGGAGCGACGGTCTGACCCGCGCGAACCCGCTGCAACCCTTCGGCGATCACCTTGTCGCCGGCAGCAAGCCCGCCGATGACGGCGGCAATTGTTGCGGTCGATTGTCCGAGCTGAACGCGCCGCTCCTCTGCCTTATTGTCCTTGCCGACGACGAGAACATAGTCGCCGCGCTGGTCGGACAACACCGCCGCGCGTGGGATCGCAAGTACTTCGATCGGCTGGACGCCTTCGAGCAGAACGGTGACGAACTCGCCGTCGGTCAGCTCGTGCGCGGTCACGCCTGCGGCAGACGGGGCGCGCAAGATCGGGTTGGCAATCTCGCCGCGGACCATGATCGTGTCGGTATTCTGGGCGATGCTGTTGTCGACGAAGTTCAGTCTGCCGGACTGACCGTACGTACGGCCGTCCGGCAGCCGCAGCCTGATCGTCACCGCCTCGAGACCGCCTTGTGGGAGGTACCGCTCGCGCAGCTCGAGCCCCTCTCGCAGCGGCACCGGGAAAGTGACGTGCATCGGGTCCTGGCTGACGATCGTGGTCAGCACGCCGGAGGAGGGCCCGACGATGTTGCCTTCGGTTACCGCCGTGCGACCGATCTTGCCGTCGATCGGAGCATTGATGACGGTGTAGTCGAGATTGATTTGGGAGGCCTGGACCTGCGCCTGGGCAGCCTGGACCTGGGCCTGTAAGCTGCGCTGGGTGGCGAGCGCGGCGTCATAGGTCGATTGCTGCCCGGCCGGCCCGCCGAGAAGGGTGTGCGCGCGCTCCGTCGTCAGCCTGGCGTTTTCCAGCATCGCCTCGAGTTGCGCCACCTGCGCCTGCTTGGCTGCGAGATCGGCCTCGAATGGGCCGCGCTCCAGCCGATAGAGCTGGTCGCCCTTGTTGATCTCGGCACCCTCGTTGAACAGCCGCTGCTCCAGAGCGGCGGTGACACGGGCCGTCACGTTGACCCGGTTGACCGCCTCAACTCGGCCGAGGAACTCGTTGCTTTCGGTGATCAGCCGGCGCGTTGCCTCCACAACGCCGACGGCAGGCGTGGAAGGCGTCGGCTGGGTCCGGACAGTCCCGCCGATCGAGACCGTAACCAATCCTGCCGCCAGTAATCTGGTCGCGACGTCAGCAAGGTTCATGGTCCGCTCCGTGTTCCAGAGCTCCGAACGCCGACGTCACTTCGTTCGGCGTCTGGCGGACTGCATTACTCGCGCTGCGTCCTGTTGCTGCGGGCTGGTTCGTCGTAACCTTTGCGATGGCTGTAGAACATCAGCGCGATCAGGCCGCAGCCTAGGATCAGGATGAGAATCACGGCTCCGGTCAGGATGACGTTTCCATAGAGGGGCATCGGCGTCGATCGCCAGACCGACACGCAAAACCAGCTCGCCCCGACCAGCAGACCGGCCAGCAAGGCGGCGATCGCCCATTGGTTCCTGTCGCGCATCGTTACCTCCATCAGCTTCGCAAGGCTTCGGAGACCCGCCTAGACCCAACGCCAACCGCAGCGACGTCGGCCGCGATGCCACCAGCAGACCCAGCGCCGGTGGCGGCGACGGCGCGGTGGAGGGCCCCAGCCGGGTCGCGGAGGCGGTCCCCACTGCGTCTTGATCAGTTCTGACGACGTGGTGGCGCGTCGCGGATCTGGATCGATCGGCAGCGCTTCGGCAACGTCGATCAAGCGCACGCCGGTGGCGCCGAGCGCGGCAGCGGCAAGGGCGCTCGTTGCAAAGCCTAGGAAGGCTCGGCGGCTGGAACCAACCATGTGTCGTCCTCCTCTGTCACGCAGTCGATCGCAGCGATTGCAGGGCGTAGAGCAGCCATGCGAGGCCATGTGAGATCAGGTCGACGCCGAGCAGGAAGCCGAGCGCCCAGACGCTAATATCCGGGAAGCCAAACAGGATGAGCACGCCGGCGGCCATGGCGAAAACGCCAGAGATCAGCATCATCCAGCCGTTCTGTCGCCAATAGGCGAAACTCAGCACGCATCGAACGACGCCGGATGCGAATAGCAGCGCGCCGAGGAAATAGGTCAGGATCAGTGCACCCGACACCGGCTGGGTGAGAAGGATCAGGCCGAAGGCGAGGTAGAGCGCACCGAGAATGATCCGCCACAGGAAACTGCCCCAACCCTTTGTCCAGAACGCATGCGCGATCTCGAAGGCGCCGGCAGCGATTGCGGTGAGCCCAATGAACTTGACACTGATGATCGTGGCGAAGGCGAGATCGCCGAGGGCGAGGAGGCCGGCGGCGATCAGGACAATTCCGAGGAGAGCGCAAGCCCATAGCGGTGGGGCACCCAGCGTGTTGAGATCGTCGCGGCTGTCGTAGACGGTCATGCGAACCTCCTGGGTGCTTACGCTCCGATCGACACGCCTTCGATCCTAGACTTGAACCAGCAGGTCCAACATCGGACGAAACCCGGAGTTGAGGGGCGGGAATATTCTCATTCCAACTTGTTGCGACCTTTCCTGAGCGGACACGGCTCATCGCGGTCCGCGCGGGCCCAGTGTCAGATGGGTCACGCCGGCCGCGAGATTGAGCCCGATCGAGCGTTCGATCGAGATCGGCTGGAGCATGATGCTCCTGCGCGAGCCGCCAATCAGGACGTTGGCGCCGAGGCCGGGGCCTAGAGCGAAATTGCCACTCGCGCCCACATAGCTGCCGCGCAAAGTGCCGGCACCAATCCGCGAAGTCCTGGCGAACACGGCCCAGGACAGCGTGCCGGCGCTGGTCACGCCGAGATCAAGGCCGAGGCGTCTGATCCGTCCCTCGTAGATGTAGCGGCGGGCAGGGCGCACCCCATCGAACACGCAGCGCAGCGACTGCGTCGATCCGAGCACCAGTCCAACGCGTGGCTCCGAGAAGCATAGCAGCCTGCCTATTCTAAATCTCTCGGCTCCTGCGGGCGAGGGAATCGTCAACAGCACCGCCACTGCGCCGACGGCCGCGAGATATGGCAATTGTCGCATTCAAGCCTCCGCCTGGTGCTTTGTTTCGGTCGGCGCCCGCGGCGGGCCGTCGTCCCGGCGCAGCCAGAACGAAATGGCCAGCCCGATCAGCAGCACGGCGCCGAGCAGGAAGAAGAAGATGGATTGCTTCAGCCACGAGATCGCCGGGACGGCTGCGCCCATTGCAAGGCCGAGAAAGGCGATCTGCAATGACAACAGGCTGATGCCTGCGAGGAATGTGCCGAGCGCGAGCAGCGTCAGCAGGACGAGACCGGTTGCCGGCGTCGGGAGCAGTTGCTGAACGCCGGAGACCAGGATGATGTTCATCGTGATCAGGACGGCGATCCAGTGCAGCGCCTGGGTCCAGATCAGACGAATCTGGCCCTCCCTGCCCCCGATCTCCGGCCATTTGGTGATGACGCAGACCACCCCGATCGCCAGCGCCAGGAATTCCCAATAGCCGATCAGCGGCTGGTGGGAGACGTTGGTATAGGCAACTCCTGCGATGGCGAGCAGCAGCGCGACGGCGTACGGAAGCTGCTGCCAGACAAGACGCCCCATTCCCGAGCGAGCCTGTTGAGGCACGTGGTCTTCACGCTGCTGTGCATCCGTTTCGCTCATGGCTGCTCACCCAGGATTGGGGGATCGGTCGTTGCCGGTTCGATCCTGTCTCCGAGATAATCCTCGACATACAACCTGATGATCGCCACCCGTCCGACCGCGACGAGCGGCATCGCGAGCGCAATGCCCATGACGCCGAACAAGGCGCCCAGCAGGACGATGGCGACCAGGGTCCAGGCTGGCGGGGTCTCGACCGCATGCCGCTGAATCAGCGGGCCGATGACGTAACCTTCGATCGACTGGATGATGGTGTAGACCGCGACCGCCCAGATCAGCGGCGAGGCTCCGAGCGGCATCGCAACGAGCGCGATCGGGATCGCGGCGACGATTGGCCCAAGATAGGGGATGAAGTTCGACAATCCTGCCTGCAATCCGAGAACGAATGGGCCAGGCAGGCCGATGAGGTAAAGGGCAAGCCAGACGAAGAGCGTCATCAGGATGATGCGGATCAACTGGCCGACGAACCACAGCCGCATCACGGTGCCCATCTCGTCCATCACCTCGCGCGCGCGGGCCCGGTAAGATTGCCTGACCAGCACGACCACGCTGTCGCGGTAGCTGATGGGATCGAAGGCGAAGAGAATGCCGAGGAACAAGATCACGAGCACGGCGGTCAAAAGGCTCGAGGCGCCGCCGAGCAGGAATTGCGCATGGCTGAGGAACCGACCCTGGTCGGCGAACAGCCACTGCGCGAAGTCACGCCCCCATTCCGGGCCGAGCAGATCCACGCCATAAGACAACAAATGCTCTTGCAGGATGTCGACCTGGGCATCCATGACTTTCAGCAGCACACGCGTCTGCTCCGGCAGCTTACCGGTCCCCCAGGCCAGCCCGAAGCCTGCCAGCGCCGACAGCAGCAGGAGAACGAGCGTCAGACGCCAGACGCGGCTGAGAGGAAGAACCGGCGCCAGAGCCCGGGCTGCGGCATCGAGAAAGGCTGCGAAAAGCACGCCTGCGAACACGATCAAGAGACTCGACACCGTTTGCCAGACCAGGAAGAGGGCCACGGCCACGACGAGCACGGTGAGGCCGATCGCAAGCAGGCTCGGTCGTCCGGGTTGGACCGACTCGTCGATCGGGCTCTCATTCCGAACGAGGCCGCGGACCCGCTCGGATCCGACCCTGGCGTCGCTCATCGATCGGTCCGCCGTCATGTGGTCACGCCTCACGAGCGAACACGGCGGCTGCCAAAATGCGGATGCTTGCCGCCGCGATGACGCCAATAGCGATGCTTGAATGGATTCGTGTTGGTGTTGATGTTGGGCCTCGCATCGCCCGGGGCGGCCGTGCCGGTTTGCTTCGGCGCGGCCACGGTATCGTCCTTCGGCTGAGCCGGGGAAATGCTTGACGGCAGAGTGGCGGCTACGACTGCGGTGAGGAACAGGGTACGATAGTTGATCCACATCTTCATCCTCGCCTCCATGCGGTCAGCGACATCGGTCAGATCGCGATGGCTCCGACAGCCAGGCCGTAGATTCCGATCCCCGCGGCGATGGCCACCGCGCCGAACAGGACGGACTCGACCGGCCTGAAAAGCCGCTCCTTGCGTTCGCGCTTGGCGATCAGGAACAGCAGCGTTCCCGGCGCGTAGAGGATCGCGGATAGCAGGAGAAATTTCGCCCCGCCGGCGTAGATCATTCCCGCCGCGTAGAGCGTCGCGACAGCCGCGAAGATCCCCTCGCTGGTGCGGGCGCGCTCGCCGGAAGCATAAGCCTCACCAGTCCATGCGAGCTTCAGGCCGTAAGCCGCCACGAGGAAATACGGGACCAGTGTCATTGCGCTCGTCATCTTGAGGGCGAGCGTGAAGGCATATTCGGCGAACCAACTCACAAGAAGCAACGCCTGTATCACGCAGTTGGTGAGCCAGAGCGCGCCGACAGGGACCTTGTGAACGTTCTCGCGCGCCAGAAAGGCCGGCATCGTGCGCTGAATGGCCGCTGAGTGCAGGATCTCGGCCGCAAGGAGGGACCATGACAGGTAATTGCCGAGGATCGAGATCAGCAATGCGATACTGATGAACACACCGCCCCAGCGGCCGACCATGGCCTCCATCACGCCTGCCATCGATGGTGTCGGCAGGTCCGCGAGCCCGCTCCGCGGCAGGATGCCGTAGGACAGGAGTGTCACGAGCACGAGAAGGCAGAGAACGGTCAGAAAGCCGGTGACCGTCGCGATACCGATGTCGTCGCGCCTTCGTGCGTAACGCGAATACACGCTCGCGCCCTCGATGCCGACGAAGACGAACACCGTGAGCAGCATCGTGCTGCGGACCTGGCTCAACACCTGCCCGGCGTCGGGCTCGGTCGTTCCCCAGAAATTGTCGGAGAAAAGCCCGCGGTTCAGGGCGGCCGCAGCCACCACGATGAACAGCACGATGGGGATGATCTTCGCGAAAGTTGTGACCATGTTGAGCGCGGCAGCCCCCTTGATGCCGCGCAGCACCAGAATATGGACGCTCCAAAGCAGCACGGAGGCCGAAGCGATGGCTACCGGCGTGGTGCCGTCGCCGAACACGGGGAAGAATTGGCCGAGCGTGGCCTTGATCAGGATGAGGCAGGCGACGTCGGCTAGACAACAGCCGATCCAGTAGCCGGCGGCGGACGCAAAGCCGATGTAGTCACCGAAACCGGCTTTGGCATAGGCGTAGATGCCCGCATCGAGCTCCGGCTTGCGCCGGGATAGCGATTGGAACACCAAGGCCAGAGTCAACATGCCGGTGCCAGCAATCATCCAGGCAATGATCGCTCCCAAAGCGCCGGTGGTGCGCCCGAACTGAGCCGGCAATGCGAAGATGCCGGAGCCGACCATCGACCCGATCACCAGGGCGATCAGCGCATTGCGCGAAAGCTTCTGATCGGCCTCGCTTGTCGAAGCAGCCATGATGGATGCCTTCCGATCCGAGGCGGCTGCATTCGCGGCCTCCCTCCCGGAACCTTAGAGCCACCTACCGCGTGCGCACATCAGGGATTGTCTGTAGGAAGAGAGGCAGGAAATCGGTGGCCGCCGGTTCAGATATCGCCACGGGAAGCGGCGGTGTCGTCCCCGCCCTTGTGCCAGGACGTCGGCAACGTATCCCGCGCGACCAGCACGACGCTGCCACGGAAGAACTCGCCGGACTTGGCGAGTTCGGCCGCCAGGCGCCTGGCATGTAGGACGGCCGCATCCTGCTCGCTAAGATCGCATCCGATCGTGTCGGGCGAGACGCCGTATCGATCGGTGATATGGAAGAAGAAGCGCATGCCTCCGGTTAGGTCATCGCGCCCTCCAGTGACAAAAGCGCAAGGTGCCTCAGTCAAAAGTCTTACGACCCCGAAGCAGGTTCCAGTCTTACGGATCGGCAATCAGCGCCATGCCGTCCCCATTCGGGCAAGAGTGGTTTTCACCTGATGTCTTCGGGTGATTGTCCGATGTTGTTCCGTCGAAGCAGAGCCTAGCGTGGTCGCGCTTTAGGGGGCTGCACAGGAGGATGCGATGTCGAATCTCGATCAGAACTTGGCGGCGACAGACGTCGTCGGCGGCCGGATCACCGTGGATGCCGGACTGCGCCAGTACATGTTGCGGATCTATGGCTACATGGCCGCTGGTGTCGCCCTGACCGCCGTCGCCGCCGGCCTGACCTATCAGGTCACCGGCCCCGCGCTGCTGCAGAGCCCGCTGATGTGGGTTTTCATCCTGGCGCCGCTTGGGTTGGTGTTCTTTCTCAACTCGCGCATCGAGACATTGTCGGTGCCAACTGCGCGCCTGCTGTTCTTCCTCTATGCTGCCCTGGTCGGTATCTCGCTCTCGATCCTACTACACATCTACACCAGTTCATCGATAACCCGCGTCTTCGTCATCGCTGCTGCAATGTTCGGCGGGCTCAGCGTCTTAGGCTACACGACCCGGCGCGACCTTTCGGGATTGGGTACCTTCCTGTTCATGGGGCTGATTGGGATCATCTTCGCGAGCGTCGTCAACCTGTTCCTGTGGTCGACTGCGCTCGACTGGCTGATCTCGATCGTAGGAGTCGGCGTGTTTGCCGGCTTGACGGCCTATGACACGCAGCGGATCAAGACGATGTACGACAGCGCGGATGACCAAACCGCTTCGGGGCGAAAGTCGGTCCTTGCCGCGCTGTCGCTCTATCTCAATTTCCTCAACCTGTTCCTGATGCTGCTGCGTCTTGCGGGCGGCCGCCGTTGAGAAGGGAAGGGCGGCGGCTCAGGCCGCCGGCCGCTCCACCGTGCTGGCGAGGGCATCGCGCAACGCCTTTTCCTTCGTCTCGTCGAGGGAGGTCTTGAGTACGACGCCGCCCGCGTCCTTGATCTCCTTGATCACCTTGTCGGCGGTCATGTGCTTGATCAGGACGAACAGGGCGGCGTTGCCGGGCTGAAGGCTGGCGGAGAGACTCTTCATGAAGGCATCGTCGATGCCGACGTCCGAAAGTGCGCCGCCGAGCGCACCCGACGCTGCGCCTACGGCAACTCCGAGGATCGGATTGAGAAAGAGGACACCGATTAAAAGGCCCCAGAAGCTTCCCGTCACCGCGCCCATGGCGGTCGTGTTGACGAGTTGGTTGAGCTTGATGCTGCCCTGGTCCGTCTTTACGGCGATCACGGCGTCACTGATCGTGATCAGATATTCCTTCTGCAGCCTGAGCAATTGCTGACGCACTTCCTCGGCCTTCGCCTCGGACGGATATACGATGGCGACCAGATCTGACATGAAGACCTCCCGTTGGAGCATGCAAGCGGACCCGAGGAAGCTACCGCGCGAGAGCTGCCTCAGGGGATCGGAGAAAACCCTCGGTCCCGGTGGGGAATGTTCCGAATGAGATTGGACGCTGTAGACTGCGTCCCGAAGGGGCGGCGCAAAGTGAAATTGCTGGCGCCGCCCGATCGATGCTACCTCGGCGATCAATTGCGGCATCTAGCGGCGCGGATTCGGGACGCAGGTGCCGGACCGCCCGCTCACCGACGCGCGGCATTGGGCGCGAGTGTCATACACACAGGTCAGCGTTCCCCTGAACTTTCTGCACCATGCCAGATCCTGCGCTTGTCCTGGCGTCCACGAGCCCATGGCACTGAGCGCAATGAAGACGGCAGCGGAGAGCAAAGCCAGCTTTGTCATCTTGGTTTCTCCTTGTCGTTGAGCAATCACGTGGAGCCGCGGATCGCAGGCTCGTCAAACCCGCCGCGGCTTTGACGAAGGGATCGCATGCGCCGCAACGGCGGCAGCTGCAGGCTTATGCACCGTCTGCGCGCTTGGGCTGTCGGGTGATCGCCTGACTTCGCTGCCGGAATCTTTCGGCTCCGCCGGATGTTCGTTCACGATTGCACCCGCGGATGCTCAGTAGATTTACCGATACAAGCAGGATGAATTCTCCGCAAAATCCTCAGCGGCACGGATGGGTCAATTCATGCAGCTGCGGTCAATGAGTACGACGCTTGTTGCAGGAGTTTCTGCGCTGTTGCTGGTCGCCTGTGAGAGGGAGGCGGCGACGGACTCCCTTCCGGCGCCGGCGCGTCCCGTCCGCACCATGACAGTCGAGAAGCGGGATCAACTCACGCCCCTCACATTTTCCGGCCGCATCGAAGCCGAAGACGAAGTGAATCTGGCATTTCGAATTTCCGGTCGGCTGCACTCGAGCGACATCCGGCTCGGTGAGCGCGTCGAGGCCGGCCAGCTGTTGGCGCAGCTTGAATCGCAGGACCAACTCAGCGCGTTGCGGCAGGCGCAGGCCGCTCTTGCCGCAGCTCAGGGCCAGCTCACTCAGGCACGCAATCATTTCGAACGCCAGCAGACTCTGTTGGCGCAGGGATGGACCACGCGCGCCAACTTCGAGGCCGCGACGCAGGCGCAACAGACTGCGCAATCGAATGTTGAAATGGCCGAAGCTCAGTTGAATTCCGCCCACGACCAGGTCAGCTTCACCGAGCTGCGGGCCGATGCACCGGGCAAGATAACCGAAACGGGGCCCGCCGCCGGAGAGGTCGTCCAGGCCGGACAGACGATTGCGCGGATCGCGCGGCAGGATGGCCGAGACGCGGTCTTCGACATGCCGGCTCAATTCGTCCGCGCGGCACCGGCCAATCTGCTGGTGAGCGTCAGTCTGACCGACGATCCAGCGGTGACCGCGGAAGGGCGTATCCGGCAGGTTGCCGCGCAGGCCAATCCGGTTACGCGAACCTTTGAGATCAAGATAGGACTTCGTGATCCCCCTGCCGCGATGCGGCTGGGGGCGACTGTCACGGGGCGCGTCGAGATGAGCGCCGGACCAATGATCGACATTCCGGCAACGGCGCTGACCAGGATGAATCGCCAGCCGGCGGTCTGGATCCTGGATCCCGCGACGAAGACGGTCGCCATCCGCAATGTCGACGTCTTGAGGTTCGATCAGGCGCAGGTGATCATCTCGCAAGGTTTGGACATAGGCGAGGTCGTGGTGACCGCGGGCGTCCAGGCACTTCATCCGGGTCAGCGGGTGCGCGTCCTTGGGTCGGAGCCATGACCGGGCTCAACCTCTCGGAATGGGCGCTCGGGCGCCGCTCGCTCGTCATTTATCTGATGATTGCCGCCGTCGTCGCCGGCGTGCTGTCCTATCTGCGGCTGGGCCGGAACGAAGATCCTGCATTCACCATCAGGACTATGGTTGTTCAAGCGGCCTGGCCTGGAGCGACGGCCGAAGAGACGATGAAGCAGGTGACCGAACGGCTCGAGCGGCGGTTGCAAGAGACGCCACATCTGGACTTCCTGCGCAGCTTCACTCGGGCCGGTCTCACCACTATTTTCGTGAACTTGAAGGGGAGCGCCAACGCAAGGGACGTCTCCGATACCTGGTACCAGGTGAGGAAATCCATCGGGGACATCCGTCACACGCTGCCGGTGGGCATCGTGGGACCAGCGTTCAATGACGATTTCGGCGACACGTTCGGGATCATCTATGGATTCACCAGTGATGGATTTACCCAGCGCGAGCTGCGTGACCGGGTCGAGGCGGTCCGCTCGCGTCTTCTAGACGTGCCCGATGTCGCGAAGATCGAACTGCTGGGTGCGCAGGACGAAGTGATCTTCGTCGAGTTCTCGAAACGGCAACTCGCAAGTCTTGGGGTCGATCGCACGGCTCTGATCGCCGCCCTGCAGGCACAGAATATCGTGAGCCCGGCCGGCACCATCCAGACCGGGACCGAGCGAATTTCGTTTCGGGTTTCCGGGGCGTTCCAGTCGGAGCAGGACATTGCCGACATCAACTTCAGCGCGGGCGGTCGCACGCTACGTCTGAGCGATCTCGCGACGGTACGGCGAGGCTATGCCGATCCGCCGCAACCGCTGTTCCGGGTCGGCGGTCGTCCAGCGATCGGGCTCGCGATCGCGATGCGCGAGGGCGGCGATATTCTCGTTCTCGGCAGGAACATCAAGGCGGTGATGGCAGAGATCACGGCCGATCTGCCGATCGGAATCGAACCGAGCCTCGTGGCCGACCAGGCCGTCGTGGTGGACAAAGCGATCCGCGAGTTCATGACCTCGCTGGTGCAGGCGATCGCGATCATCCTCGTCGTGAGCTTCATCAGCCTCGGCGTTCGGCCGGGCCTCATCATCGCACTGGTTATTCCGCTTACGCTCGCGATCGTGTTTCCCAGCATGGAACTTCTTCGCGTCGATATGCAGCGAATTTCACTCGGCGCTCTCATCATCGCGCTCGCGCTGCTGGTCGACGATGCCATGACGACGACGGACGCCACGCTTAATCGGTTGGCGCTGGGCGACGGCAAGATCGCGGCCGCGGCCTACGCCTTTCGCACGCATGCATTCGCCATGCTCACGGGCACACTCGTAACGATCGCCGGGTTCATTCCGGTGGGCTTTGCAGCCAGCGCGGCCGGCGAATACACGTTCTCGCTGTTTGTGGTGGTTACGATCGCTCTCCTGGCGTCGTGGTTCGTCGCCGTCATCTTCACGCCGCTGCTCGGCGTCGCTATCCTCGCGCCGCCCAAGACCACAGCCGATGCGCCGGGAATGGCCTTTCGCCTGTACCGGCGCTTCCTGGTCCTGGCGATCCGCGCCAAATGGCTGACGATCGGCGCGACGGTTGCGCTTTTCTCGCTTCTGTGCTCGCGCTTCCGCTGGTTCCGCAGCAGTTCTTTCCATTGTCCGACCGGCCGGAACTTCTTGTGGACATCGGCCTGCCGCAGAATGCATCGATTTACGCCAGCGAGGCGGCGGCCAAGCGCCTCGATCAAGTACTGACCGGTGATCCCGACGTTGGTCATTGGAGTACCAATGTCGGGCGCGGTGCGATCCGCTTCTATCTGCCGCTCAGCGTCGAGCTGCCGAATGACTTCTTCACCCAGGCGGTCGTTGTGGCCAAAGACGTCGCGGCACGCGAGCGCCTGCATGCCAAGCTGGAACGGTTCCTTGTGGAAGAATTCCCGAACGCCATCTCCTCGGTTTCGCCGCTTGGGCTCGGTCCCCCCGTGGGATGGCCGCTGCAGTATCGCGTCAGCGGTCCCGACGTCGAGCTCGTGCGTGACATCGCGGTCGAAGTCGCGCGGATCGTCGGCTCCGATCCGAGGGCCAAGAGCCTCAATTTCGACTGGATGGAGCCGGATCGCCAGATCCGCGTTCGCGTCAACCAGGATGAGGCGCGCCGTCTCGGCCTGAGCTCGCAGGCGATCTCAATCGTTCTGAACACCGTGATCTCCGGCCTGCCCGTGACCCAGGTGCGGGACGATATCTACCTCGTCGATGTGCTGGCCCGCGCAACGGACGAGCAGCGCGTCTCGCTGCCGAGCTTGCGGACGCTGCAGGTGCCGATCCCGGGAGGGCAGACCGTTCCGCTGAGCCAGTTTGCCACCTTCGAATACGGTCAGGAGTTTCCGCTGATCTGGCGGCGCGATCGCATGCCGACCCTGACGGTGCGGGCCGCCGTTCCCGACGAGATGCCGCCGGAGACGGTGGTCAATCGGCTGGCTCCCGCTATCGCCAAGCTGAAGGCCACTCTGCCGCGTTCGTACGATGTCGTGGTCGGCGGCACGGTGGAGGAGAGTCGAAATTCGAGGTCGTCTGTGACGGCAGTCGTACCGATGATGTTGTTCGTCATGTTTACGGTGCTGATGGTGCAGCTGCAGAGCTTCCCGCGACTATTGATGGTCGTTAGCGTCGCGCCGCTCGGCCTGATCGGCGTCGTCGCGGCGCTGCTCGTGTCCGGGCGGCCGCTGGGCTTCGTCGCCATCCTCGGCGTGTTGGCGCTGCTTGGCATGATTAGCAAGAACGCGGTGATCCTGATCGGGCAAATCGAGGCGGAGCGCTTGCAAGGGAAGGGGCCCTGGCAGGCGGCAGTGGATGCAAGCAGCTCCCGCTTTCGTCCGATCATGCTGACGGCCGTCTCAACCGTACTCGGCATGATCCCGATAGCGCCGACCGTCTTCTGGGGGCCGATGGCCTTTGCGATCATGGGCGGCCTGCTCGTCGCAACCGTTCTAACTCTGGTGCTGCTGCCGACCTTGTATGTCGCCTGGTTCGGCGGGAAAGAAATGGCGCCAGCTTCCGATGCTTCCAGCCCGGCGCGAGGGTAATCCCGGACAGCGACTAGGTAATCACCTGATGGGCCGGGCCGAGGCCACGGCGCATGGTTCGATCTCGCAATGAGGAGGTCGGCAACGCATCGTTCGAGACATCGATGACGGCGTCGGTCTTCGCTCGCTCTTCGAGGCCATTCAATGACTGCGACGACATCGGCCCAGAAGCTCTCATTGTTCGCACTGACGGGAATGGTCGTCGGCTCCATGGTCGGCTCCGGCATCTTCTCGCTGCCCAGAACCTTCGGCACCGCAACCGGTCCCTTCGGCGCCATCCTCGCCTGGTGCATCGCAGGCGGTGGCATGTACACCATGGCGCGCGTGTTCCAGTCTCTGGCCGAGCGAAAGCCTGGTCTGGATGCCGGTGTTTATGCCTATGCGAAAGAGGGCTTTGGCGACTATCCCGGATTCCTGTCGGCGCTCGGTTACTGGATGGGAAGTTGCATCGGCAACGTGTCCTACTGGGTCCTCATCAAATCGACCCTGGGCGCGTTCTTTCCCGTGTTCGGCGACGGCAATACGGTCATCGCGATCGTCGTAGCCTCGATCGGGATCTGGCTGTTCCACTTCATGATCCTGCGCGGGGTGCAGCAGGCCGCCGCGATCAATACGATCGTCACCATCGCCAAGATCGTGCCGATCCTGATCTTCATCGTCATCCTGATCCTTGCCTTCAAGGCCGACCTGTTCCGTGCCAATTTCTGGGGCGGCGAGGGCATGCCGGACACGGGACTCTTCGAGCAGATCCGCGCGACCATGCTGGTCACGGTGTTCGTCTTTCTCGGGATCGAGGGGGCCAGCGTCTATTCCCGCTACGCCAAAGAGCGGTCCGACGTCGGCGCGGCGACGATCATGGGCTTCCTGGTCGTCACGAGCCTGATGGTGCTCGTCACCATGCTGCCTTATGCCGTGCTGCCGCGTGCGGAGATTGCAGACATGCGGCAACCGTCAATGGCCACGGTGCTGGAGGCAGTGGTCGGACATTGGGGTGCCGTCTTCGTCAGCATCGGGCTCCTGGTCTCGGTGCTCGGCGCCTATCTCGCCTGGTCGCTGATCTGCGCCGAGGTGCTTTCGGCGGCCGGTCGAACCCGGGACATGCCGCGCGTGTTCGGTACCGAGAACGCCAACAAGGTGCCGGCCGCCGCGCTCTGGCTGACCAATATCGTGGTGCAGCTCTTCGTCGTCAGCACATATTGGTCCCGGGATGCCTTCTCGCTGATGCTCAATCTCACGAGCGTCATGAACCTCATTCCGTTCTTCCTGGTCGCCGCCTACGGATTGCTGCTGGTGAAGCGCGGCGAGACGTACGAGAAGAGCGCGGGCGAGCACAGACGAGATCTGATCTTCACCGGCATCGCCGTCATCTACACACTCTTCCTGATCTACGCGGCCGGAATGAAATACCTGCTGCTATCCGCGCTGCTCTACGTGCCCGGCACGGCGCTGTATGTCTGGGCGCGGGTCCAACAGAAGGCGCGGATTTTTGCACCGTGGGAGTGGGGCATCTTCATCGTGGCTGCGATCGGCGCGGCCGTCGGCATTCACGGCCTCGCCACCGGCTACATCACGATCTAGGCGGATCGATTGCGGAGGTTGCGCTCATGACACAACAGACATCAAACGGAGCGCTTCCTTTTGGCGTTCATTCGGAAGTCGGTCAGTTGCGCAAGGTAATGGTCTGCTCGCCGGGCCGCGCTCACCAGCGTCTCACTCCGACCAATTGCGACACGCTGCTGTTCGATGACGTCCTGTGGGTCGACAATGCCAAGCGCGACCATTTCGACTTCGTGCAGAAGATGCGCGACCGCGGCATCGAGGTCGTCGAGATGCACAATCTGCTCGCGGACACCGTCGCCATCCCGGAGGCGAGGCGATGGATCCTCGACAATCAGGTGGTCCCAAACCAGGTCGGTCTCGGCCTGATTGACGAGCTCCGCGGCTATCTGGAAAGCCTCGCCCCCCGCGAGCTGGCGGAAACCCTGATCGGCGGATTGTCGACCCACGATTTCCCCGACGCACATGGCGGTGAAATGCTCCGGTTGATCCGGGAGGCGGCCGGCATGACCGAGTATCTGCTGCCGCCACTTCCGAACACGCTGTACACGCGCGATACCACCTGCTGGATCTATGGCGGCGTAACGTTGAATTCGCTGTTCTGGCCGGCGCGTCACGAGGAGCCGATCCTCGCCGCCGCCATTTACAAGTTCCATCCGGATTTTGCCGGCAAGGTCCACGTCTGGTGGGGCGATCCGACTCAGGATCACGGCCTTGCCACTCTGGAAGGTGGCGATGTGATGCCGATCGGGAAGGGAAACGTCCTGATCGGATTGAGCGAACGGACATCGAGACAGGCGATCAGCCAGCTTGCCGCCGCTCTTTTCAGGAAAAAGGCCGCTGAGCGCGTCATCGTGGCGGCCATGCCCAAGCTGCGTGCGGCGATGCATCTCGACACGGTCTTCACGTTCGCCGATCGGGATTGCGTGCTGCTTTACCCCGATATCGTCAATAACATCACGGCGTACTCCTACCGGCCGGCGGACAACTCTGCCGGAATCGAGCTGCGCAAGGACGAGAAGCCTTTCGTCGACGTCGTGGCTGGGGCGCTCGGCCTGAAGAAGCTCCGCGTCGTGGAGACCGGTGGCAATGCCTATCTGCGCGAACGAACCCAGTGGGACAGCGGCGCTAACCTGGTTTGCGCCTCTCCAGGCGTCGTCTTCGCCTACGATCGCAACACCTACACCAATACGCTGCTGCGCAAGGAGGGAATCGAAGTGATCACCATCGTCGGCGCGGAGCTCGGCCGCGGCCGCGGCGGTGGTCACTGCATGACCTGCCCGATTACCAGGGATCTGGTCGACTACTAGCCGGCGGAGGAATCGACCCAGATCAACCTGTGATTTATCATCTGAACATTAACACGCCACAATCGGCGCGCAGTGTGACACGAATCCCGGTGTCCGGCTGCAGCATCGGAGGGGACCTATGCGACCGTCTGGATCTTTTCTGCCGGTTGCCGCACTGCTCGGCAGTAGTACGGCTTGGGCGGCGGACCTCGATCTCACCGACTTCAAATCGAGCGGAGCCGCTACATCCTCCTACGCGGTTCCTTATTACCAAGCCCCGTCCTGGAGCGTCGTTGGTTCCATCTCGCCGACTTTCACCGACAACGCGCTCTTCACCCGCGATAACCGCAGGTCCGACGTCTATTACGCGCCAGACGTGAGCGTCAGGCTTGACGGGAACCTCACCAACGATCTGTCATACCGGCTCTATGCGCGGGCTCAATACGAAGCCTTTTCGCGGGAAAAGGACGGCAATTTCGCCGTCGCGCGTATGGGCGCGCGTCTGACCGAGAACTGGGACGGCTGGCGCTTGTCTGGCATTTACGAAAATCGATATGATTTCGATGGCATCTACCGCGATCTCGCCTTCACGTCCCACGACGTGATGGGCTCAGTCGCGCGCGATTTCCGCGTTGGCAACGCGACGTTCTCGCCACTAGTGCTTTTGACCTACCGTTTCTCCGATCTGGCCGAGGCGCGCCGCTGGCGCTTTGACGCCGTGCTCGGAATCGAGGTCAAGCTTGATCCCAGATGGTCGATCGTCAGTACGCCCCTGTTTGAAGCCTATTGGTTCACCGATGGACTCAATACCGGTCGCCAGGATCAGCTCTATTCGGTTGACCTCGGCCTGAAGTACAACGTTGCCAACAACGTGTCGCTCACGACGACCGTGCTCTACGAGGCACGAACCTCGAACGTCCCGCTGCGGCGATACAGGGACGTTCGGATCGGGCCTCGCCTGGACTTTGCCTTTTAGAGGTGCTCGAGAGATGCCGGCAAGACGCCTTCTAATGCTGACCTGCCTCATCATCTCAAGCATGATGACGACGGTCGTGCTGGCCGATCCTCGCGATGCGGTCGATCGTAGCCATCGACTCGATACCGATGCACTTCGGGATGATGCCGCGACGCGCCGTCTGGAGCAACCATCTCACCCGCTCGCAATTGCGCCGGCCCCGGCGGCACCGCCCGCGAAGGCGACCAGAAAGAAGAAGTCGGACACGAGCAGTAGCCGATAGCCCTGGCGAACCTGTCAGCGCATTAGGGGGGGAACGGTGGAGGACGCCCGGCGACCACGGAATGGCGGCGCGACGATGCCATTCGGGCTCGTTCGCCGCGCATCGCCATTTTTACTCTCTATTGCATCGGATTTGAGATTCGGCGGCCCTTGACGAAGGCCAAGATTTCAATCCCCCACGAATACTACCTCATGTTGAATGAGCGGTTCGCTGGGTGTATAGTTGATTGACCCCGCAGGTGCGCTATTCCGAATTCGGTGGAGGATTTCTCGCCGGCAGGGTGGGGAGAGACCCCGCTATTGTCGTCGTGGCCAATATCGGGAGTCGCCGGAATAGAGTGAGTAGTACAGTGAAGCCACATGGCTCCCCCGCCAGAGAGTCGAGGCAAACCAGTCCCAAGCGCTGGCTGCGCGTAGGTTTGCAACCATCGACCGAGGAGCTTTACTGGAACTCTTCTGCAGATCTCCTCTTCGTCGCGCGCCCCTCCTTTTGCGGACATTTCGTCTACGAGAGCATCAATCCGGCATTCGAGTCCCGGCTCGGCGTATCGTCGCGAGACGTGCTCGACATGGATGTATCCGATTGCCTGAGCGCGGATGACGCGAGATCTGTCTGCGAAGCACTTCGGGCGAGCCTCGCGGAGAAGGCTGAGATCAGGATCCGGCAGCGGCTGGCGTTTGGTGGTTCATCCCGCACGAGGGAAACGACGGTCACGCCGATCCTGGATCCCGCGACCCGCGGTGTCGTCCGGTTGATCGGCTGCCATCGCGAGGCGCGCGACGTTCGCTTCGAGGACCCCACCACATGGGGGAACGGGCTGGATGTCGAAGCTGGCCTGCTGTCGCTTCAGGAGAGCATTCAGCAGCGGATCGCTTCCGATCTCCACGATTCGACCTGTCAACATCTGATTGCCGCGAGTCTCGGCTTGATGCGGATCCGCGGCCAGCTTGACGGCACACAAGCCGCCGAACGGATCTGCGACGAAATCGACGCGTCGATTGATGAAGCGCTCCGGGAGCTCCGGGCTTTTGCCTATCTGCTGCATCCGCGGGATCTGACGGGTGACGGATTGAAGGCCACGATCGAAGGCTACGCGGAAGGGTTCGCGGCGCGCACCTCGTTGCATGTGAGGGTGAACATCGTGCCGGAGGTCGATGGGTTACCTTATGAGGCCCAACGCTCGCTGCTGCGCGTTGTTCAGGAGGCTCTGACGAACGTCTTCCGTCACGCAAAAGCGACGGAGGTGGCGATCGTCGTGGATGTTGTCGACAGACGCTTCCAGTTGACGATCAGCGACAATGGACGCGGTTTTCCCAACCCTGGCAGACCGGGCACCAAGACGCTGTCGAGCGGTGTCGGAATTCCCGCGATGCGCGCGAGGCTGCACGGGATCGGAGGTACGCTCGCCATCCAGTCCAACGGGATGGCACCGCACTCCGGCACCGTTCTGTCCGCGGTCTTCCCGCACGTCCTTGCAGTAAATAAGCGCAATCGACGAAGGACCACGATCAATACGAGGCCAGCGACCGGCACACAATCAGCGAAAGAACACTAGCCAGCGGCGGCGGGTCGAAAGCGCGACCCCAAACGCCGTCAAAGACATGGAGTGTGCGGCATGAAACGTATCCTCATAGCCGACGATCACGAAGCGGTGCGATCGGGTTTGCGGGCGGTGCTCGAGCAACGGGCGGATTGGGAAGTGGTGGCCGAGGCCACTGACGGAGGCAAGGCGGTCGCCGCGGCGATCCAGAGCCAGCCCCACGTCGCCATCCTGGATTTCTCGATGCCGAGGATGACCGGCGTGGAGGTGGCGCGGCGTATGAGGGACTATCGGCTGCAAACCGAGATCCTGATCTTCACCGTGCACAATTCGGGTCTGATAGCGCAGCAGGCGTTCGAGGCCGGCGCCCGCGCTTTCTTGGTGAAGTCTGATGCGAACAAGCTGCTGCTGGCGGCTGTCGAGTCGCTGCTGATGCATAGGCCGTTCTTCTGTACGAATAGCATTGTCGAATACGACGGCGAGCCGGGCCTCCACGGCGAACGACACCACCATGGGCTGACCGCGCGCGAGCAGCTCGTCGTCAAGCTGGTTGCCGAGGGCTACAGCAACAAGGGGATCAGCGCGATCCTCGACTTGAGCGTTAAGACGACGGAGGCGCATCGGGCAGCGGCGATGCGCAAGCTGGAGGTAAACTCGACGGCGGGCCTCGTGCGATACGCGGTGCGAACCGGGCTGATCGAGGCCTGATCGCGGGCAGTGCGCCGTCCGTGGCTGTCAGTACCTTCGCCTGCATCTCTCAGGGTTTTGCTGGATAACCGTTCTTGTGGGACGCCGTATGATCGTTCGACCTGACCGCCGATGACCGCTCTAGTCCACCTGGCTTGGCCGAGGGCAGGCAAACGGGAACGACCCGTGAAACGCATCTTGATTGCGGACGACCATGAAATCGTGCGTTCCGGACTTCGTGCGATTGTTGAAACGCGGTCCAACTGGATCGTGAGCGGCGAGGCGACCAATGGTGAGCAGGCGGTCACGCTTGCGCTGGAAACCAGGCCAGACATCGTGATCGTCGATTATTCCATGCCGATCATCAACGGCCTGGAGGTCAGCCGCCGCCTCAGAGCGCTTCACGTTCAAACCGAGGTGCTTATCCTCACGATGCATGAAAGCGAGGAGTTGCTGACAGAGGCCATTCTGGCCGGAATCCGCGGCTTCCTGTTCAAGTCCGACGCTCGCAACCATCTCATTTCCGCGGTCGAAGCGCTGCTCGACGGCAGACCCTACTTCACGAGTGTTCTGCTGGAGAAGCTGCTCCGCGACTACCAGGCGAACAAGCAGAACCGGGCCGACATGCTGCTGACCTCGCGCGAGGAGAGCGTGGTCCAGCTGATCGCAGAGGGGCACACCAACAGGTCGATAAGCGCGATCCTGAATCTGAGCGTCAAGACGGTCGAGACCCACCGCGCCTCGGCCATGCGCAAGCTCAGGATGTCCTCCACCGCCGAGCTGGTTCGGTATGCTGTCCGCAAGCGGCTGGTTTCACCTTGAACGAGCGGGGAGCGCCTTCGGCTGCTTGCGAAAGATCGAGAGTGCACCGTCGAGTGAACGGACGCGAGAAATACCTTCGCATGCTTACTTTGATGTGTGGCGTTGGCTTGCCGAGCCGAAGCTTGCCGCGCCAGTCCGTCTTTGCTTCCGCTGCGCTCCGGCTACGACACCGCGCTTGCCCCTCGTTCTCCGCTTGGCTGCGCCACGCGTAGCCCGAAGGGCGAAGCGTGGTGGGCCCGGCAGGACTCGAACCTGCAACCAGACCGTTATGAGCGGCGGGATAGCGATTGGCTTCGTTGATTTTGCTGGCTATTTGTTTGAATCTGATCGCGTTCGTTGTGCTTTGGCTGGGTCGTTTCTGGTGCGAAACTGGTGCGGTAACGCCTGCTTATGCAAACGAGCCGGGCCTGACGTCCGTAAGCTCCATCGCAGGACTCTCAACGATGATGATCATCAAGCGGATCGACTTTACCCTCTCAAGGCTGAAACAGGGGTTCGATTCCCCTAGGGAGCGCCAGAAATTTCAAAGACTTACAGCTTGGCCCGAAAAGTCGTCGAATATCCGTCGAATAAGCGCCAGCGAACATCGGCGAACTCCGCCACACTAAATCAGTGATCCGATTAGCTCTCTGTTCTAGCCAACGTGACGCGCAGAGCGAATCGCGGTCAGAAAGTGCGAGAGTTGGCTCTGAGACTATTCTTGGTTCGAATTCGCTGCTGCGATCGGATGCCAATGTACCCCGCTTTCGCTTTCGTTCTCGGGCGTGACCAACATGTGGTCGGGCAGTGGCCAATGCGTTCGATGATGTCCGATCTTGTATGGCACCATCGTCTCAGTGATCGCCCACGTCTCGTTCTCTCGCGTGGTTGCTTCCGGAACAAAATAGTTTGCGTAAACCCATCTGAGGCGTGAGGTCGCCGGCGCAAAAGTTCTGGCTTGCATCGTGTTGAAGAAGTGACGAGCGAAATCAACTTCCGGTCCCGCCGAGCTCTCGACGCCAACGTGAATTACCCCCGGACGGTCGCTCGGAAGCTGACGCTCTGCGTTGGCGATGGTGCTACGAAAGTGACGCGCCTTTTGACGTACGGCAACTTCGGATTCACTGACCCAGCTGACCACGCTCGCTTGGTAAACAGCGTCGGCATATGTGGGCCTCAAAGGCGCCCGACGCCATTTGGCTGCCATGCTGTGATCGGCCGAATGATCATAGTGTCCGGCCAGAAGTTCGATCATCCGACTTCCATCAAAATAGACGTAGTCTTTTGCGAGAATTCGCCGAAGCAACGTCCAGTTTATGGGTCGCACTCTTCCGGTCGCCACCTCGTCCTTCCAAGGTGCCAGCGATCGCCGCTCGATGGTCTGTCTCACGTGTCGCACGAGATAGTCGTCCGCGACTTCGCGCAGCTCGACTTGGTACTTCACCTCGACAATGACGGATTCGCCTAGCTCCAGGCATAGTTGATGGATGGGTTGTGCAAGCCGCGTGCCCCGCAACTTCTCGTTCGCGGCGTAGGTTGAAGGCATCAGGCGCTTGCACTCTGCCGCCCAGCGGCTTCCTGTCCTGAAAACGTGCAGGTCCGGGGTTCGTCCGCGCCCGGGAGTTTCCGGCACGAACTCGACCCGTCTCCAACCTCTGCGTCGGTAGGCAAGGGCGACGAGCATCTCGAAAATGCTGCTGTCAGGTTGGCGTCTCTCCTGTAACATCATGCGAGCCGCTCGCTCTTCGACCCCCTTCACGCTGAGCAGAAGTTTCAGCTCTTTGCCGATGCGCGTAAGGAAGGGCACAACTCGCATTGTGCCCTCAGGCGTCCACAGGGCCCGGTCGGTGGCAAAGGTCTCTGCCTGCAGTATGTACCAAGCGGCCGTATCTACCGGTCATACAACGGTCCCATTATGCCGGCGCGCATGCGGTCTTGGGCAGCAAGAAGATTGGTCTTCGCGACGTCCAGCCTCTGCTCCATCTCTTTGCGAGGAACGAACGACTTCAGCCAGGCAACTGCCAGCATCAATTCGTCATCGCGCCAATCCTGGTTAGTGCGCGGCGCGGTCCAATCTGGATTGTTCGCTTTCATGCTGGGAAATTCGACATTGCCACTAGGCTAAGACCGACCATTGTGTGGCAACTGTGACCGGGCAAATCGCGTGGCTTTTCGTGATCCGAACGCGGGGATTCCTGGAGCGATACTTATTGTACGTTTAGTTTACAATGATCCGGTCATTGGAGGCGAGCAATGGATTTTGGTGGGGGTACGAAGAGAGATATAGCCGTCCATGAGGCCGGCCATGCAGTTGCCCGCGTTTTATCGATAGGTCGCGTAGGCGTCACCAATGAAAACGCGATCCGGTGGATCGAAATGGAGGAGGGCACTCCACACTGCTCCGTGTTCGAGCTGCCCCTTAATATGCCGGGCCTTAAGGAGTTCGGGGAGCGCGCAGGCATAAGGGAAGGCACCCGGTGGACGGTGGAGCAATGGCGCAAGCTATTTTCGTATATGGGCATCGATCCATTGGAATGGGCGAGCGTGCGAGTTTTTGAGCTTACTGCTGGGGCGGCGGCACAAGCGAAATTTATAGACGCTTCCTTTCATTTGGTTTGGCATGATTACGGGTGCAGCGATGACCGTCAGACCGTCATCGAGACTTGTCAAAGGATCGGCTTGAACGGATCAGAGGCAACAAGGCTCTTCGCAGAGCAAGCTGAACAAGCATGCATCGCAATGGATAACACCGACGTGTGGCGCGCAGTGCTAGCTTTAGCCGAACGATTGCCAACCACTGGCCGAATGCCGGGCAGCACGGTTATTTCGATCGTTCAAAATGCATTGCGGGCCTTGTGAGCAAGACGCATCGCGAGACAATCCTACTGGCAACCGATGCCTTCCTTGGCCCGTCGCACATTGCCGCGATTGCTCGAATGGGGACGGACAGTCCGGAGTGAGGTCTAGAATCCGGCAGAGTCGCAGAGCGAAGGTCTTCCTTGGAAGCGAATCCCGGACGAGCAAAGATCACGGGACAATTCGCGCTAATTGTTGAAAATTTCGGCGCACGGCTCTAGATTCGACTCATGCCGCCTCCGTCGGCTAGGCCGCTGCCCTGGCAAAGGACTTTTGGTCCAACGACTACTCAATCATCAGCTCTCGCGACCGCTTCCCCTCTTTCGGCCGATGAGACGAGCAGCGCGTCTTGACCCGGCCGAGATGAAGGACGCTCGCATGTTCTCGACGCTCGAAGGCGCAAAGAAATTCGCCAAGAATCTCAAATCGTTGTTTGACGATAGCGGGATCATTTTTCCGCTTAATCGCTGCCAGAAGGCCGCCGCGATCGCAGGCGGCTTTCGAGATTGGCACGACCTCAGCAGATCGTTGGCAGGGTCGGATCGACCCGTCGATCCTGGCGCGTTTCGCCGCAGGCTGATCGCGTTTCTGCCCCAGCCATGCTGGATACCCGTATTGTTTTGGTTGGATGATGGGAAACTGGAGACAATTGACGGCGAAGGACTCTCGCACAACTATTACCGCGCCGTCGCGCCCTACGTGTTTTCGTCGTCTGTCATTCACCGAACCAAGTCCGCTCTGCTTCGGCCCGGCTCCAGTCCCGGACAGCGGTTGCGGGAATCGATGGTCGTCTCTCTCTTGCTCGGAGGAAGAGGCAGCAAGATATTGATCCCACAGCTCGAGCCGGACACCTTAGCGCTCGTCGTTTCCGGCGACACGGCAGATCTTTTCGGGGTCGATGCGGAGCATCCTCGGTTCGAGAAGGATTTCGCCTCTCTCGTGGCGGCCGGCATATTTGAATACCAAGATGGCATCCTGCGGGTCCTGCCGGCGGACAGAGACGAGGTCGCTGCGCACGCGGCCAGAGGGTTCACCGACCGCGCACAGTATTTCGCTGGCGTCGGAGACGAGGCAGTGGAAGCGCTCGCCGTGGCGCTCTCCGCAACCGGAATTGAGCAGCCCACGCGTGTAGCGGAAGCTGGCGCCGACAAAGGCTCGGAGACACAAATCACACCGCCTGGGCCAATCCTCGAACTGTTGTCCAAGCTTGCAGAGGATGGAGAACTGGTTGCCGTTTACCGAGCTTGGCGGGTGTTTGAAATGATCCATCCAGAGAGCGCCGACTTACTGCGCGACTCGGTGCCGGATAAGATCTTGTCACCCTATCTCGTCCGAAACCGCGGGATCGATGCCGGGAGGATGGTCGGATGGATGTCGACAAGATCAGAATGGACAGAAGCGGCGAAGGCCGCTCTGCATGATCCGGCACACTTTAAGAAGACGGTCGACGAGATGGCGGACGCGATAGCGGAGACGCGTTAGACGGCGGGAACTGCGTCGCCTTAAAGATTCGCGATTTCGGCAGCGATCGGGTATCGCTGCCTTCAGTCCGGCGATAGGGCGCGAAATGCTAATCCATACTGTAGTCGTCGATGGGCCTTTAGCACTGCGAATGCGGCGCCTTGATGCGGCTCGCGAAGGGGCCACGGGTCGGCAAGTCCTGACGCTGCCGCTTCTCGCCGCACGCCTTGCCGGCGGCTTCGTTTCGCCAGCCTCGCACGAGGTCTTGTACCTGGCTATCAGGCAGGGGCTCGAGGTGGGCGGATACGAGGACATTGGCAAGGTTGCCGAACTGCCGGGGATGCCCGCGGCTGCGCTATCGGCGCTCCGGGACTGGTGGGACATGGAGGCCCCGGCTTCTTTGCCCGACAATGCCCGCCTTAGGGACTTTGTGTTGCTCGAACGCCGCGTCCGAGAGGAACTGCCGTCTGGAATGCTGACGCCTCCCGATTTGGTCAGAGCTGCCTTGGCGCGAATTCGTTTCGCTCCCAAAGTACTCGGCGCCGTCACTATTCAAGACGTCGCTAATATCCAGGCCGTTTGGTATCCGCTCATCCATGCGCTTTGCGATGTCGTACCGGTGCGATGGATTGCATCGCAGCACAGCCGGCGCGACTGGTTCTCTGGGGACATCCAAACGCGTCCATCCGGCACAGCATTGCTTGGCTCTGCAGACCTCTGTGCCGATCCGCGAAACGAAGTGCGGGAATCTTTGCGTTGGGCGCGCGCGCTTGTGGCGGACGGAAAAGCCGCGCCCCACGAGGTCGCCATTTCGGCTGCCTCGCCGTCGGCTTGGGACGATGCGTTTCTGGTTCTCTCGCGTGAGGCAGGGATGCCCGTGCATTTCACGCACGGCATTCCGGCGCTAGCGACCCGTGAAGGGCAGGCCTGCGCTGCACTCGCGGACATCCTGCTACGCGGGCTGTCTCAGGAACGTGTGAGGCTCCTATTTGCCCGGCTGCCGCGCGGCCCAGCCAAGGATAAGTTGCCCAGTGACTGGGCTAAGGGCTTGCGGCGAAGCGCGGCGCTGACAAGTCCGACGCTTTGGCGTCATGCTCTGGAGCAAACTCGAGACGAACGGGCAAATGGTGACCTTACGGAACGGACATTGTTGCCGATTCTCGAAGACTTGGCCGGCGGGATTGCATTGTCAGAGGGAGTAGGGCGCCGTCTTTTGAAGGGGCAGGCGCTGAGCCTGTGGCGGGATGCTTTGCGCATGGCGCCCCCACAGGCAATCGAGCTCTCCCTGCAGGCTCTGCGCGTTGCCGACGGACGCGAGCCGGGAAATTCTATCGCGTGGGGACCCGCCCGTCACTTGGCGGCGGCCCCGCGCGCATATATTCGCCTCGTCGGGCTGGATGCGAACGCGTGGCCCAGACGGTCGAACGAGAACCCGTTGCTACCACAACATCTGCTTGGGCAATTACGACTTCCGTCCGCTGAAGCAGCAGAAATGGACCGGATGATGCATGACATCATCGTCGGCCAATCGACCAACTACTCGCTGTCACGCGCCTATAGGAGTGCGACTGGATCGCTGCAAGCAGCCAGTACGTTGTGGCCGAGAAAAGCAGAGCGCATCATCGGGCGGAGCGCGATACCCCCGCATGCTTTCAGCGAAAGCGATCGGCTCTACGCCCGGCCCGTCGATGCGGGCAAGGATCCCCAAGTGCGTGCAAGTCGTGCCTGTTGGCGCGCATGGTGGGATGGTGAGCAACACACGGCTCATGACGGGAAGGTTCGTGCCAACCACCCGCTCGTTGTCGATGCCCTTGCTGAAGTCCAATCCACGACCTCTCTCCATCGACTTCTATGCGATCCGTTGGGGTTCGTCTGGGAGTACGCCCTGCACTGGCGTGAGCCGAATCTAGACCCCCAGCCCCTCGCTCTAACCCATCGCGCTTTCGGCGAGCTCGTTCACGCTCTTATTGCGGGCGTGTTGCGGATTGGCGCGCCCAAAAATATCGATGAGATTGAGATTGCCCTAGATCGAGAGGTGGACAGTCTTACCGAAAGCTGGCCTCTCACCAGAGCCGTTCCACCGGGCCTTCTCTGGCGCCACACAGTGGAGATGGCACGCGAGAGAGCGCTGCGAGGACTCAAAGATGCAATCGACGAACCGCGCGGCAGGAGCTGGACCGAGCTTTCGTTTGGCGAGCCCGATAAAGGAGCTCATCCGTGGACCACGCTCTCGCCGGTCCAGATCGGAAAGACCGGAATTGTCTTCCGTGGACGAATTGATCGACTTGATGAAGACGCGGCACGCGGCGCGGCAGTCGTCACGGACTATAAGGTTGGGGCGGCGCCGGAGCGGAAGAAGCCAGTCGTGTTCGATCGTGGCGCAGAACTCCAGCGCGTCTTTTACGGCCTCGCCGTGCGGTCTCTCCTTGCTGATGTTCGGAGCGTGAGCTCGCAGCTGACTTATCTAAAGCACGAGCCGGCGCGGACGCTAAGCCTTACGAACGAGGAACTTGAGAAGGCGATTGACCAGGCGGTTGCATTCACGGCCTCAGGCGTTCAACTGCAACGCAACGGCCAGATTGCGCCAGGACCTGCGCCTGTATTCTTTGATCCGCTTGCTATCGCCCTGCCAGCTGAGCTTGATGCTTACCGTCGCGTAAAGCGTCGTCTATTTGCTGGGGTGAACAGCGCGCTAGACAAACTTTGGAGTAGCCCGTGAGCGTACCTGATCTCGATGCCCGCAGACGCGCGCTCACTGATTTTGAGACCAACATGCTGGTCGAGGCTGCGGCGGGCACTGGCAAGACGTCATTGATGGCCGCGCGCGTCGCGATGATGATCGCAAGCGGGGTTGATCCTTCAAAAATTGCAGCCATCACCTTCACCGAACCGGCGGCGAGCGAGTTGGAGGCACGGATACGCTGGACGGTCGAGGAGCTTCGCCATGGAAGGACGCCGCCCGCACTCGCCGGAATTCTCTCACTGCCGTTAGACCTAGCGGAGCGCGCGCATCTTGATGAGGCCGCGCCACGCATCGGAGAAATCACTGCCACGACCATCCATGGGTTTTGCCAAGGAATTCTTCGTTCGCACGGGATAGAAGTGGGCCTCGATCCTGGTTCGCGTGTTGTGGACGCGATCATTGCCAATGCACTCTTTGACGAAGTGCTCGCGACTTGGCTGAAGGAGAGGTTGGTGCCTGACGAAACAGACGGCGGTCCCATCGGTGTCCTTGCCAAGGATGACCCGTTGGGGGTAGTCGAGCGGGTCCGCGAACTTGCCATCCTCCGGCGAGAGCATCGCAGCGCGACCGTGCCGGCGCCGGATTTCTCAACTCGCCCGGACAAAACGTTCGCGGAAGCCGTCTCTGCCTTTGCCCGCTGGCATGTCGCGGGACCAGGAGATACGTGGACGGCAGGTCTCATCGCGGATCTTGAACGTCTTTCTTCGTTCTTCGCCGGCGATCACGCCACCGCGGGCTTTTCCGCGTTGTGGCGCCTGACCCAGCCGCCCCGTATCGGCATGATGCGGCAAAGAAGCATCGACTTGCTGGCTTATGACAGGATGCGCGCTTGGAAGCAGAGTCTTGGCGAGACGGATGGACGGCGTCGCGCAAATGAAGCGGTCGAACACTTCGAGACGGTTCGCGCCGCGTATCGAACGTTGATTGGCTGCATTGCGCAAGGTCTGGCGCATGAACTGGATGCGCATCTAACCGGGGTGATCGAGGCCTACGACCGGCGCAAGCGAGAAGCGGCCGTTCTCGATTTCGACGACTTGCTACGTCAGGCGCGGGCGCTTGTTTGCGAGAACCCCGAAATTCGCGCTTGGCTCGCCGGCCGGTATGCCTACCTGCTCGTCGATGAATTCCAGGATACCGATCCCGTGCAGGCGGAAATCGTTTTCTGCCTCGCTGCGCGTTCGCAGCCGGCGACTTGGAGCAGCGCAAGCTTGCGGCCAGGAGCGCTCTTTTTGGTAGGAGACCCCAAACAAGCAATCTATCGATTTCGCGGTGCTGACGTTGAGTCTTACGCCCTCGCGAAGTCCGTACTTGGAACAGCCGGCAACGGCTGCGTACTTTCTATCACCGCGAACTTCAGATCCCGGCCGGACGTCATCACGCACGTCAACCACGTGTTCAGTGACGTTCTTGGAGGGGCGGGACAACCGGGTTTCGTCCCGCTCGCGCCGACCCTTATGCTCCCGCCACTGCCGATCAGTGCGGCGGCGAAGCTGACGATCCATGTTCCGCGTGATGCCAACGCGGAGGAACAGCGCGAAGCGGAGGCGGAAGCTGTTGCCAGCCTGTGCGCGCGCCTGATCGGCGCCCTGAAGATCCATCATCCGGATGGAACTGAGCGATACTTGCGTGCAGGCGACATAGCGCTGCTTGCTCCTACACACACCGATCTCTGGCGTTACGAACGCGCTCTCGAAGCGCACCGCATCGCGGTCGCCTCCCAGGCAGGTCACGCGCTCTTCCGGCGCCAGGAGCTTCAGGACATGCTCGTCCTGGTTCGCGCGCTGTCGGATCCGCTCGACACTCTGGCTTTCGGCGCGCTAATGCGAGGTCCGGCTGTCGGACTCACCGATGAAGACTTGCTTGATATTACGGCGGCTCTCTCACCCGACCAAGATGGGCGCCGGCGCTTTCAGTTGCGGACCTCAGCGGACGAGGTCGTCAACCCCCTCGCAAAGGATGTTCTGTTGAAGCTCCAGGCGCTGCATCGCCTTGCCGCCGAACTCACGCCGATGCAGCTCATCGCCTTCGCAATCGAGCGCCTGAAACTGAGAGTGATCATGGCGGCTAGGCATGGCCAGCGCAACGCGCGCGCGCTCGCAAACCTTGATGCCATCGTCGAACTCGCCAGACCCTACAATGTTGCCGGACTGCGCGCGTTCGCGCTCGATCTCCAGCGAGGATGGCAGAGCAAGCGCCGGCATTCAGAAGGGAGAGTCGATGCGTCCGAGGACTCGGTGGAGATCGTCACCATGCACAGCGCCAAGGGGCTGGAATGGCCCGTGGTGATCACCGTGAATTCGTCGACGCAGTTCAAGCCCCAGGATCAGTTCGTCTATAGGCAATCAGACGATACAATTCACTGGATCGTCGGAGGGATCGAGCCGCCCGAACTGGTTACCGCCCGTGAAGAGGAGGAATTTCGCGAAGCGCGGCAACGCGAGCGGCTCTGGTACGTCGCAACGACGCGCGCCCGAGATCTCTTGGTGATCCCTGATCTGCCTGGCGCTCCCTCGCGATCGTGGTCGCGGGTGATGAATCTGGGGCAGAAGCGACTTTCCGAGATCCGAGCTGACGCGTTGCCCGAGCCTGTTATGAGCGCGTCGCAATCCATGGCCAACGATCAGACAGTGGCGATATTTGCAGCAGAAAACCAGCGATTGGTGGCTGCTTCGCCGCCGATTGTATGGGACCGTCCGAGCGACCGCGATGCTGATCGCAGCGCCGACCTTGTTGATGCATTCGTAGTCGATCCGGCGACCGACGTGACGGCGCGGATTGTAGGAGCGGGCGCCCTCCGGGGTACGATCCTGCACAAGCTTATGGAAGAGCTACTCACGGGGGAACTTGAGCAAGTTCGTGAAGGGGCTACTCTTCGCGCGACCGAGTTGCTTGCTCAACTACAATCCGATGACGCGACGGATGCCGAAAGGCCAGACGCGGTCGAGATGGCCGAGGTGGCGCTGCGCACATTGGCCCTGCCGGAGCTCGCGCCCTTCCTCGCGCTACTGGTGCCCGAAGTTCCGCTCTGGGCGGCAAACCCGCCGCGTTATCTTGCGGGTCGTGCGGATGCTGCCGCAATCGAGGGAGAGCGCATCGCACTCGTCATCGACTGGAAGTCCGACGTAGACCCCACGGCGGCGGCACACAGTGCACATGTGGCGCAACTGCGCGACTATCTGAGCGTCACAGGGGCCGAGCGAGGCGCTATCGTCTACATGTCCGCAGCACAAGTTTCGTGGGTCGAACCTCCGTAGCGCGGCTTACCAGGGCGGATTGAGAATTGGCGATGGAGAGCAAACCACGACTCGGCGCGAGCCACGGCTCATTGCGACGTAGAGATTGCGCGCGTTGAGAGCGCTCCCATTGAGAATGACCGAGATGTCGGCTTCGAGACCTTTGAGTAGCAAGGTACTTCCGACGGAACGCTTGGCGAGCGGCCGGCCGATGAGCCGAGAGTATTCTCGGATCGTCACCGTCGCCTCTCGAAACGATGGCCCGTCGGGAGAGGTTGCAAGTTGCAGAGCCCGCTGTGCGGCCGCCAGCACTGCAGGACGGTAACATCGAACTCCACCGGCGCGATTGATGGCGGAAAGGAGATCTGCGACATCTGCAAGCGACCGCGACGCTTCAAAACTCATGCCCGCTTGCTCGATACCGGACAGAGGTCGTCCCAGATTCCCGGTACGGGCTGCCGCAACCGACCGTACTAGGTCGTCTGCGGAAAAGGCGCTCATCAAGCTCTCCGCAAAATGGGCCACGGTGGAGAGCGCTTCGGGTCTCGCAAGGTCGAGGGCACTCCCAAAATCCGTAAGGTCGCGCAGGTCCACAGCCTCGACCGTCACGGCTCCTTCGACTTGGCGGGCGAAACGTTGCTGTCCCCGAGGGTCCGTGCTGTCGCCGATGATCAAAACCTTCGTGTCGCCTGGCGCGGCGACCGCGGCCGCAGCCTGCCGCAGGGCATCGTCCTGGCGGCCATCGAGCTGAACCCACTGCACGCTGCCGGGTGCGTTCCGAAGATCGATTGGTTTGCCTGCCGCAAGGTCGGGTCGTATCGATAGCAACCATTGACCCAGATCGTGCGCGCCTGCGTTGTTCCACCTCCACGGCGTGGCAAGTTCTCGCACTTTCGGAAAGAACGAGAGTACGTCCTTCTGCCAATCTGCCAGCGGATCAGCGCCGAATCCAAAGATGGCCTGGAACGGATCTCCAACGATGGCTGTGGGCAGACTTTGAGCCAACCAGGTTACAAGGGCGTGCTGGCGGATCGAGCAGTCCTGGTACTCATCTACAAATAGTTGCGCGAAACTGGCCGCGAGAATGTCATAAAGATGCCCGGCAGCAACAAGCCGCGCTGCCGCGTCACGAATGGCTTCATAATTCGGCCGGGCGGCTGTTACGATTCGCGGATCGTGCCCGGCTCGCTGAGGAAACGTCGAAATGAGCCGGATCGCGAAGCCGTCGAGCGTTGCAGCCCGGTAGGAGCTTGGCTTTACACCTGCTCTATCGAGGCGGCCGCGGAGCGCTGCGACCCCCGCATTGGTGTGTGTCAGCACCAAGATTGGCTTTGGCCCGTCATGCCTTGCCAGAGCATCGCTGATGAGCTGGGTCTTGCCGCAGCCGGCCGGGGCTATCACCAGCCCACGGCCTATCGTGCGCAGGTCGATTTCAGCGGCCGTCATCTGCGACCCAGTCGAGAACGCCATCCATGACGTTAGTAAGGCTGGCATCGGCCTCATCGTAGGCGGGACCGACAATACGCTGCCCCGCCGTTTCCATCGTGGTGATGGTCTTTAGCCAACCGAAGCGCGCCGCCGCGTCCCCGAGAAGGGCACGGCTGGCGGGGCTGAGGCTGCCAAAGAGCGCCTCGGTTTCCAGATCGTGGAGCGTCCTTGTGCCGCTGGAAATTGTTTTGACATGCGCTTCAATCAACGCGCGGTCTTTCACCTCAATGGCGAGATTCAGGAGTTGGCTCGCGGGCCCGTTCGGGAGTGCGGCGAACAGTTCCTGTTCGAGGGCACGACCGCCGCCCCATGCGAACACCTTGCCGCCGCCAGCAACAAAGGCAGCTTCGGCACCCGGTGGGGCGGGTTTGTCGCTGTCTCGCAGGATCGCTGTTCGGTAGCCCAGAGACTGCAGAGCGATGGCGCGGCTGAAGGTTTCATCGCCGTTGCCGTTCACCAAAGTTGCACCACAAGCTGCATGCGATTTTTCGCCGGCAGCAGTGAAGTGCTGATCCAGACCGCGCATCAAGCCGATTTCGCTTCCGCCCTCGCACACCACAATCGAGGAGGCGAGCAGCGCATGGGCGTGGGCGCGGATCGTGCCCTGTACGTTCCCGGCGTCGCTGGCACAGCGGACGGTATGCTGCCCGCCATTCCTGCGGACGATATGAAGCTGGTGGGCGTTGAGCTCGGTCACGGCAATCGGCGAGTGGCTTGTGGCAAAAACCTGTAGCGGGGGCAAGTCTTCCTTTGCGCCCAGCGCGCCGAGCAGGCGAATGATTCGGTGCGGCTCGAGCCCATATTCCAGTTCGTCGATCAGAAACGTCGTCGCCATCTCGGCCGCCTTCCGCTGCAGGGCGGCGATCAGCAGCCGCGACGAACCAAGCCCGAGAGCCCGTAGCGGCACACCCCCTTCATCATGAAGCGAGATGGTGCCGCCTGTGAAAGTGACCGAACCGGCATCGATCAACGCCTGCACGGCCTTTCCGACGGGGACGCCCATATCGCCTGCCGCTGCCGTGACGAGTTTGAGAGGCTCCGCGAGCTCTTCGAGTTCCTTTTGGTCAAAGGCGTCGCGCATCTCACGAGCTGCCCGTGTCAGCTCCTTTGATGCGTCCGCCTTGCCGTCTGTCAGCTTGGTCAGCACAGACCCTCTCCGCCACGTCAGATGCATGCCCCCCGTGACGCCGAGTCTGGCTGGAGCTATATGCGTGCGATCGGCCCAGTTAAGATTGCGGACCCGACCTGAAGCCTGGGCACGCGGCGAGACAAGCGTCCATTCCGGCTCGAGGTCGTCCTGAACTGTGAGCTGGAGGGTCAGGGCGGTTTCGAGCCCGGCACCGGGTTCCGGTTCCACCAACCCGGTGGCTGCATCGAAGCCCACGAGGAAGTCGCCATACGCGTCCATGTTCTTCAGGGGGTCATCGAGAGCGCCAAGTGTCACCGCAATGCGGATCGCGCGGCCGAAATCAAGAGCGTGGAAATCGGCGTCAGTGAAGGAAAGCGATCGGCGCGCGCCGAGGCAAAGATCGATGGCATCAAGAATCGTCGACTTGCCGCTGTCGCCTGGTCCGATCAGGCAATTTATCCCAGGACCAGGTACCCAGCGAAGCGTCTTCACCGCTCGAAAATTCTCAATCTCAAGCACACGGATCAGCGCCATTGGGCGTTCTTTCTGCTCGTTCGTCAGGGGAATACGCACCGAACGGGCAGAATTCCGCCGCCGTCGGCCAGCCACACCAGCCGAGATGAACTTGACTTACAATGCAAATGCATTACATCGGATGATATTGAGATGCAAGGAGCGGGTCATGGCCAAGACGGCTGAAATCCTCGAAATCCCCGCCACCATCACCGAGCGCGGCCAGACGACTGTGCCGGCCGCTATCCGTAAGATGCTGGCTCTCGGCAAGCGTGACCAGGTCGTGTTCCGTGGCCTCGCTGACGGCACTGTCGTCATCGCGAAGAAGCAGAGGCGTGAAGCCGAAGCCGACCCTGTGATAGGCACGTTCCTCGAATTCTTGGCACGTGACATGGCTCATGAGCCAGCGCGAATTCGATCGGTGCCGAAGTCGCTGGTTGCGCGAGGAAAGGGCTTGGTCAAGGGTGTCAAGGTCGATCTCGACGCAACGCTCCCGGATGACGAAGGGTGAGCGACGACACCGTCGAAATCAATGGTTGGAAAATCTATGCGCACCCGCTTTTCCTCGATCAACTCGAGGCGATGATCGAAAAAGTCGAGCGAGCGCGCAAAAAGGATCCAAAGGACTATAAGAAGAAGCGCGCCGCAAAGCTCCTTGCGGCGGTGCTGAAGGTCGCATTCGAGGATATTCCCGGCGATCCAACCCGGGACATCTATCGTCAGGGCGCCACGCTGGGCGATGAACATAAGCACTGGTTCCGTGCGAAATTTCTGCAGCAGTATCGACTATTTTTTCGCTACCAGCGATCCGCTGACGCCAAGGTCATTGTGCTGGCTTGGGTCAATGATGACTCGACGCTGCGCGCCTACGAGAGCGCCAATGATGCCTACGCCGTGTTCCGGAAGATGCTGAAGCGCGGCAACCCGCCGGACGATTGGACGAAACTTAGCGAATCAGCTCGAGCGCCCGACGCCAAGCACCGTCTTCGGAACACAGCGGGATCGCAGAAGTAACAGCTTCGGATTGCCGTCGCTCGACGAGCGGGCTGAAACCCTGGGACTGCCAGGCGGCGGACAAATTGGGGGATGTCGTGAAACTGAGTCTAAGAGAGATTCATCCAGGATGCATCGCAGTCCATTGCGAAGCCGATCCTGGCATTTACCAATCTCTCAAGCCGGATGAGCCGGTCCCGAACCCGCTGCCCAGCAAGGATGTCATTTGGTTCGATGCCACTAAGTCGACAATTATCATTCGACCCATTATCACATATCCGTCCGAGCGATATTTTGAAGCGAAGTACGGCCAGCTTGAAGAGATCGTCCTGGAAGGTTTTGATTTCGAGCTACCCGAGGATGAACACGCCATACACGATGTGCTCTTCCAACTTCCTACCGGCTTGATCAAGAATATCGAAGCTGGCCTTGGATTTCCAAAAGAATATAGTTCAATCGTTGACAGTATCGAGGAGCTCGACGACGTCACAAGCCTAATCATCACAAAGCGAGGGGTGACCCGCCTCGACGGCGCGTGTTTTCATCTCGCTTACCGCGAATTCGAAACACTGCGCTTATCGTTGGCGCGTATCACACGAGGGTATCAACGCGAGGGACGAATAGACAGGGCGATCAAATCCCATAATGCCCTGTTGACAACGCTGGACCCTGAGCGATTCCCGGAAAAGCGGCGAGCGCTCAAGAAAGACACAATCTCCAATTTGCTGGTTGGTCGCGATTACTCTAAGTCCGAGCTCTCAAAACGCGATCGGGTCGGCATGGTCGCTGCAATTCGCTCGAGCGCTCCGACGATCGCGACCGAAACGCCCGATGTGTTGTATGGACTTCAACGCGATATCGAGCTCGTTAGCCTCGATGTTCTAATCGAGCGGTTTCGGGAAATGATCGACAAGAAGCTGCCCGAGAGCGCTTGGCAGAAGCTATTTGCTTCGAACCCGTTCATATTGTCGTTGCTGTTTGGCTATCCGATCGTGGAGGTGCTTGGACAGGCTCATGTGGGAGGGGCGGCTTTGACTGGACGAGGCGGAAAGATCGCCGACTTTCTCGTCAAGAATGAAGGAACCAACAATGTGGCGTTGGTCGAAATCAAGACACCGCACACTCAGCTGCTCGGAAGGGAATTTCGCGGCGGCGTCTATCCAGCTTCGGGCGATCTTGTGGGTTCGGTTGCCCAAGTTCTCGACCAACGCTATCAATTCCAAAAGAATATCGCGCAGATCAAGGATGCAAGTGAGATCGCCAACATAGTATCTTACTCCGTTGATTGCGTGGTTGTTGCGGGGAAAACCCCGGAAGGAAAAGCCGAGCAGAAGTGTTTGGAATTATTCCGCCGTAGCATGAAGGACGTTCAGATTTACGCGTTCGACGAGCTCTTGCAGAAGCTGGTTCAGCTTCGCGACTTTCTCGCCAGCGACGAAGCCACTGAACGATAAGTCGAGAAAAAGCAACTCGCTGCAATTAATGGCGACGCCATGGATCCGTTGGCTGCATTGTCCAAAATTGGCCACGCCTTCTTCGCCCGCGACGGCGTGAGGCTTGCCTTTGGCAAGCGGTGGGACGGGGAGATCATTCACATTTCGCAGGCATCGCGTGGCTCGTCATGTGGGTGTCAGTGTCCGGCCAAAAATTGCGGTCGAAAGCTCGTCGCGCGAAAGCCTGACGGTGACATCGCCCATCACTTCGCGCATGCGCCACTCACGGCGGCGGAGCGGGCTGCAGGTATCGCCCCTAGCTGCAAGCACGGCAATATGACGGCGCTTCACCACTATGCTGAGCAACTGCTCAATAGCCGCAAAAGCCTCGTCCTTCCTCCCGTGCAGGCCACGTACGGCGCGCGCACCAGGACAATTCGTCAAGCAAAGACTTTCGTCTTTGACTCAGCTATGCTGGAGACCATGGACGGCGAAACCATTCCGGACGTAATCCTGCGAAAAGGCGATGATCGAATGCAGGTCGAGGTCTATGTGACGCATCGCTGTGGCCCGGAGAAGCGAACGAAGATCGCGGCTGCGGGCATCTCGGCAGTCGAAATTGATCTGTCCGCGCTGTCCCGAGACACGACGATAGCTGGCCTCGACGAGGCAATTCTAACATCGGCTCCGCGCGAATGGATCTACAATCGCAGGGCCGCTCACGTTAGAAATGAACTGGAGCGAATAGCTGGACAGGAAGCAGCTGCGGCGGAAGAGAGGCGTCGAAACCAGATCGAGAAGGTCAAAGCAGCCTACGCTTCCGCCCGACGAAAGGCATTAGGCTATGCCTGGCAGCACTCGCCCCAAGTACGAGCTGTTGCTGCGGCGGGAGATGCCGAGCTACTCGACGGACCGTCCGTGGGAGAGGGATATTTCACGGTTCATCCCAAGGTATGGCAGGCTGGCATCCTTTGTGACATGGTGCCGCGTTTCGGTGGCGTCACCCCGTTCTCCGTGATCGGAGAATTCCGTACGCGCGGTTGGATCACGGAAGAGTTCGCTAGCCGCAGCCAGAACGAGGACTCGCTTCTGGTGGACGCTAACCTTCCTAAGGGCGGTGCCGAACGGGCCGTGGTCAAGTTCCTGCGATATCTTGCTGTCAAGGGAGTAGTCGAAGATACGGGCTGGGCATGGAAGCAGACGCAGCGGCGATCCGCCGAATTGCATCAGCGCCGTATTGAGCAAGATCGTGCCGATCGAGAGGCTGCACAGCTGGCGGCTCGGCTAGCATCTCTGAAAGGTCTCGGCGAAAGCATAGCCCTCCTTGGATCCGATGTTGAGCGACAGGGCTTCGAAGTCGCATCCTGGATGGAGCACGCGCCGGATGGCCAGCAATCCCTGAAGCAAATCGCTATCAAGGGCGATGCTGCTTGGCAGGCGTTGAAAGGAGCTCTCGCGACCACGCTTGCAGTTCTCAAAGATGAATCTGAGCAGGAGGCCCACGATCTTGGGCTGCCGGTTCGCGGCGTGCTTAAGACGATGCGCTCGATCCACGACAGCCGGGCCGCCCAGCGCAAGGCCCAAGAGGAGGAAGCAGAGCGACTGCAGCGTTTGGAGCGGCTGGAGACAATCACGGCTCTTTCAATATCGTGGATCGGCGATGCCCATTCGAATTGGCTAGAGGCACCACACTCGAACCTCGACGGGATGTCGCCGCGCGAAGCCGCTGCACGATCTGGAGGGTATCTCGAAATTGCAACCCGTCTGCTGCGCAGCTTTCAAGCAGAGTTGATCAAGAAAGCGAAATGGGTGGATGAGCTGGAGCGAGAAGCATCCAAGCTGCTTCCGCGGCCCGATATGCTTCGCCTCTACATGACAGCCGGCGATCCCGAGCTGCCCGGCCTAGTCTCTCCGACCGTCCACACAAAGGACGAGCAAACGATGCGGCAATGTTTGGCGCTCTTGAGGCGTCGTTACGGCAAGCGGTAGTGTCGGTATGCACTGCATCGAGCTCAAGAAGTTTCGCTGGATTGCGCGCCATCGCATTGCCAGCTTCGAGATTTGCCATAATCCTTCAAGGCGCCCAATACGGTTAGGGCGAGTGAAAACGGCTGCAGCCAGCCTGGAAGTTCAGCAACTTGATAACGGCCGTCTTGGCGGCAGAAAAACGAGCGGTTCATTACGGAGAGCCGCCGCGGCTTCCAAATCACGAAGGCCCGGCTGCTGCGGTGACATGTCGATCAAGAACATCAGACCAAGGATCGTTACGCTAAACACCGGAAAATCACGTCCGTCTTTTGCGATCGGAGTGGACGCACTCGTAACAGGTCCCAAGGTTTGAGTTGTGTCCCTCGCCGCACGCGGTGCTGGCGCGTCAGGTCGGCCCCATACAAACACACGAATATGTTCGTATCGTGTGTCAGCTGCTTCGGCTACGCCATAGTGCCTTGCGATAAGGTTGAGCCCGATCTTGTAAAGCGCACGCACAAAACGAGGGTCATTCCCGAACTGCTGGCTGAATCCGAGCCGGCCGGCCTCCGGCTCTATCCACGTGTCAAAAATACCGTTGGACTTGGCCGCTGGCGCAGGCGCTTTCCCTCTGCTTCCACAGTTTGAGGCCCAGCGTTGAGAAAAATATCTGTCCAGTCGCCGAGTGTTTGCTGCTGATGGCGCGCCAGCTGTCAATTGTAGGTCTACGCCCGCCCTTTCGGGGCACACCATAGACGACAGTCACCACCTCGAACTGCTTTAATAGGGCCTGATCCAGCGTCCCCAAAGCGTTGTTGCAGTTTACGCACATCACGTCGCGCAAGACCAAGTCTTCCGGGCAGCCGAGAGCCTCAGGGATGCCGTGCTCAGTCGAAAGGCGTTCAAATTTGTTTCGGCACCAGATACAGATCATTGCGCGTACAAAGTTGATATAACCCGTCGTATGGGTCGATCAGTCCCCGAGCTGTCCCTCGAATTTCGCCAAGAGGGAAGTAGCCAGGCCTTCCCCTTCCAGATGCAGGCCAATCTCGTCGAGAGGATTGTCGGGCGAACCGGTCTGAGAGCCCCAATTCATCGTGCTCACGACGACATCATCATTGCCCCAGAGCAGGAATTTCGCGTGGACTTGCGGATCCTCCACGGCAATCAAATCGACGACGCCGTTTAGTCGATCGCGGTGGGCCCTGACATGCCGCCGCTTGATGGGTCCAGACGGGCGCGAAAAATAGACACGGACGTCGTCTAGGCGCCGGCCCGCGATTTCGGCCGGGTTGAAGAGCCCAGGCACCATGGGCGCGCCGACCTTGTTGCTGCAGCAAACGAAACGTTCATCGGCCTCGTGCGCCACCTGCCGGAGCAATCGCTCGTGATCGTCAGCCTGCAGGAAAGTCATCCGAACCGGTACACGGTGACCGGTGTCGGTGGTGGGTGATAAGGGGCTTCTGGCGCGCCTCAAATCCGATGCCATGAACTGAAGCGTTTCGATCGAACGACTTGCGCTCGAAAGAGGCGAGATGATCGAACGCAGAAGATCCAGGCCGGCCGCTGCAGCCCGATTTTCGGTGAGCTCGACAGAAAGCTCCACGGCCGAAAAAGGCGACGACAGCCAATTGGAGGAGCCGAGCAAGACGACAGCGCCTCCATGACCGTCATCTGCGGCGAGACATTTCACGTGGCTTCGAACCGAGTCGCGGTGTGCAAGCACAAAACCACGCGCGTGGCGCGCCGAGGAGAGCCGGACGTTCAGCTCTTGCATTGCGATTGCATTTTTTCTCTCGGCGTCAAGCACGGTGCCATAGAACAAATGGCAACGCACGCCACGTCGACATGCCCGCTCGAGCGCGATGCGGACACGTTCGTGGCGCTCCGTGTATTTTCCTTCGTGCGGCGTGATGAAGGTCGAAAGTACAAAGACGTCTTCCTCGGCCTGGCCGACGATGCGCTCGAAGGTCTCCAGATGCTGGTTGCCACCAATGATCAAGTCGTCGGTGGATATCATCGTATCGATGGTCGGTGACCGGTCCGGTTGTGGATCGCTGGCTTCAGGAAGGATGCCGGTTTTGATCGTTGCTCGAAGGGCGCCAATTAGGTCCTGACTGGCTCCCTCGGGGAGCAGACCGTTTTTCACATCATTGAGTTCGATGGCGAGGTATTTCCTTTCGAGGACGGAATTGACGGTTTGCACGCCGCGCAACCATTCGCCTGGGCGAAGCATGTTCGTCACAAACTGAGTGACGCGAACTGCCATCGTGTCATCGGTCTCATCGGGCCCCGCAGGAAAGTTAACCTTGTGATCCGCATGGGACAATCGATGGAGCGGGGCGGTTTCGACGTCGCGGTTGCGAAAGACGGAGTGCCCGACCTTCTCCAGCACAAGACTGATGTGAATCTCGCGATCTTCGGTTCGCTCTGGCAAAGCGCCCCCCAACCTGATGAAGTCGTGACCGACAGTGCTTGTTGCCAGTTGGGGAACAGGTGACAGCCGAATCTCGACCAGGCCGAACTGCATCAGCCGCGCGATGGTCGAGCCGGCGACCTGGACAGGAATTCCGAGCGACGCAGCAACACCCTCGATCGTGTCCGGGGTGCGATCGAGCGCGAGCAAGATCATTTCCTCAATTGGGCTCCATCCCCAGGTGCGTTGGACGATGGCACGCGCACGATAGTGCCAGGCGGGAAGGTAGATTTTCACGCGGGAAATCTCCCGTTCTCATCGACCGTGATGATGGAAGCACCCTTGACCTTGCCGGTGGTGCCGTCCTTTCTGATGAGGTCGTAATCAGTTCCGGCCAGCGTCGCGAACTCCTTCAGCATCTTGCGAAGGAACTCGAGCTCATCTTTGTTTCCATCGGGATCTATTCCGTCCACCACGTCGCGAATGAAGTCTTGGCTTGTGGCAAGAACAAGCTTTTGCTTGGCGCGGCTGAGCAGCACGTTCATGCGTTGCGGGCTCTTAACGAAGCCGAGCGCGCGCGATCCGACCATGACATTGTTGCGCGTGAGGCTGGCGGCGACGACGTCGGCCTCGCCGCCCTGGAAGCTGTCGCTCGTAAAGATAAACTCTCCGTTGCTGCGCGGGCTGGCGAAGCCAAACAAGGTCTTGTCTTTCTTGATCCGTTGGTTAAGCAGGTGCTTAAACCAATTAACCTGCGCCAGATACGGCGAAAGGATCACCAGCGTGGGCCGGCGGCCATCGCCGCCAACGACGGCCTGCAGGCCTTTCAAAGCTGCTATCAAAAGCTGAGCTTCAAGGTCGTTGCGGTACGATCGCTTCACTTTCGTTTCGAAATTGCGCCGTTTCGTCACACTGAGCGGCGGAAAATCGAGGAGAACGATCGGCGCGGCGAGGTGAGGCGCGGTCGATGTAACAGTCAGTGCGCGACGCTTGACGCGATCGGAGGGAACGAGCCTTCTGTTGTAGAAAGTATTCGAGACAAGGTCCCCGATGGCGGGGTGCATGCGGCTCTGCTCGAGGAGAGTGTTGACGATCGTACTCGGCCGTCTCGAGTCCTTTTCCCGCTGCTCTTCGCGCTCTGCGATTGATCGGAAGGGCTCTTCAAGACGCGCTGCTGTCGCGAGCACTTCCTTCAGCAGAAGCTCGTTCGACTTGATAGTATCGAGCGCCTCGTTCACTTCTGGCGGCAGATCGGAGATGGTTTCAAGCTGCTCTTTCGCGCCTCGCAGCAGCTCCGACGCGCGTTCAGCATCGTAGAACTTTTGCCGCTGCGCGGCATCGAATGGAGACAGCTGGTTATGGTCTCCAACCACGATCCTCCTGTTGCCCAGCAACAGTGCGCCGATCAGTTCCGCGCCATTGGCGCGGGCAGCCTCCTCCACGATGACCCAGTCGAACTGGTCGCCGTCGGCTATCATTTCTTCGATAATGTGGGACGACGTCGTGGCAAGCGTCACATCGGATGATCGTAGCAACAGATTTTCGGTATCGCGAAACACGCGGTCGGCAACCACCGTTTCCGACGGATCCACGGGTCGAAGGGCCTGTTTGATTTGGTGGCGTTGATTGACCATCGCAGCTTCAGCCGCGTGGCCTGCCACTGAGACCGACTGGAGCAGACCAATGGAGCTCGTTCGCAGGGAGGTTACTTCGTCGGTCGGTCGTGTGCGGTCGACACGAACCACGATCTCCGGACCGCCCGCCAGAGTCTTTTTGAGTTCGTCCTCCATCTGAATCAAGGTTTCGTGGTTTTGGGCCGAGACCAGCAGCCTGGCGTCCCGTGTCTTTCCCAAAATACTCTTGACGAGATGCGAGATCAGGAAGGTCTTGCCGACGCCAGGGGGGCCGATAACGACATTGATGGATCTACCGGCCACAATCGCGTCCCATGCGGACTTTTTCGATGCATCCATATCGTCTGGCGGCGTGCTGCCGGGAGCTGCAATATCGCGTAGCGCATCGTCGAGCGCGACCTGTGCCGGATCGTCGATCGCTCTTAAGAGTTCAATATTGGTCCGGGCCGCCACGATATTTTGAAGGCGGCGGCGGATAGCGCGCTCGAATCCGCTATCGCGTCGAGGACGAAGATAGAGAGTCTGTCCTGGCACGACCGCTTCACTGGTCGCGAATGTGTAAGTCAGGCGCCCCTCGACGATGCCGCCCGTTCCTTCATAACTGAGCTCGGGCAGCCTCTCGCGATCGCCGGCGAGCGCATCAAGGCGAGACAGCGTCCAATTCGGCTTGCCATCGTCGTACCTCAACTCGTGGCCCAAGGCGTCGTATGCCGGACGTAGTCCCATCATTTTGCGCCGGATGTCGCGCTCGTCATCCTCGCGGCATGCGATCCAGGCCAAATCGGTATCTCCGTCCGATGGCGGATGAAGCACTTCGACGGGATAGATGCGAAACTGTTCGCGCAACCATGTAAAGGCTTCGAGGAGGATGAGGGCGTACCAGGTCGGAATATCGTCGGGTCGTTGAGCCGCGCGGCTATTGCCACTGGCGTCGATCCACTGCTTGGCACCGGGACCAAGCTTGCGCACCCGTTCTTCAGCGCTCTTCCGGGTTCGCGCGAGGTATACCCTGTGAGAAACCTCGACGGCATCGAAGATGTGATCATCAGGCCGCCGTTTGTTGGCATTCTCGATCATGCCAACACAATCATCGACGACTTTCACGCCATAGGCAGCAAGATCAGTGATGACACGCACAAAGGCCTGATCCACAGCAACAGTACGTACCGTTGGTCCGCTCAGATCGTCTTCGACAAACCGGAGGACTGCATCCCGGTCATCTGCCTGTATCGTGCCCGACGTGAGAGCCGGAAGGTCGCTTTGGATGACTTGAGGCGAGGGATAGAGAACGAGCTCGCCCTCGGCGCTCGATCCTGACCGCTCAAGATCGGCCACGATCTCCGTCAGCTCGCTCAGGACAATATTGCCGTCGAAAAGCTGATGGTGCGGTGGATTGGCAAGGCGATTGAGCATGCGCCGTTCGATCGGCAGCAGGGAAGGTCCACCGCCGTCCTCGGTAAGGCCAAGGATACGGGACGCCGTCTGCCCCAGATCGCTCCAGTCCTGCCGGAACGATACGGTGCCCGAGGGCCGCAGGAGATGTCCCGCGCCGCCCATATCGCCGTCGGCGATGTGCACGCACGCCTCGTAGCCGCCGAGTCGGAAATCCTCCTTCTCATCGCTATGCGAGAAGATCGCATGTTCGCTGATAGCGCCATGCACAATTCCCGCATCATGACAAAGCGCGAGTCCTTCGGCTACGCGCAGGATATTGCGCCAAAACACCTTGCGACCGGCCGTCGTAAGCAGCCGGCCTTCTCGCGCTCGAACCCTGTGCAACGACCCGGAGATCGGACTACCCGGATCGACCATTAAGATGCCGATCTCATCCTGGTCCTCGACGATTTCAAGAACCTCAACCAACAGCTGTCGTGCACGGCGTGACGACAGGACGCGCCGGACACGCCTGAGACCGTGCGTGATGAGTCGTTTCAGGTCTTCGTCGAGCGCAGATCCGGTCTTCTTAAACAGACGGAGGAGATAGTCTTCGCCGTCGGCGATGCCGGTGGCAAAACGAAGTTGAGAATGCCAGCCATCGACGCCGCTGGAAAACGCGGTGTCGGCAAACGTAAACCGTGCGTCGAGCGTGGCCTTTCCTAGCTTCGGACCTCGCGCCATGGCGACGTAATCCTTTGGACAGAGTGCAACAGCGTGATTCGTATGCGGAGGATAACTATATGATCTGAAGTGAAGTTATCGACCCAAAAATTGCAGGATATGTCAGTGTCGCGCGATCGTCTGATTCGCCAAGGATTGGACGGGGTCGCGGCCGTTTGGTCGTCGGCCTCGTCAGTCACGACGCCAAGCCGAGGGGGTCTTCTTTGAGGCCGCGGGCGACGATCCGAAGATTGCTGTCGGGAAGTGGCCGCTGTAGCTTCAGGGCCTCGTCCGGAGGAGCCGTCATCCAGGCCTCTACCTCGTCCGGCGTCGTTAGGATCACGGGCATCGCCTTCGGATGGATGGCGGCGACCTCGGTGTTTGGCTCCGTCGTGAGGAACGCGAAGAGGTCGTTGGTGGTCTCGCCTTCCTTGACCTTCCGGACTGACGTCCAGTTGGTCCAGATGCCGGCGAAGCAGGCGAGGGGACGGCTCTCATCGAGCGCGAACCAGATATCGCCGCCCTCGGCCTTGTTGAACTCGCTGAACGAGTTGAACGGCACCACGCAGCGGTTTTCGACGCCGAGCCAGCGAGTCCAGTGCTTGCTCGTCACGTTACGGATATTGGTCGTTCCACTGTCCGGCTCCATTCTGAGCAATTCCTTGAAATCCACTGCCTTGCCCTTGGCCTGCAGTTTCTCGACTCGCTTCTTCGTGGCGTCCATCAGCGCTTTTGACGACGACGGCATTCCCCACCGCGCAGTGGTGAGTTCGCGGCCCTCGGCCCCGTTACGCACGATCGGCGCCTTGTAGTCGGGAAAAACTCCCGGCATCGGCGCCAGATTACCAACGTAGCGGTTCACGACACGAAACAGCGCGCTGATCGCGGCTTGGTTGGTCGTGATCGAATAAAGATTACACATCGGTCAGGATTCGGTTCGAGGGTGGCGCGGCTGCCACGTCAACTGTAGCAGAGTCGCGGATGGACGCCGGCCCACCTTGGCGCATTTGCGGCAGCGCAGCCGGCTGGCGAGATCGTGCACGAAGGTGGTCGGCGGGTGCTTCATCGCCGCGAGGTCCACGTCGCTCGGCGTCTTGCAGCGCGCGCATCTGATCTCCAGCCAGGGGAAGCCTCCGTTCACGGCTTGATCGATGGTCGGCGACGGATCGATCGGTTCGCCGTCACTCCACATCCGCTCGTTCCAGCTTTCGCAAAGCAGCCTATCGGCTTGCTGGATCATCGCCTCGCCCTTGGCCCGCGTCTCCGCCGATTGGGTAGCCAGGATGTTGGCCATAGCGCGCGCCTTGCCGAGCTCTTTTGCCAGAGCCTTGCGATCGCCGCCCGACAGGGGCGTAGGGTGATACTTCGGGGCCATCCGGACATCCAGGCGCAAAGATCGGATCGGCAAATGCAGAGCGGCTACGGCGTCTCGAATGCTGGCCAGCACCCGTCTTCTTCATGCCTGCCGGTGCGCTGCTGGCAGGTGTTGTCGAGCAACCGCTGCGCGACGTCCTTCCAGAGCGCGTTGCCGCCATACAATCGCACTGCATCGACAGTCTGGATTTCCACGATTCGCTGGCAACGGCGGCAGGAGACGCGAAGTACGTGGCGCTCAAATTCGGAGAGACGTCGCTGCCGCATGTGGGCCTCGGTCGTGCCGGCGCGAGGGTCTTTGAGGACTGAGTCCCAGTATTCGGCCGGGAGCGGCGCATCTGGAGCCGCGACGGGGGGAATAGGCCTCCGCGCCGCGTCAGCTGCCAGTCTTTCCATCTGCTTTGGGGTCATGCGCCAGCTTGCGGGTCGGTCGGTCATTCCTCGATTAGGACATAAAGTGAACAAAAGTCGAGTCAGTCCAAGGGCCCAGGGAGAAAAATCGGCCTGTCGGACGGATCGGGATGTCGGAACCAAGGCAAGCCGTTCGTCTTGAATCCGGCATCAATAATGGAGTTCCCCCGCGATGGCCCCACGCGCCAACTGGAAAGGCTTCCTTCGTCTCTCCCTCGTCACTTGTCCGGTCGCGCTCTATCCAGCCACGTCGGAATCCGAAAAGGTCTCATTCAACCAGCTGAACCGAAAGACCGGCCATCGGATCAAGTACGCCAAGGTCGACGCCGACACCGGCGAGGAGGTCGACAACGAGGACATCGTCAAGGGCTACAAGGTTGATACCGATACCTTCATCGAGGTGACCAAGGAGGAGCTTGAGAACGTCGCGCTGGAATCGACGCGCACCATCGAGATCGACGAGTTCGTCGACCGCAGCGAGATCGATCCGCGCTATCTCATTCGCCCCTACTACCTGCGTCCTGACGGTAAAGTCGGGCACGATGCCTTCGCCGTCATTCGGGAAACCATCCGCGAGATGAACAAGGTCGCAATCGGCCGTGTGGTGCTGACCAATCGCGAGCATATCATCGCGCTCGAGCCGCTCGATAAGGGGCTGATGGGCACGCTGCTGCGCTATCCCTACGAAGTCCGTTCCGCGGATGAGTATTTCGATGACATTCAGGATGTCAAAGTTACCAAGGACATGCTTGATCTCGCGAAGCACATCGTCAATCAAAAGGCGGGCCATTTTGAGCCGGACAAGTTCGAAGACCAGTACGAAACCGCCCTCATCGATCTGATCAACCAGAAGCGCGCCGGCAAACCCATTAGAGCGAAAGAGCGTCCTCGAGGTGAGAACGTCGTGGACTTGATGGACGCGCTGCGCAAGAGCATCGGACGGGACGCGACGAGCCCGACAGAGGCTCCGAAGAAGAGGGCCAAGAAGCCGCGCAAGGCAGCGGCTGGGCAGAAGGAAATGCTGATGCCGATCACCGGCAAAAAAACGGCGAAGGAGGGCGCGGCCAAGAAGCCGGCTGCAAAGCCGCAGCGAAAGTCGGCCTAGACTATCGTGAAGCACCAGTCACGCCAGACGGTCACTCCTTCGTCATCCGCGCAGGCCCTGGCGGATGGTAAATCCCATCTCGACGAGGTCGCGTGAGACTATCGCGCTGACCGGCAGAAAGGCGACAGCCGCGAGGCCGAACCAACGGCGCATAGAGCCGTCGACCTCGCGATTTGCAATGAGAGGGGACACTTTGCGCGCTGCAGGCCGCGCCACTGCGGAAGTTTATCAAGTTGCGTGATTTGCGCTGGGGAGAGTGTTTGGGCAGCGTAGTCTTTCAGCCTAATCAGTTCGGTTTTGGGGGCTTCGGCCAGCGAGCCGATCCATTGGGGGCCGAGACGCAGCTATGGGTGCAGTGCACCGTCCGCAAAGTTTAACATGCTTGAATCCCCAAGCGGGCGAAACTGCGCTAGGATTAGATTTTCCCTTTAGGGGGCAGCTTATGTTCGACACGGCAACCACCGCGCTTTTGCGCGCGGTTCTCGATGAAGTCTGTGAAAGCGTCTCGCACCGCGAGATCGGGGCACGTACCCACGTCGCGTCGAAAATCCTAGAGGCTGCGACGAGAGGCGAGATCTCTCCCGAAGGTCTCAAACAGATTGGTCGCGACGCCCTCTCGCATGCGCCGACAATGTGGCGCTGATCGCGGGGGCCGGCGTGAACTTCCAGGTCACCGTCCTGAAGATTTTGGTAGCCTATCCGGACGGCTTTGCCGTGATGGAGGACCTCAAGAGGGATATGGCCATCCTGGCGACGAGTGGCCGCGACTGGGCGGACCGGACCAGGCGCCTCGCGGCCAGAGTGCCCGACCTCGACATCTTCTCACAAGGATTGGTCGAACGGATCAGCGGAGGATGGAAGATCACGTCCAAAGGACGGGCGTTGCTCGAATTGATGGAAGCGCGGCCAACGGCCCTGGAAAGGGCCGAGGCGCCTCCAGTTCTGGAGACGAGTGCGACCTCGCCGGCGCCTGTTCCTCCGCTGCGGCAGCCCGCCGATCGTGCCAAGCGACGGCGCGAAAGACGTGAACGTCGGCGCGAGGCGCGCGAACGGGCAAGAGCAAACGCCTCTTGAGGTAGCGACTGAGGGAAGAAAAATCCGCCAAATGGGAGCAGCGTTTGATAGTCCCGGACTGTCGATTTGCCTCCCCAGTCCCAAGCGTACCGCCGTTACCTTGTTTGCGGCCATGCCGGCCCCGATCTACTCGGGACGGCGACTGAGCACGGGTCCTTCTACCGAGCCGGCGAGCGACAATGTAGCGAGGAAATGAAGGCCGAACCCGCGCGGGAGAGCTGGCCGGGTTCCTTTTGAGAGGGCGTTGCGCGGTCGGTGAGGCGGTATAGCTACTTCAGACAATCGCCATAAAGTTCACTGACATGCTCCCCAACAGTCAATCTTCACGAAGGCCTTAATGTCCCAGTACTCACTCGATGTATTGCGTCAGCGCTATGTCGTCGAGAAAAGACCGCTCGAGGCCGGCGTCGAGCAGATCTTGCGGGCCGACACCCGCGCCGGAGCGCGTGCCATCCTGGCTTCAATCGATAAACGCCGCTTCGAAAATAGGTCGGAAGGGCAGCGCCTCCGCAAGATGCTCCGCTTCGAGACCTCTCTGTGGGAAACAGGCCATCACGCCGTGGCAGGCGTGGACGAGGCTGGAATGAGCCCTCTCGCCGGGCCGGTCTCTGCTGGCGCCGTGATCCTGAAACCGGGCACGCGGATAGTCGGAATCGACGACTCGAAAAAACTCGACGCCGCGGCTCGCGAAGAACTCGCGAAGGAGATCATGGAAAAGGCGGAGTGTTGGTCTGTGGCGTTCGTCGAGGTCGAGGAGATCGACGCGATCAACATCTATTGGGCGGGCATTCAGGCTATGCAGCGTGCGGTCCGGGGGCTGGGATTGACGCCGCAACACTTGCTGATCGATGCGAAACGGCTGAAGGAAATCGACATCCCTCAGCAGGCAATCATCAAAGGCGACGCCAAGTCCGCCAGCATCGCGGCCGCCTCCATCCTCGCGAAAGTCGAGCGCGATGCCGTCATGCGGACGCTCGACGTGCGACACCCCGGCTATGGCTTCGCGGATCACAAGGGCTACCCGGTGCCGGCTCATTATGAAGCGCTCGCCAGGCTTGGCGCATGCGCAGCTCACCGGCGGTCGTTCGGACCGGTACGTAAGGCTCTCGGGTTGCCGCCCTTGCCGCCATGGCCTTCGGCATCTGAGCGCGACGCCGGCTGAACAGGTCTACGCTTCGTCTCGGCGGCGCTATTTTCGCGGCCAGCTCTTTTCGCGTACGACGTCCTTCGCGTTTTTGTCGGACCGCAGCCCGAGATAGACCGGCTGGCGCAGCTCGCCGTTGCTGGTCCACTCCGCGAACTTCACTTCTGCGACCAACGCAGGACGCACCCAGGTCGTGACCTGCTCATCCTTCACCTTGGCAGGGAACGGTGACTTGGCGGTTTTGAGCTTCATGAGCTTGCCGTGAAGCTCTTCGAGAACTTGGTGGCTGAAGCCGGTGCCAACGTGGCCTATGTACCGCCATGCATCCCCTTCGCGTACCGCGAGGACGAGAGCGCCGAAGAAAGGCCGGGTTCGCCTCGGCGCCGTGAAGCCGGCGATCACGACCTCTTGCCGCTGCGCGGTCTTCACCTTCAGCCAGTCGGCGGTCCGGCGTCCGGACGTGTACGGGCTATCGGCGCGCTTGGCCATGATGCCTTCGAGATGTCTCCGCTCGGCATCTGCGAAGAACTTCGTTCCCTTGCCTTTGCGGTGGTTGCTGAACGCGACGAGCTTGTGGCGCGGAAGGATGGCCTTGAGCCGCTTCTTGCGCTCGAGGAGCGGCAGCGCACGCAGGTCCTCACCGTCTGCGAACATGAGGTCGAAGGCGCAATACAGGAGCTTCGCCTCATGGCGCAGCGCGTTTTGAAGCAACTGGAAATGCGAGACGCCGTCCTTTCCGATCGCGACGAGCTCCCCGTCGATCACGGCATCGCCCTTCACGCCCTCAAGTGCTTTGGCGACCTCGATATAGCTGCGGCTGATGATCTTGCCATTTCGGCTGTAGAGCGCAACCTTGCCTCGCCGGATTTCCGCGATCATCCGGAAGCCGTCATACTTGTCCTCGAAAACCCAGCCGGGATCGTCGAACGGCGCGTCGGTGAGCGTTGCGAGCATCGGCTGCAGGCGCTTGGGCAGGGTCGACGTCCGGCTCATTCGAGGCCAATCCTTAAGAGCACGTTGCGAAATGCATGGACGTCCTTCAAGGATTAGGGAACGCTTCGGGGCCGCGTCTTGTTCCGCAGGCTCCGTGGCATGCGTGACGTTGACGCTCGATTGAGGAGGGCGGACCGGACCGATGGCGAGAAAACTCAAAACCTACCAGACTTCTTTGGGCTTCTTCGATCTGGCGATCGCCGCCTTCCTCCTCCATGAAAGCGGCCCTCGAAGCCTGGGGCGCCGACAGCAATCTCTTCCACCAAGGCGCGGCGAAGGAAAGCGACGATCCGGACGTCATCGCTGCGGCCATGAAGAAGCCGGGCGTCGTTCTCAGGCGCCCGGTCGGATCCAACCGATCCTTCAGCGAGCAAGCTGAACTGCCCTCCGATCACGGCGGGGACAGAAGAACGACGAACGCCCCGCGCAAATCGAAGGGCCAAATTGCGAAGAAGCCTTCCTCACGTCCCGTCGACAAGACGGCCGAGCGGAAGGCTGCGCTTGCCTACGAACGGGAGGAGAGGCGCCAGGAGAGTGAACGGGCGAGGGAGGAGGCCGCCAGGCAGAGAGAACGTGAGCGCCGTCAGCAGGCGGTCGACAAGGCGCAGGCTGCGCTGGACAAGGCGGAGCAGGAGCACGCGAAGCGGGCTGCCGCCATCCAGGCCGAGGTTTGAGGCTCTCGCGAAGAGATCGCAAACCGAAGACGATCGCTGGAATAAGGAGAGGGAGCGATTGGAAGCTGCGCTGCGGCGCGCACGGAGTTAGTTTCTTGGCAGTTCTTGCTCGGCGGCACCGAGGGAAGGCAAAGGGTTGCCGTCAAGCGATCATCGTTCGGGGTCTGGTGAGCGCGCTGCGGCTCGGTTCACCGTGGTGCGTTCCGCTCGGTCCTCGGGAGCGAGCTCCATGACCGCTTGATGCAGCTCGGCCGGAATCGTCAGCGGACTTTCCGCGGGCTTGTTCGCCCACTGCCAGAAGCGGTCAAAGGCATCCATTACAGATCCTCCCGAAGCCCCCTAAAAAACGGGTGGCGAACCTTTCCCTCGGCCGACTTCGCGCGATACTCGATCTCGGCCAGAAGCTTGGGTTCGATCCAGATGCCCTTGTGACCAATGCGCTTGGTATAAGGCTGGGTCTTTCGGATGAGGGGTTTAAGCCGCTTCTGCAGATCGGCGGCCGAGACCTTGTCGAAGCCGTGGTCGACTTTGCCGGCATAGACCAGATCGTCGCCCCTGCGCCGGCCGACGTAGATTCCGTCCCACTTCGTCCCATCGAGTGCGAAGCCGGCAATCGTCAGCGTCTCACGCTGTACGCAGGTCTTTTTGACCCAATCATTCGTGCGTCCCGCCGGATAGGCGCTGCCCCGGACCTTCGAAACGACGCCTTCGAGGCCGAGCTTGCAGGCGTGCGCGAACATCTCGCGGCCATCTATCTCGAAGCTTTCGCTGAACTGGATGTCGGTGCCGCCTAGGATCTTCTTGAGTTCGGCTTTGCGCTGAAAGAGCGGTAGCTTCCGGATATCTCGGCCGTTCAGATAGAGCAGATCGAACGCGACGAGCACGATGCTCTTCGATTTGCCCTTGAGCTCGTTCTGCAGGACCGAGAAGTCAGTCGTGCCGTCGGCGGCCGGTACCACGATCTCGCCGTCCACCACCGCCGAGTTCGCCTTGATCCGCCAGGCGTCATGAGCGACCTTCTTGAAGCGATGCGTCCAATCGTGGCCGCGCCGGGTGAAGATCTTCGCCGTCTCGTTGGCCAGATGGACCTGAACACGGTAGCCGTCGAACTTGATTTCGTGAATCCAGCGCTCTCCGGACGGCACCTTCTCGATCGAGGTGGCCAAGGCCGGGTCGATGAAGCCGGGGAAGGGCGTTTTGACGCCGATAGCCGCCGGCTTTTTACGCTGAAACGCCACTGAAGAACTCCACGCTACAGGCGATTCAAATTGGCACAGTTCGAATCGTTCCGGAACCGGCGAATCCTTGTTGCGCTGCCTCGACGCCACGAACAGGAGGTATCCATGGCGGCAGCGAAAAAGTCGAAGACGTCCCGCGGACGCAAGCAGGACCGGGCACGGGTGGCCGGCGGGCAGGACTACGAAGTGCGGTACGAGGCGAAGAAGACAGGTAAGTCGGCGCCGGCGGTGAAGAAGGCTGTCAAAAAGGTCGGCAATACGCGGAAGCGCGTGGAAAGGCGGCTAGGCCGCTGAGTAGGAGACGGATTGGCATCGGTGCTTAGCGTCGGTCCTCCTCGTCAGGGGGGCATTCTGGGCAGGTATCACCAATCGAGTCCAGCAGGTCGCGAACCGCGGCCTCCGCTGCGTCACGGGATACGTCTGCTGGCGGGTCCTGATGGGCGATATCGAAGGCGCGCTCTCGTGCATGCGGATCGGCGCGGTCCTGCATCCAACCGTGCTCCTCGCACTCGCGGATGGCGCCGGCTTCGTTCAGCACGTTGATCGCCCAACCGCGCAGGGTGCGGATCGCCGGCCGTCTCTGCTTGGTCATCAGCATTGAAAGGTTCTCCCACGCTGAGACGAATCGTTTAGTCCCGCAGACGTTCCCCATCGCTAACACACGACTGGGATTCGAGATCGTGGGATCTCGTGGTTTTTCGAAGGCGGAATATTCAGCTTGGCGAGGTGCTAGGGTGGGCAAGAACGAACTAGAGAAACCGTTTTCCGACACTTCAGACGTCCGAGCTCAGTTAGTTGCTCCTTGTCGTTTTGCGCGTGCGGCTGTCGCCCGCACCGGGCTCTCGTGAACCGAGCCGCGCAGCGTCTCGGCCATGCGGCTTCGATCCCTTGCGCACGACCAGATCACGCCCTCGCGGGGCAGAAACGAAAAACCAGACCTTTATGCAGCAGCCACCTGCACAAAGGTCCGGCCTTATCTCAGCTTGCCGCGATACCAAACGGCTGCAAAGGACGCTTCATATCCTTTGGGAGGTCTCGCTTCTCATCCGGGTTTCGACCCGGAGGCGGCAATAGATCAGTCCGATATGACTACTTCTTTTTCTTTGAAGTCTTCTTTGCCACCTTCTTGGTAGCTGCCTTCGCGGTCTTCTTTGCCTTCTTTGCTTTCTTGGCCATGTCGTCCTCTGTAAGAATTGGCTCTCAGTGAACATGCCCACACCGTGCATAGACATGCGCACGAGTGAGACGATACCACAAAAGCAAAATTGATACCAAGGAGACGCAAATCCGCATTGAGCCGCTCGCCGGAGGCACTCGCTCTCGGGTCCCGCCGTCATCGCATTCCGGCGTCGCTATCACTGCCCCGAGCTCGGGTCCTTTTTAACCGGTCTCGCGACTGCACTCGGTCCCGCGTGCCGCCTTCGGCGTCGTTATGCTCACGCTCCTGCGGGTACCAATTCTCTTAAGGCGATGCGCCTCCGGCGCACCGCCCAAACGTGAACGAGCAAGGTCGATCGATACGGGACAGCCGATCAGTGATCCCTTTCAACTCTTTGCCCCGATGATGGCTCGGCTTGTGGCCACGGCTGGAAACTTCAGAGCACGACGCGCCATCATCTTGCCAGGCGAGGGCGAGCAGCAATTCTGAACGGCGTCAGTCCTGAAACATCAGAACGCGTAAGCCTGATTGCGACACGATCGCGCCCTTCTGTTCCGGGAGCCATCCGCCTGAGATACAATCGTTTTGCGCAGGGTACAGATGACGCTCTTGTCGCTAACGCCTCGATAAATTTGCAGCGCATGTGTGTATGTGGCTCTGAGTTGGTCGCCGATATCGCTCCATCGATGTGACTGCAAACCAGAAAGATGGGGTTTGTCAGTCGCGGAGTTTATCGTTCCGCGCCGTGATGCATTTCCAACAAAAATCAATTATCCGGCGGCACGAATTGAAACAGGCATTCTTATTTTTCCTGCGTGGTTGACGCTGGTCGGCTCCTCAACAATGTTGAAGCGCCATGACGCGCTCATGGCTACCGAAGATTGAGAAGAGTGCGATGACGTTTTTGAGCTTCCGGCTTACCACTACCCGTGGCGGATATATCGCGTGATGACGTCGCCGCTTGGACGTGAGCTTCACCTTGGCCTGAACCTGCATGGCGCTGGGGGACATGCAGCAGCGTGGCGGTGGCCCGGAAATCCTCCTGGGGCATTCTACGATATTGAGCATTACGTGCGAGCCGCAAAGCTCGCCGAGCGTGGAAAGGTCGACGCGGTCTTCCTCGCCGACACGCCAGCGCTCAATCCGGCAATCGACAAAAGCCCACCCCTCAATGGCATCGAGCCGACGATTACGCTTGCCAGCATCGCACGAGAAACAAGATTTGTCGGTCTGATCGGCTCGGCATCCACCACGTACAACGAGCCTTATAACCTCGCGCGCCGATTCCAGTCGCTTGACGTTGTCAGTGGCGGCCGCGCGGCCTGGAACGCAGTTACGACATCCAATGTCTATACGACGAGGAGCTTCGGCGGCCACGAGCAATCCCGTGATGACCGTTATCGCCGCGCTGAAGAATTCGTGGAGGCCGTGCGAACCCTTTGGCATAGCTGGGGAGAAGGCGCCCTTATTCTGGACCAAGCGTCCGGGCGGTTTGGTGATCCGAGCAGGCTGCGGACGACGAGGCATGCCGGCGAGTTCTTCGACATCAGCGGGCCCCTGACACATCCGGGCTCAAGGCAGGGGCAGCCGGTTATTTTCCAGGCCGGCGGATCGGATCAAGGGCTTCAGTTCGCGGCCCGAAGCGCCGATGCCGTGTTCTCATCGACAGGCAATTTGGAAATCGCCTTGCGGGAGGCCGATCGCCTCAGGTCGTTTGCTTCTCAACATGGACGAAGGGCGCCCCTCGTCATGCCGGGCGTCGTCACGTTCGTCGGCGGAACGGAAAAGGAAGCGATCACGCGCAAGGCGGAACTTGATGACCTTCTCAACTTCGACGTTGCCGTTGATGGGCTGGCCAGTCGTTTCGGTATTCCTGCCGAAAGGCTGAAGATCGACGAACCAATCGACCTCAATTGGCTGCCGCGACATGCGGACGCGGCTTTTTCCATCGGCCAGTATCGCACTGTGGAAGCGCTCGTGCGCTCCGGCAAAACAGTCCGCCAGATCATCGTCGAGGCGCCTGCTTACGGTCACCGGGTGCTGGTTGGATCGCCGGAGCAGATTGCCGCTTCCTTCGAAGAGTGGTTCCGGGCTGGCGCAGTGGACGGGTTCAACGTCATACCGGATGTTCTATCCGACGGCACTGCTGCGTTCGTCGATCATGTCGTGCCCGTTCTCCGGCGGCGCGGCTTGTTCCGCTCGGATTATCGAGGCGAAACGCTGCGCGAGCACCTCGGCATTCCACTGCAGGGCGAGCCCACCGACCAGGTCTCCGCCGCCTGAGTGCTTCTCCTTTATCGCAATCGGAGCTTATCATGTCTAAGCCGGCTGCCGTTCGTTCGGCGTTTCTTCTCAAAAATCTGAACCGTCGTTTGACGTCTCACGCCGCAATCATCGCCGTCGCGATGTCTGGCCTTACCATAGCGGATGCCGTGAAGGCGGAAGATGCTTCTGCTGGCAAGCCACAATCGGGCGGGATCATCCGGTACGGTCACTTCCAGGAACCGCCGTGCCTCTATGGTGGCTGGGTGCAGCAATGGTACCTGCAGCGTCAATTCAGCGACAATCTGGTCGCCAGGGCTGAAGACGGAAGGATCCTGCCTTGGCTTGCGACCGCCTGGAGCGTTTCGGATGACCGAAAAACCTACACCTTCCAGATCAAGCCCGACATCAAATTCACGGACGGGACGCCTCTGGACGCCCAGGCGGTCGTCGATAACATTAATGGATGGCTGAGCGACAATCCGGAGCTGGAGAACCCCACAGCCAGCCCTTATCTCAAGGGCGTCTTCGAATCCGCGGTGGTGACCGGGCCGCTGACGCTCAAGATCACCTTGAAGACGCCATTCGAGCCGCTGCTGAATGTCTTTACGCAGTCCTCGCAAGGTATCCTGTCGCCGACGGCGCTGAAGCGCGGCAAGGCCGTGAACTGCGAAAGCCCGGTGGGTTCAGGTCCGTTCATCGTGGAGAAATGGAATCGCGGCAAGAACGTCATATTCCGTCGAAATCCCAACTATAATTCGGCGCCGGCGACGGCCAGGCATCAAGGCCCAGCCTATGTGGAAGGCATCGAGTGGCGTTTTCTTGCTGACCCCACGATACGCTACGGCTCACTTCTGACCGGCGAATCCGACGTTGTCTATCATATCCCGGCCGTCAATTGGCAGGAGGCCAATTCGCGGTTCAAGATCGTGCGTCACCTCACGGGCGGAACGCCGCTTCGGCTTGCATTGTACTCGGAGAGACCGCCGTTCGACGACCTGCGTGTCAGGCAGGCTTTTGCTTACGCCTCCGACCGGCGTGCTGCCGTGCAAGCGGCGTTTCTCGGCTCGCTGCCCTATGAGGGCAATTTCGCTTTGAGCCAAAGTTCCCCGGAATATGTCAGCGACCTCTCAAAATCCTATTCCTATGACATCGAGAAGGCGAACAAGCTGCTCGATGAGGCCGGCTGGACGGAGCGCGATGCAAACGGCATCCGAGCTAAGAACGGCAAAGCGCTGATCATACGCATCACCTACACCAACGCCTTTTCGCCTCCGGATGGCGATCAGGTCCTGCAGATCATCCAGCAGCAAGCGAAGGCTGCAGGGTTCGACGTGCGCCTCCAGCCCACCAACCAAGCTGATTTCTGGGCCGGAAAGAATTTTGGTCCAAATGACTATGAGATCGTTCCCCTGTATTGGGTTGCGCCCGGCGCCGAGATCTATCGGATTTCGTACAAGCCGGACCTGAATGGTGTGCGCAATCCCTTCAATCCATCCCGCTATCAGGATCTGCCGCTGTGGGACATCATCCAGAAGGCCGAACAGGCCGCTGACAAGGAGCAGCGCATCGCGCTTTATCAGCAGGCCGAACGGCGGATCGTCGAGAACGCGCCGTCCCTGAGTTACACGGTTTTGGATGTCACCCTCGCTTTGGCCAATAATGTGAAGGACATCTGGCTCGACAGCGGGTCGGTGGGCGAGCCCGTTTTCTCGGACGCATATTTCACCGGCAAGAAATGAATGCGGTGAAGACGATAGGCAATCGAAGCTTTTGGCTGGTGCGGCGGCTCTTGTCCGGCCTGATTGTGGTCTGGGCCGCGGCAACGTTCACCTTCTTTGTGCAGTTTCTGATGCCCGGCGAACGCGCCCAGATCATCTTCAATGCAAATACCGGAAACGTGGGAGAGATTCCTCGGGACCAGCTGCTTGCCATCAACGCCAGATATGGCTTCGATCAACCCGTCATCGCGCAATACGGAAAGTATATAAGGGACGTGATGCACGGAGATCTTGGGCAGTCTTACGTTCAATATCAACCTGTCACGGACCTGATTGCGCGCCAGATCGGACCGACGATTGCACTCGCCTTTGCCGCGATGTTGACGGCCTGGATCATCACGATCACGACAACGGTTCTTTTCGCCGGGCGTGACAACATATGGTCCAAGGCGCTAGGCGGCTTTCAGGTCTTCCTCGCAACACTGCCGCCCTATTGGCTGGGGACAATCCTGCTGGTCGTTTTCGCGATCCAGCTTCGCTTGTTCCCTGTCGTCGGCGGCAACACGCTCATGGGCCTCGTTCTGCCGACGATGGCCCTGGCCCTGGAAATCTACGGTTTCCTTGGTCAAGCGGTCCTGAGTGAATTCACACGGGTTCTTGATCAGCCTTTCATCACATCATCGAGAATGCGCGGCACGGGAGATTTCAGTGTCCGTTTGCGTCACGCTCTGCGCCATGCTGCCTTGCCGGGGATCACGCTTTCCGGCTGGATCATAGGGAAGCTGCTCTCCGGCGCGGTATTGATCGAAGCGGTCTTCGGCCGCCAGGGGCTGGGCGGCGTCCTTGTTGCAGCAACCTCGACACGGGATGTCCCGGTCGTCTCGGGGGTGGTTCTGGTTTCAGCAGCGCTGTTTGTCGCTACCAGCTTGATCGTGGATTTCACGGTGCAGCTCGTCGATCCCAGGATGAAAGAGGCATGAGTTTCGCCACTAGCTCCGCCGGACATGCAAAGGCGTTCATAACTGCAAGAGTGCTGACGGGCGCCCGTAGGTTTCCGGTTCGGGTCTATGTCGCGGCTTTGTTTATGGCGTTCTTCCTCATCGCGGCGATTGCGCCGAAACTGCTTCAGACGCATGATCCTTTAGTGCTGAGCCTGACGTCACCTCTCAAGGCCCCTTCCTTGACGCATTGGCTGGGGACGGACCAGTCCGGACGGGATCTCTATTCCCGCATCGTGGCGGGGACACGTCAGTCTCTCTCGATTGGGCTAGGTGCGACTGCGCTCAGCCTTGCCCTCGCGCTTGCACTCGGCGTGACGGCGGGCCTGTCTGGCGGCTGGATCGACAATGTGCTCAGCCGGCTGTTCGACGCCTTGTTCGCTCTCCCCACTCTGTTTCTTGCGCTTCTCTTCGTTTCGTTGTTGGGCACCTCGGTCCCGACGCTGGTCATCGCAGTCGGCCTTGGAACATCGCCCGGATATGCGCGGATGGTGAGGGTGCAGGTTCTGAGCGTTAAAGCGACCGGTTATGTTGAGGCGGCAAAGGCGCTAGGCCACTCGCCGAGACGCATCCTGTTCAAGCATATTCTCCCCAACGCAATCAGCCCGCTTGCGACAATGTTCACGCTCGGTGTCGGGCAAGCGATCATTTGGGCATCCGGTCTTTCCTTTCTAGGCTTGGGAGTTGCGCCCCCCTCATCGGAATGGGGCGCGCTGCTCAATGCCGGGCGTAACTACGTGATCTATGCCTGGTGGCTCGAGGTCATGCCCGGTATCGCCATCGCTGCCTTTGCGCTCTCCGTGACTGTCATCGGCCAGTACGTTCAGCAACGCTTGGAAGGAAGGATCGAGCTTTCATGAATGTGACCTATCCCGCAGCCTCCTTCCGGCAAGACGCCACACTGCCGCCCGCTAGCGACCCGTTGCTCACGATACAAAATCTCAACGTTTCCTTCGGGCCGGCCCATTCGCGGCGAGCTGTGGTAAAGGGGGTCTCTTTTACGGTTGAGGAAGGCCGGTGCGTTGCGATCGTCGGTGAATCTGGTTCAGGCAAGAGCGTTACGGCCCGGACGCTGGTTGGTCTTACGGGGGCGTGTTCTCATGTCCAAGCTGACCGCCTGACTTTTCAAGGGAAGAGTATCGGTCACCTGGGTGACACGGAATGGAGAGCCCTGCGCGGCAAGCGTATCGGCTTCGTGTTACAGGACGCACTGGTGTCGCTCGATCCGCTAAGACCGGTTGGCAAGGAGATCGGTGAAGCCCTGACTGTTCACCGCGCAATCAGGACAGGCGCAGAGTTGACAGAACGGGTGCTTGAGCTTCTGAAGCTCGTCGGCGTGCCCGAGCCGGCGGTGAAGGCGCGGCAGCTTCCACATGAGCTGTCAGGCGGACAACGACAACGAGCCTTGATTGCGACGGCGATCGCTCTCGATCCAGCTCTCTTGATCGCAGATGAGCCCACGACGGCGCTGGACGTTACGATCCAGGCGCAAATCCTGGATCTGCTCAGCGAGACCCGCGAACGCGGGAAGGCCATGATCCTCATCAGCCACAATCTTGCCGTGGTATCGCAGATGGCCGACGAAGTCATCGTAATGCGACACGGTGAAATCGTCGAGCATGGTTCATCAGAACAGATTTTTGGCAATCCAAGACACGATTATACCAGAAGCCTTCTTAAGGCGATCCCATCCGTCCGGTCACGCGGCAGCCGTCTTTCGTCCTCTAAGGCGCCGCGCTTCATCTCGGCTGAACGCGACGTGACCAAAGCGCTGGCCCAATCGGATATCGCACAGCGTAGTAGACCGCTGCTTGAAGCGGAAGGGCTCGTCAAGCGCTTTCGTGGACCGGACGGCAAGCTGCGTACCGTTGTCAATGATGTCTCGTTTCGCCTCGGCGCTGGAGAGACGCTTGGTATCGTCGGCGAGTCAGGGTCTGGGAAGACGACCGTGGCACGCATGGCGCTCGCGCTCGAAAGGCCAGACCTGGGAGAGGTGACGCTCGAAGGTGCGCCGTGGACTGCAGCGACTGAGAAAGAGCGCCGCCAGCGGCGATCGGATATCTCGGTCATCTACCAGGACCCACTAAGTTCATTCGATCCGCGCTGGAGCATCGAGCGCGTCATTGATGATGCCTTGGCGAGGCGCCGCGGAGATCCCCTCGACAGAGCCAGTCGACGATCCGAGGTCAGCGAGTTGCTCGATCTTGTGGGGCTGTCACCAAGCTTCAGAACCAGGCGGCTACTCGAACTGTCGGGCGGTCAACGCCAGCGGGTTGCGATCGCCCGCGCGATTGCTCCGCGCCCCAAGATCATCGTATGTGACGAGCCGGTCGCGGCACTTGATGTATCCATCCAGGCGCAAATTCTCGATCTGCTTGGCGATCTCAAGTCTCACTTGCGCGTCAGCTATCTATTCATCTCACATGATCTCGGCGTCGTGCACCACCTGAGCGACCGTGTTCTTGTCATGAATCACGGCGTGACCGTCGAAGCCGGCGGAGCCGACGACGTATTTTTACGGCCTCGGCAAGCCTATACGAGGAAGCTGGTTGCAGCCGTTCCACAATTGCACTTCCAGGCGGCTTAAAGTCTCAAGGCCAGCCACTCCGCGGCGGCTCAGCGCACGGAGCAGGCGCTGTGCAAGGCAGTGAGATCGGGCCGTGGCTCTCCCATGCATGCATCCGCGCCAGCGGAAGCCCGTCTGCCTATTCGGACGATGCAAATGCCCGTCCTTAAAGGGGGTTCACTGCCAGAGGGAAGTCCACAAGATGCGATGGGCGATCACCACACCGGCGCAGGTGGGTCTAGTGCCAACCCGACCAAGCCCTGTAGAGGCCGACAAGCACGATCTAGCGGCGGAGAACGTCTGGCGCACGGTGCGCGAAGCGGCTAAAGACGCTCCAATCGCGCTCGAGCCGGCGAAGGCTGAGGGGGGGCGGCAACGCCGGCCGAAACCATCGTGATTGCAAGGAAGCGGAGGACCATAACTGAGTCGAGGTCAACTGCTCCAACCAGATGCAAAGCAGGAGCACGGTGATCGCGGTCGGGCACGGGATCAGGCGACAATTGGGAGTCGGTTTCGTTCGTTGGCCCACGGGTCGCGCCGTCTCCAAATGGCTCTAAGCCGAGTGAGATGACGGGCCTGCCGGCGATTCCCTGCTGAACGCATCCAGCAAGGGCTATTACATCTGCGTCGTGCGGCAGCTCTCGGGCGCGCAGAGCAGCGAGGCTGCCGCGGCGATCATGTCGGCATGCCGCGCGTCCAATCCGCTTTGATCCCCCGCTCAAGCCGCATTCAGGGCCTGGGCGAGGTCGGCGATCAGATCCGACGGGTTCTCGATCCCGATCGACAGCCGGATGGTGGAATCGAGCACGCCGATCTTTTGGCGGATGTCGGCGGGAACGCCGGAATGGGTCATGGTCGCGGGCAGGCTCGCGAGCGACTCGGTGCCGCCGAGGCTCACCGCCAGCTTGAGGATCTGCAGCGCATTGAGGAATTTCACGGCCGCCTCCTTGCCGCCGACGATGTCGAACGAGAAGGTCGATCCCGCGCCCAGGCATTGTCTCGCGAACACCCGCCCCGAGGGCGAGGCCTGCTCGTGATGACCGAGATAATGAACCCTGGCGACCTTGGGGTGGTCGCGCAGATAGCTCGCGACCAGGCGCGCATTCGCATCGGCCTTTTCCATGCGCAGGCTCAGCGTCTCCAATGAGCGGTTGATCATCCAGCAGGAATGCGGATCGAGCTGGGTGCCGATGGCGCCGCGCAGCGCCTTGATGCCCTTCATGATCGCCTTCGATCCGAGTGCGGCGCCCGCGATCAGGTCGGAGTGGCCGCCGACATACTTCGTCAGCGAATACAGCGACAGGTCCGCGCCGTGCTCGATCGGCCGCTGAAACACCGGGCCGAGCAGCGTGTTGTCGCAGGCGATGATCGGCGTGTGTCCCTGGGCCTTGCCGACGGAATCGGCGATGCGGCGGATCATCGCGATGTCGACGAGGCCGTTGGTCGGATTGGCCGGGGTCTCGATCAGGATCATCGAAACCCGCCCCCTCCCCGTCGCCTCCTCCGCGGCCTGCCTGACGGAGGCCTCATCGATGCCGTCGGCAACGCCGACCGCGCCGATCGACAGGCGCGCCAGCGTGTTCGTCAGCAGCGTTTCCGTGCCGCCATAGAGCGGCTGGGAGTGCAGGATGACGTCGCCGGGCCGGACGAAGGCGAGGATCGTGGTCGCGATCGCCGCCATGCCCGAGGAGAACAGCGCACAGCTCTCGGTGCGCTCGTAGACCGCGAGCCTGTCCTCGACGATCTCGCTGTTGGGGTGGTTGAAGCGCGAATAGACCAGGCCCGCGCCCATGCCTTCTGGCGGCTCACGCCGGCCGGCGACGTAATCGAAGAAGTCCTGGCCGTCTTCGGCGGTCTTGAACACGAAGGTCGAGGTCAGGAACACCGGCGGCTTGATGGCGCCTTCCGACAATTGCGGATCATAGCCATAGGTCAGCATCAGGGTTTCCGGATGCAGCATATGGTTGCCGATATGGGTCTTCGACGGGAACGGTTTTGCCATGGCTGCCTCGCTGTTCTGATGCTCGCCGCGCGTGGCGGGCCGAATCGGTGGTACACCGCGGTGGTCACGAAATCGAGCCTGTATGCAGGTTCGTCAGCACCTGCTCCGGCAGCGGATCTCCAGACACATCTAACTCGGCACCAGTGCTCAAATGCGTCAGTAGGTTCTCGGGTAGGCTGGTTAGCTGGCTATGGTTAGCGAGGAGGAGCACGAGCCCGGGCGGAAGCGCCTCAGGTAAGCTGGTTAGCTGGTTGCCCCTAACGGCGAAAGTATGGAGCATAGCGGGGAAGCCCTCCGGCAGACTCGTCAATTGATTGTCGCTGAGCTCGAGATACTGGAGCGAATCAGGGAGGATCTCCGCTCCTGCCCCCTTTTGTTCGTTCGAAGAGATCCCATCGGCGCGCAGAATCTGTCCTGCCTCAAAAGGATCCATTCCATACTCCCTTGCCAGGACTGAGTAGACTTAGTCCATACGATACGTTGTAACCTCTGAAGCACTTACCTGTCGGTAAGCTGACGAAGAAGCTATCGCCAGGTGGCGACCATAGGAGTTGGAAACGCGGTGATCGTTGCGCCTGCCCGAAGCTGCTCGACCATTTCAGCACTACCATCATATGACAGGGACGTATCCGCGTGGAGGCGTCTGATTTCCACCTCGCCGTCCCACCGTGCCACCGCCGCCTTGCTCTGCGCGGCCGTCCCCTGTCGCTGCCTGAACTGTTCGGCTGCCCGCGCCGCACACATCGCGCGCTGGCTCTCGGCGGGCGCAGTGGGACGGAGTGCTCACAGTCTATGACGTGGCAGATTCAGCTCATGCGGAGGATGACGTAGACCAGAGGGTTGAAAATTGGGCTGCCGAACGGGACGTGGGCCCGCTCGAATTCGAGAAGAAGCCCTAACGCGATTAAATCTCTCCGAGAGAGAGCAACATCTCGATCTCGGATCGTTGTCGGTGTCGACGCTTCAAATTCAGGCTGATGACGTATCCCAGCGGATCGTCACCGTAATAGTTGCGCGTCGGGCAATCGGCGCCGGTCTCGACGGCGGCGCGACAGCGATTGCGGCCGTCGAGGATATTTCTCTTGAACACGCCGACCGCTTCGCGCACGCCGTTTTCGCTGACGTCGGACAAGAACTCGGCATAGGCGTCGCCCTCGATCCGCGCGAAAATGGCAGCGATGGGATCCGGCTCAAGCTGGGTCATGCCGCCAACCTAATGAGCGGTTATGCTAGCGCTCAGCCGCCGGAATTCGTGGCCGCCGCCCTGGAGGGGCAAGTCCTCGACGGATCTCGTCGAAGCATTCCAGCTCGCTGCGCACGCCATAGGGTAGCGCAGCAGAGTGCCGACAAGGCCTTTGTCCATCGGCTCGAGCGCAATGATATGCTCGCGGTTGGTCAGCACCACCCGACCGATGGCGACCTTGTCCATCTCTCGAATGTTCTCACGGATCACGGCCAAGGCGTCGTGGCCGACCTAGCCGTCCGGGCGCTGGCAGTAGGGGCGGATCAGGTAGCGGGGATCGATGTCGGGCCGGTCGACGAACTCGTCGATCTCGATGGTACGTGTCGATTCGAGCGCGATCTCCTCGAGCTCCTCTTTCGAGACCTAGATGTACTGACCCTTCTCGAGCGCGTAACCCCGGCGATGTCTTCGTTCGGCACCTCGTCGCCGGTGTCGGCATCGACCTTCACGTACTTGATGCGGTGTCCCGTCTGGCGGTTGAAGGCGATACTGTGTTTCCCAAAAAGGCCAGGCCTTCTTCCTCAGCTCGCGAGGCTGCCGTCTGTCGGCGATCGGCCTGCAGAGCGCCAGCAAAGATTGCGTGAGCCAGCCACCACGATTCCACGGCGTGGCCAAAATGACTGCGAGCGACGATAGCCGACCCATACGCTACTCAGAAGGAGGCAATCCGCGCCGCGGTCGATGCCGTCCACGCGAGCGGAAAGGCAGGGCACGACGCTTAGGTTCTCGTTCAAAGGGAGAACCACCAATTTGGAATCGAGTGGACACACGGCCACGACCCATACCCCCACCAGCTGCCTAATCGCGGACCACATGAGATCGGCGCCAACCAATCCTGGTAGGTACCTTGCAGTCCTTCTCCGCGATAATTAGCAGCACCCTTTGGGAGTTCAGCCTCTGGGGGGCCGAGGTGGCCAGCCTTGCTAACTCCGAGGGCGACGGCTGGTGGTAGAGACAGTGCTTTCGGGGGCGTGAGCGCCGAATCACCCCTGCGCTGGCCGTTTTTCGGAGCGGTAAGCCGCTTGAAGTCCCCGCCTTTCCGCTGAATCTTCACCAACGGTGCGAGCTGGAATCACTGCTTCCAACCACAGTCCAAAGGAGACGTGATATGATCCCCATTGAGGAGTCCTTTATTCGAGCGATAACGTTGCTTGACGGACCAAAACCGACCGAGCAACGGGCTGAAATCGTCGCCCACCTGGATACTATTGTAGACTATGCACGTGACGATGCCGAGGAGCGCCTAGCCCATAGCTTCAAAACGATGGCCCTGAACCACCTCGACAGTATCGGTCGAGATACGTCGACCATTGTTAAGGAAAAAATGGAGCTGGCTCTGATCGCCACTGAAAAATTGATTATAGCTATCGTCGAGCGCAACTGGCGGGGAATAAGATCCGAGCGATGTCCATACAGGAACGTTGCAACTAGGCAATACGCCGGCCGCTGGTCGCGATCAGATAAGCATGACCGATGACGACCTCCACCAAAGACATGCACGCAGCGCAGCCCGACGGGAATATAGTGCACTGCGTAAGGCTGCGCTGGTGAGGAGGCGGCTAAGCAGCGAGCGCAGCAATTAGCCGAGACCAACACGGTCGAACTTGGCAGCTCACTCGCAAGATTGCGAGCTATCCGTCGCGCGCGAACTGAGGCGCTTAGTTTGTGCAATTCTCGCCCTTACCCCTTTGCCATCGCGTTTGTCCCACAGATACGATCCCGGTCGCCCGGCGCCGGCGCTTCAGGTCTTCCTGGTAAAACTTCACCGCAGTTTAGCAATGCTCCAAGCCTCATACTCGGATCGGCGGCTCTGACGCGTTCGTCTCAAATGTAATCGAGTCGGCCCCGGTTTCTGCGAAACGATAATAGGCCAAGTCATCGCCTCCGACATTGCGCAATGGGAGCCGGAGGCCGAAGCCTCAGGCGTCGGATTGATCGCATGGCGTCACCTGCTGCAAAGGCGACCGTCGGCGACACGCTGAAGGGAGGACGGATCCTCTCGTTCTATGCGATGAGGGGAACGCCGGCCTCCCACGGGCGGCGCGCGCCGAAGGCGGAACGGGGCAGTGATGGCGATCGCCGAGAGGCGAGCCCCTTTCCCTTAGTGCCGCTACCGGGCGCCCCGATTTACGGGCTTCGATGTTCGACGAAGAAGTCTTTTAACGCGGCAGTTAGGAGCTGGGGCAGCTTGTCAAGCGCATTGCTAGGCATTGCTTCAGTCTCCGCAGCCCATGCGCATGGAATTTAAATCCCGATCGTCGGCCCGGCGGCGTCGGGACTGCAACTAGCCTCAGCGGCGCTCATGCAAGTCATTGTGATTACAAGCGGTGCCAGCAGTTGAATGATCCACCGTCTGCTCAGTTTTGATATTCTCATCTGGAGATCCCGTTGTCGTTGTTCACAAACCATGAACAAGGCTGCAATGTCAGCGATGCTCCCCGACGATGATGGTTATCGGGACGCGACCCGACGATCTTGTCTATATGAATACCAAGCCCGTCAGCAATGATCTAGCAACGCAGTATCAGAGATTCTTGTAGAAGAAGGTCGTCGAGCGATAGGTTCCGTCAGAGGCGAGCACACAACCCGGTATGATACCCCACCCGCTGCCATCCTTCGCTGGCGTAAAGACGCTCGGCAGCAGAACTTGTGGTCGTGCTGAGCGTCAACAATATCTTTCCCAGCCGACAGCAGCCAGCGCCCGATACCGCGACGGCGTGCACTTCTTCCAACCAGCAGTTTGACGACTTGAGCGCTATGCATCTGGCTCTCAGAGCCGGCAGGTACCATCTGGACTGTGCCAAAAATCTGACCTGTGCTATCTTCCGCAGCTAGCAACACACGCGTTCATTGCAAATGAACGCGTCCGCAAGGCTACGCCAGTACACCAGCGCCCGTCGTCGAGATAACGGTGACAGAAAGCTGACTGAGGCGAACAGAACTGGATCTTCACTTTGAGGTCACAGTCCAGTTATTGAACTTGAAGTCCATTCCGCCTGGGGACGAGGTGATCTCGACGCCGTATTGGACGCTACCGACGTTTATGTCGCCGAAGTAGCCTTTCGACTTGATCCACTCTAGGATGCCCTTGATGTCCACTGTCCCGCTATTGCTCTTCGAAGTGGGCACGAGCGAGATGACGTTGTGACCATTGTTCCCTTGAAACACGTTCCAGGTCGTCCCTCCCACCTCGACGTTAGTGTAGACGGGGATCGCCGCCCCGGAGGGATCCTGCCGATAATGATAAGAAATCGGCTTAACGTTGCCGCTACCGTCCGAGTTTCCGGTGTAGTTTGTCCAGATCATGATCTCATGCTGGTTTGAGCTGTCCCAAATATCATAGGCGGTGTCCCAAGCGCCGCTGTTAGGAACGTCCTGATTGAAGGTCGAGCTCAAGGTGTTGATTGCACTGAGCGGCTTCCCGATATGGACGGCCTCATGCGGATAGCTCTTGATGCCACCAGTTCGAGGCTGGTTCGACCACACGCTCCACCGGTTCGGTCCATACACTGAAATGGTCTGAGGCCCGGCACCACTGCCCCACACATCGTTGTTCCAGGAGTAGCCATCGCGTGCAAAGTTCCCGTATGGAGCGCTCGAACTCCAAATCGGGGGCTTTGCCGGTACAGCGGCGAGCGGCCGCCCGACGTCGTTTACAGCTTGTCTGAAAAGCTCATGATCCTCCTGTGAGCGGGCGTACCCCGTTGGGAACTCTGGCAAGCCGGCACCGTTTATCCGATTGGAATCCATTATGCTCTCCCTTGCTCCTATGAGAACAAAGCCTCTTCGGTTGGCCCTTAAAGATCGGCTTCGAATTTTAGGACGGTTGGCTTTCGAGAAGCTGACTAGTGCGAGAGTGCACGGTGCGCGCCTGTCCGCTACTTTTCCAACCCACGCACGTGGCGCAACAAGGATACTCTCGCCCTTGCGGTAGGGAGGGTACGTCCACCGATACCCGCACCGTCGCCGCATTCAAGGACGGCCGGGGCTCAGCGCGCCTTGTATCTCCAGTGCCCATTTGGGCACGGCGAAGCGTCAATCCACATGGTGCGCCGATCACCGCGCTCGGGGAGTGGGACTAGCGCGGTTTGGCGACTCACGTTACCCATCATTTTAAGCCCTTCACTACGCAATGGGAATGAAATGGTTGCAGCTACCCGTGAACCGCCGGCCTCTGGTTACGCACTCGAAGTGGATGGCCGACTCAAAGCCGAATTTGCAACCAGAGACGGCGCCAGGGCAGGTGGAGAAGAACTAAAGAAACGTTTTCCCATGCTTCAAATCAGGATCTATGATGCGCAGACGCATGCGCGCGAGGACATCTAGATCTTCAGACTAGCGGATTTTTCCGCTTTGCGCGTGCGGCTTCCGCCGCACCGGGGTCTCGTGAACCGAGCCGCTTTGCGTCTCGGCCATCCGGCTTCGATCCCTCGCGCAAGGCCTGCGGAGTTTCTCGCCGGGGGCACTCGGGAAAGCGGCTCGCCTCTCGGCGATCGCTATCACTGCCCCGTTCCCGGGTGCCGCTATTGAACCGGTCTCGTCGCCGCACTCGGACCCGCGTGCCCCTTCGGGTCGCTATGCTCACGCTCTCCGGGTGCCATTTTGCGTTGAGGCGATGCGCCGTTGGCCCACGCCTGGTGGGGCCTGCGGCCCTAAAGCACCGCGAGGCCATCCCGAAGAATGGAACGAAAGACGGAGTGCGTCGCAGATTTCGCATTCTGTCATTTGTGTGGGTGAGGAGCTCTCGCAAATCACGCGGCCTCGATTTCGCCTGAAGAAGGTTAAAGTGAGAGTGCCGGCCGGGTTTTGCCGTGACGGGTTACAGGCTGCGAGAGAGGCTCGCGGCGCCCGTCGCGGAGATCCGTTATGTCCAGACACTATCTTCGGGCACGCGCCGGCGAGGACCGAACCAGCCTTTATGACGAAATCACCAACAAAATTATCGGCGAGCTTGAAGCCGGCCGCGTCCCGTGGGTACAGCCTTGGGGTTCGGCGGCGGCGGCGGCGTCATTGGCCATGCCGGAAAGCGCCGCCACTGGCCGTCAATACAGCGGCATCAACGTCCTAATCCTTTGGGGGGCTGCCACCGAACACGCATTCACCAGTCAGAGCTGGCTCACCTTCCGTCAGGCGCTCTCGCTCGGCGGTCACGTCCGCAAGGGTGAGCGCGGCACGAGCGTCGTCTATGCCGACCGGTTTGTGCCGGCCGACGAAAAGCGGCGCGCCAGCGAAACAGGTGACGAAGCGCAGGCCATCCCGTTCCTCAAGCGGTTCACGGTCTTCAATATCGATCAGTGCGAAGGCTTGCCTTCGGAGATCGCAACGACGCCACCTCCGCCACCTGGCCTTATCGAGCCAAAGATTGAATACCTGATCAAGGCGACCGGGATCGACTTCCGCATTGGCGGCAACCGCGCCTTCTACATGCCGGCAGAAGATTATGTGCAGGTACCGCCACCACAAGCCTATTTCGAGCCGATCAACTGGCATCGGACGGCCTTTCACGAGCTGGCGCATGCTAGCGGCCATACATCGCGTCTGAGTCGCGATTTGTCGGGAAGCTACGGAAGCAAGAAGTATGCCTTTGAGGAATTGATCGCGGAGATATCATCCGCATTCGGATGCGCCTCGCTCGGCATCGTGCCGACGGTGCGACATGCCGATTATATCGGCTCCTGGCTTGAGGTGCTGCGAGAGGACAATCGTGCTATTGTGCGAGCTGCCTCGCAAGCCAGCAAGGTTGCGGATTATCTCCTTGGGTTCTTGCCGGAGGAGGTTGGCGACATGACGACGGAGAGAGCGGAACAGGAGGCAGCGTGAGGGTCTCCTCGGCCACCGCGGGTAAGCGAGTGAGAGGGCAGGGTCGTTTTCGCGACGGGTTGAAGGCCGAGAGAGGCTCGCGGCGGCCCGTCGTGGAGACTCGACATCACGAAGGCTGTCCAGAAGATCACCCTGTCGCCCTCACGCGACATTCCCTTCAATAAGCTGGTGCTGAGCCAATCCAATGTTCGCCATGTGAAGGCGGGCATTTCGATCGAGCAACTCGCCGAAAGCATCGCGGCGCGCACCCTCCTGCAAAGCCTCAACGTCCGTGCCGTCGTTGATGCCGAAGGGAACGAGACGGGCATGTTCGAAGTGCCTGCAGGCGGCAGGCGCTATCGCGCCCTCGAACTGCTTGTGAAACAAAAGCGCATGGCGGAGACGCAAGCGGTTCCGTGCGTTGTTCGGGACCAGGGTATCGCGGAAGATGACTCGCTTGCGGAGAATGACGAGCGAGTCGGCCTCCACCCCCTCGATCAGTTCCGCGCGTTCCAGCGCCTCCAGCAAGGTGGCATGAGCGAGGAAGACCGCTGCGTGGCATTTTGTGACCCGGCCGTCGTGAAGCAGCGGCTTCGACTGGCCTCGGTTTCGAGCAAGCTGCACGAGATCTATGCCCACGACGGTATGACGCTCGAGCAACTGATGGCGTTCTCGGTGACAGCCGATCATGTTCGCCAGGAGCAAGTCTGGGAGCAGGTCAGTCGTTCGGGTTACGACGAGCCATACCAGATCCGGCGCTTGCTGACCGAACTAACGGTCCGTGCGTCCGATCGCCGCGCTCGGTTCGTGGGCCTCGAGGCTTACGAACAGGCAGGCGGCGGCGTTTTGCGTGATCTGTTCGAGCAGGACGATGGCGGATATTTGCAGGACCTTGCCTTGTTGGACCGTCTTGTTACCGACAAGCTGAAGCTCGAGGCGGAAAGCATCGCAACCGAGGGTTGGAACTGGATCTCAGTGGCGGTCGATTTCCCCTACGGCCATACCAACGGCCTCCGCGAACTCGAGGGCAAACCTATGGATCTCACCCCGGAGGAGCAGGCCACCATCGACGCACCCAACGGCGAGCATACTAAGCTTGAATCGGATTATCAGGATGCCGACGAACTGCCCGATGAGGTCGACCAGCGGCTCGGCAAGATCGAAGCGGCACTGCTCGCATTCGAACACCGATCGATGATCTACGAGCCGGCCGAGATCGTCCGCACTGGCGTCTTCGTCAGCATCGATTCCGAAGGGCGCCTGTCGGTGGATCGGGGCTATGTTCGGTCGGAGGACGACATGTCCGCGATCGATTCTGACGTCAGGCAGGGCACCGATGCGCAGCCGGTCGAGGGGAAGGAGGGTAGCTCCATTCAGCGCACGTCATCGCGGTCGCAAGTAGCGCTGCTGACACTGAAGAAGATGATGAGGACGCGGCCAAACCTTTGCCGGATCGGCTGATCACCGAGTTGACCGCACATCGTACACTGGCATTGCGCGATGCGCTGGCGGAAAATCCGGCGATCGCGTTCCAGGCGGTGCTGCACAATTTCGTGCTGACTGCCTTCTACGGGTTCTCGTCGACGGGGAGTCCCCTTGAGATCGGACTTCGCACGCCGACCTTCCCCGCTCAAGCCCCCGGCCTGAGGGAGAGCGCGTCCGCGAAGACCGTCGAGGCGCCGCCTGAGTCCTGGAAAGCACGGTTGCCGAAAGGCGAGAAGGACCTGTGGGATGCGCTCACAGCTCTCGACGGTGCCGCTCAGGCGTCCCTGTTCGCTCACTGTGCGTCATTTGCGGTCAACGCTCTCTACGAGCCAGCCAACCACTACGATCAGGGCCGTGTCTCCGCCCATAGTGTTCGCGCGCGTCTCGACCAGGCCAATGTGCTGGCGCGCGCGGTCGGGCTGGACATGGTGCAGGCCGGCTGGCGACCCACCGTCGACAACTATCTTGGCGGGGTCATCAAGCCTCGCATTCTGGAAGCCGTGCGAGAAGCAAGGGGAGAATCTTCCGCGCAGCTGATCGCCCACTTGAAGAAGGCCGACATGGCCAAAGAGGCCGAACGTCTTCTCGATGGTTCGGGCTGGTTGCCGGAACCGCTGCGTCTCGTCGATCCCCATGCGGCGTCAGTGGAGCCGGAGGTTGAAGCAGGCCCGCTACCCGAATTTCTCGCCGACGATGAGGATCGGGAGAACGCCGGCGACGATGACCCGCAACAGCTCGACGCGGCTGAGTGACACAGAGCGGGATGGCTCGGGCCATCCCGCAGTTGCCTGGAGACCGGTGTGTAACGCCGGTCCCCATTTTATGGGCGAGCGCTGAGAGGGAGAGCAGGGCCGGGAAGGTTTGAATTGCCGTGGTCTTAAGGGGAGCGCCGCGCGGTTCGACCTGTTCCTGCTCTCCCGAGAAATCCTGCCATGACCGAATCTCTCGCCGGCGGCGCTGCCGCCGCGCCGCTCTCGATGCGTGCCGCCGCAAATCTCACCTCCGCCGCCATCAGGGCCGCGCGACAGCTCCTGACCGAGCTCGAACGCGGCCGTCGCATCGATGCCGCCGTCCTGCGTAGCGCCATGGAGGCAGCCTTCGGCGCCTCAGACGCGGCCGGCGTCTGGAGCTGGAAGACCGCCTATGACGTCTGCGAGGCGGCAACAGTTCTATTTCTTCGCAAGTTCGGTCCGGCCATGCGCGCCAAGGCTGGCTCGACGGCTGCCATGCTGCCAATGCTCGCGAGAATCGCGAGCTGTCTGCCGACCCATACGCGGCGTTCCGAGGACAGTCAGGCGTTCCAGCAATTCTCGACGCCGATCCCGCTTGGGCTGGCCGCATGCGTCGCAGCCGGCATTACGCCTGCCGACCGCGTTCTGGAGCCATCCGCGGGGACCGGATTGCTCGCGATCTTCGCCGAGCTCGCCGGCGGCTCTCTGATGTTGAACGAATTGGCTGAAGGTCGCGCGGCGCTGCTCGATCATTTGTTTGTCAACGTTGAGGTCACGCGGTTCGACGCCGCGCAGATCGATGATCACCTCGACGCGAACGTTGTGCCGAGCGTGGTTCTGATGAACCCGCCGTTCTCCGCGGTGGCGAATGTCGATCGACGGATGGCAGACGCCGCTTTCCGGCATATCGCTTCGGCGCTCGCGCGCCTTTGCGATGGTGGACGCCTCGTCGCCATCGTTGGCGCAGGCCTTGCGCCGGATAACCCGGCGTGGCTAGAGGCCTTTGTTCGCCTCCAGGAGCGCGGACGGGTCGTGTTCTCTGCCGCGATCGACGGCGCCGTCTATGCCAAGCACGGCACTCAGACGGACACGAGGCTGCTCGTAATCGACAAGTGGCCCGCTGCCGATCCGAAGGCTTTTCCTGCATCGCAGGGCATGGCCGGCGATGTTGCCATCTTGCTCAATTGGGTGACCCAGTACGTGCCTCCGAGGCTACCCGTCGCCGCGCCGGTCGTGGCCGACATCGTTAGCCGCCCTGCAATGCCCCGATCGGCGGGCGCTTCCGTATCATGTCTGTCGTCCACTTCGGAAAGCGCAGCGCCAAATCGCGTCGAGCTCACGTACGAGACCGTCGAATGGTCGCCGCCGGAAGGCGCCCGCCTCACCGATGCGCTATATGAGGAGTACGGATTACCGCGGCGATGGCGTCCGTTGCGCCGCCGAAGCCGTCCTACCGTCCGCATCTGCCTTCAAGTCTGGTGGCAGATGGAGTTCTATCGGACGCCCAGGTCGAGAGCATCATTTATGCTGGCGAGGCGCTTTCCGAATTCCTTGCGGGCTCCTGGACCGTCGATGCGACCTTTGATGTTGTGGCGGCCGCGCGCGACGACGCTGAGAATGCCGTCCGCTTTCGCCGCGGCTGGTTCTTGGGCGATGGCACCGGCGCGGGCAAGGGGCGGCAGGTCGCCGGCATCCTGCTCGACAATTGGCTCAATGGCCGCCGCCGGGCGGTCTGGATCAGCAAATCCGACAAGCTGATCGAGGATGCGCAGCGCGACTGGTCCGCACTCGGCATGGAGCGACTGCTCGTTACGCCTCTGTCCCGGTTTCGCCAGGGCACACCGATCCGGCTTTCGGAAGGCATCCTTTTTGCCACCTACGCCACGCTACGCACCGACGAGCGTGGCGAGAAGCTTTCGCGCGTAAGTCAGATCGTTGAATGGTTGGGCTCCGACTTCGACGGAGTGATCGTCTTCGACGAGAGCCATGCCATGCAGAATGCGGCCGGTGGCAAGGGCGAGCGCGGCGATCAGGCGGCCTCTCAGCAGGGGCGCGCAGGCCTGAGGCTCCAGCACGCTTTGCCCAATGCTCGCGTGGTGTATGTGTCGGCGACGGGCGCCACCACGGTCCACAACCTCGCTTATGCCCAACGCCTCGGCCTTTGGGGCGGTGCCGACTTCCCATTCGCCACACGTGCCGAGTTCGTTGAGGCAATCGAGCAGGGTGGGGTCGCGGCGATGGAGGTTCTGGCGCGCGACCTCAAGGCGCTCGGTCTCTACGCCGCCCGCTCATTGTCCTATGAGGGCGTCGAGTACGAACTCGTCGAGCACCAGCTTACACCGGAGCAGGTTCGCATCTACGACGCCTATGCCGATGCGTTCAGCATCATCCATAACAACCTCGATGCGGCGATGCGGGCCGCCAACATCATCGGCGAGACCGGAACGCTGAACGGGCAGGCAAAATCCGCGGCCCGATCCGCCTTCGAGAGCGCCAAACAGCGCTTCTTCGGTCATCTGCTGACCTCGATGAAAACGCCGTCGCTCATCCGGTCGATCGATCGCGATCTCGACGCCGGCCATGCCGCCGTCATCCAGATTGTTTCAACGGGCGAAGCGCTAATGGAGCGCCGGCTCGCCGAGATCCCGACCGAAGACTGGGGCGACGTCCAGGTCGACATCACTCCGCGCGAATATGTGCTCGACTATCTCGCCCATTCCTTCCCGGTCCAGCTCTACGAGCCCTTCACCGACTCGGAGGGCAATCTCTGCTCTCGGCCTGTCTATCGCGATGGCCAGCCAGTCGAGAGCCGGGAAGCCGTCGCACGACGCGGCCGCCTCATCGAGAAACTCGCCTCGTTGCCCCCGGTACCCGGCGCGTTGGATCAAATCGTCCAGCGCTTCGGCACCGACATGGTCGCCGAAGTGACCGGCCGCACGCGCCGTATCATTCGTAAGGGCGACCGGTTGGTGGTCGACAACCGAGCCGGTTCGGCCAATCTCGCTGAGACATCGGCCTTCATGGACGACGTCAAGCGAATCCTCGTGTTCTCCGACGCGGGCGGCACGGGGAGGAGCTACCACGCCGAGCTGTCGGCCCGGAATCGCCGCTTGCGGGTCCACTATTTGCTTGAGCCCGGCTGGAAGGCGGATGCTGCGATCCAGGGGCTCGGCCGCACAAACCGGACCAATCAGGCGCAGCCCCCGCTGTTTCGGCCCATCGCGACCGACGTGAAGGCCGAAAAGCGCTTCCTCAGCACCATCGCGCGCCGGCTCGACACATTGGGGGCCATTACGCGCGGCCAGCGCCAGACCGGAGGACAGGGCCTCTTCCGGCCCGAGGACAATCTCGAAAGTCAGTACGGGCGCGATGCTTTGCGTCAACTCTACATGCTGCTGGTGCGCGGCAAAGTCGACGGCTGTTCGCTCGAGAAGTTCGAGGATGCAACCGGCCTGAAGCTGACAGATGCCAATGGGCTCAGGGATGACCTGCCGCCGATCACGACCTTCCTGAACAGGTTGTTGGCGCTCACCATCGACCTGCAAAATGTCCTGTTCACTGCTTTCGAGCAGCTCTTGACCGCCCGGATCGAGGGCGCGGTCGCATCGGGCACGTACGATGTCGGATTGGAAACGCTCCGCGCCGAAAGCTTTGTCGTCAGCGGCCGGCGGACGATCTATGTCCATCCGCGCACAGGTGCCGAGACGCGGCTGCTCAGCGTCATCCAGCGCCGGCGTAACCATCCCGTTGGTTTGGATGACGCCCTTACTCGTCTTTCCAATCCTGCCGTCCTGCTGATCAACGAGCGCTCAGGAAGGGCCGCCGTGCAGGTTCCGGCCGCGAGCATCATGCTCGACGACGGCGACATCGAGCGCCGCGTCCGCCTGATCCGCCCTATGGAGCAGCACCAAGTCCGACTGAACATGATGGCGGAGAGCCATTGGGTCGAAGCGGATCGCGAACGTTTTGCCGCGGCCTGGCTGGCGGAGCTCGCCGAGGTGCCTGAGTTCACGGAAAGCACGATCCACGTAGTGGCCGGCTTGCTGTTGCCCATCTGGAAACGCTTGCCGAACGAATCGACCCGCGTCTATCGGCTCCAGACCGATGCGGGCGAGCGCATCATCGGCCGCAAGGTTTCTGCGGCGTGGGTCGCAAACGCCTTCGCGGCGGACGCGCCTACGCTATCGCCGGACACTGCCTTTGCGGCCTTGATGGAAGGACGCACCCTCCTCGATCTCGCGGAAGGGCTCCAGCTTCGTCGCGTCCGGGTGATGGGCGCATGCCGCATCGAGCTATCGGGATTCAACGACACGATGCGCGATCGCCTCCGTGCTTACGGCCTCTTTGGAGAGATCATCTCCTGGAAGCTGCGGATGTTTGTGCCCACAGACGAAAGCGGCGTCGGGATCCTGACAAAGGTGCTCGAAACCTACCCGGTCGCGCGCGTCAGTGAGCGGGTGGCTGCGTGATGTCCCCCGCGCCTTGCGAACTGGCATGCCGCCTCGCGCGCGAGGCCGAGGCCGTGTGCCGATACTATCTCTCCAATGGCAAGCGCGCGGGGCGGTACTGGGTGGTCGGCGACGTCCGCAACAAGCCGGGCCGCTCGATGTTCGTGCGGCTTCAGGAATCACCGAAGGGCCCTGCCGGCAAGTGGACCGACGCTGCGACCGGCGAGCATGGCGACCTCCTCGACATCATCCGCGAATGCCGGGGGTTGCGCGACTTCAGCGCGGCCGCCGAGGAGGCGAGACGGTTTCTGAAGCTGCCTCGTCCCGTGCCCCAGCTGACCTCGAAACCCGTTCGTTCGGTAGCGCCGGCTGGATCGCAGGAAGCCGCCCGTCGGCTCTTTGCGATATCCAGTCCGATCGAGGGGACGGTGGTCGAAAAATACTTGCAGCGTCGCGGGATAACCCACATCCACCATGGTGGCAGCCTGCGCTTCCACCCTCGTTGCTACTATCGACCGGATGAGCATTCGCCCACCGAGACCTGGCCGGCGATGATTGCCCGCGTCACGGACCTCGAGGGGCGGATCACCGGAGCGCACCGAACCTGGCTCGATCCAGACGGCTTTGATCGCGTTCGTCTCGGCAAGGCTCCGATCGACACGCCACGACGGGCTATGGGTGACCTGCTCGGCAACGCCGTCCGCTTCGGTGTGGTGGGCGACGTGCTCGCCGCCGGCGAGGGGATTGAGACCATGCTTTCATTGCGTTACGTGCTGCCGACCATGCCCATGGCTGCCGCGATTTCGGCCAATCATCTCGCAGCAATCATGCTGCCATCTGGCCTGCGTCGGCTCTATATCGCCCGCGATGACGATGCTGCCGGAGATGCCGTACAGGCGATTCTCACCCAGCGCGCCGAAGAGGCCGGCGTTGAAGCGATCACCCTGTCGCCCCGGCTGGGGGATTTCAACGAAGACCTGCACATCTTCGGTCTCGAGGCCCTCCGAGCAGAGTTACGGCTTCAACTCGCACCAGAGGACGTCGTCCGCTTCCTGCATTCGTCGACAGTAGCCGCAGAATAGGCCGGTGCTTCGATCGACGTTGATAGCTCGGTCGTTCCAAGGCCATTGCCGGAAGAGGACGCGACCTCGGCCTTCTAGAGGGCGATCGGACGGCAAGCGGACCGGGCCGGCAATGGCTACGCCCGGCTATTTTCCGCCGCGCGCTGGCGATGAGAAGACATCAGCCATTAGACCGGCGCGCTTTGCATCGCGAAGCAAAATAGCCGGCCTCCGCCATCCTCCGCTGCCGCTTCGGCCCTTGCGGGTTCTGGCCCGTTCCGCCCGCCGTCTGAGTGATCGCCACGAAGGCCGCGATGGGCGCGGCCGATCCGGAAAAGGATCACTCCAATGACCGACAACGACGATATCGAACCGCCGCACGCCTCTTCTCCAACTGACCACGTGCTGACCGAACTACAGCTCTTCGGCTACCGTCCCTTCGACGACCAGCCTGACCCACGACCGCTCCCCGAGGGCAAGATGATCGCTGGCGCCGTCGCCGATGTGTTCGACGCCCTGGTCGCGACGTTGAGCGACACGCGGCTCGAGCCGGACCTGGGCGATCTGCTGTGGTCGACCGTCAACCTGTTCCATCGAGCCGTCGACCGCATCGAACGCCATCTAGACGATAACGAGCAGGCGCAGCAGAAGAGCCAGCGCGAGCAGAATGGCTCTGAGGTCCGATCAGTCGAACTCGAGCGCTTGACGGCCGAGGGCATCACTTTGATCGAGCGCCGCAACTGCCTGGAACTCTTCCGCGATCAGGCCATCGAACGCTTTGAGACTCACACCGGATCCTCCTGGCGCCCTCGATCGGGATCACTGGTGAATCATCGCACGCTGACCGCAGCAATGATCGACTCCCGCGACTTCATCGCAGCAAAACGTCGCGCTGAAACCGAGGTCTTGTTGCCGGAAGGACCGAAGATCGCACTCACCGGCGGGCTAGACTTTAATGACTACCACCTCATCTGGGACCGCCTCGACAAGGTTTACGCCAAGCATCCCGACATGGTCCTGCTCCATGGCGGCTCGCCGAAAGGTGCGGAGCTTATCGCCTCCAAATGGGCGACTAATCACAAGGTGCCTCAGATCGCATTCAAGCCTGACTGGACCAAGTACGCCAAGGCAGCCCCATTCAAACGCAACGACGCCATGCTCGAACTCCTGCCGATTGGCGTCATGCACTTCCCGGGCACAGGAATCCAGGACAACCTGGCGGACAAAGCAAAGCGCCTCGGCATCCCGGTCTGGAGGTTCGGCGGCACATAAGCCGTCTTCTCGCCTCCAAACAGTTGGAGCGGGGGGCATGCGCCGCAACTCCGCCTCCTTTCGGTCTCATGTTCAGAGTTGCGCCGTGGTGGTGGTGGAAGGCGCGACTGGTACATCTATGCACATGGAGCCACCACCATGCTTGCCCTTGGGCTTGCCATCAACACACTCGGCATCGGCTTGTTCTGCTGGGCGATCTTTGCGCTCGCTGTGTATGCACTGCCGTTTTTCGTCGCTCTCAGTATCGGAATGACTACGTTTCGGAGCGGCGCCGGCCTCATTGGTGCGGTACTTATCGCGACGGCCGGCGGTGCGCTGACGCTCGTCCTCGGCCAAGTCGCCGTCGCAATTACCCGGTCCTTGGCTTTGCGCATCGCGATCGCGACAGCATTTGCTATTCCCGCCGCCGTTGCCGGCTATCATGTGGTGTTCGCCCTGTCCCAGATTGGGGTGCCTTCGTTGGTTTGGCGTGAAGTCTTCGCTTGCCTGGGCGCGGTTTGCATTGGCGTTACGTCATGGACGCGCTTGATCGTTCCGGCGGAGACCCGCCCGTTCGAGCCGGGTAGGGTGGTGGAGAGTCCGTCCTAACCAGTTCTTACGGCCGGAAGGCCTGAGAGATGACCATTTACCTCCTTCATCGTCGAACAGGTTCGCATAGATCGGCGCGCTGAACGGGAGCGATCGAGCGCGGGAGAGGCAGTCCGCCTCGGAGCTCTCGATCAAGCCGCCGGCGTTCGGGTCTGGCCCACGCAGCCGCGGCGGAGCGGTGTTGCGCCGATCCATTCGTGCGAGACGATACCGCCCTTTGCAGAAAATTGTTTCTCTTTCTGCGCTGAATGGTTCCGACCTCTTGTTCAGCAAAGCCGATATGAGTCATGTCTTCTCCTGAGATTGCGGTTCAGCACGCCGACGCACGTGGCCTCATGGATGGCTTGATCTGGCCGAAGACCGGCTTCGCCTCGATCGTCTGAGCCGCAACGCCGTTGATGCGACTTTCTTCCCCTGGGCTTCGCCCATTCCTCGCGAGTCAAGAAAGTCGCCACAACGGCGTCCTCCGCTGCGCTCCGGCCCGCGGGCGGGTGCGTCGCCGATCGTCTTCGCCCCTAGATCGCCATCGAGGCCGCGGTGGTCGCGGGCTCGAAACACAACAGGAGAAGTGACATGGCTAACATCGGTTCTTTCAAGAAGGTCGGCAACGATTTCCAGGGCGAGATTGTCACCCTGAGCCTGCAAGCCAAGGGCGTCCGCATCGTCGCCGAGACCAACCGGTCCAACGACAACGCCCCCAGCCACCGCATCTATGTGGGGCGCGCGGAGATCGGCGCAGCCTGGTCGAAGCGTTCCGAGGAAGGCCGCGACTACCTCTCACTCAAGCTCGACGACCCCTCGTTCAACGCTCCGATCTATGCGAACCTCTTCGAGGACGAAAGCGGCGAAGGCTACACGCTCCTCTGGTCGCGGCCGCGTAAGAACGGTGAGTAAGCTCGCTCAATCAAGCCCCGCCCGGTTCGCCGGACGGGGCACTTCGCGCCCGGGCTGAGGTGCGGATTACGATTTGCTAAGCCGCGCAGCCCTTTTGAGCGGGTCTTCCGGCTTGCCCCCTAATGCTTCAGCAATCTGCCCGAGCACGGTATCGCTTGCTGATGCGTCGCCGATGGCGCCGACATAACGGCGATTAGACCCGCACGCTCGGCCAGCTCCTCCTGCGTCATTTGTAGATCATGGCGTTTCCGACGCAGAGTCACAGCCATGATCTCTTGAGATCCATGGCGATATGGGAAACTGACCGGAACGATCGTTCTAGCAACGATCGTTTCTATTCGTGTCCGAACATGCTATCGATGTGACGACGCTACGTGCGCGACCGAGCTCGGCCGTGTGTCTACCCAAGGGCTATCCTGGATTCCAACGCGCATCGGAGACCATGGCGTAGCTTATAGGCGTTCTAAAAGCGGGTATGATGCAGGAGCGAGCCCCAGATCCAGACGTAGCTGACAGTGCGCCGAACGAGCCGACGTTGACGGCCTATAACGAACAGCATGTCGTCACGTACGTTCGCCTTCTGCACGGCCGGCGGTGAGGGGGCGGACTGGGGCGAAGTGGCTCAAGTGGTCCGACCGAGAGCCGGACCGTGCGCGGCGCGCATATCAGAGTCATCTTGCTCGTGCCAAATGGGTGACTGAGCAAGGGCGACTCTTACTCGGCGCCTGTCCGGCAAGAACCGCGTCCCCGATCGCGCTTAGAAGACCCACGAACTGCGTAATCGAACGATCCGCCTGGTGCAAGCCGGCCTCGCGTTGATGCGCGGTGGTCACCGCAAAAAATTCTGCGGCCCGGGCGCAGGGATGGGTAGCGTCGTTCCCAAGGCGTGCCGAAAACCGCTCCCTCCATATTCGGCATCCCCCTCCGAGAACCTGCTCCTCCATGATGGCCGCACACACGCTAGCGCCGCCATCCGTGGTGCGCTGTCATCCTGGAGTCCCCAAATGCCCGATCCGATGGCCGGTCTACCCCCGCGCTTCCTGCGTACCCCGGAGGCCGCGCGTTACCTCGGCCTCTCCGGTCGCACGCTGGAGAAGCACCGCACGTACGGCACCGGACCAACATATCGGAAGATTGGCGGACGTGTCGTCTACGCCGTCGATGACCTGAAAGCGTGGGCCGACCGCGGCGCCAAGACCTCGACATCCGATCCCGGCAAGGGGACCGTGCTGCCCGCCAAGAAGCATCCGGCCCTGCGTCCCTATGCAGGTCAGGAACGTCGCTGATAGCCGCGTGAGAGCAGTGACCATGCGGCGCAAACACCATTCCGAGCGCGGCCAGCTTGAGCTCTTTCGGGCGCTGCCCGGCGATCTCGCGCCGCGAGATGCGCAGGATCTGATGGCCTATCCGTTCTTCTCGCTCGCAAAAACGAAGCGGATTGTGCCGATCGATTTCCGCGCAGGTGCGATCTCAATTCGTGTCGAAGCTGTTCCGGAACACGGCATGGCGACCATTTGGGATGCAGACGTTCTGATCTGGGCCGCGTCTCAGATCGTCGAAGCCCGGGATGCGGGCCTGAAGACGTCGCGTCTGATGGCTGCAACGCCATACGAGATTCTAACGTTCGTTGGCCGCGGCACCAGCGCACGCGACTATCACCGTCTGAAGGCGGGCCTCGACAGACTTCAGTCAACGACGGTGCTGACGTCGATCCGCCAGCCGATGGAACGACGACGGCATCGCTTCTCCTGGATAAACGAGTGGAAGGAGACGGCGGATGCAAATGGCCGCCCATTCGGGCTCGAGCTGATCCTGCCGGATTGGTTCTATGCCGGCGTCATCGACGACGCGCTCGTGCTGACGATCGACCGCGCCTATTTCGAGCTCACCGGCGGACTTGAGCGGTGGCTTTATCGTCTTGTGCGCAAGCACGGCGGTCGGCAGGACGATGGCTGGAGCTTTGACCTTGCACACCTCCATGCCAAGTCCGGCATCCTCTCGCCGCTCAAGCACTTTGCTTACGACGTACGTCAGATCGTCCAGCGCCAGACATTGCCCGGTTATCAGCTCGTGCTCACACGGGATCTGAACGGCATCGAGCGGCTGAACTTCGCGCCAACGCCTGTTGATCCCCTGACGGCACGCTTGCGCCGGCGCGGTCTCATTCCAAATTCGGAGGACAACCTGTGAATCAGTTCGTGCTATCGAGGACCGCAACCCTCGTGCTATCGGGGACCCGATCCTCGTGCTATCGGGGACCGGAATCGACCTTAAAGGCTTGTTTCTCTGCGCTTTCCGGCCGCTCTAACTTTACTAACCAGAAATCCTTCGGATTTCTTCTAACGGACCAGGCCGCAAAGCGCTTGGGAGGTGGCCGGCAAAGCCGGCCCGTTCGCCCTGCTGGCCTTCACAAGCCGTACACGCACTTCCCGGCCGTCGAAGCGAACGGCTCCGAGGTCGAGCGTAGGGGAGCGGCGGTATGAGTGATCTTACCGAAGTAGAAGTGCTGTGGCTCGACAAGCGTATCGAAAACCGGATTCGGTTCGGTCGTGTCGTCAAGGAAAGGGAGCTTGAGCGCCATCGGCGCGTCCTGTCATTTGCGCCGGGCAGCATCTTTGCTTTCGCCCGATGGACCTCCAACGACTTTGGGGCAATCATTTCGCGGATCGACATCTTGCGCGCAGTCGCTCCGGGACAGCGCTGCTCGACCGTGCCGTATGTGAAGCCCGGCGGAGAGATTTTGCTGCGTCTGTCCGGCTGGCCGAAGGTCGAACGAGTGCTGCAAATGATCGATGCCGTTGAGGCACTCGGCATCGATCCTGCTGATGTCGCGCCCGATCATTGGCATCACGTTCATAACCGCCTGTCGGTTAACGAAAACCCGCGCCCGTATACGAAAGCGCGCCACCAGGCTTGGCTTCACCGTCAGAGGATCATGCGATGACGGGCCGCATGAAGACGCTGACCACCACGTTTGGTGTCGCTGCTGCGCTCATCGCGACGATCGTCCCGGAGCCGCTTCCGCTTTACATCTGGAACGCATCCGCAAGCGTGCCAATCGGTCTCTACCGCCTCCGACCGGCAGACCAATTCCAAGTCACTGATTTGGTCGCCGTGCAGCCGCCGGAGCCGCTCGCGACCTTCCTCGACTTGAACGGCTATTTACCCATCGGCGTCCCCATGCTGAAGCGCGTGCTCGCCCTTCCGGGGCAAAGTGTTTGCAGAACCGGCCTCGCGATTTCGGTCGACGATGTCGCGGTGGGCGAGGCGAAGGATCACGACAGACGGGGCAGGCCGCTGCCGAAATGGCAGGGCTGCCGCGTCGTTAGCGACGGCGAGCTGTTTCTGATGAACTGGCAGTCGGACGACTCTCTTGATGGCCGGTATTTTGGATTTCTTCCGGCGTCTAGCGTGATCGGCCGTGCGATGCCGGTATGGACGTGGGAGGAGTAATCATGCGTATTCGAGGTGTTCTCCTTGCCATTCCCTTGCTCGATCGATTGTGGGATCATTCCGTCGTCTCGATCGATGTCTGCAAGGCTGGCGCGAGCCCGACCGCGTCCTTTGGTCGGTTGGGCACGCGTGTTTGCGCTGTCGTGCCCCTGATGCTTCTTCTGACCGCCGGTGACAGTGCTGCTTTGGCCCAGAGCGGATCAGCCGCCCAGCCGGCGATCAGTCAGACCGCTCACTCATTTGCCGGTTTCATCAATGAAGCCTCACAACGCTTTGCGATTGCGCCGAACTGGATCCGATCAGTGCAAAGCGTCGAGAGTGCTGGTGACGTGCACGCCAGATCGCCAAAAGGCGCAATGGGCCTGATGCAAATCATGCCGGCGACCTGGGCGGAACTTCGCGAGCGCTACAATCTCGGGAACGACCCATACGACCCGCACGATAACATTCTGGCCGGTACGGCGTACTTACGCGAACTGCTCGATCGGTATGGCTCGCCTGGCGTGTTTGCCGCGTACAACGCGGGACCATCCCGCTATGAAGAGCATCTCGCAGGCGGCTCTTTGCCAGACGAGACGCGAGCATACGTCGCAAAGCTTCCAAATCTGCTAGCCATCGAACTGCCGCCGAGGTGGACGTCGACCCGACAGTCATCAGCAGCTGCGACGCTATTCGTCGCGCGAGCCAATCTCACGAAAACGAGCGATCGGTTGCCGGCGCTCATGCCATCCAGCGGTGTCACGACCGCAATCTCGGCGCCCGATGTTTCGCCCATGGTCCCCCGGCCAATCGGCGTGTTCGTCCCTCGATCGGATTCGGAAGTGTCGCAATGACCAAGTGTGTGGGTTCACAAGCTGGTGGCGTATGGGCGATGCCTTCGGCCCGCGCTCTACTCGTCGCTTCGCTCCTCACCGAGCCACCCTTCGGGTGTCTCGGCCCTTCGGGTAACGATCGCTATCGCAAGCGCTCGGAAGCAGTGGGGGCTCCGCGAGTTGGCTGGCAACTTGCGGCGGCCCTTTGGGGAACCGGCGACCGGGAGACCACGACGGCAGGACGGCGAGATAAAAGGGGCTCGCCGGTCGAACCGCAAGCCATTGGCATGGCATGGGTTCTGGCGTGCCGGTCGGTCGGGACGCGTGCCGCGCCGTGCATTTTGATGAATGCAATCAACGGCGTTTTCGGCACCGTGCATGCTTTTGATGCCTGGGAGGCCCTTCCGTGAGCGTGCGCGACAGCGACTTGCGCGTTCGGCCTGGGCGCATCCGCAGTACCCGCGCGCCGAAGCAAAAGAGCTTCATCAACCAGGTGCTGCGGGCGGCGAAGAGAGCGGGACACACCTCGGGCCAGGCCGCGGCTGGCAGGCGTTCTGCGGCCTATGGGCGCTCGACGTTTGGCCGCGGGCGCCTCGCCTTTAGCCGCGCCAGATTGTTCAGCCCAACGCGGCGCGTCGTGGTGAAGGCCCGCGTGGTTCGTCACAAAGGGAGAGCCTTCCGTTCAGCGCCAATGACGGCCCATCTTTCATATCTGAAGCGCGACGGCGTGACCCGGAGTGGTGAGCGGGCCGAGATGTTCGATGCTGGCAGCGATCGTGCCGATAGCGCGGCTTTCGCGGAGCGCTGTGAGGACGACCGGCATCATTTCAGGTTCATCGTCTCGCCGGAGGATGCGGGCGACATGACCGACCTGAAGGCCTTTACCCGCGATCTCGCCAAACAGATGGAGACGGATCTCGGGACGCGGATCGATTGGGTGGCCGTCGATCATTGGAATACCGACAACCCTCACGTCCATCTTCTCGTTCGGGGGATAGATGAGGAAGGGGCGGATCTCGTGATCTCCCGCGATTATATTAGCCGAGGTCTGCGCGCGCGCGCCGAGGAACTGGTCGCCATCGAACTGGGACCAAGACCAGAGCAGGAGATCCGCAATTCGCTGGAGAGGGAAGTCACAGCTGAACGGTGGACGCGGCTAGATCGGGAGATCCGGCTGGCGGCCGATGAGACCGGCACTATCGATCTTCGCCCCGAGAACCCGGGCAGCTCCGATCCTGAGATCCGGCGCCTGATGGTCGGTCGCCTTCAGCACCTTGAGAAGATGGGCCTTGCTGCCTCCGCCGCACCAGGCGAATGGATGGTCGGGCTTGAGGCCGAGCGTAGCTTGCGCGACCTCGGTATGCGCGGCGACATCATCAAGACCATGCACCGCGCCTTTACCGAGCGTGGAGAACCCCGCGGCGTTGCCGACTTCGTCATCGAGGGTGGACAGCCGACGGCCCAGATTATCGGACGCCTGGTCGACCGTGGACTGCATGACGAACTGACTGGCGAGGCCTACGCTCTGATCGACGGAACAGATGGACGCGCGCACCACGTGCGCTTCCGAGGGCTCGAGGCGTTCGAATATGCACCGCCCGTCGGCGGCATCGTCGAAGTCCGGAGTTTCGGTCCACCCGGCGATCCGCACCCCACCGTGGTGCTCGCGACCCGTTCCGATCTCGATCTTGGTGGTCAGGTCAAGGCAAGAGGGGCAACTTGGCTCGACCACAGGCTCGTCGAACGCAAGGCCATGCCGCTCGCCATGGGCGGCTTCGGCCGCGAGACACGCGACGCCATGGAAGCCCGTACCGAGCATCTGATCCAGGAAGGCCTGGCGCGGCGGCAGGGCCAACGCATCATATTGCAGCGCGACCTCTTGAACACTTTGCGCCGGCGTGAACTGGATGAGGTGGCCGCAAAAGTCTCGGCCGACACGCGCCTCCCTTACATGAAGCGTGACCCCGGGGAGCATGTGGCGGGCACATATCGCCAGCGGCTGACGCTCAGCTCAGGACGCTTCGCCATGATCGATAACGGGCTCGGCTTCCAGCTCGTGCCTTGGTCGCGCGAACTCGAAAAGAAACTCGGCCAACACGTCACCGGCGTCGTGAAGGACGGCGGTGGCATCGAATGGGGTTTTGGTCGGAAGCGCGACCTTGGCCTCTAGCAGTCTCTCCAATTCAGTTGCGGAAGGGCGTTCGGGATGTCCGGAACCAAAATCCTCTGGGGACAGGTGATCGTTGTCGGCCTGATCGTCTTGCTGGCCATCTGGGGAGCAACCGAGTGGACGGCCTGGCGGCTCGCCTGGCAACCGGAGCTTGGGCGGCCCTGGTTCGAACTGTGGGGCTTCAAGATTTACTACCCGCCAGTGTTCTTCTGGTGGTGGTTCGTTTACGATGCCTACGCGCCACAAATCTTTCTCGAGGGTGCCTTCATCGCGGCGTCGGGAACCTTTGTTTCGATCGCGGTGGCGATCGGCATGTCGGTGTGGCGCGCGCGTGAAGCCAAGAATGTCGAGACCTATGGTTCGGCGCGCTGGGCTGGTCTGGATGAGGTTCGAGCGGCCGGACTTCTCGGTCAGGATGGTGTGGTGCTCGGCAAGCTCGACCGGCACTACCTCCGCCACGACGGACCGGAGCACGTCTTGTGTTTTGCGCCCACTCGGTCCGGTAAGGGTGTTGGCCTAGTCGTTCCCTCGTTGCTGGCCTGGCCGGGCTCGGCCATCGTGCACGACATCAAAGGTGAGAACTGGCAACTGACGGCCGGCTTTCGCTCGCGACATGGCCGCGTCCTACTGTTCGACCCCACCAACCCAAAGTCCTCAGCCTACAATCCGCTGCTCGAGGTCCGGCGCGGCGAATGGGAAGTTCGCGATGTCCAGAACGTGGCCGACGTTCTCGTAGACCCCGAAGGATCGCTCGACAAGCGGAACCATTGGGAGAAGACGAGCCATTCGCTCCTGGTCGGCGCCATCCTCCATGTTCTCTACGCGGAGGTGGACAAGACCCTAGCCGGCGTCGCCTCCTTTCTGTCCGACCCGAAGCGGCCGATCGAGGCAACGTTGAAGGCCATGATGACCACGACGCACCTTGGCGAGCAGGGTGCGCATCCAGTGGTCGCCTCGACCGCGCGCGAGCTGCTCAACAAGTCGGAGAATGAACGTTCTGGCGTCCTATCCACCGCGATGTCGTTTCTCGGGCTGTACCGCGATCCTGTCGTGGCCCAAGCAACCCGCCGCTGCGATTGGCGGATTGCCGATCTGATCGCAGATAGCCGTCCCACGACGCTTTATCTCGTGGTGCCGCCCTCCGATATCTCGCGGACCAAGCCGCTGATCCGCCTGGTGCTGAACCAGATCGGCCGGCGCCTGACCGAAGATTTGCACGCCCGCGACCGCCGGCATCGAGTCCTGATGATGCTTGACGAGTTCCCGGCACTCGGTCGGCTTGATTTTTTCGAGTCCGCGCTCGCCTTCATGGCGGGATACGGCATCAAGAGTTTCTTGATTGCGCAGTCGCTCAATCAAATTGAGAAGGCCTACGGGCCTAACAACGCGATCCTCGATAACTGCCACGTCCGGGTCAGCTTCGCGACTAATGATGAGCGGACCGCCAAGCGGGTCTCCGACGCGCTAGGCACGGCGACCGAGATGCGCGCGATGAAGAACTACGCCGGGCACAGGTTGAACCCATGGCTTGGGCACCTGATGGTCTCACGGCAGGAAACTGCGAGGCCGCTGCTGACCCCAGGCGAAGTCATGCAGCTTCCGCCGGCAGACGAGATCGTCATGGTGGCAGGGACGGCGCCGATCCGGGCGAACAAGGTCCGCTACTACGAGGATCGGCGATTCACCGAGCGGGTTCTGCCGCCGCCCGGTCCTGGGACAGCCGGCCGATCATCGCGAACGGACGGATGGTCAGCGCTCCAAGTGCTGAAACCAACTGGAGGTCCAACTGCCAAAGCTGCGGAGGCCGAGGAAGACACAGCAAACAGCGGGCTCCGTCGTGAGCCCGAACTCCCCGATCACGTCGCGATCGCCAAGGAGACGACCGAACTAACGCCGGCAGAGGAATTCGCCGCCGTTCTTGATGATGACGAGGACACGGTCCGGCAGTCCCGGGTTATACGCCAACAGCTCCGTGGTGTCGCCCGTCAAGTCGCCATGGACCCTAATGACGGTATGGAGCTCTGAGCAGTATGCGCGACCGGATGAACGTCTATTTTCCGCCAGAGCTTCTGAAACAGATCTCGGAACTCGCCGATCGCAAGAAGCTTTCCAGGTCCGCGATCGTAGAAGCGGCTGTCGCTTCATTTTTGTCACCGGACGGCGCGGACAGACGGGAGGCGGCGTTTACCCGGCGCCTGGATCGGTTGTCGCGTCAGATGCAGAGGCTCGAGCGTGACGTTGGTTTGGCGGCTGAGACCTTGGCTCTCTTCATCCGTTTCTGGCTGACGATCACGCCACCGTTGCCCAACGACGCGCAGGCGGCCGCGCAAGTAAAGGGAAGGGAGCGCTTTGAAGGATTTGTCGAGGCGCTAGGGCGCCGTTTGCAAAAGGGGCAAAGCTTTCTGCGCGAGATTCCGGAAGATATTCGCCGTCAGGAACCGGTCGAAGAAGCTTAATTGAATCATGGAGAAAGACCGTTTCGCCGTTCCCTTCTTTTTGTTCGCTAACTTACGCCCGCAGTGATTTAGCTGAACTGACGAAAAGCTGGTCACGCTATCGGCTTGCACCAGCTGACAGCAAGAGGGGCCAGCATGCAGATTTCCGGGGCATGGCGCCTCACCGCGCGCGTATTTCTCCCGTTTGCGGTCGGATACTATCTTTCGTATCTGTATCGTACGATCAACGCTTTGATCGCCAGTCGTCTCAGCTCGGATACCGGGCTTGGGACTGCCGACCTCGGGTTGCTTACGTCGGTCTATTTCCTTGTTTTCGCGGCGGCCCAGATCCCCGTCGGCATATCGTTGGACCGCTTTGGTCCTCGCCGCGTACAGAGTGTTTTGCTCTTGCTCGCAGCATGGGCGCTTGGCTGTTTGCGGTATCGACCGGCTTCCTGTCACTTTTGATCGCACGTGCAATGATCGGGCTCGGCCTCGCGGCGGCGCTGACGGCTGGACTGAAATCCATGATCCTTTGGTTCCCCAGGGAACGCGTTGCCTTGCTGAACGGCTATATGGTCATGCTGGGCTCGCTAGGAGCGGTGACCGCTACGGCTCCCGTCGAACATCTGCTGGCTTGGATGGGCTGGCGGCAACTCTTTGAGGTCTTGGCGGCGGCCACCGGTGTGACGGCCGCTCTCATCTATGTCGTGGTACCCGAACGAGGCATTGTCTCGTCTATGGCGTCAACCCCCGCGACCCTTAGCTCCGTTTTCGGCGATTGCCGCTTTTGGCGAATGGCCCCGTTGTCGGCGACTTGCATTGGATCGGCCTGGTCCCTGCAGGGATTGTGGGCATCGCTATGGCTGGCCGACGTGGAGGGGCTTGATCGCGCAAGTCTCGTCAGACAGCTTTTCATGATGTCGATCGTACTTAGCGGTGGCGCTTGGTTATTCGGTATGACGGTCCATTGCATCAAACGAAGGGGAATTGGGGCGGAAACAGTATTGGCGCTGGTTGCAGCGCTATTTATCGCAGCTGAGTTTGCTTTGATCTTGCGAGCGCCTCTGCCATCCGTCTTGCCCTGGTCCGTTGTCGCAATTGTCGGAACGGCAACCGTGGTGAGCTTCGCGGTGATACTGGATTACTTTCCGCCGGAGCTTGCCGGTCGTGCGAACGGCGCCTTGAACGTTTTGCACTTTGGTTGGGCCTTTCTGGCACAATACGCGACAGGTCTTATCCTGGAGCAATGGTCTGCGAATGATGGCCGTAGGCCCGTCCAAGCTTATCAAGTCGCGTTCGGTCTCTACATAGCACTGCAGATCGCAGCGTTGGTCTGGTTCGCGCTGCCTTGGCGCCGATCCGTCGCTTCATGGATAAGTTCAATCGTCTTCTTCGAGCCGACCGATGTTTCCTACGCTGTCGAGACAGTTCGGCTCTATGAGGACTCGGTCATCCTCCTGCCAGCGGATGATGATGCGGAGTGGTGAGCAGCAATTCGCGGCGAGCGGATAAGATTAAGTAGCCGTCAAATATCGGTTTCTCAGTCTTTCTTTTTCTACGCCAGCCTACGATCACCGAAAGCGCTTGTTGCGCCAAGTCCATTGGTGCCTTTTCTAATCCTCCCCATATGAGGGAGTCTGAGGACGCTCTCATTCGGTGGGGGCGAACAGTGGCAATCCATTCCATTCAATCCGAAGCGAGCTCACGCGGTGCGCGAATGCTGCGTAGCGCGCTTGGCTCCGCGATTGCCGGCTACCTCGAAGACGAAGCGATCGTCGAGGTGATGCTCAACCCAGATGGGCGGCTGTGGATCGATCGGTTGTCGGATGGTCTGATCGACACAGGCGAAACTCTGTCCGCGGCGGATGGCGAACGCATTGTTCGCCTGGTAGCGCATCACGTGGGTGCCGAGGTGCATGCCGGTTCGCCACGGGTCTCGGCCGAATTGCCAGGGACCGGCGAGCGCTTCGAAGGTCTCTTGCCTCCGGTCGTTGCAGCACCGGCCTTTGCTATCCGCAAGCCCGCCGTCGCCGTGTTTACGCTTGACGACTACGTCGCCAGGGGGATCATGACCTCGGAGCAGGCCAAGATCCTGAGAGGCGCGGTCGACGCAAGGAAGAACATCCTCGTCGCCGGTGGGACATCGACCGGCAAGACAACGCTGACGAATGCCCTCTTGGCCGAGGTAGCAAAGAGCGCCGATCGGGTCGTTCTGATCGAAGACACGCGCGAACTCCAATGCAAAGCGCCCAATCTCGTGGCGCTGCGGACCAAAGATGGCGTGGCTACGCTATCCGATCTCGTTCGGTCCTCGCTGCGACTGCGTCCTGATCGTATTCCGGTTGGCGAGGTCCGCGGTGCGGAAGCACTCGATCTGCTCAAGGCCTGGGGCACCGGTCATCCCGGTGGCATCGGCACTATTCATGCGGGCACCGCGCTCGGCGCACTGCGGCGGCTCGAGCAGCTCATCCAGGAAGCCGTCATCACGGTTCCGCGGGCCCTGATCGCCGAGACCATCAACGTTATCGCCGTGCTGGCGGGGCGCGGCGCCGGCCGTCGCCTCGCCGAGCTTGCCCTCGTCACCGGGCTAGGGGCCGCCGGCGACTACGACCTTTCATCAGCAGGAGACTGACATGCGTCAGCAATTTCGCTTTCTTCGAGGTGCATCGTTGGCCGCCTTCGGCACGGTGGTCTTGGCAGTTCAGCCAGCATGGGCGGCTGGCTCGAACATGCCCTGGGAGCAGCCACTCAACCAGATCTTGCAGTCGGTCGAGGGACCGGTCGCCAAGATCATCGCCGTCATCATCATCGTGGTGACCGGTCTCACGCTCGCGTTTGGGGACTCGTCGGGTGGTTTCCGCAGGTTGATTCAGATCGTGTTCGGTCTGTCGATCGCGTTTGCCGCCTCGAGCTTCTTCCTTTCGTTCTTCTCCTTCGGCGGCGGCGTGGTTATCTGATGGATGAACCCCTCACAGGCTTTGCCGTGCCCGTTCACCGCGCGCTCACTGAGCCAATCCTGATGGGCGGCGCGCCGCGATCAGTTGCAATCGTGAACGGCACGCTTGCGGCAGCCCTTGGGCTCGGACTTCGGCTGTGGATCGCGGGACTTGTCCTCTGGTTCATCGGCCACATGGCCGCCGTCTGGGCCGCCAAGCGCGACCCCGCATTCGTCGATGTGGTGCGCCGACATCTGCGCATTCCCAGTCATCTCAATCTTTGAGTTATCGGTCATGTTGAACCTTGCCGAATATCGTCATTCCAGCGCGCGCCTCGCCGACTTCCTGCCCTGGGCAGCCCTCGTCGACGAGGGAATCATCCTGAACAAGGACGGCTCGTTCCAACGGACAGCAAAGTTCCGGGGGCCTGACCTCGACAGCGCGGTGCCGGCTGAGCTTGTAGCCGTCGCCAGCCGTCTGAACAACGCCGTGCGTCGCCTGGGATCGGGCTGCGCCGTGTTCGTTGAGGCGCAGCGTCACTTTGCGGGGGCGTACCCGCCTAACGTCTTTCCCGACATCGCGTCAGCGCTGGTCGATGCGGAACGAAGGGCTCAGTTCGAAGAGGCGAGTGCCCACTACGAGTCCAGCTACTTCTTGACCTTCCTCTATCTGCCACCCGAGGAGGGAGCCGCCAGGGCAGAGCGCCTGCTCTATGAGGGACGCGATCGGACTGTGGGAGCAGACGCCCGCGAGGTGCTCCGCGGATTTATCGACCAAACCAACCGTGTGCTGCAGCTCGTTGAAGGATTTATGCCGGAATGCGCGTGGCTCGATGATCAGGACACGCTGACCTACCTGCACTCGACGATCTCGACCAAGCGTCACCGCGTTCGCGTGCCTGAAATTCCGATGTACATCGACGCGCTGTTGTCCGACCAGCCGCTGACCGGCGGGCTAGAGCCGATGTTGGGCTCAGCCAATATTCGGGTCTTGACGATTGTCGGCTTTCCGGGTGCGACGACCCCGGGTATCCTGGACGATCTGAATCGTCTGGCATTCTCGTATCGTTGGTCGACGCGCGCAATCATGCTCGACAAGACCGACGCCACCAAACTGCTGACCAAGATTCGGCGGCAGTGGTTTGCCAAACGAAAGTCGATTGGCGCCATTCTCAAGGAGGTCATGACGAACGAGGCGTCGACGCTGCTCGATACCGACGCCCACAACAAGGCGCTTGATGCCGACGCAGCGTTGCAGGAACTGGGGTCGGATCAGATCGGACAAGCCTTTGTTACGGCGACCATCACTGTCTGGGACCGCGATCCCAACACTGCCGATGAAAAGCTGAGGCTGGTCGAGAAGGTCATACAGGGCCGTGATTTCACCTGCATAATCGAGACCGTGAACGCCGTCGAAGCCTGGCTCGGCAGTCTGCCCGGGCACGTCTACGCCAATGTGCGGCAGCCTCCGATTTCGACCCTCAACCTCGCCCATATGATTCCGATGTCGGCTGTTTGGGCCGGCGAGGCGAGGGATCTGCACTTCAAGGGTCCGCCGCTTCTGTTCGGCAAGACCGAGGGATCGACGCCCTTCCGGTTCTCGCTCCACGTCGGCGATGTCGGCCATACGCTAGTAGTGGGACCGACTGGAGCCGGCAAGTCGGTCCTGCTGGCCCTGATGGCGCTACAGTTCCGTCGTTACCCGAATTCGCAGGTCTTTGCCTTCGATTTCGGCGGTTCGATCCGGGCGGCCGCGATCGCCATGGGTGGCGACTGGCATGATCTCGGCGGTGCATTGTCTGACGGGGACGAAAACCCAGTCGCGCTGCAACCTTTGGCCTGGATCGATGATCCTTCCGAGCGAGGGTGGGCGACGGAATGGATCGGCGCGATCCTGGCACGGGAAAAGATCGAGATCACCCCTGAGGTCAAGGATCATCTGTGGTCGGCGCTAACATCTCTCGCTTCGGCGCCGAGGGAGGAACGCACCCTCACGGGCCTGTCAGTCCTTCTTCAATTGAACTCCCTGAAGCGCGCCCTGCAACCATACTGCCTGGGCGGAGCTTCCGGGCGCTTGCTCGATGCCGAATTCGAAGATCTCGGCGAGGCGTCGGTCCAGGCGTTTGAGACCGAAGGCTTGATCGGAACGAGTGCTGCGCCCACCGTGCTGGCGTATCTCTTCCATCGCATCGGGGACCGCCTCGACGGTCGGCCTACACTACTTATTGTCGATGAAGGCTGGCTTGCCCTCGATGACGAAGATTTTGCCGGCCAGCTCCGGGAATGGCTGAAGACGCTTCGCAAGAAGAATGCGTCCGTTATCTTTGCCACCCAATCGCTTTCGGATATTGACGGGTCCGCAATCGCGCCGGCGATCATCGAAAGCTGCCCAACGCGGCTGTTGCTGCCGAACGAGCGGGCGATCGAGCCGCAAATCACAGCGATCTATCGCCGCTTTGGCCTCAATGACCGCCAGATCGAGCTTCTGAGCCGCGCTACGCCCAAGCGCGACTACTACTGCCAATCTCGCCGCGGCAACCGGATGTTCGAACTTGGCCTTGGCGAGGTCGCTCTGGCCTTTACCGCAGCCTCTTCCAAGACAGACCAGGCAGCCATCTCGCAACTCCTCGCCGAACATGGACCTGACGGCTTCGTGCCGGCCTGGCTACAGCACCGTGGCGTCGCCTGGGCCCTCGACCTGATCCCCAACCTCGTCAATCTGGAGAAATCGCTATGAGGCGTCTTGGCCTATTGGCGGCCGCTGGCATGGTCGCGCTGATGCTCGACCTCAGGGTGCCCGCGCGGGCGCAGTGGATCGTCTTCGATCCCAACAACTACGTCCAGAGCGTCCTGACTGCCGCCCGTGAGCTGCAGCAGATCAACAACCAGATCACCTCGTTGCAGAACGAGGCGCAGATGCTGATCAATCAGGCAAAGAATCTGGCAAACCTGCCGTATTCATCCCTGCGCCAACTGCAATCCTCGATCCAGCGGACCCAGCAATTGCTGGCCCAGGCCCAGCGGATCGCCTACGACGTCGATCAGATCGATCGCGCGTTCTCGACCAGCTACGCGCCAGCGACCAGCAGCCAATCGAACCAGTTACTGATCTCCAATGCTCAATCGCGTTGGCAGAATTCCTATGCCGCAACGCAAGACGCGCTTCGCGTCCAGGCCGGCATCGTTGGCAATCTCGACACCAACCGTGTCCAGACCTCCGCGCTCGTCATGTCTAGCCAGGGCGCAAGCGGCGCTCTGCAGGCAACACAAGCTGGTAACCAGATTCTCGCGCTTAACGCGCAGCAGCTCGCCGACCTCACCGCTGTCGTGACGGCGCAGGGCAGGGCGCAAAGCCTTGAAGCAGCGCAACGCGCCTCGGCCCAGGACCAGGGCCGCGAGCAGCTTCGACGGTTTCTTACGCCAGGGCAGGGTTATCAATCATCCAGCGTGCAGATGTTCCACTGATGACGGACATTCGGGCATTCAAGGCGTTGTCGCTGCTGACGACAATCGGCGTTTTGGTGGTCACAGCCTGCACGATTCAGCTTCGCGGTAGTGACGAGTCGCCCGCGCTGCCGAAGACGGAGCGGACGACAGATGGAGCCAACCCTGATCTCGCACGCTGCCGCAGCGTCACTGCTGAGGAAACAGCAGGTTATCGGCATTGCCAGCAGATTTGGGCCGAAAACCGGCGCCGCTTCTTGGGCAGGAAGAACGTTCCCGCAGATCCTGGCCAAGACGATTCCACCGCAGGCTTGGCGTCCGCCCGAAAGGATCAGAGCCGGATCCCGCAAGGTTATCCGGGACCGGCGATGCCTGAGGCGAGCAAGCCATGACTGGTACGGGGATCATTGACCAGTTCCTTGAAACGTTCACGCGATATATTGACAACGGTTTTGGGCTGCTCGGCAGCGATGTCGGATATCTCGCAACGACCCTTGCTGCGATCGACATCACGCTCGCCGCGTTGTTCTGGAGTTGGGGGCCGGACGAAGACATTATCGCGCGCCTCGTCAAGAAAACGCTCTTCGTAGGCGTCTTTGCCTACCTGATCGGCAACTGGAACAGCTTGGCGCGCACCGTCTTCGAGAGTTTCGCCGGTCTTGGACTGAAAGCATCGGGCGCAAGCCTCTCCGCGGCAGATTTCCTGCGACCGGGAAAGATCGCCCAAGTCGGCCTCGATGCCGGTCGACCATTGCTTGATTCGATCTCCAACCTGATGGGCTACATCAGCTTCTTCGAGAATTTCGTCCAGATCGTCGTTCTCCTATTCGCCTGGATTGTGGTGCTGCTCGCCTTCTTCATTCTGGCGATCCAGCTCTTTGTCACCCTGATCGAATTCAAGCTCACGACGCTGGCCGGCTTCGTGCTCATTCCCTTTGGCTTGTTTGGCAAGACTGCCTTCGCGGCGGAGCGCGTTCTGGGCAACGTCATATCTTCCGGCATCAAGATCCTGGTCCTGGCCGTCATCGTCGGCATCGGCTCCACCCTGTTCTCGCAGTTCACCGCAGGTTTCGGCGGTGCACAGCCGACCATCGAAGACGCGATGACACTGGTGCTCGCGGCGCTTTCCTTGCTGGGCCTCGGCATCTTCGGTCCGGGTATCGCAAACGGCCTAGTGTCGGGCGGACCTCAACTTGGCGCCGGCGCCGCGATTGGAACAGGCCTTGCTGCTGGCGGCATTGTTGCAGCTGGCGCGGGACTTGCCGCTGGCGGTGCCGGTCTCGCTGGCGGTGCGGTTGCAGGCGCCGCGCGCGGTGGCGGCGCTGTCATAAGCGGAGCAACAGCCGCCTATCGAAGCGGCGGCCTTGCCGGCGTCGCGGAGGCTGGCGCTTCGGCTGCGTGGAGTCCATTGCGCCGGGCAGCGGCTACCTTCGGAGGTAGCCAAGCGGGCGACCAGGGCGCGAGCGCTCCGGCCGACGGGCAGCCTGATTGGGCTCGCCGCATGAAGCGTGCTCAGATCATTCAGCACGGTGCCTCGGCTGCTGGCCACGCCGTCCGCTCGGGCGATCATGGTGGCAGCGGCTCTTCCGTCGATTTGTCCGAAGGAGAACGCTGAGACGCACCACTACACCTCCGCCGCACAGCAGCGCCTCAAATCCTTCTATCGCACACTTGAAACCGATCACTCGATATCAGGGGCACCCATCGATGTTCAAACGACCAACAGTTCACTACGGGCGCATGCCCGAGCCGATTACGCCTTATCAAAAGGCCGCTCAGGTTTGGGACGAACGCATTGGATCAGCGCGCGTGCAAGCTAAGAACTGGCGCCTGATGGCGTTCGGCTGTTTGATGTTGTCTGCCGGTCTCGCTGGCAGCCTTGTCTGGCAATCGAGCCAAGGCTCGATCACGCCCTGGGTAGTTGAGGTCGATCATCTCGGTCAAGCCCAAAGGGTTGCGCCGGCCAACATCGACTATCAACCTACTGACGCTCAGATAGCCTACCATCTGGCGCGCTTCATCGAGGACGTCAGAGGTTTGCCGGCAGACAGTATCGTTCTGCGCCAGAATTGGCTCCGGGCCTATGATTTTACGACGGATCGTGGCGCGGCTGCACTGAACGACTATGCGCGCAACAATGACCCCTTTGCCAAGCTGGGCAAGGCACAAATCTCAGTGGACGTCTCAAGCGTCATTCGCGCGTCTTCGGAGAGCTTTCGAGTCGCCTGGACCCAGCGCATCTACGACAACGGCTCGTTGAGCGCGACTGAGCGTTGGACCGCAATTCTCTCGATCGTGATCGAGACACCCCGCGATGCCGAACGCCTGCGCAAGAACCCCCTTGGCGTCTACGTCCGCGCCATCAACTGGTCAAAGGAGTTGAGCCAGTGACCAAGATGCCGTTTGACGTTCATTCGAAACGTTCCCTCCAGCAAAGCAGGCTCGGCTCGGCTTGGCCCGAGTTCGTGAGCTCGAAGCGTGCATTTTTATCCGCTTTCCTGCTTTGTTCGTCCGCGCTCGGAGGCTGCGCGACCTACATTCCGCCGGAGATCAGCTATGACGCTGATGTTCCTCCGCTGCCGGCGGCGCCAGTGGCTCTCGACGACAGATCGCGACCGCTTCACGTTCCACCTCTCTGGAAGCCTGCTCTCGGCGGCAAGTTAGGCGCGAAAGAAGACGCTGAGCCGGTGAGCCGCGTAGAGACGGCAAACAGCGCAGCCCGGGTCGAACCGCGCAAGCGGGGCTATTTCAACGCAGCGCAAATCTACGCCTACAGTCCCGGGGCGCTCTATCAGATTTACGCCGCACCGGGGCAGATCACGGATATCGCGCTCGAGGAGGGAGAGCAGTTGACGGGATCAGGACCGATCGCGGCCGGAGATACCGTACGCTGGGTCGTGGGCGATACCGAAAGCGGGAGCGGCGACACACGGCGGGTCCATATCCTGGTCAAGCCGACCCGAGCTTCGATTGAGACCAACTTGGTGGTCAATACGGACCGGCGCACCTACTTGATTGAGCTCCGCTCCCGCGAACGGCCATACATGCCGTCTGTTGCTTGGTACTATCCAGAAACTGCACGGGAACGATCGCGTTCGGTCGCGCAGCCTGTTCTTCCGGACCCGGCGCAGCGCACCTTCCGCTATGCCATCGAAGGGGACAGTCCTCCCTGGCGGCCGCTCGCCGCATATGACGATGGCCGCAAGGTCTATGTCGAATTCCCGGCGGGGATCGTGCAGGGCGAGATGCCTCCGCTCTTCGTCATCGGTCCAGACGGCAAGACTGAACTCGTCAACTACCGCGCTTACGGCAACGTATTGATCGTCGATCGGCTGTTTGCTGCCGCCGAACTGCGGCTTGGCGGCGAGCACCAGCAGAAGGTCCGTATTGTCAGGACCGATGGGAGACCGTCGTCATGAACACTCGGAATATGAACGATCAGGAGCAAGCGGCTCCGCCTGAGACACAAGAGGATCAGTCCAGGGGCTTCCGCTTGAGAGCGGAGCACCCGCGCGTGACACGGTTGTCACGGAAAGTACTGGCGGGAGGGAGCGCGGTCGCCCTGCTTGTCATCGGTGGAGCCGTGCTGTGGTCGCTGCAGAAGAATCGCCCTCGAGACCAGGCGGCCGATGAGCTTTACAGTACCGACCATCACAATGTCGCTGACGGTATTACGGCGCTGCCGAAGGACTACACTGGCATTCCGCGCCAGCCAATCCCGCAACTGGGTCCGCCCCTTCCCGGGGACCTCGGTCGGCCGATCCTTGCGGCCCAAGGCCAGTTGCCGACGATCGGCGCTGATCCAGAACAGCAGCGCCGGGATCAAGAGACCGAAGCAGCCCGCATCAGCCATCTATTCGCTTCGGCGAATGGACGAGAAGTGCGTCCGCCCGCCGCTGCGGCGGTTGGAAACGAGCGCGTCGTGCCTGCGAGCGCGACGAGCACCGGCGACGACGGAAATGCGCAAAACGGTCAGGACCGCAAGCTTGCCTTCGTGAACGCTTCTGTGGACCGTCGCACGGTAAGCCCTGATCGCGTCACCAAGCCGGCTTCACCGTATATCGTGCAGGCTGGGACGGTTATTCCGGGAGCCCTGATCACCGGAATCCGGTCGGACCTGCCGGGCCAGATCACGGCGCAGGTGACCGAGAATGTCTATGACACGCCGACCGGCCGCTCTCTGCTTGTGCCTCAGGGAGCGCGTCTGATCGGCATCTACGATAGCCAGGTCACTTTCGGCCAGTCCCGTGTCCTGCTCGTCTGGACCCGGCTGATTATGCCGAACGGACGTTCCATCGTTCTCGAGCGGCAGCCTGGCGCTGACGCTGCCGGGTATGCAGGCCTCGAAGACCAGGTCGACAATCACTGGGGTGAGCTGTTCAAGGCTGCGGCACTATCGACGTTTCTGGCGGTCGGGACCGAACTTGGGGCCGGCTCGGACACCAACAGCAACGACAGCGCGATCATCCAGGCATTGCGGCACGGCGCCTCAGACTCACTGAATCAGACCGGACAGCAGGTCGTTCGCCGCAGCCTCAACATCCAGCCCACTCTGGCTGTACGACCTGGCTTCCCGGTTCGTGTTCTTGTCAATCGTGACCTCATACTTACGCCCTATAGAGGGTGACAACATGCCAAAACTCAAAATTGGAGAGCTTCCAGACGACAAGCCGGTCAAAGTGAGTACCGAGCTGCCTGCGGCCGTGCATCGTGATCTCATTGCATATGCGGAAGCGCTTACGCGTCAGGGTGGCCAAGTGGTCGATCCGACTAAGCTCATCGCTCCCATGTTAGCGCGCTTTATGGCCACGGATCGAGGATTTTCTAAACTGAAACGTGAAGGCCACGTACCGGCCGCTGGCGAAGGACAGTGATGCTCAAGGTTTCCGAAACTGTTGGTCGATGCTAATTCTAGGCGCTGCCGAGCTGGCGCCAAGAGCCGAGATATCTTGTCGGAAAGGTGTGTTCGCGCCGGATACAACTCCGATTATCAGGTTTTCTCGGTTTTCAGACGCGAGGCGCTGGGCCAACTGCAGTTATTCGGTCGCCTTGAAGCGCGTTACACTGCTCCGGCCATCGACGCTGACAGGCACGTCACCCTCGACCGTGGCCCGCCGTACGACGCGATGCTGGTCCCCGTAATCGTTGACCGCGTAATGCTGCGTTGCGCGGTTATCCCATATTGCAATATCGCCCTCTAGCCAGTTCCAGCGCACAGTGTTTTCGGGCGCGGTGATGTGAGATTGGAACAGATCGAACAACTTTTGTCCGTCGTATTTGCCGACCCCAACAAAGTGCTTCACCAAGGCGCCGAGCACTAGCGTCCGCTCGCCTGTCTCGGGGTGGACGCGTACAGCGGGATGCTCGGTCTCAAAAGCCGTTCTGGTGAACACCTCGTCAAAGTGCTTCTTGTCGACCTCGCGGACACGCGCGATCCCGGCGTAATCGAAAACGTTACTGTGAACGGCCCATAGGCCGTCGGCAAGGCGTTGTAGAGGCGGCGGCAGATCAAGATAAGCGGCAGCTGTGTTCGACCACACGGTGTCGCCTCCGAACCTTGGCATTACAACGGCCCGCAGGACCAAAATCTTGGGATAGGCGTCGGCGAAGGTCCCATCCGTATGCCAAACGTCTGCGCGACCGCCGCCGCGAGTGGAGTCCAGTTCGAGGAGCGACGCCATCCCCTTGGTGGCACCAAGCATCGGATGCGGCACTAACTTTCCGAGACGAGCGGCAAAGCGCTCCTGCTCGGCGTCATTGAGATGTCCTTGATTACGGAAGAAGATCACCTTGTGCTTGAGCAATAAGCTGTTGATCGCAGCGATCGCGTGATCCGGTAAATCGCCTGATAGCTTGATATTTTTGATTTCGGCGCCGATGCGCGCTGCTCGTTTCACCACATCGGTGCTCGGAATGACGCCACCGATCAAAGCCGTTGTGCTCATGTTGCTTTTGTAAGCCCTTGCAGTTTCTCTCTCTCGCCTCTCGGAGCGAATGATCTTCAGCAAGCATCGTGCCAGGCGAAAGACGACCATGTACCGCCAATGGGCACTGAACGAATCGTGGTATTCGGCGCGAGTCATCGAACTGAGCCGATGGTTGGACCGAGTGACGAAAAAACTCGATCACCGACCTCCCCCTTCTAATGTCGAACCGTGAAAGCCGAAGCGGACAGCAGGAGGCGCCAACCTAGGCGGCGCTGGCAAGCCACAAGGCCGAATGGACTTTCGATATTCGCGCTGTACTGGACCTGACACGAGATTGTGCCTCTGTCAGAATACAGACAAGTGTCTACAGCGCGGTAAGCCCGAGCTGACTGTTCGGTTAATAAATGTCGCGAGGTAATTGTATGCCCGGGTTAATCTCTACTAATGCCGCTGGAGCGTGTGAGAGCTGCAGATGTAATGTCCATCGGCGCTGTTGGCCACGGTCATGCACATTATCGTCTCAGTCCTGAGCCAGGATAAGAGCTGCAACTTCCAGGTCCTGTGCCAGTTTGCTCGCCGCTAGGCCGGTGGCGACACCAACGCGATCGGGCGCAGGGCGGTTCTGGCTCATCTTGCGCTTGCCTTCGACCATGGTGATCGGGATGCGCACGCCGGCGATTTCACGCGACTGGACGGCAATGAAATCCGCGGGCGCATCGCTGACGGCCCAGGGCGTCGCACGTGACGTCTCATGGATATTCGTCAGACGCGTCACGATCTCAAGCAGGCGTTTAGGATCCTCGAAGAACTCAATCGGTCCATGGGCGTGGACCGCGATGTAATTCCATGTAGGCACCACGTGTTCAGTTTGACGCTTGCTTGGATACCAGGATGGTGTCACATAAGCCTCTGCGCCACTAAAGATCGCCAGAGCTTCTCCAATCGGGGCCGTGCGCCATTGCGGATTGCCCTTCGCCAGGTGCCCGTACAGCGCGCCGTGTTTGCCTTCGCTCTCATCGAGGAAGAGCGGAAGAGGCGTCGCAAGTGGCCCATCTGATGTCGCCGTGATCAGGTTGGCCAATCGGGCGCAGCGGATTGTCGCTTGAATGCTCTTGAGGTCGTCATCTCGAAAGTGGGATGGTATGTACATAGAGGGTCTCCGTTGGCTGTCGTCCAGATAAAACCCAAGTCAAGAAGCTAGAAAACCGGCAGTTTCGGTAGCTCCCGTAGAGGTGCTCCGCTTCCTCTTTTGACGTGAAGTTTTCGGATTTGTCCGGGACGTGACCCGCCACTAAGTATTTGTTCCAGAAGGCGAAGGAGTTAGAGTCCAGCCCGAAGAGGGACGGACAGATGAGGCGAGCAAGGTTCAGGAAGAGCAGATTATCGCGGTATTAAAGGAGGATGAGGCTTGGGCGAAACGGCTGACCTGGCTCGCAGGCATGGGATCTCCGAAGCGACGATCTACAATTGAAAGGCTAAATTCGGCGGCATGGATGTCTCTGAGACCAAGCGCCTGAGGCGCTGGGAGAGGAGAGCGCGAAGCTGAAGAAGCTTCTGGCCGAGCAGATGCTCGACGCGGCCGCCCTTCGCGAGCTGCTTTCAAAAAAGCGATAGGGGCCGTCCACGCCGGGGATCTGCCGCGTGCCGATCTCCGCGCCTGCGTCCACCAGCCGACGTTAGCTCCTTGCGCAATGCAGGAAGCTTCCCCCCGGTCCGGCAGCGCGACAACGAAGTAAGCGCGCGACGCGAGGGAGAGCCCTGGTTTAAGTGAAATATATAGCCAGCCCCGGTTTCACCAACGCTACGGCGTGCACCGGTTCCGACTCCATACATGTGAATCGAAAGTTAGGGGCATGAGGGAAGGCCCTCCGGGCTGGCTGGCGGACCCTCGACCCCGAGCCTGAGCACAAGGCCGTGCATGTCCCCACGGTTCGTCCCAAGAGCAAACTGCAGATTCTTGCTAACGATCGGCTAAGATCCTCGCCGGGTTAGCGCGCGATGTGCTAGGTCAAGCCGCAGCGCCCATCGTGCGGAACGTCGCGGCACAGGCCCCAGGAGCTGTCTTGAGGCCGCGACTGCGGTCTTCTCGCCCGGCCTTCTGAGAAGTGTTCGCTTTGTAACACGGCTGACCGCCCCCGAGAGGGGCGTGGTATTCTGCCGAATGCCAGACCGATCTCCCGCCGAATTATTCGCACCGCTCGCTTGAACTGCTCGGCCGGCACCAGGCCGCCCTAACCGGCAATCCGAAAGCGAAGCGCGAGCTCGGGCAGATGGCCCGCAAGTACAAACAGATGGCGGACTGGCACGACCACAACCCCCAGCATCGAGAGTAAGGCCGCCTCGGCCTGTCCTGATTCACGGCTGGGGCCGGATTAACCGCCTTCGTCCAGTGTTAGTACACGTATGGATCGAAATGATCCTGTATCGGCAATTGGCGGTACAGCGGTCTGCGCGGCGATCGTCGCCATCTTCGAGATCAAGGTGGCAATGGATCGTAGGCGCTTCAAAAGTAGCGCCGCCTCATGGCGCAGCTATCGTTTACGAACTTGTGGCGAAGGGATTGGATTGTTGATGCGCCCTGGCCGATAGCCCCCGCCGTGCCAGAGCACAACGGCCCCGGCTGTCGCCGATTGGCTGGGGCCGCTTTTATGCGGGCGAGGCGCACTTGGGGCTTGCAATGCGGGGGGGCGCAAATGACAAGCGCGGGCCACGCTTTCGGTAAGCGCCTTCACGCCGACCTTGCCGCACAGCATCAATCCCCTTTGAGATTCGCTCTGGAGGCCAACAAGGATCGCCTGATGGCAACATAGCTATGTCCTTAGGTGCAGCGGTTCGGGAGTGGCCCGACGGGGCGCTATGCCACTTTGATCCGATCGAAAGGGATGAGGTGGCAGTTTGAACAGCATTCCCGCGTTCGGCTCAGTGCGGCAGGACTTCCATGTTCTTCACCTCACTACGACGTGCCTTCGCAGGCAGGGAATCGCTGAAGTCAACTGGAGTGATGCAAATATTCCTGCCTCATTGCCTGGATCGTAGCGCAACTGTATCGCAACATTTCTCGTTCGGCTGCCGGTCCGACGGACTTTGAGACGATAGCCGTAGCCATCCAGCGTACTGGCTCTGACTCACTTCAGATGAAGTTCGACGGACGTCTGGCACTTTGATTGGAGAGGATCTCACAGTTCTGCTTCAGAAAGTCGGTTTGAAGCTCAGGAGCCGCGGTGATTGCGCAAACGCGCCCGCAAGGACCTACCAAGAATGGCCGGTCGCACTGTCGCGGGAAGTTGGTTATACTGTCGCTCTCAACGGAGGGGGATCCGTGTCCTACAGCATTAGGTGTCATCGAACGGGGTTTAGCCGGAGGCATTTTTCAGTTCAAAGTTTGAGCGCAAGAGAAGCCCTGTGTAAGGCGGAGTGTCTTGAGAGATCGGGAGTAGACATAGACTATATTGATACTCCCTCAGGCGGACGTGTCGACCTCCGCACGTTCCGGAAGCTGGCTGAGACGGAGGGCGGCTTCGAACAAGAACTTCCCAGCCAATGATGATGATCATACCTACGCTTTCAGGAAAATACTCAAACATTTGAGCTCGCACCTACGAAGCCCTGTCACTTCAAAGCTGGCGCCTTCACGTTTCAATGCGTCGCGTTTCGGCCTGGAATCTCCCAGGCCCTTCGGATACCTGGGCCGGCCAATTTGCGTTGTCTCGAATACGCGCATCGTTGCCCTCGCTAGCATCCATCAACTTCGCGCAGATTCCACCATGCACAAGAACTAACAAGACGAGCGGCTGCCATGAACGATGGACATTGATTTGGTTCACTCTCAAGAACGCGGCTTCTCAAGCGACTTCAGTATTGCGAGCTGCCTCGGACTGCCACCGAAGCAGTGTCCCCTGCCGTTTAGATTGTTTCAGTCGAGAAGATGCTGCGCATTTCCGGCAGCGTTCAAAAGACCGTTCACAGTCTTCAAGCCGAGCCCGTCTTACAGCAGGATGCATGATCCGGCGAAGCAGCCTAATCTGCACAGTAGGCGACCGCTGTTGAGCCACGAGCCTACGACAGCTTTCCGGGCCGGCAGCCTCAAAGCCGAGACCTTACTCGCCATAGCGAAGGACGTGCAGATTGCCGACAGACGCGCACGTGGGGTACGGCGTGGTTTTGGTCCGGCGCAAACTATCCATGCTTGCTTGGCCTGCCGGTCCAGCTTCGCGAGCTGTCCTAGACATGCACTACTTCCGGCGCTTGACCTTGCGCGGCACTTAGCTAGCCAAGGCGCCACGCTGACCTAAAGAGTGTTCGCCGTCGGGGCCTGTGAAACAGGCAGTGTGATTTTGCTTTGGGAGGAGTTCCTGGTTCATAGTAGCCAGCGGGAGCGAAGATGAAACAGAAATCCGGACCGAGAAAAGCACCGGCAGAACAAGTTGTAAAAAGACATTAGGCGACAGACCCGCCGGCATTATTCGGCGGAAGAGAGGATCCGCATGATGCTGTGCGCGGCAAGGAGAACATCTCGAGATCTGCCGCCCAGAAGGCATCGCTGCCTCGATGTGTTACAGTTGGTTCAAGGAGTTGTCTGACGACGGACGTCAGCTCTCAAACGAATGTCGACAACTTGACCCTGCAGCCCGCTACGAAGTCCCTGCTGAACCTCCAATTCTCAATTCGGCACGGCCCTTGCTTGGTTAGAGGTACCATCACGTATTGCTCCAGATACGGCGATGTTAGGGGCGGGCTCGGCGTCGCGAGCGTCTGGTCCGCCCCGCCGATTTGCTGTGGCTTGCGACTTCGGCGCCTAAGCGGCCATGCCATAGCCTCGAACACACGTTAGATCAGAGATGCAGACTGGAACAGTAGTCTCCTACAGTGTTGAGAAGGGCTGGGGCTTCATCAGACCCGACAGCTGCGACGGCATGGATTTGTTCGTTCACATTTCGGACCTTTGCGACTGCACAGGGGCTGATCTGGTGCCGGGGACGCGCGTGTCTTTCGATCGTCGCTTCAACAAACGCCGCTCAAAGTACAGAGCCGCCGAGGTCAGACTAATCAATTGAGATGCCGTATTTTCTGAAGCACGGGTTGCTTATCATTTGATATCGGAACGGCGATGCAGGAGCGCTTCCCTTGCAGGGCGCATTAAAATTTACGGTCGATCTTCTGAAGAATCTTGCCAACTCCAAGAGTCCTTTTGGCGTAGTGACGTGCCACCTGGATGTCGTGCGCAAACCTGGTCAAAATCGTTCAATGAAGCATCGAAGATGTTGGACCAGTTTAGAACGACGGCGTCATCTGACGGCAGCGTTTTGGCACGGACCTCGTACAAATGCGATCGTCCCCAAACAGCCGAAACTGGACGGCCGCGCCGACGGAAAGACTATCATACACGGATTCGGCGACGCCCGCGGTGACGCTCAGCGTATTGCGGTCGACGATCTTGACGAGATCCTAGCCACGCCGCGTGTATTGGCCATCGGTATATTCCAGGCATGCCAACAACGCCGGCGTTGAGCGTAGCGAAGATCAGACACGAACAGGCTCGGCACGATTTGCCGGTCGAGATGGACGATGCGCGCTTTCACTTGCTCGCTCTCGACATTAAGCTCGGCCAGCCGCTGATCGAGTTCTCGGATCGAGTTAATTACCTCGAGGCCGAACTTGCGTCAGCCCGCGACGGAGTCTTCATCGGGAGCCCTACAATGATGCTCCTTCGCTGGTCGAAGTGCGCAGCACCTCCAGCGCTTTGATGTCACCGTGATTGTTTCAGATCTCGCAGGAGAGCCAGATCTCGGCTGCGCGATTGGGAGTACTGGACGCGTTATCTTCACCGGCGGCCCGATCGCACAATTCCGTCGGTTTCTTACGCGCTACGGGCTCTGATGCTGCTGCCCTCACGACTCTTTGCGGCTTTCCACGGCCTTTGTCGCCGTACTTGACGCCGATTTCGTTTTGCAGACGCCGCTTTCAGAATCGGGCTCCGCCTTACCGTCGTTCCGTTGCTCAATCCGACAAAATGGTATTGGCGCGCTCTTCTGGGAGTGGCTGCCATAGTGTCTTAGCGCCATGTGGTTCGCCGACGCTTGTGCCACTCGACTGGACTGCGGACGCGCTTCCCCATGCGGACTTAATCGAGCGAACGTTGGCACTGTTTAACGAGCCGAGCGTTGGTCGAGTTGAGGATTCGCATGCTCGAAGCTGTACTGTGCCGTCCTCGTCCATTGCGACTCGAATCAACCCGGACCTAACGCCTTATCGTGGAGGAATACGGTGAACTGTTGCGGTACTCGAGCGCGGGTTCCTATCGACGAACAGATACTCTTCAGATCGTCCCACAGCTATTTGGGGGATCAAGCGGGCTGGAGGACAGGCGCAGTCTGCCCCTGCCATAACTTGCGCGATCGACGATGCTTGTCAAAGTAGAGATCCAAGACAGCGCGTCGGCCAAGTCGACAGCGTCCTTCATCAAAAGCCCCGTGAAGGTGACGTTGCCCTGGCATGCGGCCTGCCCGGTCACAACACCGATCACAGTCCATCCGAACCCATCGCGTCAGATCGCGTAGCGAGCTAATCTGGGTGAGAGCTCGATCGCGTTTCACCACTGTGCTCATAGCCGACGCGGCGCTATGGGATGCTTTGCCACTCAGATAAGTCTCGCGGGATACCCATCTTTGTAGGATCTCCAGCCCACGGCCAATGACATCTCCCGTTCGCTAACCCTTCTGCTGCGATGACTGGCGAGATATACTGGCCTAAAACCTGACCATCAAACAGGAGAGCGCATCCTCCCGGCACGATAATGATCTCGGCTAGACCGGCGTATGTTTCATACCTCCATTTCATAGCTAACTACCGGGTTAACCCCTTTGATATTGACGGCAACGCAGGTGCGACTCGGCGCCTTCACTCAAGAGAACTCGACGCTGTCCCTGCCGCGCCCACGCTGCCGGTGAAGTTAGCCCGACGTGACTCGGCGCTTGTGCTGGTCCGAAAAAGCGCTGTCCCTACCACGCCCCACTAACTTCAGTGGCCAACCTTGCCATAACAACGCTAACCACCCTCGCCTTCGCGGGAGTGTCTGAAGCTCCCACGGGCTGCGGAATTGTAGCGCCAAGAGCGATCATGGGACGCCTACCAGGATTGGTGGCTGGCCGACGGCGTAAAGGCGCACTATCGGTGTGGTAATGGCCGCACGAGATGGGCACATGTACATACACGATTGCCCGCGCCAAGCTTGGGCAACTACGGGCGCTCACCTCAGCCACGTAGAAACGGGCCCCGAGCATATCTGGCGAGGATGCAGACAAGCCGGCACTACACCGTGGTGATACGGGGCGCGGCGTGTGCGATGCGACGAGCCGCATGCAGGTTGACGACGTGCTCAAGCTTTACGTCAGCAACAATGCGGGCGCTACGGTGTCCTTGTCAGAACTCGTCACACCGGTCATGGAAACCAGTCCCCTCCAGTTCGTGCGCTCCAACGGCTACCCGGCCATGCGTATTGCCGGCAAGGGCTGCACCCGGGATAGCCGGCGACGCGATGATGGAAATGGAAAGACTAGCCTCAAACTGCCCCCAGGTTTCACAGTCGAGTGGATTGGACAGTCTCTGCACGAAAGCAATCTGCCTCGCAGGCGCCAATCCTGCTTGCTCTCTCCATGTTGGTCGTCTTTCTGGTGCTGGCTGCGCTTTACGGGAGCTGGTCAATTCCGTTCTCGGTGACGCTTGTCGTGTCGCTTGGAATAATCGGTTCCGTTCTCGCGGCCCATCTGCGCGGGCTCGAAAAAGACGTCTTCTTCACCATCGGCTTTACTACTATCATAGGTTTTTCGGCCAAGAACTCGATCCTGATCGTCGAATTCGCCAAGAACCTTCGCAGTCAGGGCGTGGGCTTACGAACGCCGTCGTCGGAGCAGCCAGGCTTCGATTGCGTCCGATCCAAATGACCTCACTGGCCTTTCCACTCGGTGTGGTCCCATTGATGCTTGCCCGCGGCGCTAGCGCCGAAACCCAGCGCGCCATCGGGACCGGGGTATTCGGTGGCATGATTTCAGCAACGCTCCTCGCTGTGTTCTTTGTGCCCGTCTTCCACGTCTTCGTCACGGAACATTTCGGTGCACGCAAAGACTGGGCCTCCATGCAATAAGCGAAGGGTGACCTCGACTCTGGAAGAGATCTCAGGGTCGATTCAAGGTGATCGACACGGTGCGGGAGAAGTTCAGTTGTCGGACTACGAGGCGATCACGCACCCCCAGGCGATACTTGTTCTGCCGTCGCTTCGCCCGGTTTGGACTTGTGGTTCATCTTCGCTTCTGATGGCTACGATGAACCACAAATCTCCTCGTAGAGAACTTGGGCAACTCGTCCGAGCAGATGGCCGGCGGACGTCATCCGCCGCCGGCTATCCTACGCTGCCCGGGGCCTGGGGGCTGGGCAGCGGTCGACTTAGTGCTCGTAAGCCTGCCGATCGCCGATTCGTAACCCGCCAACTATTCCGGCAAGCTCCGAACCCGAGAAATCGGTGGTCTTACACGTTCACCAAGCGCCTGAGCTTTCCGGTTTAATGGACACGGGGTTCAGCTAAACCCGTCTTGCGCCCGAACTCAACCGGGTTGACATAGGCGTGGTCGAGTCCATGCGGGTATTGTTGCAAAATCTTTCAGTTTAGCTGAACCCATCGGCGCGTGCCTCGTCTCTAGTTCTGTAGATCTTTCCTGCCGTCCGTTCGGTCTTGAGAAGAGAAGAAGCTCTCCGTGGCCGCATCGTCCCACGCTTCCCGGAACGGCTCATGCTGCAAACGATGCCATGGTCGGCCATCAGGCGCTAGAACTGCTCGCTCGTGTGCTGGCGCACCAGTCGGGTGCTTCGTGATGATGGATGATACCTGGGCGACAACCCTACTTTCACGCCGCCACCAAATATCTCGCTGGTTGCCGACGCATTCCTCGGGATCGCGACAGCAAATGACGCCGCATGGCCGGCGCTACGGGCGACCTCATCAGTTCGAGAGGTCGCCGGGCCCAAAGATATCGATTTGGCCCTGCTTAGACTACGCATCCTCACGATCCGCAAACAGCATTGGGAAAACGGCCTTAAACTGGCTCCAAGGCTGCAAGCCAATTTGAACCCAGCACCAGTTCCCCGAGGTTCGGTGGACATCAATGCCAATCACCCGTCGCATTCGCACCTCCTGCCAGACACGAGCCGAGAACTTAGGGCTGGTCGCCTCCGACTCGCCCGGTTGCGCCGAGAGCGCGCGCCCGCAGCTCTCGTCGGGTCATTTGGAACCGAGAGTTTTTAGGCGCGAGCAGCCTTTTCGGAGTTTGTGCTGAAGCCGATGCCGCGCCCTCAGCTAGCGCGTGTAGCAGGGACAGCGTCGGGTTCTCACTCACTCGAGGCGCCGAGGCACGTCCGCGCTGCTCCGGAAGCTACATGCGTGCATCGACAGCTAGGAGTCCAAGCCGAGGCACCGGAAGCACGGTGCGGGCAGCCCGATACACACGACACATGCAGGCCGCATTGATATCACGCGGACTGCGCTGCAGGATCAGCCGGTTGAACAGCCCGCAGAAGCTGGTGAGCGATTTCGGGCTCAACACGCGGGTGCGGCTGTCGGGACTGGGAGCTGCCCCTCACGGCCGCATCAGCAAGATCGGCCGCAGTTATGCGCGCGCCATGCTGGTCGAGCCGGTCTTGGCTGCGACCAAGGCGCCCGGTCCACTGCATGCGTTTGGTACTGCCGGTTCCGGCCGTGGCGGGCGATCCTAGCGATAGGCTATCGCACGCAGGTTCACTCCAGGGCCGCACGCCCATCCCACAGGTTGTCCGTCACGGTCTGGGTGAGTCCTAGTGGCTCCAAAATTTCGTTGGCATAGGATCAGCTCGGCTATGCCAACGTATAGCTTTCGAAGGAATTCCTCCGCCGGCATTGTTGAGGAGGACACGATCATTGGGAGAGCCGAGGCGACGCTATCGGAGGCCATACAGTTGATCACACTTCTGTTCAGATGAGTTTTGTCATCCTGATTGGGACTGTACTGCGCACTCCAGAACACGAACGCGGAGATCGCAGGCCAAGCTTGGCAATGCGCTCGGCACGGAACAGGCTCGCCGAGGCTGGCGGACAGTTCTTCTCTAGAACCGCATGAATTCAGGGCTAAGAGGTTAACTTGAAGGCGGCTCTCCGCTCTCCTCGCTGGACCAGACGGGAAGATGAACTGTTGCGCGAGCTTGTTGATGCAGGCGCGCCTGTGGAATCCATTTGCGAAACGCTCCACAGGTCCGAGCCGGAACTTCGGAGGCGTGGCTACTACATTGGCCTACCAAGGAAATGGTTTAAGCGAAGAGTCGCCCTCTGACGTTGAGGCCGCGCTCGACTGCGATCCTGGTTTTGGCAAAGTAAGGCCACTAACTGAGGCCACCTCTTTCATTCAGTAGAAGAGGGCGACGTCGACTTCTGGGCCCGCCGGCATACGAGGATGATGAGCGCGCGCATTTGTCGCGCGGCTATGCGCTCAGTCGGGCCGGCGCCGGGCTGGCTTGATTGAGCCCGGCGATCGAACGTCAGCATCTTCGTCGACCCCACTCAGTTCGGACTGAACGAGGATCTCAGCACCTACACGCCCGACTTCTTGCAGGATGAGGGACTGTGCCGCGACGCCGGTGTTGCCTTCCACTTTGCGCCGGATGCACAGGAAGTTTATCCGAGTCATTTCGAGACCTTAATTGAACCGGGCGACCTCGCCAAAGCTGTGCGGAGCCTTCAGGCCTGGACATTTTCGCGGTGTCGCTACTGTCGTATGTCAGTTGTTGAACATGGTGCAGCCCGACGTGCTGTTTTTTTTGGCCAGAAGGATTTTCAGCCAATGCGCAGTCGTGCGTCGCATGGCGCGGTTGATCTCAATCTCCCAATCGAGATCGTCACCGTACCGACCGCTGCCGAGCAGGATGGGCTCGCGATGAGCAGTCGCAACCAGTATCTCGGCAAGGAAGAACGTCAGCGGGCCCTTGCGTTCAATCGTGGACTCTCCGCCGCGCTCGATGAATTCCGCTCGGGAGAAAGGCCAATTGCGATCGCCAAGGGGCATTTAGAGACAGTTGACCGACTCCAGTATCTTGAACTTGTGGACGGTGCCGCCGACAGTCCACTGCGACGCCCCGCGGAGCTTTGTGCAGCAGCCTACGTTGGATGGACCCGGCTGACCGACAAGGTAATACTGGCGTTGCCAACTCCATAGCGCACTGCGCAGCCAACATTACGCAGCATATTGAGCTGGAAGAAGTGCTCAAGCCAACTGTTCCGACAGACGTGTCGATTGGTGCCAAGGGCGAACTCCGAGCAAAGTTGTTCAGCGAGTTAGCGATGCGGAGAGGGGGGCTTGCGGAATATTGTAGGCCCGAGAATTTTGCCTCTGGCAAGGTCATACTTCGCGGGGCTGCGACCAGCGAGCGTTTCGACAAACCTTGGTATAGTCTTTTGCAGCCCATTCTATATTTCCCACTTACCTTTGTAGAGTTGAGCACCCGTCAGGTCGTTTGTACTTTCGATCTCGAACCCGGATCATTCGACCGACGGGGCGGCGCGAAGCCCGAAGTGACGCCTTGCTAGAAGTCGTTGCGTTCCAATCAGGTGTGAGGACGAATCTTGAGTCTGACCGTTAGCCGGTTGCACGCAAAAAGACTTGGGGGGCTGTGCCTTAAGAAGGTGCCCACTATTCGAGATCGCGATGAGCGATCAGAACAGCGCAACCAACCTTCATTCAAGCGACGAAGATGAAGAAGCGGAGGATCGGGCACGCTATGCTCAGCAACGTGTGATTCCTTAGAGTAGCCGATAACGCTTCCCTCATACTACGGGCTTTAGCGCAGTCGCCGCATTGATGATCATTGCTGTACCGCAATTTGCTGGCGTATTTGCATCCCCCTCTGGAAATGCGAGTCGAGATGGCATTTACCGAGCTTTTCATCAAACGTCCGGTATTGTCTATTGTCGTTAGCCTCCTGATCTTGCTGATCGGCTTTCGGGCGGCGACCGTACTGCCGATCCGGCAATATCCCAAGCTATCTAATACGGTCGTCAATATCACTACTTCCTATCCTGGCGCCTCCGCCGACATGATCCAGGGGTTCATCACGACTCCCCTGGAGCAGGCCGTCGCTTCCGCCGAGGGCGTCGACTACATCAGCTCCTCATCGGTGCTCGGTACCTCGACGATCCAAGTCTACATCAAGCTGAATTTTGATCCCAACGAGGCGCTCACCGAGGTGCTCTCCAAGGTCAACTCAGTGAAATATTTGATCCCAAAGGAATCAAACGATCCGGTCATCACCAAATCGACCGGTCAAACAACCGCTGTCATGTATATCGCGTTCTCCAGCGAGGAATTGACGGCAAGCGCGATCTCCGACTACCTCTCGCGCGTCGTGCAACCCATTATGGCAACCGTGGATGGCGTCGCAGCGGCGGACATCCTGGGCGGTCAGAGTTTTGCGATGCGGCTATGGCTCGATCCTGCGAAAATGGCTGGGCACGGCGTGTCGCCGGCCGAGGTTTCGGCTGCAATCGCCGCCAACAACTTCCAGGCCGCGGCTGGCCAGGCCAAGGGCTATTTCACTATCTCCGATGTCACGGCAAATACGGATCTGCGGAGTGTGGATGATTTCAAGCGGATGATCGTCAAAGCCAACGACGGTGGCTTTGTGCGCATGGAAGACATTGCGGTAGTCGAGCTTGCCGCGCAGACGGCAGACACTAGCGTCGCGATGAACGGCGAGCACGCGGTCTTCATCGGCGTGCAGGCGAGCCCGCAAGGCAATCCGCTAAACATAGTGCGAGGCGTTCGAGGGCTGTTTCCAGAAATGGAGCGTAACCTGCCGCCGTCGCTGACGATGAAAGTGGCCTACGACTCCACCCAGTTTATTCAATCATCGATCGATGAAGTGGAGAAGACGCTCATTGAGGCTGTCGTGGTCGTGGTGATCGTGATCTTTCTGTTCCTGGCCTCACTGCGGTCGGTCATCATTCCTGTGGTCACTATTCCGTTGTCGCTCGTGGGTGTCTGCAGCATGATGCTCGCGCTGGGGTTTTCATTCAATCTCCTGACTCTCCTTGCGATGGTTCTCGCGATCGGTCTCGTGGTCGACGACGCGATCGTGGTGGTGGAGAACATTCATCGCCATTTAGAAGAAGGTGCGACGCCCCTACTGGCTGCTACAAGGGGCGCGCGCGAGATCGTCGGTCCCGTTATCTCCATGACGATCACCTTGGCTGCGGTATATGCGCCGATTGGGTTTCTCGGCGGCCTCACCGGTGCGCTGTTCCGCGAATTCGCGTTTACGCTGGCGGGAGCTGTGATCGTGTCGGGCGTGATCGCGTTGACGCTGTCGCCCATGATGTGCTCGCTCTTCCTGAGGCGCGCCGAGGGGGGCCGATTTGCAAGGCTTGTGAACCGCGGGTTCGGCGCCATAACACGATGGTACGGCCGCAAGCTCGACCGCTCGCTCGAATATCGCCCAATTACCGGGCTATTTGCGCTGACCATGTTAGGCCTTGTCGGTTTTCTCTACATGAATATTTCCAAGGAGCTCGCGCCGGAGGAGGATCAAGGTATCGTATTCGCGCTAACGAAGGCGCCCAAATACGCCAATATCGACTACCTCGACTATTACGGCGCCAAACTTGAAAACGCGTTCAAGAAATTTCCAGAGAGTGACTTGAGCTTCGTGCTCAATGGCATCAGTGGCCAGCAGAGTGGCATGGCCGGCATGTTGCTCAAGCCGTGGGACGAGCGCAAGCGATCATCGATTGTACTAAAATCCCTCGTTCAAGCCGAGCTGTCCAAAATCGAAGGTATTAACGCGTTTGCCTTTAGCTTGCCTCCGCTTCCGGGCGGTTCGGGTGGCCTACCAGTGCAGATGGTGATTAATTCGACGGTTGGCTTCCAATCCGTTTACGAGCAGATGTCCAAGCTGAAGGATGTCGCGCGCAAGAGCGGTCTGTTCATGGTGAGCGACTCCGACCTCGAGTTCAACCAGCCGGTGGTGCGAATCAAGGTTGATCGGTCTAAGGCCAACGAGCTTGGCATCACCATGCAGACTATCGGTAGCGCGCTCGCCACCTTACTTGGCGGAAACTACGTCAATCGCTTCAATTTGCAGGGCCGTTCCTACCAGGTGATCCCGCAGGTCCCACGTCAGGAGCGCCTGGCGACGCAAGCAATCGGGAGCTATTATGTGAAGACTGCGACGGGCTCGATGCTCCCGCTGTCTACTGTAGTCTCCATCGAGACTGCGACCGATCCGAACGCTCTCACCCACTACAATCAGCTCAACTGCGCGACCTTTCAGGCCGTGCCGATGCCTGGCGTCACGATCGGTCAGGCTGTGGACTTCCTGGAAGCCGAGGCAAAGAAACTGCCCGCAGGCTTCAGCCACGATTTTCTGGCCGACGCCCGCCAATACGTATACGAGGGTAACCAACTGGCGATTACCTTTGCATTTGCAATCATCATCATATTCTTGGTGCTTGCGGCGCAGTTTGAAAGTCTGCGCGATCCTTTCATCATCATGATCAGCGTACCGATGGCAATCGTGGGCGCCTTGATCCCGCCATTTTTTGGCTGGGCAACTATGAACATCTACACCCAGGTCGGACTGTTGACACTGGTGGGGTTGATTTCCAAGCATGGCATCCTGATGGTTGGGTTCGCCAATGAGCTGCAGCTCAAGGAGAGACTTGACCGTCGCTCGGCTATAGAGATGGCGGCGCGCGTCCGACTGCGTCCAATCTTGATGACTACGGCGGCAATGGTCACGGGCTTCATACCCTTGTTGACTGCAACGGGAGCTGGCGCCGCGAGCCGCTTCTCGATTGGGCTCGTGCTCGTCGCTGGCATGACTGTCGGCACGCTGTTCACGCTTTTCGTGCTGCCGGCGGTCTATGTCGTGTTCGCGTCGGACCACCGCGCCGACGCGAGCTCCGGCCGCGCGAAGAACGCCGCCGAGTTCGGCCTCACCGGCGCTGCTGATCCCCAGCTGGCCAAGCAATGACGATAAATTCAATCCAGGTTCGCTCAGTGTCAAGCGAGGGAGCCTGCGATCGCTTCACGCTCCGTTACGCATTGAGATCTTCACGCCCGTGGTGCCGAGCTTGGCGGCTATCGGGGGCTCGGAAGAACACATCGGTGATCCCCGGCTGCTCCGCTAAGGTGAATTTCACCGTACATTTCAAGGCAGCGGAATGCCCAAGCTCGACATCGCCGGGGGAGAAGGGAATTGATCCTCGCTGACAAAAGGCGCGTTGCTATTTATCCCAGGGCTCTTGAAGGAGAATTGTTTGCTTCCGTCTAACCGCGTTGCGTTGCTAGCCGAAAAATGATGGCGCTGAACCGCTTAGGGGTCGACACGCGCCGTGGGAACGGCCCGTATCCATGGCCGACGCACTTACCGCTTTCGATACGAGGACCATTGATCGACAAGCCGAGAAACAAGCCGACGCGTTTTGGCTGAATGATCGTTGCCGGGTATCGGGAAGTGCAGCACAGCTTGCGTTGCACGATCGAAAGTCGAGAACAAGAGCAACTGCTGAACGCAAAAACGGCCGCTGCCATTGTGAAGAAGGGCGGAGCTGCTAAGCGAATGTTCAGCATCTGCCGCAACCCGATGACCAATGGCCGCGCTGGCTCCCCCGACGTGTGACCCGACCCTCTGGAGTGGGAAAATTAAGGAAATGCCTGAGTTTGATGCTGCTATCTGGTTTCTGGCCGCAACGACGTGTTTTGCTGCCTTTGTAAATGGAGCCATTGGCTACGGCTTTTCGTCGCTCACTGTACCCTTTGCGCTAGGGTCTGTACCTAATTAGCGAACTCTGATTCCCTCGCAGCGGGTTGATTCCACGCGGGGGACTTCGATGCGCAAAGGACTGTTCTGGCTCAACGACAAGCAATGGACTCTGATAGAGCCGCATCTGCCAACGAACCAGACCGGACCGGTGCGCGATGACGATCGACGCGTCATCAGCGGTATCATTCACATGCTTCAGTGCGGCGCACGCTGGCGCGATTGACCGCCCGACTATGGTCCGTACACGACGATCTACAATCGTTTCAATCGCTGGGCCAAGCGCGGACATTTGCGGGCGATCTTTGAAGCGCTCGCCCGCTGCGGCAAAGACGGCGTGACTTTGTCCATCGACTCCACCACGATCAAAGCGCATCGCTCGGCGAGCGGCGGAAAAGGGGGGAGCATGAACAAGCGATCGGCCGCTCGCGCGGCGGGCGGACCACGAAAATCCACGCGCTGAGCGACCCTGACTGCAGACCTTGCGCATTTCATCTCACTCCAGGCCAGGACGCTGATATTGCCGCAGCGCCAGCCCTTTTGGAACTCGCGAAACCCATGTCTGCCCTCATTGGCGACAAAGGGTACGACGGCGACGGCTTTCGAGCCGAAATCGTCGATCGTGGTGCCAAGCCCGTCATCCCAAACAAATCCAACAGGGTCACTCTCCACAGCTTCAGCAAACGCGCCTACAAGGGGCGCAACGTCATCGAGCGCTGTTTCTGCCGCCTCAAGGATTTCAGGCGTGTCGCAACTCGCTACGACAAACTAGCCAGGAACTTCTTGGCTGCCATCCATCTCGCCGCCATCGTTGCCTATTGGATCAATTGAGTCCGAGCCCTAGTTTTCTACACCAATCGCATTCTCAACCCCGCCATTGTCATCATCGAGGTCTTCGTCAACGTTTACGTCCTCCTCATCAATCTGAAGGGCGTGCGGGTGGTTTGGAGACGAGTGTTTCCCATCTTGCTCGGGCTCTTGCCGGGCGTTGCGCTCGGCGGCTATGCCTTGACCTCGCTTCAGCCGGGCTGGATCAAATTCGCCACCTACACGATCATTCTGCCCCTGATCCTGCTGCAAGCTGCGGGTTGGCGCCGCCCTATCGGAGCAAGCTGGCTGATCGGCCTGCCATTCGGGTGGATGCTGGGCGTTCTCTATTCGCTGACGACAATCTCCGGGCCTCCCATAGCGATGCTGTTTAACAACCAGGGCTTGGTCAAACACGAATTTCGCGCCGGCCTAGCGCTGGTTCGCGTGGTGGAATCGAGCGTTACCGCCTTCGTCTACTATCAGCTCGGCTTGTTCATTTACGAAAGCGGCAGCTTGCTCTATGTTTTTGTACCGAGTGTCCTGCTTGGCGTCCCGCTGGGGTCCTACGTCATTCGCCGGCTTGATGCGGAGATATTCCGACGCATCTGTATGAGCTTTGATGCTTGGATCGTGGGCTTCGGCTTGTCACGGGTGCTGATTGAGCTCGATCTAGTGCAGAGCGCCTGGGCTTATAGCGTGATGGCGGCGGCGATACTGATCGATCTCTCCCTGCTATACTTGTTCTTTACAACGCACAATCCAAATCTCATCTCGGCGAACTGCGGATATAAGCACCTGAACGATGCCGGCGGGCAACTCGGTATCGAATGCGCGCGCGTCCTGGACCTGATCGACGCCGCCCTCTTCGGCGGCGATGATGATGGCTTGCAAATCTGGTTGATTGCTCCAGACGGCCCAGCCCACCGCCGCCGGGAACCCGGGATCACAGGACAGCCCTGATGCCGCCATGCTACTCGAAATGGCTGTTGCCGGCGGCGACACGCTGGCCCAGAACAAACGAACTGAGGCCCAATGGCTGCGCGGGAACCATCTGGCGGCCGGAAACCAGGGACGAACGAATGTCAAAACCATCGGGGCCGACATTAACCGCTTGCGCGTGGTAGCGGAGCTCGTTGTAGTGATCTCTTGAGACAGCGCCGCCACTCGTGATGAGAGCTTCCGATTGTGCAAAGTTGTCGGAAAAAGGACGGCCGTGTTAGCGCCAACTGCATAGAGGCCTGGGGCGCCGTCGGCTTTGTAGGCGTTGCGACAAGCATGCTGAGCGTTGCGATTTGGCTGTCGCAGACCAGCAAAAATCATTGCCCTCGTGTGGCCAGCTCATCCGGGAGAGATTGGCCGAAACACCGCCATCCCCAGGGGCTCGACGATCACCCCTACTTGTCGCTCTGCGTGTGACGCAGTTCAGCATTTGTGACGGCATCGCATTTGCAGGGATGAAGAACGTCAACTTGAGGCCATCATCGTCGAGCCGCGCGTCGCTTGCAGGCGACGCACGCAGGATGAGGGGCGCCGCGCCCGCGAGTCCGTTCTCTCAGGAGCGTCCGTGATACCATGTGCCAATTTGTCTGCCGGCCTGCTTGGGACACGCCTGACATTTTTTGTGGCCGGATTCGGCCTCGCGGCCTGGGCGCCTTTGGTGCCACTCGCCAAGGAGCGGCTCGCGGCGGATGACCGCATGCTTGGTCTACTGCTGCTCTGTCTCGGAACGGGATCTGTCGTCGCGATGCTTTTGACCAGCGTGTTGAACTCGCGGTACGGCAGCAAGCCCATTATCCTCGCGGGTGGACTTGGACTCGCGATCATCCTGCCGTGCCTTGCAATTTCCGACACACCTGTAAGGCTCGGTGCCACGCTATTTGCTTTCGGCGTTTCACTCGGCTCGATCGATGTAGCAATGAACATCCACGCGATTGAACTGGAGCGCGCCACGGGCCGTCTATTGATGTCCGGCTTCCACGCTCGGTACAGCATTGGGGAAGTCACCGGCTCTGCCGCGGTCACCTTGTTAGTCTCCCTGCAGTGTGGCTCGCTTCTCTCGACGTTGGTCTGTTCGGCGTTAGTAGCGATCGCGATTGTGACGGCCTGGCCGAGGTTGCTGGCGACGGGTTCGAGACAGCAGGGGCCATTATTTGTCTTGCCCCACCGCAGTGTGTTGCTCATAGCGGTGCTCGCGGGTATCACCTTTCTTGTAGAAGGTGCAATGCTCGATTGGAGCGCTTTGCTTCTCGTTGAACGAGATCTTCTCGCGGAGGCGCACGGGGGCATTGGTTATATGCTCTTCTCAATCGCCATGGCCGCAGGGCGTCTCAGCGGAGATGCCGTGGTGGCGCGAATCGGCGACCGTGCCACATTGATGCTCGGGACTGTACTAATGGTAACAGGCTTTTTGGCCGTGGTAGCCGCGCCCGTTGCGTTGATTGCTATGGCAGGGTTCCTGCTTATCGGATTGGGTATTTCAAATGTTGTACCCGTACTGTGTCGACGCGCCGGCAAACAGAACGTGATGCCAGCAGGCATAGCGATAGCGGTCATCACGACCGGCGGCTACGCGGGTATACTCGTCGGGCCGGCCGGCATCGGGCTCATCTCACACATATTTGGCTTGCCAATGGCGTTCGGGATGTTAGGCGCGCTCATGTCCATCGTGATGCTGTCGGCGAGGATGATGACCGACCATCGCTAAGGCATTGGTCAAGAGGAAGGGAGCGCCGGTTCGCTCCGGCTAGTGATCGCCCGTCGGCGGTTGAGATTTAGAGTCGATGAGCTCTCAACTGCTGGCAGCACGTCTCGATCTGATCTTTCCTTTCCTGCAAGTCGGCAGGGGTTCTTGGCGGCGAACTGAGGGCAGCTGTTGACAATGAACGTTCGTCAACTTGCGAAGCAAGATTGATCGTTACGTGAGCGGCGAGTCTGCTAGGACGGACGTTCACCGCCGGGCGATCGTGGTATCGCCCCTTATCCGGGAACAAGCGAATCACTCTGGTGCCGTCCGTCGCTGTCAGCCCGATACGCCCGATATGCCAGCTGAATGCCATCCTTTAGCGAAGTCGTGGCGCGCCAGCCGAGCCCAGACAGCCGACGCACGTCGAGCAGCTTGCGTGGCGTGCCGTCCGGGCGCGACGTATCGAAGCTGATCTCACCGCGAAAACCGACGGCGGCCGCGATCATGAGTGCGAAGTCGGCGATGCTGATGTCCTCGCCGCTACCGATATTGACCAGTTCCGACGAGGAATAGGTCTTCATCAGATGGATGCAGGCATCGGCGAGATCATCGACATAGAGGAATTCGCGGCGCGGCGTGCCGGTGCCCCACACCACGACGTTGCGGCTGCCCGAAATCTTGGCCTCGTGGAAGCGGCGGATCAGCGCGGCGACGACGTGGCTGTATTCGGGGTGATAATTGTCCCCGGGGCCGTAGAGATTAGTCGGCATCACGCTGATGAAATCGGCGCCGTACTGGCTGCGATAGGCCTCGGCCATCTTGAGGCCGGCGATTTTGGCGATGGCATAGGGTTCGTTGGTCGGTTCCAGCGGGCCGGTCAATAACGAATCCTCTCGCAGCGGCTGAGGCGCCAAGCGCGGATAGATGCAGGAGGAGCCGAAGAACATCAGCTTCTCGCACCCATTGGCATGCGCCGCCTGGATGACGTTGCTCGATATCGCCAGATTGTCGTGCAGAAACTCGGCGCGCAGCGTGTTGTTAGCGACGATGCCGCCGACCTTCGCGGCGGCGAGGAACACGGCTTGCGGCCGCTTCGCGGCAAACCAGGCGTTCACCGCGGCCTGGTCGCGCAAGTCGAGCTCGCTGCGCGGCACCGTCAAGAGATCGGCCTGTTCGCGTGCTAGCCGGCGCATCAGCGCCGCGCCGACCATGCCGCGATGGCCCGCAACGAAAACCGTCTTACCCTTCAGTTCAAACGACGTGCTTGCCATTGGTCGCATCCTGCTTGGCTTCAACGAGATCGCTGGCGACCATTTCCTTCACCAGTCGCGAGAACGGCGTCTTCGGAGCCCAGCCGAGCTTGGCGCGCGCCTTGCTGGCGTCACCGATCAGGAGATCAACCTCGGTCGGACGGAAATAGGTCGGATCGATCTGCACCAGGGTCTTGCCCGAGGCCTTGTCCACGCCGACCTCCTCGACGCCCCTGCCGCGCCATTCGATGCTGCGCCCGACCTCGGCAAACGCCACCTCGACGAACTCGCGGACCGACCGCGTCTCGCCGGTCGCCAGCACGAAGTCGCCGGGCTCGTCGACCTGCAGGATCCTGTGCATGCCATCGACATAGTCGCGGGCATGGCCCCAGTCGCGCTTGGCGTCGAGATTGCCGAGATAGAGCGTGTTCTCGAGGCCGACCTCGATGCGGGCGACGGCGCGGGTGATCTTGCGCGACACGAACGTCTCGCCGCGGGTCGGGCTCTCATGGTTGAAAAGGATGCCGTTGCTGGCGAAAATGCCATAGGCCTCACGGTAGTTCACCGTGATCCAATAGCCATAAAGCTTGGCGACGCCATAGGGCGAGCGCGGATAGAATGGCGTGGTTTCCTTCTGCGGCACCTCTTGCACGAGCCCGTAAAGCTCCGAGGTCGAGGCCTGGTAGAACCGCGTCTCCTTTTCCATGCCGAGGATGCGGATCGCTTCCAAAAGGCGCAGAACGCCGATTGCGTCGGCGTTGGCGGTGTATTCCGGGCTCTCGAAACTGACATGGACGTGGCTCTGGGCGGCCAGGTTATAGATCTCGGTCGGCCGGATCTGCTGCACCAGCCGGATCAGATTGGTCGAATCCGTCATGTCGCCATAGTGCATCAGGAACGGCACGCTGCCGGCATGCGGATCCTGGTAGAGATGATCGACGCGCGCGGTGTTGAACGAGGACGATCGGCGCTTGATCCCGTGCACGTGGTAGCCGAGACCGAGCAAATACTCGGCGAGATATGCTCCGTCCTGCCCGGTGACGCCGGTGATCAGCGCAACGCGTCGCTTTGAGTCCTGAACCGTCATGGTCTCTCGTAGTTTCGCCGGAAAGAAAAGCCCCGTGAAACGCTATTGGAAGCCGTTTCTCGTGAAGTCTAGACGGCGCAAGCCCGCTCCACCCGCAGTTTGAGGAAAGCGATCGTTATGTCCAGTCATACACATCAGCTAGGAAAGCACACTATATACATTGTTTTAAATCGGACTGGATTGTGTGAACGCATTGATCTCCAAAACATCAAAGTCAATTAACGCTCGCATCCTGGCTTATATCTCTGACGATCCTAAGTAGGCGAGATGCATGCGATCGCGGTTGCGAGCGCAAGGGCGCGCTTGTCCGGGCTATATCTCCAACGAGATAGAAGCTGACCATCTGTGTTCCTATCTAACCTCAGGCGCAAGTACGCATACGCGTGGTCTCGTCACGGCTTGCGAGAGCGACGAGCTGGAGCCGCAGTCATCGATGCATTTCGCCCGATGACGGGATGCAAGCAAGCGTACAGTCAAGCTTGCACGCCAATTCGTAGTCAAGAAAGCCCCCCTACCGTTAACTTCCGGACAGAACACCCGGTCTTCGCGGTCGATTCATCGCCCGTGATCAGCGCTGTTGCCAATGTCAAGCTCGCGGCAGGCAGTGGAGCGGCCGACACAAGACAAGATGAGAAAGAGTAGTAAACGTTGGTATAGATGCTCCAACGTTTCGATATCGAAAGTTTACGCTCGTACAATAGAGCTTCGCTGCCAATCGTCTAGTCTCGATGAGCGTAACTTGCCTTCGTACGAGTATGATGGGCCTCCTAAATCCAAGCCGGCAAAATGTTTCAGGTAGAACAGAACAATTCAAGCTAGAGCTGCTGCGCAGTTTGTACTCGATCGGCAGCCAAAAGCGGAATGTAGTCGGCCGAAGCGATGATGGCTAAAGGAGGTCTAACTCACGCTTGCGAATGCGGCGGCGATACAGGCGGCCGCGAAAAAGCCCGAACTTGACGCCTGTTACCATCGTGCAGGCGATTTCATGATCGGATTCCTGTAGGCGGGACCTCGGGCCCCTTGAACTTGGGCTGCATTGATCGATATGTGTGGAATTGTTGGCATTTTGGGGCGTGGTCCGGTCGTTGGCCAGTTGGTCGCTTCGCTCAAGCGATTGGAATATCGTGGCTATGACTCCGCAGGCCTCGCGACTCTCGAAGGTCTCCGTATCGAACGCCGGCGCGCTGAAGGTAAGCTGAGAAACCTTGAAGAGCAGCTGCGCTATTATCCGCCGTTGGGTCATATCGGCATCGGTCATACCCGCTGGGCGACTCATGGAAAGCCGACCGAGAGCAATGCTCACCCGCATGCGACAGAAAATGTCGCGGTCGTTCATAACGGGATCATTGAGAATTTCCGCGAGCTGCGAGCCGAACTGGAGCGGAATGGAGCCCACTTTAACTCAGAGACAGACACGGAGGTGGTGGCGCATCTCGTCGAATCTTATCTCAACAGGGGCTACTCGCCGCGGGATGCGGTACAAGCGTCACTGCCACGGCTGCGCGGTGCCTTCGCGCTGGCATTCCTTTTCAAAGCCCACGATGATCTTTTGATCGGTGCGCGTAAGGGGTCGCCCCTTGCGATCGGACATGGTATCGGCGAAGTGTATCTAGGATCGGACGCGATTGCGCTCGCGCCTTTGACCGACACCATCACCTATCTTGAAGACGGCGACTGGGCCGTGCTTACCCGCACGATGTGCGTGATTTATAGCGCAGACGGATCTGTCGTCCAGCGGGAAACATCAAAGTCTGGCGTATCGTCACTCCTTGTGGACAAAGCGAATTATCGCCACTTCATGGCCAAGGAAATCCACGAGCAGCCGACAGTGGCCGGCAAGACATTGGCGCATTATCTCGACATGGCGGCCGAGCGCGTCGCCCTGCCGGTCACATTGCCGTTCGACTTTAAATCCGTTCAGCGCATCTCAATTACCGCGTGCGGGACTGCAGGCTATGCCGGGCACATCGCCAAATACTGGTTCGAGCGGCTGGCGCGCTTGCCTGTCGAGATCGATGTAGCGTCCGAGTTCCGCTATAGGGAGGCGCCTTTGCGCCGGGGCGATCTCGCGATCGTCATCTCGCAATCGGGCGAAACCGCTGACACGCTAGCTGCACTGCGATACGCCAAGGACCAGGGCGTGCACACGATATCTGTGGTCAACGTCGCGACGTCGACGATTGCGCGCGAGAGCGAATCCGTTCTGCCGACGCTGGCGGGGCCGGAAATCGGCGTCGCCTCCACCAAGGCATTTATCTGCCAGCTGATGGTATTGGCGGCGCTTGCCGTCGCAGCAGGCAAAGAGCGCGGTAAACTGTCTGAGATCGATGAAACGAGGCTCGTGCGTGAGCTTATCGAAGTGCCGCGGTTGATTGCTGCGGCGCTGTTGATCGAGCCGCAGATCGAGAAGCTCGCGCGTTATATCGCCGATTCAAGGGACGTGCTCTATCTCGGTCGTGGCACATCGGCTCCCTTGGCGTTCGAGGGCGCACTCAAGCTGAAGGAAATTGCTTATATCCACTCAGAAGGTTATGCCGCCGGCGAGCTCAAGCACGGACCGATCGCACTGATCGATGAGGCCGTGCCTGTGGTGGTGATCGCACCTTATGACGATGTCTTCGAGAAGACCGTCTCGAATATGCAAGAAGTTGCGGCTCGGGGCGGCAAGATCATCCTGATCACCGATTCGAAGGGTTCTTTGGAAGCGACGGTGGACACACTCATGACCATTGTGCTGCCTGAGATGGTCGCACGCTTTACGCCGATGGTCTATGCCATTCCGGTACAACTCTTGGCTTACCATACCGCTCTCGTAAGGGGCGCGGACGTGGATCAGCCGCGTAATCTAGCAAAATCGGTGACTGTGGAATGAGGCTACAGTGTTATGTCGGTCCTTGAGGCCACGAATCGCCTGGGCGAGCTCAGAAAGAGAACGATCCCGGTATCACAGGTCAATCATAGACCGATCCAGCTCGATGAGCAGCAGTCAGCCCTGCTTGCGTCATCATCGTCTACCGACTAACGTCCTGGGAGCGAGCGTTACCTTCCTCTTGTTCGAGCCGAACGGTCGATAACAAGTGGAAATTCCGGATAATTGGAAGATCGAAGTCGGCTCTCGGTTACCAGCCCGCGATCTGCTTTGCAGGGCCAAATCAGCCTGAAGCCACAAAAGATACTCTCTAACTCATCCTCCCACCTCGCCGATGTCGACGAACAAGTCGCTGCACAACAGCTTCGGGCCGCTCCGTCGCAGCTTATTCACTGGCGGCGCATACGCGCGACAACTTACTTTTCCCGATTGCCAGCATCCGAGCGATGTCGGGCACGTCGAGCATGCACTTCGATTGCTCAGGATTAGCAGTCCAGTTTGTCCCTTCGATCGCGCGTGGCAGGGGTTCACGCAATCCGGTTGGGCCACACGCGCCACCGCGGCTCTCCGACCTGTGAAGTGGCCCCCGGATTTGGGACCGGAAGCCTAGTTGGAATGTAGCCGTTCCGTTTGGTAAACGGAGCGGACGATGACGAAGAAGACGAGACGGAAGATCGACGCGGCGCTGAAGGCGAAGATCGCTTTGGAGGCGCTGCGTGAACAGGTGAGCGTGGCCGATCTGGCGCAGCGCTACGAGGTGCATCCCAACCAGATTTATTCCTGGAAGAAGCAACTGCTGGATCAGGCGGCCAGAGCTTTTGATCCCGCTGGGGAGGCGGCGGACGTTGGTCGCGACCGTGAGATCGAGAAGCTGCATGCCAAGATCGGGCAGTTGGTCGTGGAGCGGGATTTTTTAGCGAAGAGGTCCGGAAGATGAGCGTCCCGGACCGCAGGGCGAAGCTCGACCGCGCGCATGGCGTGCTGTCGATCCGCCACCAGTGCCGGCTGCTCGGGCTGTCGCGCTCGGGCGTTTACCGAACGCCGCAGCCGGCCAATGACGACGATCTGACGCTGATGCGCCAGATCGACGAACTGTTCACCGCGCGGCCGTTTCTGGGCTCGCGGCGGATGGCGTGGCTGCTGAGCGAGGATGGCGTCCCGATCAACCGCAAGCGCGTGCAGCGGCTGATGCGCAAGATGGGGATCGAGGCACTGGGGCCGAAGCCGCGCACCAGCAAGCCTGCGCCGGGGCACCTGATCTATCCCTATCTGCTGCGCGGCATGACCATCGACCGGCCGAACCAGGTCTGGGCGACCGACATCACCTACATCCCGATCGGACGCGGCTTCCTCTATCTGGTGGCTGTGATCGATTGGGCGAGCCGGGCCGTGCTGAGCTGGCGCCTGTCCAATACGATGGACGTGTCGTTCTGCATCGACGCCCTGGAGGAGGCGCTGGCGCGGTTCGGCAAGCCGCAAATCTTCAACACCGATCAGGGCAGCCAGTTCACCAGCGCGGCCTTCACCGGCGTGCTGGAGGCCGCCGGCATTCGGATCTCGATGGACGGTCGCGGCCGCTGGATGGACAACGTGTTCATCGAACGGCTGTGGCGCAGCCTCAAGCACGAGGACGTCTATCTCAAATTCTATGCCGACGGCAAAGAGCTGCACGCGGGCCTCGCCGACTGGATCGCCTTTTATAACGAGGAGCGCCCGCACCAGGCACACGGCTATCGCACGCCGATGGCGGTCTGGCGCGCCGGCGCTACAGCAAAGGCTCTGGACATGGTGGACAACGCCGAAGAGGCGTTGCCCACATGCCCACAACCTCAACAACAGACGCAGACAGAGGCCCTCGCGGCCTCATATCAGAAAATCGGAGCGGCGAGAGTTCCAACTAAGAAGGCGGCGTCAGTGGTCCTGCTCCCGGGGTCCACTTCACTGATACGTGTCATCAAATGGATTGTTAGATAACTGACATTCCCGCGCAAGGTGAGGGCCCAAAACCAAGTGCAGGGGGCGCCGCACCGGAAGGACGCGGCGCCCCTGGCTGTATATGCGGCAGGCGAGTACTATTGGCCACTGTCTGATCCAGCGACAGTCACCCGCTCGTATAGCAGGATGGACTAGCCTTGCGACGACGTGGGATTAGCACGACCGCCAAATCCGGTTGGTGGGCCAGCGATCGCATCGGGTTCCTTCCGCGGAGCTGCAGATCGGGTTGCCAGAAGAACCGGTCCTCATAATCGGCACGGGAATTGCTGCCCCCCTCGTCGAACGACTGCTGTCAACGCGCGTCTGGGAGTGTGGCGCCTTAGGGCAGCCTCACCATTTCTATCGTTTGAACCCTCGCACCGAGACTACGAGTGTGCAGCCGCAAAATCTCAGAGCCACAACCTCAACGACGCAATCGTGGTGAGGTGGCTTACTAGGCTCCGTTCGCCACACGGTGTCGCGCGGCGATCAGGATGGAAGGCAGCGTCAATCAAGGTGAGAGAGTTTCGCTGGGCTCGTGACGTAGGGAGGGCGTAGCCCGACCGGAGTTACGAGCCCAGTGTCGGCGCGATCCCGAGGAGGACCGCGCCGACTGGTGATCGCGGCCAGCGGGGTTATGCAAGTGGTTCTTCCGCCAAGAGCAATCACTCGCGTGCCCGGCCGACACATCACAGATCACCAGATGAGGCTCTACATGAAGTACCGTCAGACCGATAGCCCGCCAGTGGCGGCGGCCAAGGCATCATTCAGTGCGTCGACCGCCTATCTGATCGAGAGAGACCCCCGATTTCCATCGCAAAGGAAGGCGCCCCGCGGCCGGCGACCGCCGGACCCGTTGAGCGACGTGTTCGAGACCGAGATCGTCCCGATCCTGAAGGCGGCACCTGGCTTACGCCCGGTGGCGGTGTTCGAGGAGATGCTACGGCGTCATCCGGATCTCGGCAGCGGTATCCGTCGTACCCTGGAACGATCCGTGCATGGCGGGCGATCCACGGCGAGGAGCAGGAGGTGATCTTCCGCCAAACCCACGAGCCTGGCCAACTCGGCCTCTCCGACTTCACAGACATGGACGAGTTGGGTGTTACGATTGCGGGTGCACCGTTGGATCATCGTCTCTATCACTTCCGTTTGGCTTATTGCGGGTTCGAGCACGCCCACGTCGTGCTTGGCGGCGAGAGCTTCGTTGCCTTGGCCGAAGGCCTGCAGAATGCCCTCTGGTCGCTCGGTGGGGCGCCGCGGGAGCATCGGACCGACAGTCTGTCGGCCGCATTCTGCAATCTCGATCGTGATGCACGGGACGATCTGACGCAGCGATACGAGGCCCTTTGTGCCCATTACGGCATGCGGCCTTCCCGCAACAATCGAGGCGTTGCTCACGAGAATGGTTCGATCGAAGGGCCCCACGGTCATCTCAAGCGAGCAATCGCGGACGCCTTTCTGCTGCGCGGAACTGTCGACTTCGACGATCTTGCAACCTATCGCGGCTTCATCGACGAGATCGTCAGCCGCCGCAATGCCCGCAACGCCAAGCGGATCGATAGCGAGCGCGTGGTGTTGCAGGAGCTGCCCGATCGGCGCACCTCCGACTACGAAGAGGTGATCGTCCGCGTGACATCGTCCGGCGGCTTCACCCTGCGCAAGGTGTTCTACACGGTGCCATCGCGCCTGATCGGTCACCGGCTGCGGGTGCGCCTTTACGATGATCGTCTCGACGTGTTCGTCGGCGGCACCCATCTCGTCACCCTGCCGCGTGGGCGGCCGCATCCCAATGGCAAGTACGACCAGGTCGTCGATTATCGGCACGTGATCCATTCCCTGCGGCGCAAGCCGATGGCGCTTCTCAATCTGGTCTACCGAGATCGGCTGTTCCCGCGCGATGCCTATCGGAAGACCTTCGATCGCTTGCGCGAACGCTTGCCGGACAAAAAAGCCTGCCGGATCATGGTCGATCTCCTCGCGCTCGCTCATGAGCGCGGCTGCGAGACCGAACTCGCCGATCAGCTCACCGCCGACCTCGAGGCCGGCCGACTGCCCGACCTCAACCGGCTACGTGCTCACTTCGCCCCCGATCCCGCCAACCTGCCGAACGTCGTGGTGCAGCTCGTGCCGCTTGCCACCTACGAATGCCTCATCGGTACCGCCGAGACCGGAGGTGCCGCATGAGCGTAACGAACACGGTTGATGCCGCGCGCCTCAATCTGTTGCTCAATGAGCTCCGGCTGCCTGCCATCAAGGTGCTGTGGGCGCAATTTGCCGAACAGTCCGACAAGGAAGGCTGGCCGGCCGGCCGCTTCCTCGCGACCATCGCCGAGCACGAGATCGCCGAACGCGGCCGCCGTCGGATCGAACGACACCTTGTCGAAGCACGTTTGCCCGCCGGAAAGACCTTCGACAGCTTCGACTTCGAAGCCGTGCCGATGATCTCGAAGGCGCAGGTGATGGCGCTCGCCGCCGGTGACAGCTGGCTGGGCAAGGGCGCCAATTTGCTCCTGTTCGGCCCGCCCGGCGGCGGAAAGAGCCACTTGGCGGCAGCGATTGGCCTGGCCCTCATCGAGAACGGATGGCGCGTCCTCTTCACCCGCACCACCGATCTCGTGCAGAAGCTCCAGCTGGCGCGACGCGAGCTCAACCTCGAGGCGGCCATCAATCGTCTCGATCGCTTCGATCTCCTGATCCTTGATGATCTCGCTTACGTCACCAGGGATCAGGCCGAGACCAGCGTGCTGTTCGAGCTCATCAGTGCACGCTACGAGCGCCGCTCGATGCTGATCACCGCCAATCAGCCATTCGGCGAATGGAACAGAGTCTTCCCGGATCCCGCCATGACCCTCGCCGCTATCGATCGCCTCGTTCACCACGCCACCATCGTCGAGATGAACGTCGAGAGCTATCGCAGACGGACCGCCCTCGCACGAAAACGCGGACCCGGACGGCCGCCATCGCACGCGACACCTAAAACCGTCGCTGATTGACGCTGCGCGACAATCAGAGTTCAACAAAACTCTTGCGCGCGACAATCATCGCGGCAATCATCATCGGGCCGCGACACTGCCTCGCCATCCTGATCGCCGCGCACTTCCTACCCAGATTGGCGCGCTACAACACGGCAAGGAGGAACGAGAGAAATGTGGCCGAAGTCGATCTTCACAATCAAGAAGTCTTGGATCCGCTGATTGGGCAATGCCAGCAACTGGTCAGGGAAGTGGCAATTCCCTAGCAATGGGAGGTGCTAAACGATCGCAATCCCGGGGCGATACCGAGCCACGCGGTAGAGAACTTCCGCGTTGCCGCCGGACGTGCGAGGGGCGAGTTTCACGGCGCGGTCTTTCAGGACAGTGACGTCGCAAAATGGCTTGAGGCGGCTGCATGGTCGCTATGCCAGACACCAAATCCAGAGCAGGAGAAAGCGGCCGATGAGCTCATTGAATTGATGGCGGCCACCCAATGTGGCGACGGCTATCTCAACACCTATTTCATACTGAACGCGCCTCAGGAGCGCTGGACCAACCTAGCGGAGTGCCACGAACTTTATTGCGCGGGGCACTTGATTGAAGCAGGTGTCGCGTTCTTTCAGGCAACTGGCAAACGGCGATTGCTGGAGGTCGTTTGCAGGCTTGCTGACCACCTCGGCACAGTTTTTGGCCCAGAGCGCGATCAGTTGTACGGCTAGGAACGTGGCACGGAGCCGCACTTCTACGACATTGAGTAAGAGAAGCGCCAGCAATCCCGCGTCGCCAAATCCCACGGCACGCCTTGGATGATAAAAAACAAAGCGTACAGCCAAGCGCAGTTGCCGCTTTCGGAGCAGAGGACTGCAATAGGTCATGCGGTTCGTTTTGTATACCTCATGACGGCAGTAGCTCATCTCGCGCGTCTGCGCCAGAACGACCAGCAGCGCCAAACTTGCCTACGGCTATGGCAAAACATGGTTCAGCGCAAGATCTATATTACCGGAGCCATCGGCTCGCAAAGTGCCGGCGAAGCGTACAGCAGCGATTACGATTTGCCGAATGATACGGCGTATGCGGAAAGTTGCGTGTCGATTGGCTTGATGATGTTCGCGCGCCGTATGCTGGAGTTGGAACTGGACAGTCGCTATGCAGACGTGATGGAGCGCGCGCTCTCGGCGGTATCGCGTTCGACGGGCGCCATTATTTTTATGTTAACGGCTCGAAATGCATCCAAAAACGCTGAGGTCTAATGGCATCTACAATCATGTCTCGCCGGTGCGACGACCTTGGTTTGGCTGCGCCTGCTGTCCACCGAACATCGCACGGCTTTTCACATCCATTGGTCATTACATCTACACGCCCAGCACCGATGCGCTCTATGTAAATTTCTACGTTGGTAATATAGTAGCAATATCGGTCGACGGACACGCGCTGCGTTAGCTGATAAGCGGCAGCTATCCCTGGAGAGAAGAGGTAGAAATCGCCGTCGAATCTGCGCCGCCAATTGCCCACACGCTCGCCCTGCGCTGCCAGAATGGTACAGCGTGCCGCAGGCGAGCCTGAACGGCGAGCCCATGAATTGCGAGCCGCGCAGGAGCTATTTGCACATTCGCCGAGCGTAGCAGCAGGGAGATCGCGTCAAATTATCGCTGCCGATGCAAGTGCGCCGCGTATACGGCCATCAACTTCCCAATTTGGCCGGCAAGGTGGCCATCCAGCGTGGCCCCTTAATTTATTGTCTGGAGGAGGCCGACAACGGGACCGAGTTAGACAACGTTTGGCTTCACTCAGACAGCCGGTTTTCCCTTATGGAAGGAACAGGTCTCTTTAACGGCAAGATTATGCTGCAGGCGGACGGGGCGCGGTTGCAACGCACGCATTCTGAAGAAGCGGCGCTTTATAACTACGACAAATCGCCTGGACAGCTAGAACCGCAGCGGCTGACATTCATTCCGTGGTTCAGCTGGGATAATCGTGGCGAAGGCGAAATGCGGATTTAAATAGAGGAGCGCTAACGCCGGACGAGCGGGTCGCGCTTCCACGAGTCGACGTTAGACGGCCTTTCTGGCGCAGGCGATATCGTTGGTCAAAGTCTGGAAATCGGCCAATCTATGGAAGGCGGTGCGCGAGCTCCACTCGAACGTTGAAAAAATCCGAATATGAAGCGGCGGAACTCCGAAAAGAGTACGATCCGATTGGCATCAGCAGGTCAACCAGCGATCGGCCCAATTCCCAATAAAGGAGCTTCCTCGGAGGTGTTCGCGGCCTCTCATCAAACCTGATGAATGCCAATGGCACGAGCGTGCCGCCGTGTAGTTCGAAAGGAAGCCCTATGACAAGCCAAACGTGAGGGCGGCCACGTCAGGTTTTGGTAAGCCAGGCTCCCTATCAGCGCCGCTGGGCCTAACAAGCCTAAACAGATGCGGAAATGTATGTCCGACGGGAGCACCAATCGCCATGTATAATCGGATCAATGGCTCGTCCTACTTCCAATCCTCTGACTATGCCGAAACTGATGAGCAAATGGACGCGGACATCTTTGCGGATGCGTTCGCAAATATGCGCTTAGCCGAATCTGGTTCCAGTAGCAGTTCATCTGCGGCAACAAGACCGTATTCGCTCGTTTCAACCCCTCCCATAATAGAGTTCAAGGATTGTCAGTCATTCCGAAAAGCCGCGGAGGCCTATCATGGTGACGAAATCATGAAAATCGCCAACAACCCCCAAGAGTACTCCGACTTCGTGTCCGGCAAGGCAAGGCGAACTGTTGAAGTTGCCAAAGACTACGGGCGAACCCGAGATTCCGAGAAGGCGCGATACTTCAGCTACCAATTGGGCAACAAGAGTGTCGGACTTCTAAGAACGGAAGGCGGCGACAGCATGACCGAGTTCGACGTCGAAAGGTGGAAGAAGCTATTTCCTGGACGCAACGGGACTACCTCTACTGTGGATCTTCAAGTCGTTCATCCGCTTGTCGAGAACGCTGGCGACATCCTGCTCGAGCACCAGCTTCGACTAGACGGAAAACAGCCGCTGCTCAATTTGCGTCCGGCTAATTCGGAAGCAAGAGCCCGTGCGGCAAAGATGGGATTCGTCGAGGTTGACGCCGACAACATGGTTCTTGACCCAGCGAAGTCAGATAAGTGGGTAAGGAATAGCGACGGCGAATGGCAGCGCAAAGGTACTGCTGCGCGGTATCTTTCCAAAGCTGACGACAGTGAAGGTAGTGATACCGAGATCTCAGCGAGCCCCTCAACATACGACTATGAGGATGATTTTATGTGACAATGGGATCACCGGTGATTTGGCCCGATGGAGTAGACCAATCTAGCGTGCTCCGGGCTCCTCTGTGTTTATCGCCTTTTCGGCTGAGAGTTCCTCTGAGTTGGCTCAGAATACTGTCCGCAGAGTGCTTCTTGGCTTAGCGGTTGCTGATTTGTTTGAGCCTTGGAAGTAGGGGCTCACTGCGGAAGGCAATTGCGACAATGCTCGCTGCGGAGAGGACCTGGATGGGGTGCCGCCAAAGTGCGCCCGGCCGCCGAGGGCCGGGCGTGTTGTGCCGAGTCGTTGGACGGCTTGGAGCCAGAAGTTGTCTACAGATGGCGCCTACGAAGTAGTAAGGGTGTGGGCGCCTGCCGCGAGTCGGTGGGCAAGGAAATGCACAGCGAAGCGGCGCCCGATGGGCAAGACGGCTGGCATGCGTCAACGGACATAACGACGCCGAGAGCACGATCATCGTGCAGAGCACTTTCACCAGAAAAGCCTCAACAGAAGACACGCGGCGGTTGTCCTGGGCGAAGCTCCGTTATCATCGTCACTGCAGTCGGCTGCGAACAGCCAAACTCTTGCTTTGTCGATCGCTCTCGGCCAGCTCCGCTCTGCAATAGAACATATAGAAACGATCCAGACGAGTTAAGAAGGGCTCAGGGTCGTCGATTGCTTTGGGTGAGCATTACATTGAACGTCGATCTGCAGAATGAGTCGAGCTGGCGTACCCTTCCAGCACTCGCAGCGATAAGGTTGTTCTGCACCAATGTAGCCGCCCGGCGATGGTCGCTAAAGTGTCGACAAGCGACAATTGGCCTCTCGCTCGCTTGATTTTAGAGCAAGTAGCATCTTTGACTCGAAGAGGTTGATCGGCGGCGAGATCGACGCGTGGAGCGTTTAGATCGGACACCAACCCAAGCCGCAGATGGATTGCATCAGATGTCGCGCCGGCCGTCATACGCGTTCAGTGCGGTGTCGAGGCATTCGATTAACGCTTGTCCTGCAAAGGGTTTGGCGAGGAAGCCAATCGCCCCGGCGTCCAGGGCTGACGCGCGCACGCGCTCGTTGGGGAAAGCTGTAATGAAAATGAATGGTGCGTCGTAACCACGCGTCCGCATCTCTGCCAGCAGCTCCAGCCCGCTCATAGCCGACATCTGCACATCGGTGATGACACAGGATGTCTCATTCAAGTACGGCGACCGCAGGAGTGCCTCGGCCGACGCAAATATCTGCACGACGTAGCCACGCGATTTCAGAAGGTTTTCTGTCGACGCACGGACGGAGACGTCGTCGTCAACGACGGAAATCAAAGGCGTGGACAAGATGAGCCCTCCAGACGCAGTACAGCGGCAGCCAAAGCGCTAGCCACTTTCGGCGAAAAGTGGGCTTAAGTGATGGAATTGTAAAATCATACTTGCGTTTGTTCGGAACGATCGACGCGAATTCCCAGCGTCTCGCTCATTCTGATCAGGTCGGCCAGCGACCGGGCACGCATCTTTTTCATTACGTGACCCCGGTAAATCTTCACCGTAATCTCGGCGAGCCCAAGTTCGCCGGCTACCTGCTTGTTCATTAGGCCGGCCGCGACCAGTTTCATCACTGCCTGCTCGCGCGGGCTTAAGGTCTCAAATAGAGACTGCAGATTCACGACGGTTCGCTGAGCTTCCCGTCTTTTGCGATCTCGTTCGGTCGCCGCAACCACGGCATCAAGCAGTTCCTGATCGCGGAACGGCTTGCTGAGAAAATCGACCGCACCTCCCTTCATGGCCTTGACGGTCATGGGAATGTCGCCATGGCCGGTGATGAAAATGATCGGGATGTGTATGTTCAACCTGGCCAGCTCGGTCTGGTAGTCAAGGCCGCTCAGGCCTGGCAGCCGGACATCAAGAACTAGACAGCTTGTGACGTCCGGAATTGTGCTCTGCAGCATTTCACGGGCCGATCCAAACGCCACGACCTCCAACCCTACCTGTTGAAAAAGGTTCGTAAGCGAGCGGCGCACCGAGATGTCATCCTCAACGACAAAAACGATGGCCTTCGTCGAGGCCTCGGCATTGCTACCCTCACCTGGCGAGTCAAATCGTCCTGTCACTGGAGGGCCTCCTTGTGTACGGGCAGGACAAACTGGAAGGTCGCGCCCGGTTCATTTTTCTGGAGAAGCGATAGCCGCCCTCCATGAGCTTCCACGATAGAACGGCAGATCGAAAGGCCCATTCCAAGGCCACTCGGCTTGGTGGTGAAGAAGGGATCCAAGACGTGGTCAGCGTCCTTCTCGGCGATCCCGACGCCGCAATCGGCCACTGCAAGCTGCACGTGCCCCAGATCGTCCTTGGATGATCGAATTAGAAGTTCGCGCGGCCGGTCGGTAACTGCGTCCATCGCCTCAATTCCGTTCATTACCAGATTGATGATCACCTGTTGTAGCTGAATTCGGTCACCGAGGATCCTCGGCGGCGCGGCCGCCAACTCGGTTCGCAACGTCACTCGGTGGCTCACCAGCTCTCGTGTTACCAGCGCAATGACCTCCCTAACGACCTCATTAATGTCGAGTGGCACCATCTGAATCTCGCCTTTCTTCGCGAGCGCGCGAACACTGCGGATCACCTCGCTTGCCCGGATTGCGTCTTCGATGATCCATTCCACTGAAGAGCGCGCGGCGGCAAGATTAGGAGCTTCCCGAGCCATCCAGCCGAGGCACGCATCGGCGTTGTTGAGAATAGCGGCGAGTGGTTGGTTTATCTCGTGAGCGATGGAAGTCGTCAGTTCTCCTAACGTCGTTACACGCGTGACATGTGCAAGCTCCGCTTGTGCCTTTCGCAGCTCTTGTTCGGCCTGATCAGCGCGAATGAGAGCCGTTATGTCAGTGCTGACGCCCCGATAGCCCAGAAAAGTTCCGTTTCCATCGAAGAATGGCTTGCCACTCGTACGGACATAGATCGGAGATCCCGTTCGATTCACGGTACGGTAGATGAGATCCCGAAACGGCAGATGCGCCTGCAACGTCGCCCGATGCTGACGCCACTTCTCGGGTTCCTCTTCCGTGTCGCAAGCAATGTCCCAGCGAAGCAGGCCCATCAATCCTGTCGCCAAGATTCCCGCAGCGCTGGTGTGCTCGGACAAGTGAGTGACCCGATGATCCGGCCCAGTTTCCCAGAGCCAGTCGGAAGCTGTCTCGGCGTAGTCGCGAAAGCGCTGCTCGCTTTCGCGCAGCGCGACAAGTGTGTTTTCCAGGCGTTCCCTAGCTGCGTGCTGCTCGGTGACATCCATATGTGTTCCGATCAGCTCGCTGACATTACCATCGCTGCCGAGGACAACGTGTGCAACGGAGTGTATGCGCCTTATCCCGCCATCTGGCAGAAGAATACGAAAATCATACTCGAACCGTTCTTCCACGTGTTCAATCGCCTGCCGCAGCACCTCCTGTAGCCGCGGCAAGTCGTCCGGATGGATGCGCGATCGAATGGTCTCGATCGATACCGGCTCTTGTGGGCTAAAGCCAAACAGACGATCGACCTCGGCGGAGCGATACACGAAATCTAGGCCGTAGACGTCCCAGGACCAGCTGCCTGTGTGAGTGAGATGCTGGGCCTCGGCCAGATAGGCCTCGCTGCGGCGCAGCTGCTGTTCTGCTCGTCTCGCCGCCGTAATATCCGTAGCTGCCCCAACAAACTCGATGTCACCAGAGGCTGTCCTCGTGGCTCGTGCCTGCGCATGAATGTGCTTTACCGAGCCGTCCGGTAGCAGAAGCCGGTATTCGTGCTCGAAATCGCTCGGGTCTCGCATCGCGCGATCGATAATTTCTTTAACCGAAGCCCTATCATCGGGATGAGTGCGCTCAACGACGAGCTGCGGCCCCGGTGGCACTGTCTCAGAATCTAATTGGAAAATCCGAAATGTTTCCTTTGACCAGAAGGCCTCGCCCGTAGCAGGGTTCCAGCTGAAGCTGCCTGTGTGACTCAACTCCTGCGCCTGGGCCAAATGTGCTTCGCTCCGCTGCAGGGCAAGTTCAGTCCGCCTTCGCTCCGTTATATCTTCGCAGGCGACAAGGATAATGGGCCGCTCATCCGCCCAGAGCATGGCTTTGGCGATTTCACGTACCCACAATACCGAGCCGTCCTTCCTGACCTTCTGGACGTCCCACGTGCGCGTTTGTCCGACATCCTCCAGGCACGTCCGAACGCATTCACGAACGAAGGCGCGATCCTCCTCGAGAAATACCTCCAGCACGGATTGACCAATCAGTTCAGCACGAGCATAGCCGAGTTGTGTCGCGCCGAATGTATTGACGTCGAGGACAGTGCCGGCTTCATCGACCATGAAGTACATGGCCGGATTGTGCTCGAAGATGGCGCGCCACCGCTTTTCCCGATCCTCCAAATCGGCCGCACTCCGCTGAAGCTTGGCCGCAGCCACACGCGCAGCCTCGCTTTCCTGGCGCAGCTTTCCGATCAGGTGCGCTCCCACAATCGAGGCAATAAAGAATGCAACAACCACGGGCAGATCTTGGGGGTCATCGATTCGCAGGCTGAACGCCGGCGGCGCAAAATAATAAGCGAGAGCAGCAACGGCTACGATGCAAAGCGCGGACGACGCGATGAAGCTGCCCATCAACGAAAACAGTAACACCACTAACAAATAGGCGAACGCCGTGGGGGCGAAATGCGCGTGAAGGTACAAGCAAGACAGTGTTACCACCGCCAGCGTTATGGAGCCGAAGGTAAACTGAGGGGCTGAGCGCTTTAAACTGCTGATCTGGCTACGCATTTTGATACTGTCCGGCCTGTTCTCCGGCGGGAGAGCTATAACATTTTAGGCAAAAATGGGGCAATACTCGGCACCAGCACCTGCTGTGAGCGGTTCCGAGATCGATTGCTTGCTGAACTGAGCACGCGCGAAGAAAAAACGCATCACAGACATACGTATAGTCGTCCTAAACCTTTCAATATGGCCACTATCGCGCGCTGACACGCCTAGAATCGAAGCTGAGATGTCTACTTTCCTCCGCTGCCGATAACCTCCGGGCAGGCGCTTGAGGCTGCAGCCGAGGACAACTCCCTTACGCCAGCCGGACGAGGACAGCGGCTGCAGTTCGGCCAAGACGTTGAGCCGAAACAATCAGGCGCGCCTCGCCGAACCGGAAAGAACAGGGACAAGCTGCCGGCCGATTCATCTCGCCGTTGCGATCGGCATGCGGAAGAAAGCGCAACCGTCTCGTGCCGAGATACGAAGGCGAAGTTACGCGACTGCCTTGCATGCCCGAGGGCCATCACGCCTAGGTGAGAGGACTTGTCTCCGGTCAGCCGTTGAGCGCGCGCGAACGACGCCGAACCGAACACTAGCCGTGTGCGAGCCGGCATGGCTCCGTCGAGGTGCCATCTAATCCATGCTGATCACACCCATCACGATCTAATGCGGCAGCACGGACCGTAACAAGGGATGACGAGTTGCGTCAGCAAGATCGCTACCACGTCGTTGGTTGGGCGAGGCCAGTGCAGTGACCGCGCGCATTGGCAATTGTAGGCGGAGCAACACCTAGGTCCGTCAGGCTGGACAAGTTCTGTCGCAGTCCTGTTATCTGGCACGGCAAAATGTCGCAGAAGCGTTCAGATGGCGGGAGCTTGACGCGAAAGACGCGCTTGATAATGACCGTTAAAAAGCTCCGGCTCTTTTGCCCGGCTGGCATCTTTTCAGGGCGGCTGCGGGGGGGGGGGCGAAGCGGGACAAGATCTGCGCACTGGAGATCGCCCTTGAAAGTTCCGGCTCGTGTCAAGTCGGCTGTGTCTTCGAACTACGAGAAATGTGGCTGCGCTTGCATTTGACGCGTCTTCGAATGGCTGTGGTTAAGATCCGGGACCTATCTCATCGTGCGTCGATAGTGGTGGAAACGTTGGGCTGGTTGAGCCGGGCCTGCAGCGTCGCGTGCTCCAGCTCGTCCTCCCACCAAGATATGAACACGGCCGCGATGCCATTGCCGGTGATGTTAGTAAGGGCGCGCACCTCGCTCATGAACTTATCGATCGAAAACACAATTGCCATGCCCGGCACCAGCGCTGGATTGACCACCGACAACGTCGCAGCGAGCGTGATGAAGCCCGCGCCGGTGACGCCGCTTGCTCCCTTCGACGTCAGCATTGCAACGAGCAGGATGGTGAGCTGCTGGCCAAAGGTGAGCTCGACCCCGAGTGCCTGGGCAATGAACAATGTCGCAAGTGTCATATAGATATTGGTGCCGTCGAGGTTGAAGGAGTAGCCAGTTGGCACCACCAGGCCGACCACGGGCTTGGAGCAGCCCAGCCGTTCGAGCTTCTCCATTAATTGCGGCAGAGCGCTTTCAGAGGACGAAGTGCCGAGCACGATCAGAATCTCATCCTTGATATAGACAATGAACTTGAAGATTGAAAAGCCGACGAGGCGCGCGATCAAACCGAGCACCACCACAACAAACAGCGCCGCAGTCGCGTAAAACAGAGCGATCAGACCGATCAAATTGCCGAGTGCTGCCGGCCCGAACTTGCCGACGGTGAAGGCCATGGCGCCGAAGGCGCCGATCGGAGCCGCTTTCATGATGATAGCGATTACGCCGAACACCGCGTGCGCGACGTCGTCGATCATGCCGCGCAGACGCTCCCCACGCTTTCCGAGCGCCATCAACGAAAAGCCGAATAGAATCGCGAACAAGAGAACCTGCAGAACATCGCCGCGAGCGAAGGCGCCCACCACGGTGTCGGGAATGATGTTGAGAAAGAAATCGACGGTCTTCGAGGCTTCCGCCTGCTTCACGTAATTGGCGACCGCCGCAGCATCCGGCTTGAGCGCAAGACCATGGCCGATTTGGACCAGATTGCCCATAACAAGGCCCAACAACAAGGCAAAGCTGGAGACGATCTCGAAATAGACCAGCGCCTTGACGCCGACGCGCCCGACTTTCTTCGCATCCTGAATATGCGCAATACCGGATGTAACGGTGCAGAAAATAATCGGCGCGATCACCATCTTGATTAGCTTGATGAATCCGTCACCAAGCGCCTTGACCCAGTCGTTGGTCGCGACGGACGGCCATAGGCAGCCGACCATGGCGCCAATCAAAATCGCAATCAGCACCTGCACGTAGAGAATCTTATACCAAGTTTGCGACGCGCGCGCGGGCGCCGCAGTTGACATGGTGGTCATGACGCTTCCTTCCCGAATATAGTCGAATGTGAGCCGCCGCGTCTTTGAGAGGCGACAGCGTCATACGAGACTCATTTTAGCCGTGTGCGATTGAAGACGGTTCCGAGAGTCGGCGCGTCGTTCCAAAGGCAGGCGAGTTGCGTTTATCCTTTCTCTTAAGCAAGATCTGCACCAGATGCCCAAAGTGCGCCGACTAAGCAGTGGCGGACAAACCGTCTGTCTCCGGCGGCATGGGTTTGAGTGCTCGGACCGCGTTCGCAAGGTCGAACAAAAAGTTCTAGCGTGACTCGTAACTTCATCGGCTGGGCGCATTAGCGGAGTCACGTCTCGGCCCCGAAGCTCTAGCGGGATCGATATACGCCGACTGCTGAGATGGATGCAACAGTACGTGACATCGGTAAAATTCATAGTTTGGATCGTAGGCATCCACGCGATGGAAGCCTGGCTTAGGAACTCGATTGCGCGGAAGAATCTTTGATCAATGCACTGCGCTGTCGCTAACGGCAAGGCTCGTTCACGGGGCATTGTCTCCAGGCCTGTGCTAGCGCTGCGCATTAGGCAGATTGGTCGGCAGGCGGCCTTCGCTCTCGGCTCCTCGTGCCTTTTGCCGCGTCGCAGAAGCAGCTTACAGCTAGATCGTTCCCGTTACTTACGGCAGTCTTGCTGAGATCCGTTCCATTGCCAGCGCGGCGAGTGCGGCGGTTGAGCCATCGACGAATCAAACAAGCATGTCTGGGGGCGTCAAAATCTGCCCTTCGTTGCGCGGCGTGTCGCTGTCTGCTCGGCAACAAAGATGCCAGAAATCTGACAGAGCGTTAGGTTCACGCCAGGGTGACGTCGCCGTCTATGCGAATTTCGCACGTTGAGCATAGAACGCGCCACAGTTCGCACGCGGCACAGCAATTGCTGATGACGAACGAGGAGCTTCCGCCGTCGGATGGATGGAAGTGACCCAGTCACAGGAGTTGCCGATGAGGCTTGCGATGCTGCTGTTGCTCGCAGAAACGACGCGCGATGTGGCGGCCGCCACGAAGTGCCGCGCGACTAAAGGGCGATCCGCGCCACATCCCTGGACGAGCCGGACGTGCAGGCGCTCACTCGGCCGACACGGCGACCTGCTCGCACTTTTGGGCTGATCCACATGGATGTCTTTTCGGCAGAGATTTCGCAGTCAGTTGCGCTCACGATTGAGCTCGCCAGCGTGACGACCGTGATCCTCCTCCTGATTGGTGTCCCCCTCGCTTGGTGGCTGGCGCGCTCAAAGACTCTTTTGAGCGAGGCGGTGGCGACGATGATCGCCCTGCCGCTAGTGCTACCGCCTACGGCTCTCGGTTTTTGCGTACTCGTGTTGCTCGGCCCCAACGGACCGGGTGGCGTCCTCGCCTCTTTGTGGGGCGAGCGCACGCTCGCTTTTACCTTCGCAGGAATCGTGGTCGGATCGGTCCTCTCGGCGCTGCCGTTGGTGGTGCAGCCGATCCGTAACGCCTTTGTTGCGATGGCGATTGCCCGTTGAAAACTACAGGGCGCGTTTCGTCGTTGTATGCCTTCATTACCATCAGCGGGCCGCTGGCGCGATTGGAGTTTGTTAAAGCTGCCGTGATTGGGTTTTCTCATACGATCGGCACATTCGGCGTCGTGATGATGATCGGCGGCAACATTCCTGGGCGCACCAAGGTCTTGTCAGCCCACGTCGTAGACTACGTCCAAGCGTCTCGCTGGCGCGAAGCGAGTGTGGTTGCCGGCGGTATGGTGATGTTCGCCTTTGCGGCTATCTTCACCTTAGCCCTCATCGACAGACACTGTGTCAAGAGAGGCATTGAACCGTCCTAGGCTTGCCCGCCGGACACATCCGATCACGACCGAGCAGCAGTATTGCAAGCCGGATCTGCAACCACCGCGCACAGAACGCTTTTACTGGCGGTCTCGCGAGCGAAGAACTCGTCTAGCGAGTTCACCTGGACCGGCGCCTACGGGACACAATTGTTCTGCGACCCAAAGGAGCATCTCGTCGTGGACGGCAGCGCCCGGCCGGATCGCGCTAGTGCTTCAATAACGAGATCGCCTCCGCTATCGAGAAGAAGCTCTTAGCGGGTTTGGTATCGCGATGCGCCAAGACGATCGCGCATTGCTATCGATCGGCTCGCGCGATGAACGCTCCTGTAATAGCTCTGAACATCCAGGCTCTCGCCTAAAATATGCAGCGATGCGGTGCGGCGAGCCGCTTTGAATGAAGGCAGATCGGGTCGATCAGACCTAAAAAGCGAACGCTGCGTGCGCCTCGGGGCTCACATTGCGGCTTCTCTTCGTCGCTCGACAGCCGCTTTGGTACGGGCTGCTTGCGCAGTTGCGACTATGAGCGGCTTTAAGCGCCCCAGGGGCAGTGCGGTCCCCGTCAACTGCACCAATTCTATTCAACAATCGGCATGAGGCATGAGTGTCGCGTCTGCAAGAGCGAGCAGGACGTAGTCACCGTGCAGTGATGAACCATCGTGTCGCTCTGTTGAACTGATCACATCGATGTCCAAAACCGGACACCATTAGCATGACAGATCAATGGCGCAGCTCGTGGCTCGCTGGCTGGTTTCGACTGTCATCAAATCCAGAAGCGGTGGCGTGCCATCTGTCAAGTGTTTCGCTGCTGTGGCTTGTTTCTTGCTGAACGTCAGTAATTCGTTTCGGTCGACGACAACTCACATGGAAGGCTTAATGGGTGGTGCAACAGAAACGTTCTACAGCGTGATCAGACGTCAGGGTATCACGCGTCGTAGTTTCCACAAATTCTGCAGTTTGACTGCCGCGAGCTTGGGACTCGGTCCGCTCGCCGCAGGCAGAATTGCCAACGCCCTAGAGACCAAACCGCGTGTGCCCGTCATCTGGCTGCACGGGCTCGAGTGTACCTGCTGCTCGGAAAGCTTTATCCGCTCGGCCCATCCATTGATCAAGGACGCGCTGCTGTCGATGATTTCGCTCGACTATGACGATACGATCATGGCGGCGGCAGGACACCAGGCCGAAGCCATCCTGGAGGAAACTCGTGCCAAGTACAAAGGCAGGTATGTGCTCGCCGTCGAAGGCAATCCGCCGCTGAACGAGGGTGGCATGTTCTGCATTGACGGCGGCAAGCCGTTCGTTGAAAAGCTCAGGTACATGGCGGAAGAGTCCATGGCGGTCATCGCTTGGGGCACGTGTGCGTCCTGGGGATGCGTGCAAGCGGCCAAGCCCAATCCGACTGGCGCGGCGCCGATCGATAAGGTGATCACCAACAAGCCGATCATCAAGGTGCCCGGGTGCCCTCCTATCGCAGAGGTTATGAGTGGCCTCCTGACTTTCATGACCACGTTCGGAAAGCTTCCGGAGCTCGATCGCCAAGGCCGTCCCAGTATGTTCTATTCCGAGCGGATTCACGACAAGTGCTATCGGCGTTCCCATTTCGACGCTGGCCAATTCGTCGAAGAGTGGGACGATGAGTACGCACGCAAGGGCTATTGCCTGTACAAGATGGGCTGCAAGGGGCCAACCACCTACAATGCTTGTTCGGCCATTCGGTGGAACGGCGGCATTTCATTTCCGATTCAATCCGGCCACGGCTGCTTCGGCTGCTCCGAAGACGGCTTCTGGGATAAGGGATCATTTTACGACCGCCTCACAACCATCAAGCAGTTCGGCATCGAGGCGAACGCCGACCAGATCGGCATGGCCGCTGCCGGCGTAGTTGGGCTAACCGTCGCTGCCCACGCGGCGCTCACCGCCGCGAAGCGGTTGACCCACAAGCGGGATCGCGCAGCCCACAAAAGCAAATCGACTTGAGGAGGGGGCGACGGTGGCCGTCCAGACACCGAATGGGTTCAATCTCGATCGTTCCGGCAGGCGAATCGTCATCGATCCGCTGACGCGGATCGAAGGCCACCTGCGTGTCGAAGCCAATCTCGATTCAGACAATGTGATCCGCAATGCGGTCTCAAGCGGCACGATGTGGCGTGGCATCGAAGTTATCCTGCGCGGGCGCGATCCGCGCGACGCCTGGGCGTTCACCGAGCGGATTTGCGGGGTATGCACCGGAACCCATGCGCTCACCTCCGTGCGCGCGGTTGAAAATGCACTAGGAATTGCGATTCCGGAGAATGCCAATTCGATCCGCAACATCATGCAGCTGTGCCTGCTCGTGCATGATCACCTCGTACATTTCTATCACCTGCACGCGCTGGATTGGGTCGACGTGGTCTCCGCGCTCAAGGCCGATCCCAAGTCGACCTCCGCGCTCGCGCAGTCTATCTCGCCCTGGCCGCTATCGTCCCCTGGCTATTTTAAGGATTTGCAGATCCGGCTCACCAAATTCTTCGGATCAGGCCAACTCGGTCCGTTCAAGAATGGCTATTGGGGGCATCCGGCCTACAAGCTGTCACCGGAAGCGAACTTGATGGCTGTAGCGCATTATCTAGAAGCGCTCGACTTTCAGAAGGAGATCGTCAAGATCCAGGCGATCTATGGTGGCAAGAACCCGCATCCGAACTGGTTGGTCGGCGGCGTGCCCTGCGCGATCAACGTCGACGGAACTGGTGCGGTGGGTGCGATCAATATGGAGCGATTGAACATCGTGTCCTCGATCGTCGACCGTTCGATCGAGTTTGTCGAGCAGGTCTACCTGCCCGACATTGCCGCGATCTGCTCGTTCTATAAGGACTGGCTCCATGGCGGCGGACTTTCGAGCAAAAGCGTGATGTCCTATGGCGACATCCCCGAAAACGCAAATGACTGTTCCGCCAAAAGCTTCAAGCTGCCGCGAGGGGTCATTCTTGGTGGCAATCTCAAGGAGATACTGCCGATCGACCATGGTGATCCCGAGCAGATCCAGGAATTCGTCCCGCATTCATGGTATAAATACCCCAGCGATTGCTGCGGACTGCATCCCTGGGACGGTCTCACCGAGCCGAGTTTTGAACTTGGGCCAAAACTCAAAGGCAGCAAGACAGATATTAAGGAACTCGACGAGGGCGGCAAGTATTCCTGGATCAAAGCGCCGCGCTGGCGCGGCCACGCCGTGGAGGTCGGGCCGTTAGCGCGATACATCATCGGTTATGCGCAAGACAAAGCCGAGTTCAAGGAGCCCGCCGAGAGACTGCTCAAGGGGCTCAATCTTCCCCTGAGTGCGCTGTTCTCGACGCTTGGCCGTACTGCGACGCGAGCGCTCGAATGCCAGTGGGCGGCGCATCAGATGCGTTATTTCCAGAATAAGCTGGTAATCCACATCAAGGCAGGCAATACGGCAACTGCCGATGTCAGCAGGTGGAAGCCGGAAACCTGGCGCAAGGAGGCCAAGGGCTACGGGTTCACTGAGGCGCCGCGCGGTGCGCTTGGGCACTGGATCAAGATCAGGGACGCCAAGATCGACAATTATCAATGTGTTGTGCCGACGACGTGGAATGGATCTCCTCGCGATCCCAAGGGCAATATTGGCGCCTTTGAAGCCTCCCTGATCGGTACCCCGATGGCCGATCCGCAGCGGCCCCTGGAGATCTTGCGCACGATCCATTCCTTTGATCCATGCTTGGCTTGCTCGACCCATGTGATGAGTCCTGATGGCCAGGAAATGGCTTCAGTCAATGTTCGTTAGGGGCATGCCGGACAGGGCTCGGAAGCTCCTTGCCGCCGTCGATGCGGCACCGACTGAAGGCAGGATCGGCGGTGGCATCGCCTCCGCGCCGGTGCGACTGTGGCATTGGGTCAATGCCGCGACCATTCTGATGCTGAGCTTAACCGGCTATCTCATTGGAACCGGGACACCGGCGATGTCGGGAGAGGCAACCGGCAATTTCCTGTTCGGCTACATCCGCTTTGCTCATTTCTCGGCGGGATATGTGCTCAGTACCGGCTTTCTTCTGCGAATCTACTGGGCTTTAATGGGAAATGCGCATGCCATGCAGATCTTTTGGGTGCCGCTCTGGCGCAGGTGCTTTTGGCGCGAGGTCTACCACGAGATTCGCTCGTATGCGTTCCTTACAGTTGAGCCCGAGAGGCGCGTCGGGCGCAACCGTCTTGCTCAGCTCGCAATGTTCTTTATGTTTACGCAGACGATCACGTTCATGGTTGTCACAGGATTTGCACTTTATGGGCAAGGTGCAGGCACTGACAGCTGGCAGTACAAGCTGTTCAGCTGGGTATTTTCAATTTGGCCGAACAGTCAGGACGTCCATACCTGGCATCATCTCGGCCTGTGGGTGATCGTGACCTTTGCGCTGGTCCACATCTACGCGGTGATCCGTGAAGACTCATGTCGCGCCGGAGCATCTAGTCCATCGGGTGAGCGCGGGTCTCGCGATTGACTGGGAGGCGGATGCTGAATCCGGAAACCAAGAAGAGGATTCTGGTGCTCGGCATCGGCAATATCTTGTGGGCCGATGAGGGATTTGGCGTGCGGGTGGTCGAGGAGTTTCATCGCCGCTATGCCATCGATGACAACGTCACCGTTCTCGATGGCGGCACACAGGGGCTCTACCTCATTAGTTTTCTTGAGCAGGCCGATTGCCTGATCGTGTTCGATGCTATCGACTATGGATTACTGCCCGGGCAGTTGAAGCTTGTGCGAGATGACGAAGTGCCAAAATTTACCGCCGCCAAGAAGGTGAGCCTGCATCAGACCGGCTTTCAGGAGGTCTTGAGTGCGGCCGACCTGCTTGGCCGCCGCCCGCGAGAGCTCGCTCTCATCGGCTGTCAGCCGCTGGACCTGGAGCATTGGGGCGGTCCGCTGACTGCCCCGGTACGCTTTCAGATTGCGCCTGCGATTGAACTGGCTTGCAAACTCCTGGCGCAGTGGGACTCGCCGGCAAAACCGCGGACCGCGCCGCTGCCTGCATCAGAACGACTATTGGCGAACAATATCGACCATGCAAATTATGAGATGAGGACGCAGCCGATCTAGCGGCCCGCGAGTGACCATGTGCCTTGGATTGCCAATGACGATTCTCGAGACCGACGGCATCACGGCGCTGTGCGAGTATGGCGATAAACAGCGGCGCGTCTCGGTCATGCTGCTCTCGGACGCCGTGGTCGGCGCAAAGGTGCTCGTTCATATCGACAGCGCGGTGCGGCTTTTGGATGAAAATGAAGCAACGCTGATCTCGCAAGCACTGGACGGGCTTGAGGCCAGCCTCAACGGCCAGGACTGCGATCCCTTCTTTGCGGACTTAATCGGTCATGAGCCGCAATTGCCGGAGCACCTACGCTAGCGATTCCGCTTGCGGATATTGCGCCGATTGCTTGCTCACACATTGGCTTCCAGTCGCACGTAACCTTTGCATGGAAAATGTCAGGCGCTTCGAGCCTCTGGTTCGAGGGGGAGACGCGGCCAGACGATGATTGGCATGCACCTTGCTAATAGCCTGTTAGCAGAAACCGAAGATTTTCAGAAGGCGTGTGATGAAGTTGCAGCCGGCGCAGCGTGGTCTTTCGCGGCCCGCTCCATCCGAGGTGGGGGGCGTCAGCGGAGGTGCGTGCCTAGTCGCACACGCTCCCGTGAGGGCGGACGTGATGCCGCAGTCACCGGCCGATCTCCTATATTTGCTCCGAATCATCAAGCCCGCGTACTTCCGTCCTGAAATGGTCAACTCGTTTCGGCGGCGCATGCAAGGCGCAGTGCCTGCGGGCGGCGTTGGTGGCGAACTGGTCGGCCGGCTCGGCCTGCGCGGCCCGTCGAGCCCGAGCCTGCGCCGTCGGCGCAATACACTCCGCGTGATCGGCAAGAGACCGGTCCGTTTGGTCAGGATCAGCCGTATCTCGGTACCGATCGTTCGGCCACACGCCGGCAGCACTTGTGTCGGCAAGGGCATTGCTCCTCGAGACAGCCAACGGAACATCGCATGATGAAAACAGCGCTCCGCGTTGCATCGGACGGCGACGAGCGGGTGGCGAGCAAGCTTGCCATGGGCTCTGGGAGCCTCGATGTATTCCATGGCGGGTCGAGGAGTGCGCTCGCCAGCGGTTGGCGCGATGGCGACGGGCTTGCAAGGAACTATCCAAATGCCACCGCGCTCTTATCGAATGCCGCTGCTGCCGTTGCCAGCCAGAGAAGGGGCGCTCGGACGCAACAGTACGGACTCGCGAATCTCAGCGATCCCGAGCGCAAGCTGATTGGCGAAGTGCTCGGAGAAGGTGAGATTGCTGGCGTGGTTGCGCTGCCAGATGGCACTTTGGCGCAAATCCGGGAGTCCGTGCTTGCGGGAATCTGGCGCGTGCGCATCGGGACCGATCCGGCGCACGAATATGTCGAGGTCGGAGCGATTCCGCAAATTGTCCGGCGCGCCGCAAGTGACCTGACGTCCGCCGATATTGTGATCCGCGCGGCGCCGGACGGCGCGATGAACGTGCAACCTTTGCTCGCGGAAATACGCGAGCGGTCGCGCGTCTGGCGGTTTGGCATGCGCGCTCACGTCATCAATCTCACGTTGCTGCCGATGAGCGTTATCGATCTGGCATTCCTGCAGCTCAGCCTGGGCAATGGCCCGGTCCAGCTCATCTTCCGCGGTTACGGAACGTGCCGAGTGCAGGCGACCGGGATCAGGAATGTCTGGTCGGTGCAGTTCTTCAATTCTACGGACAACATCATCCTTGATACGCTGGAGGTCGGCGGCGTGCCGATTGTTGCGTTGGCTGCCGACGAGGATTTCCAGGACTCTGCCGAACGCATGCAGGAAATTATTAAGGCGTACGTCACATGAAGAGCTTGGAGAACGTTCGGCGTCCGGGGGGATCCCGTAGACGGCGCGTGCGCAGCGACCGCCGGCATACCTTGCGCAGGATGTTTGCGGAGCGGTGCGCATGAGCCTTGCTGCCCACAACAAGATCGATGTCACCGTATCGCTTGCTGCCGACGTAGTCGCCGCGGTCGAGATCCTGCCGCGAGTCCGGCCGCCGCTGGGGCAGCTGTTCGCTGGCAAACAAGCTTCGTCGCTGCTTAAGGTGCTGCCGCGGCTCTTCGCATTGTGTGCCGCTGCGCAGCAAACCGCACTGCTGTCCGCGATCGAGACGGCGCGCGACGAAGTGATCACACGCACAACAAAACAGCATCGTATTGCGCTTATCGTTACCGAGCGCATCGCGGACTTGCTAAGGGGCCTCTTTGTCGGACATCTTGCGCAAGACGTCATCAGTGCGGCGGCAGTCCGCTCCGTGATGCGGGAAATCTCAGCGCTTGTCGGCACCACCCAGCCACCCTGGGGCTCCACTCAATGCGAAGCAACGGTGCGGATTGTGGCTGCGCTGGCCGCGCTCGGCATACCGAATGAGGGTGGCGCGCTGACATCCGGTAGCCCATTGGCGCTTCGCATTGCAGCGCTTGATGAGATCGACCTGAAGTCAATTCCGGCGGAGCACTCGTTCCTGTCCGTTGCTGACGACCGCAACATCATTAAACGGCTGCTCGTGGATGACGCTACATTTTGCCATTGTCCCGATCTTGACGGACATGCGCCCGAGACGGGTCCATGGGCGCGCCAAATGGCGCGTGATCAACTCTCGCCGAGCCCCTCCGGAGCGGCCGAGCGGCTGAGGGCCAGAATTGCTGAAATCCTCCGGCTATGCGCCTGGCTCAAGGCCGGTGCTCAGATTGAGTCGGCGGAGCATGGGATTATCGAAAGATATAGGCTAGGGCCCGGCCGTGCAGCGGCCGCGGTCGAATGCGCCAGGGGGCGTCTCTACCAAGCGGTTGAGCTTGATCCTCAGGGCCGGATATCCCGCTTCGAATTCCTTGCGCCGACGGAGTGGAATTTCCACCGCCGCGGACCGCTTGTCCGCAGCCTGCAGGGCGCGGTGCTGACGGCTAGACGGCGTCGGGATGCAGTCCATGCAGTGATTGCATCGCTCGATCCGTGCGTCGGATTCACCCTCAATTTTCGCGAAATTGGCGATGCATGAAATGGCGATTTGTCTTGGCATCATTCAAATCATCGAGGAGGAGGCACGTCACCGATCGTTTTCGCGCGTACGGAGCGTCTGTCTAGAGATGGGAGCGCTGGGCCATGCTGCGCCTGAAGCGATCAGGTTCTGCTTTGCTGTCGTTGCAACGCGGACCGTTGCCGAGGGCGCGGTCCTTAATATCGTCGAACGGCCAGGCATTGTCTGGTGCATGAGCTGTTCGAAAAGCGTTGAAATTGCACGGCGCGGTGAGTGCTGTCCTCGCTGCGGCAGCTATCAGTTGCAGGTAACCGCGGGCGAACAGATGCGCGTGAAAGAGCTGGAGATCGATTGATGTGTACCGTTTGCGGCTGCACCGACGGGACGCCGTCGACCGAACGCGCCAAGGCGCATGACGCGGAGAGCCACGCGCGTTACTATGTTGATATGCAGGACGATTTCGATCGCGGTTACCATCCGCATGGCGACCAAGGCCTGCAACGTTCATACCATGTTCGCGACAGTCATAGTCACGATCATCGCTTTGCCCATCACCAGGCTCATGGCGGGCAGGCGCTGCTGAGCGGCGGCGCCGGGCCGGCTGGCTTGAAGGCTGCGGGCATGAGCAGAGAGCGGGTCATTCAGATCGAGCGCGACATTCTTGGCAAGAATAATCGGATTGCGGCGGACAACCGCGCGCTCTTCGTAGCTGATGACCTGCTTGTATTTAATCTTCTGTCTAGTCCTGGTGCAGGTAAAACGACCCTGCTTGTCCGCGCCGTGTCCGAGCTCAAGCGCAGCCGTCCGGTCGGGGTCATCGAAGGCGACCAGCAGACCTCGAACGATGCCGAACGCATTCGGGCCGCCGGCGTGCCGTCCGTTCAAGTCAACACCGGCAAGGGTTGCCATCTCGATGCTGCAATGATTGGCGAGGCTCATCGGCGCTTGCCGCTGCTGATTGGCGGTATTCTCTTCATCGAGAACGTCGGTAATCTGATCTGTCCCGCAGCCTTCGATCTTGGTGAGGCCTGCAAGATCGTAGTCTTGTCGATTACCGAAGGTGAAGACAAGCCGCTCAAATATCCTGATATGTTTGCCGCTTCTTCGCTCATGGTGATCAACAAGATTGATCTAGCCCCGCTGCTCGATTTCGATTTGGGTAAGACGATCGAATACGCCAGACGCGTCAATCCGAAGATTGACGTGCTTGTAGTTTCGGCTCGTACCGGCGAGGGGTTTGGCGCGCTCTACGCCTGGATCGATAGACAGGCGAGGCCCAGAGGCCCATCGTAGAGGACACAAGGCGATGAACGCCGCAACCTCCTGCGACCGAACACGGCTACGCGTGCGCGTGAGTGGGGCCGTACAAGGGGTCGGCTTTCGTCCTTACGTCTATGGACTCGCTATGCGGTACGGATTGGCGGGATTTGTCATCAATGGCCCCGACGGTGTTACGATCGAGGTCGAGGGGCATCGGGCCTCGGAGTTTATCGCCACGTTGCCGCTCGAGGCGCCGCCATTGGCACGCATCGACCACATCTGCGTTCGGGAGACTGCGGCGCTCGCGGCGAAAGACTTTTCGATCGGCACGAGCGAAGGCGGCAAATTGTCAACGCAGATCGTCGCTGATGCTGCGGTCTGCCAGCAATGTCTCAGTGAGCTGTTCGATCCAGAAAATCGGCATTACCTTTACCCCTTCATCAGTTGCTGCCATTGCGGCCCACGCTACACCATCGCCGAACGGCTTCCCTACGATCGCCGCAACACCGTCATGAGGGTTTTTAGGCTGTGCGCAGCCTGCGCGGCCGAATATGGCGATCCGGAGAGCCGCAGGTTTCATGCGGAGGCGATCGCGTGTCCGACATGCGGTCCTCGGCTCAGCCATGAGATCAGCGCCATTGTCGCGGCAATCGCGGGTGGACAAATCGTGGCGATAAAGGGGCTGGGCGGATACCAGCTGCTTTGCGATGCGCGTAACCAGGACGCGGTGCAGCGTTTGCGCAGGAGAAAGCAGCGCCTTCAGAAGCCGTTCGCGGTTATGGTCGATTCGATAGAGCGCGTCAGCGAGATCGCGGAGGCGAACGTGCCCGAGCTTGCGCTGCTCGAATCCGTAGCACGTCCCATCGTCCTTCTGCCTTCGCGAAACAACCTGGCGCCCGACATAGCTCCTGGCTTGTCACGTGTGGGTGTCATGCTGCCTATAGTGCCGCTGCATCACCTCATCTTTCATGCGCTTCGCTCGGCAGGTGCATGGGCGGGGGCCGGCGCGGTCATCGTGGCTACCAGTGCCAATCTTGGCGGCGAACCGCTCCTGATCGACAACGCGCAGGCGCTGCGGCGGCTCGATGAGATCGCCGACCTTGTCGTGACCCATGACCGCGATATCCTGACGCGTGCTGATGACTCCGTGGTGTCAGTGGTGGCTGGCCGGCCACAATTCATTCGTCGTGCCCGTGGCTATGTTCCCGAACCCATCAGGCTTCCGAAGTCTGTGCCCCCCGTGCTCGCCGTCGGCGGCGCGCTGAAATCGACCATCACCATCACGCGGGACAACCAAGCGTTCGTCTCTCAGCATATTGGCGATCTGGATACGGCCGAAGGCGTTCGTGCGTTCGAGGAGACGATCCGACACCTCACATCGAGCCTTGACGTGGAGCCTGTCGTCGTCGCCCATGATCTGCATCCCGATATGGTTTCTACCCGGTTTGCGGAAGCAAATGGCCGCGAGCTGGTGGCTGTCCAACATCACCACGCACACGCTGCCGCAGTGATCGCCGAGCATGGCCATGCGGGACCTGCGCTTGCCCTGGTGCTCGATGGCCATGGCTTTGGTTCCGACGGCGGCAACTGGGGTGGCGAACTATTGTTGTGCGAAGGCCCGAGGTGCCGACGCATCGGGCACTTAGCGCCGCTGCAAATGCCTGGTGGAGATCGTGCAGCTCGCGAGCCCTGGCGCATGGCGAGCGCAGTACTACACGGGCTCGGCCGGGGTAATGAAATCGGGCCGCGCTTTGCGGCGCAACGGCGGGCTGGATGTGTGTCGGCCTTGCTCGATCAGCCGGGCGGGCCCACCACGACCAGTGCGGGCCGGTTGTTCGACGCGGCAGCGGCGCTGCTGGGGATTGCGAGTTTGCAGAGCTATGAGGGCGAAGCGGCGATGAAGCTCGAGGCGCTGGTGGGGCGGACTGCGATTCTCGAAGCCGGCTGGACGATCGACGGCGGCGTGCTGTCGCTTCGTCCGCTGTTTGCGCAGCTGATTGCACATGACATTGACGCCGTGGGCGGAGCCGGGCTTTTTCATGGCACCTTCGCTGCCGCCTGCGTTGACTGGGTCACACGCTCTGCGCGGACAACCGGCGTTAATACTGTCGTTCTGAGCGGCGGCTGCTTCCTGAACGCGGTGCTGGCGGATGAGATCCCGCGCGGTTGCAGCGCTGCCGGCCTTACCCCGCTCGTGCCACGGCGGGTGCCGCCCAATGATGGCGGTTTGAGCCTTGGCCAGGCCTGGATTGCCGCTCTGCAGATTGCTCAACGGTCGTCCGCCAGGGAAGGAACAGCCTGATATGTGCCTTTCAGTGCCGGCAAGGATTGCGAAAATTCATCCCAACGACATGGCTACGGTGTCCATCGATGGCATCAGCCTGGAGATATCGATTGCTCTCATCGACGAGCTCGAGGTCGGCGATTGCGTCCTTGTCCATGTCGGCTATGCGCTGGCCAAGATCGATCCGACGGAAGCCAAGCGCACGCTGGAGCTCCTGCAGGAGCTAGGCAGTGCAGGAGAACGCCGATCATGAAATATGCCGACGAATTTCGCGACAAGGCCATCGCGCAGGGAATTGCGCGTGCGATTGGCGCCGAGGTCAGTTCGCAAAGAGCCTATCGGTTCATGGAATTCTGCGGCGGACACACTCATGCGATCTCCCGCTACGGCCTGGAGGATCTGCTGCCCGCGAACGTTCGCATGATCCACGGGCCCGGTTGTCCCGTCTGCGTTCTGCCCGCCAGCCGAATTGATATGGCGATCCGGCTCGTCGACCGACCAGAGGTCACTCTGTGCGTCTACGGCGACCTGATGCGCGCGCCTGGGTCGCAAGGACAGTCCCTGTTGCGAGCCAAAGCGCTCGGCGCAGACATTCGGATGGTCTACTCGACGCTCGACGCTATCCGGCTCGCCGAACAGGCGCCGAGCCGCGAGGTGGTCTTCTTTGCCATTGGATTTGAGACCACTACCCCTCCGACGGCGGTGATGATCCGGATTGCCGAGAAGAAGCGGTTGAAGGGCCTCAGCGTGTTCTGCAATCACGTGCTTACACCCTCTGCGATGCACAGCATTCTCGAGAACCCCAAAATCCGCGACACCGGCGGGGTTCCAATCGACGGCTTCATCGGGCCTGCACATGTGAGCACCATTATTGGCACGCAGCCTTACGAGCCTCTGGCGGAACAATTCGGCAAGCCGATCGTGATCGCGGGTTTTGAACCGCTCGATGTGATGCAGGCGATCCTGATGCTGGTGCGGCAGGTGAACGAAGATCGCTACGAGGTAGAGAACCAATACAGTCGTGCGGTGACGCGTGAAGGCAATCGGCGCGCCAAGGAGGAGGTATCGCAGATATTCGAACTGCGCGAGCAGTTTGAATGGCGAGGGCTCGGACTCGTCCCCAACAGCGGACTGAAGCTGAAGCAGGCTTACGCGCAATTCGACGCCGAGACGCGTTTTGCGATCCACGACCTGCGTATCGCAGACAATCCGGCATGCGAGTGCTGCGCGATCTTGCGTGGCGCCAAGCGGCCGGTCGACTGTAAGCTGTTTGGAACCGTCTGCACGCCGGAAACTCCCATAGGATCCTGCATGGTGTCATCAGAAGGCGCTTGTGCGGCGTATTGGGCCTACGGCCGAGTTCGCGATGAACAGTTGAGGCGGACGTCATGAGCGTAAAGGCTTATCAACGCAAGCTCGACATCGAGAACGGACGCGTTGATCTTTCCCATGGATCCGGGGGCCGTGCCATGGCACAGCTGATCTCCGGCCTTTTTCACCAAGCCTTTGGTAATGAATGGCTCGCCCGCTGCAATGATCAGTCCGCGTTTGACGTTGCGGCAGGCAGGATGGTGATGACGACCGACGGCTATGTGGTTTCCCCGCTGTTCTTTCCGGGCGGTAATATCGGGTCACTGGCTGTGCACGGCACGATCAATGATGTCGCGATGTCCGGCGCGCGTCCCCTCTATCTGTCGGCCAGTTTTATCATCGAGGAGGGCTTCCGGTTTTCGGATCTGAAGGCGATCGCGGATTCGATGGGCGCGGCAGCGCGCGGCGCTGGCGTTTACATCATTGCCGGAGACACCAAGGTGGTCGAGCGCGGCAAGGCCGATGGTTTGTTCATCTCTACGACCGGCATCGGGATTGTGGCCGATGGGCTCGATCTCTCCGCCGACAAGGCAAGGGTCGGGGACCGTGTGCTGGTGTCCGGTAGCGTCGGCGATCATGGGGTGGCGATCATGTCAAAACGTCAGAACGTCGCTTTTCAAACCGAGGTCGTCTCGGATTGCGCAGCGTTGCATAATCTCGTAGCGGTCATGGTTGCCGCCGGCGGTAGCAGCATCCGGGTGATGCGCGACCCGACGCGGGGTGGGCTTGCCGCGACCCTCAACGAGATTGCGCATCAATCTGACCTCGGGTTCCATCTGGAGGAAACATCCATTCCGGTGAAGCCCGCGGTTGCAGCTGCCTGCGAGCTCCTTGGTCTCGATCCGATCCATGTCGCCAATGAGGGCAAGCTCGTTGCGATCGTCGCGCCTGATTTGGCCGATGCCGTGCTTGCAGCCATGAAGGCGCACCCGCTCGGGTCCGATGCAGCTGATATTGGCGAGGCGGTGGCTGACGATCGGAAATTTGTGCAGATGGCGACCGGTTTCGGCGGCCGGCGAATCGTTGATTGGTTGTGGGGCGAACAATTGCCTCGGATCTGTTGAACACGTTGCGCATCGTCCAGTTTTTTGGAAACCAAATTTATGATCAATGGTCATTAGCCAAGCGCCATCAGCTTTGGAAACGATCCCTTCTATGGGCAAGTCTACCCAACCGGCACACTGCGACTCGGCTCTTCAAGAAGTTTCGGCGAGGCTGGATTTCGGTTGTTAGCTTTTTCACGAGCCGAGAACGCAATTCGAAACTTCATCGCGATCACGCATTTTCGACGGTTAAGCTCAGCGAGCATGGTCACTCGATCCGCTCGGCACCAGTGGGTTTGAAATCCTGCGAAGCTTGCCAAATATCGCTGAATTTCTGCGTCATTTTGACGGCTGCGTCGCAATATCCCTGCTCGCTTCCGATTAGAAAGGCGCTCCAGGTAGGGAGTTTTCAAATGAAGGTCGGAGTCCCCAAGGAAATCAAGGCGCACGAATATCGCGTCGGCCTTACCCCGGGAGCTGTCCGCGAATACGTGGCAGCGGGCCACCGCGTGATGATCGAGACCAATGCCGGCGCTGGCATTGGTGCAACCGACGACGATTATCGCAATGCTGGCGCAACGATTCTAACTTCCGCAGTTGAGGTATTCGCATCGAGCGAGATGATCGTAAAGGTTAAGGAGCCTCAGCCGTCCGAATGGTGTCAGCTGCGGGAAAATCAGATCCTTTTCACTTATCTGCATCTGGCCCCCGACCCGGATCAGGCCAAGGGCCTCCTGAAATCTGGATGCACCGCGATCGCCTATGAGACCGTAACTGATGCGCATGGTGGTCTTCCGCTGCTGGCGCCGATGAGCGAGGTCGCGGGTAGGCTTGCGATCGAAGCGGCGGGTAGCGCCCTGAAGCGGAGTGCAGGCGGACGAGGGCTGTTGATCGGTGGGGTGCCCGGTGTTCAGCCTGCCCGTATCGTGGTGATCGGAGGTGGTGTCGTTGGTACGCACGCGGCACGCATGGCGGTCGGTCTGGGCGCAGAAGTGACCATCATCGACCGTTCGATACGCCGGCTCCGCGAGCTGGACGAGCTATTCGAAGGACGCGTTCGCACCAGGTTTTCGACTATCGACTCCGTGGAGGAAGAGGTATTTGCGGCGGATGTGGTGATTGGTGCGGTGCTCGTTCCAGGTGCGAGCGCGCCGAAGCTGGTCCGCCGGAGCATGCTGAGCTCGATGCGCAAGAGGGGGGTGCTCGTGGATGTCGCTATCGATCAGGGCGGCTGCTTTGAGACATCGCACCCAACCACCCACGCTGATCCTACTTACGAAGTGGATGGCGTCATTCATTATTGCGTGGCCAATATGCCTGGGGCTGTACCGCTGACCTCGAGCCAGGCACTGAATAACGCGACGCTGCCGTTTGGTTTGGCTCTGGCCAACAAAGGTTTTTCCGCCGTGCTCGAAAATCCGCATTTGCGCGCGGGCCTCAACGTCCATCGGGGCCGACTAACTTACAAAGCGGTGGCCGAAAGCCTCGGGCTGCCCTTCTCACCGATCGAACAGGCTGCGGCCTGATCCCAGAGGCCCTTATGGGCGTTTCCTCCCTGACTTAGGCCACCCCTCGGGGTGGCTTTTTTTTGGCTCCATCGATCTGCTGACCGCCGTCGGCATAAGTGAAGGATCACCAGACGAGCGCCGGCTTCAGTCGCTCGCACGATGCGAGACAATGTACGTTCGCCCATACAGCGCATATGAATGCCGGTCTTGCCAGGTAATCGAAGGCAATTGAGAATGCGTCCCGCGGGTCCGCAGGGGACCCGCAATCACGGGCGACTTTATCTGGCGCGATCGCCGCGACCCTTTCTGGCTGGCTGTGGAACGCCGACCGGACCGGTGATGACTGCGCGGGCTGTTTATCGCGGTGCCGTCGCCGAGGCCGCCGGTGTCCCGTGACTGGGGCTTGGGGTCGACCTGATACACCGGCGGAGAACCTTGTGAAGTCGCGCGGCGCATCGATCATAGCCGCGGCACGACCACCTTAGGATGCATCGCAGGCTGGCTAACGCGGTTCACCTGATCGCTGACTGCCGAGAGATCGACCATGCGCAAACCACGGCATCGAGATCAAGCTGCTGTCATGCGCGTTGTAGGAATTGCGACACCCTGTCGAGGCGGCGACTTGCGTTATCGAAAATAGCCCAGACAAATCAAGGTTAACTGTCTGGCACAAGACTTGAAAGCAAGAAACTGTCGCGCAACTTTTGCTCATGGAATCGCAGTGATGGCCTACAAGATAATCGCATCCCAGTGCACCGTCTGCGGTGCGTGTGAGTTCGAATGTCCCAATGCCGCGATCAGCCTGAAGAACGATATATATGTGATCAATCCGACCCAGTGTACGCAATGTGAGGGGCATTTTGACGCGCCGCAATGCGTGGTCGTTTGCCCGGTGCCCGATACCTGCGTGCCGGCATAGGTGGGGTAGCCGATGAGAGGAGCTCCGGCGCGAAGCATGATGAAGAGGCTATCGTCAGCCGCCGCCGTTTGGATCCGTGTCCTGTTTCTCTCACTCGCTGGCCCAGAGTTGGCGGCGACTTGCACGATCCGCTCAGAGAGATTGCGGCGCTATCCTCGCCGGCGGGAGTTGTCGCTGCGTGAGTGGAGCGGGCAATGGTAGCCGTACAAGAGACGGTCGAGCGCGTGAAGCGCATCGACGTCGACCAGTATCGTTATGGGTTTGAGACCCTGATCGACACCGAGAAGGCTCCCAAGGGGCTGTCGGAAGAGATCGTAAAATTCATCTCACAGAAAAAGAACGAATCCGCCTGGATGCTCCAGTGGCGGCTGGAGGCCTATCGGCGCTGGCTGACCATGCAGGAGCCGACCTGGGCCCGCGTCGACTATCCCCAAGATCGACTTCCAGGATCTCTATTATTACGCGGCGCCGAAGCCGAAGAAGACGGTCTCGTCTTTGGACGAGATCGATCCGGAGATCCTGAAAACCTACGAGAAGCTCGGCATCCCCTTGCGGGAAGTCGCCATGCTCGAAGGCGTCGAGCCGAAGGTCGGCGAGGAAGATCCGGCCCGGCGCAAGATCGCGGTCGATGCGGTGTTCGATTCGGTCTCGGTTGCCACCACGTTCAAGGCGGAGCTGAAGAAGGCCGGCGTGATCTTCATGCCGATCTCGGAGGCGATCCGCGAGCACTCTGAATTGGTGCAGAAATATCTCGGCTCGGTGGTTCCGACCTCGGACAATTTCTATGCGACGCTGAACTCGGCGGTGTTCTCGGACGGCTCATTCGTCTATGTGCCGCCGGGCGTGCGCTGCCCGATGGAGCTGTCGACCTATTTCCGCATCAACGAGCGCAACACCGGCCAGTTCGAGCGCACGCTGATCATCGCCGACAAGGGCTCCTACGTCTCCTATCTCGAAGGCTGCACCGCGCCGCAGCGCGACGAGAACCAGCTGCATGCCGCCGTGGTCGAGCTCGTCGCGCTTGACGATGCCGAGATCAAATATTCGACGGTGCAGAACTGGTACCCCGGCAATTCGGAAGGCAAGGGCGGCATCTACAATTTCGTCACCAAGCGGGGCGACTGCCGCGGCAACCACTCCAAGATCTCCTGGACCCAGGTCGAGACCGGCTCCGCCATCACCTGGAAATATCCGAGCTGCATCCTGCGCGGCGACAATTCCCGCGGCGAGTTCTATTCGATCGCGATCTCGAACGGCTTCCAGCAGGTCGATTCGGGCACCAAGATGATCCATCTCGGCAAGAACACGTCGAGCCGGATCATCTCCAAGGGCATCGCCGCCGGCAAGTCGCAGAACACCTATCGCGGTCTCGTCACCGCGCATCGCAAGGCGACCGGGGCGCGCAACTTCACGGCCTGCGACTCGCTGCTGATCGGCGACAAATGCGGCGCGCACACCGTGCCGTACATCGAGGCCAAGAACTCCTCGGCAACCTTCGAGCACGAGGCAACGACCTCGAAGATCTCCGAGGACGTGCTGTTCTACTGCATCCAGCGCGGGCTCAGCCAGGAAGAAGCGGTGGGCCTCGTCGTCAACGGCTTCGTCAAGCAAGTTCTGCAAAGACTGCCCATGGAGTTCGCAGTGGAGGCGCAGAAGCTAATCTCGATCTCGCTCGACGGATCCGTTGGATAACGAAACCTCCCGCGAGCCCCTCGAATGCGGCTCGCCAGACGACGCATTTCAGGGGGCAGATCAGAATGGCGCTACTCGAAATCCGAGATTTGCATCTTGGTGTCGAAGACCGCGAAATCATTCGCGGGCTGCATCTTAGCGTCCATGCCGGTGAAGTGCACGCGATCATGGGGCCGAACGGCTCCGGCAAATCGACGCTCTCGCACGTCATCGCCGGCAAGCCGGGCTATGAGATCACCGGCGGACAAATCTTGTTCAGGGGCGAGAACCTCTTGCGGATGGAGCCAAATGAACGCGCCGCCAAGGGCGTGTTCCTAGCATTCCAGTATCCAGTCGAGATCCCCGGCGTGACCACCATGAACTTCCTGCGCGCGGCACTGAACGCCCAGCGCAAGGCGCGCGACCAACAGGAATTCTCCACCCCCGAATTTCTGAAAAGAGTCCGCGAGGTGGCCGGTTCGCTCAACATTCCCCGGGACATGATCAAGCGCGGCGTCAATGTCGGCTTCTCCGGCGGCGAGAAGAAGCGCAACGAAATTTTGCAGATGGCGTTGTTCGAGCCGAGCCTGTGCATCCTTGACGAGATCGATTCCGGCCTCGATATCGACGCGCTGCGTATCGTCGCCAGTGGCATCAACGCCTTACGTTCGCCGGAACGAGCGATGATCGTGATCACTCATTATCGGCGGCTTCTCGAGCATATCGTGCCGGACATTGTGCACGTGATGTCGAAAGGGCGGGTCATGAAGAGTGGCGGCAAGGAACTCGCGCTGGAGCTCGAGGCTTGTGGCTACGCCCAATTCGAAGACGCGGCCTGACGGCTCTAGGGACTTCCCGATGAAGCAGGTTTTGGTCAAAGCCGACGCCGAACGCGCAATGGGCAATGTTTTCGCTGCGGCGCGTGGACGGCTGCCTGGTGCAGGCCCTGTCCCCCAAATACGGGCGAGAGCATTCGAGGTCTACGAGCGTACCGGCCTCCCGCATCGGCGCATGGAGGATTGGAAATACACAGATCTGCGCGCCCTGATCAGCGAGGTGCTGCCACTCGCTCCGCGGCCGGATGCGGAGGCGCTGGTGCGCGCAAAGGTCTCGGTCAAGCAAGTGGCTGCCGATCAGGCGGTCAAACTGGTTTTGGTGGATGGCATATTCGCGCCGGAGCTATCCGATCTCGGCAGGCTGGAAAACGAAGTCGTTGTGCGGTCGCTGCGAGAGGTTCTGGAGAACTCGGCTACTGGGGGCATGGCCGGTCTGGTGCTGTCGACGACGAGCGACTCGGCGATCGCGCTCAACGCCGCAATGGCGACAGATGGCTTGGTGATTACGGTCGCCGACGGCAATGCGGTGGAGCGTCCAATTCAAATCGTTCACGTCGCAACCGGACTGTCGGTGTCCACCTTTACACGTTGCTATCTGCAACTCGGTAAAGGAGCGCATGCGGCCATCGTAGAAAGTTTCGTCCCGGCTGAACGCGCGAGTGGCTATCAAGCCAACGATGCGATAATCGCCCTGGTTGGTGACGAGGCGAGCCTTTCGTATATCCGCGTGGCAGCTGCTGCCTCTGACGCCGTGAACATCTCGTCGGCGATCATCGCAGTCGGCGCCAGGGCTAAGCTCGACCTCTTCAGCATGACCTGCAGCGGCTCCATCAGCCGCTATCAGGGATTCATCACGCTGGCCGGCGAGGGAACCAAGCTCTCGGCGAATGGGGTTAATCTCATCAGGGACAAGCTCCACGCGGACACAACGGTCGTGGTCGACCACGCCATGCCACATTGCACCAGTCGGGAGAAGTTCCGCGCGGTCGTAGACGATTGCGGTCGCTCGGTGTTTCAGGGCCGAATTATCGTTCGTCCCGCCGCCCGGAAAACGGACGCCACCCTGACGACGCGAGCGTTGCTCCTATCCGACCAGGCCGAGGTCGACAACAAGCCGGAACTCGAAATCTTGGCCGACGACGTGACCTGCGGCCACGGAGCGACATCGGGTGCGCTGGACGACACTCTCGTGTTCTATCTGCGCGCCCGGGGGCTATCAGAGAAGGATGCGCAGATGTTGCTGATTAAAGCGTTCGTTGGCACGATTGAGGAGATCACTTCCGAGAATCTGCGCGATTTTGTGACGGCGCAAGCTGAACACTGGCTAAAGGCGGGGCGATGAGCGCACATCCCGCCGTGAGCAATGGCATTTACGAGGTCAACCGTCTGCGTACAGACTTTCCTGCGCTCGCCATGACGGTGTACGGCAAGCCGCTTGTTTACCTCGATAACGCTGCATCCGCGCAAAAGCCCAACGCGGTGCTTGACCGTATGACGCAGGTGTACTCCAGCGAATATGCCAACGTTCATCGCGGCTTGCACTACCTCGCTAACGCGGCGACGGAGGCGTATGAAGACGCCCGTGCCAAGGTGGCGCGGTTTGTGAACGCGCATTTAAACGAAGAGATCATCTTCACCCGGAGCGCCACGGAGGCAATCAATCTGGTGGCGCAGACGTTTGGCCGTGAACGCATTAGCGCGGGTGATGAGATCGTTCTCTCGATTATGGAACACCACTCCAACATTGTGCCATGGCACCTTCTCAGGGAACGACTCGGTGCAGTGATCAAATGGGCCCCAGTGGATGATGACGGAAACTTTTTGCTCGATGATTTTGAGCGACTGCTGACCCCGCGCACCAAGATGGTTGCAATCACACAAATGTCGAACGTGCTCGGCACGGTGTTGCCGGTGAAAGACGTGGTGAGGATCGGGCATGCTCGTGGTATCCCGGTGCTGGTCGACGGCTCGCAAGGATGCGTCCATCTGAGCGCCGACGTCTGCGACATTGATTGCGATTTCTACGTCATGACGGGCCACAAGCTCTATGGTCCGACGGGGATCGGTGTGCTTTACGGCAAGTCTGAGCATCTGGCATGGATGCCGCCCTTCAATGGCGGCGGGGAGATGATCCGCGACGTCTCGCGTTCCGGCGTCATTTATGGTGATCCGCCACATCGCTTCGAAGCGGGTACGCCGCCGATCGTCGAAGCCATCGGTTTAGGGGCGGCTATCGATTACATCAACTCAATAGGCAAGGTGCAAATCCGCAGGCACGAGCGCGCACTGCTCGCTTACGCGCAGGAGAGGCTGACGGACATCAACTTCGTGCGCATGATCGGGACCCCGGCCGAGAAGGGGCCGATCATTTCCTTTGATATGAAGGGTACGCATGCCCATGATATTGCTACCGTCGTCGACCGCGCTGGTGTAGCGATGCGGGCGGGGGCCCATTGTGCGATGCCGCTGCTCAAGCGCTTCGGCGTGCTGGCGACGTGCCGTGCGTCACTCGGACTTTACAATACACGTGAAGAGATTGATGTGCTCGTGCGTGCGCTTATCAAGGCGCGGCAGCTGTTATCGTGATCGGCGAGCCTACGACGCCGGGTGGCGAGGCAGCTCGCATTGAGATCTGGAGCATGAGGTCATGCACCTCATCGTCATCGTAGCACGTAAGCACCTGTAGATCTCAGCAGGCATAGATAGCATTGGCGAGCCTGTGTAGGCCACTCGGCCTTGCAGCCGGTCTTCCTGTTCGGCCGCTTTCGGCGAGCGCCGATTGCAGAGTATTGCGATCGCGGACACGCTCGAGTATTGGGCGGGCAATTTCACCCATAACCAGCCCTTGTTCCATTTCGAACAGGGCCAAGCCAAGAGTTCTCTGCCCAAAGCGTGATGTCGGGTTCGCAACAACACCCCCTATCACCGCACGAGGCGCGCTAAGCGATTTTGATTGCTCTGTTTTTTGTGCTCACGAGATGCTGGCATGCTGGTTGCAGAAGTCTTGGCAAGAAGCCGCCCTCGCAACAGCTAACCTTTGAAGGACATCAGATGAGTCTCGCCACGACCCAGAGCATCGCAGAAATCAGGGCTCGCAACAAAGAGCTGATCGAGGAGGTGCTGAAGGTCTATCCGGAGAAAACCGCGAAACGGCGTGCCAAGCACCTCAACGTTCACCAAGCCGGCAAATCAGACTGCGGGGTGAAGTCCAACATCAAATCCATACCCGGCGTGATGACGATCAGAGGCTGCGCCTATGCAGGGTCAAAGGGGGTGGTCTGGGGACCGATCAAGGATATGGTTCATATCAGCCATGGCCCGGTCGGCTGCGGTCAGTATTCGTGGGGCTCGCGACGCAACTATTACGTTGGCACGACGGGCATCGATAGCTTCGTGACCCTGCAGTTCACCTCCGACTTCCAGGAAAAGGATATCGTATTCGGTGGCGACAAAAAGCTGGTCAAAATTCTTGACGAAATCCAGGAGCTGTTTCCACTCAACAACGGCATCACGATCCAATCGGAATGCCCGATCGGATTGATCGGTGACGACATCGAGGCCGTGTCAAGAGCGAAATCCAAGGAATATGGCGGCAAGACCATCGTGCCGGTCCGTTGTGAGGGCTTTCGGGGTGTGTCGCAGTCACTAGGCCACCACATTGCCAACGACGCGGTGCGCGATTGGATTTTCGACCAGCTCGAGCCGGATGGCAAACCAAAGTTTGAGCCGACGCCGTACGATGTTGCGATCATCGGAGACTACAATATCGGCGGCGACGCCTGGTCATCACGAATTCTGCTGGAGGAGATGGGCCTGCGGGTGATCGCGCAGTGGTCCGGCGACGGTTCTCTGGCTGAGCTCGAGGCAACCCCGAAAGCAAAGCTCAACATTCTGCATTGCTACCGTTCCATGAACTACATCTCACGCCACATGGAAGAGAAGTTCGGTATCCCTTGGTGCGAGTATAACTTCTTCGGACCTTCAAAGATCGCAGAGTCTCTGCGCAAGATTGCGGGCTATTTCGACGACAAGATTAAGGAAGGCGCCGAGCGGGTGATTGAAAAGTACCAGCCGCTGGTGAACGCTGTGATCGCAAAATATCGCCCGCGCCTGGAGGGCAAGACGGTGATGCTGTACGTCGGCGGGCTCCGTCCGCGTCATGTGATTGGTGCATACGAGGACCTCGGGATGGAAGTCATTGGCACCGGATACGAGTTCGGTCACAACGACGACTATCAGCGCACAGCTCAGCATTACGTAAAGGACAGCACGCTCATCTACGATGACGTCAATGGCTATGAGTTCGAGCGCTTCGTCGAAAAGCTCCAGCCTGACCTCGTCGGCTCGGGTATCAAGGAAAAGTACATTTTCCAAAAGATGGGTGTGCCGTTCCGGCAGATGCACTCCTGGGACTATTCGGGCCCATATCACGGCTATGACGGCTTTGCGATCTTTGCGCGCGACATGGACATGGCGATCAACTCGCCGGTCTGGAAGAAAACGAAGGCCCCCTGGAATCAAGCTTCGAGGGCGAAGCTCCTGGCTGCTGAATAAATCAACTTATCTCGCTCTTTGGGAAAGCCGGGGCGACACCAACCTCGATAGTGAAGGATTTCAACAATGGCGCAGAGTGCCGAACACGTGCTCGATCATCTCGAGCTGTTCCGCGGTCCAGAATACCAGCAGATGCTGGCTAAGAAGAAGATATTCGAGAATCCTCGCGATCCCGCCGAGGTCGAGCGTATCAAGGAATGGACAAAAACGGCCGAATATCGCGAGAAGAACTTTGCGCGGGAGGCGCTAGCGGTAAATCCGGCCAAGGCATGCCAGCCGCTTGGCGCCGTATTCGCCTCTGTTGGCTTTGAGGGCACGCTGCCCTTCGTCCACGGCTCTCAAGGTTGCGTGGCTTACTACCGCAGCCATCTGTCGCGGCACTTCAAGGAGCCTAGCTCCTGCGTCTCTTCGTCGATGACGGAAGACGCTGCCGTATTTGGCGGCCTGAACAACATGATCGACGGGCTCGCGAACAGCTACAACATGTACAAGCCCAAGATGATTGCGGTCTCGACGACCTGCATGGCCGAGGTGATCGGCGATGACCTCAACGCCTTCATCAAGACGTCGAAAGAAAAAGGCTCGGTTCCGGCAGACTTCGACGTGCCATTCGCCCACACGCCAGCGTTCGTCGGCAGCCACGTTACCGGTTATGACAATGCGCTCAAGGGCATTCTGGAGCATTTTTGGGACGGTAAGGCCGGAACAGCGCCGAAGCTGGAGCGCAAGCAGAACGGGGCGATCAACATCATTGGTGGGTTCGATGGCTATACCGTCGGAAACCTTCGCGAGATCAAGCGCATCTTGGCGTTAATGGACATCCAGCACACGATTCTAGCGGACAATTCTGACGTTTTCGATACTCCGACAGACGGCGAGTTCCGGATGTATGACGGAGGCACGACCCTGAAAGATGCGGCCAACGCGGTTCACGCCAAGGCGACAATCTCCATGCAGCAGTGGTGCACCGAAAAAACGCTGCCATTCGTGGCTGAGCATGGACAGGACGTCGTATCCTTCAACTACCCCGTGGGCTTATCGGCAACGGATGACTTTATCCTGGCGCTGTCACGCATCAGCGGCAAGGAGATTCCCGAGCAACTCGCGCGAGAACGTGGCCGCCTGGTCGACGCGATCGCTGACTCCAGCGCGCATATCCATGGCAAGAAGTTCGCGATCTATGGCGATCCGGATCTTTGCTATGGGTTGGCTGGGTTTCTGCTCGAACTCGGCGCCGAACCGACCCATGTGCTGTCCACCAACGGCAACAAGGCGTGGCACGAAAAAATGCAGGTGCTGCTTGCAAGCTCGCCATTTGGGCAGGGCTGCCAAGCCTATCCGGGCCGAGATCTCTGGCACATGCGCTCACTCCTGTTCACCGAGCCAGTCGATTTTCTGATTGGCAACACCTATGGCAAGTATCTGGAGCGCGATACTGGAACGCCACTGATCCGCATCGGCTTTCCCGTTTTTGATCGGCATCATCATCACCGCTCCCCCCTGTGGGGCTATCAGGGCGGCTTGAATGTGCTGGTGAAGATCCTGGACAAGATCTTCGATGAGATGGACAAGAAGACAAACGTTCTTGGCAAAACTGACTACAGTTTCGATATCATTCGTTGATGAGCGACCGTGCGCGTGCCATCGCCAAAGCACTTGAAATGACACAAGCACACGAGGGTTGACCACGCAATTAGTTTGCGCTGAGAGGAAAAAGGATGAATTCACTAGCGGCCACGCTCCAGAATATTTTCGACGAGCCGGGCTGCGCCAAGAACGGCAGTAAGTCGGAGGCTGAACGCAAGAACGGCTGCACCAAACAGCTGCAGCCGGGTAGCGCTGCCGGCGGCTGCGCTTTCGATGGCGCCAAGATTGCGTTGCAGCCGTTCACCGACGTCGCTCACTTGGTGCATGGTCCGATCGCGTGCGAAGGAAATTCCTGGGACAATCGCGGCGCGGCGTCGTCCGGCGCGAATCTGTGGCGCACTGCATTCACAACCGATTTGAGCGAAACCGATATTGTATTCGGAGGCGAGAAGCGGCTCTGCAAAGCGATCAAGGAGATCATCGAGAAGTGCGACCCGCCCGCCATCTTCGTCTATCAAACCTGTATTCCGGCGATGATCGGCGACGACATCAACGCAGTCTGTAAGGCAGCATCTCAAAGGTTCGCAAAGCCGGTGATCCCGATCAATTCGCCGGGCTTCGTCGGCTCGAAGAACCTCGGTAACAAGCTCGCCGGCGAGGCCTTGCTCGAGTATGTGATCGGGACGCAAGAACCGGACTATACCACGCCGTATGACATCAACCTGATCGGGGAATACAACCTTTCGGGAGAGCTCTGGCAAGTGAAGCCATTGCTAGACGAGCTTGGAGTACGGATTCTCTCCTGCATCTCCGGGGATGGCAAATATCGCGAAGTCGCGTCATCTCATCGCGCGCGGGCGGCGATGTTGGTGTGCTCAAAGTCCATGATCAACGTCGCACGCAAGATGGAGCAACGCTACGGGATCCCGTTCTTCGAGGGGTCGTTCTACGGTATTCAAGATTCGAGCGAATCGCTGCGTCAGCTTGCCCGCTTATTGGTTGAACGCGGCGCGCCGACAGATCTGCTCGGGCGCACCGAAGCAGTGATCGCGCGCGAGGAAGCGTGGGCGTGGGCTGCGATAGAGCCGTACAAGCCGCGATTCGAAGGTAAGAAGGCCTTGTTGATTACCGGCGGCGTCAAGTCGTGGTCGGTCGTTGCGGCACTCCAGGAAGCAGGGCTTGAATTAGTCGGAACCAGCGTCAAGAAATCAACCAGGAAGGACAAGGAGCGCATCAAGGAGCTCATGGGGCAGGATGCCCACATGATCGAGGACATGACGCCGCGCGAAATGTATAAGATGTTGAAGGACGCAAAAGCGGACATCATGCTATCGGGCGGCAAGTCGCAGTTCGTCGCGCTGAAAGCGGCGATGCCCTGGCTCGATATCAACCAGGAGCGTTGCCACGCCTATATGGGCTATGTCGGAATGGTCAAGCTGGTGGAGGAGATCGATAATTCGCTCTCCAGTCCGATGTGGGAGCAGCTACGTCGACCGGCACCATGGGAAGCATTGGCCAAGGCGATGGTGCAGATACAATCGCCGATGGCCGCGATCGCCCGCGATCCGGCGCTCGCCGAAACCGCGCGCCGCGCGAGGAAGATCTGCGTGTGTAACAGAGTCGATTTGGGCACGATTGAGGATGCAATCTATGCGCACGGCCTGAAGAGCGTCGCAGCGGTCAGAGAGCATACCAATGCGGTCGGTGGCTGCTGCCAAAGACGCATCGAAGATATCTTGGTGTCCGAACCATCTGCCATGCGACAGGCCGCAGAATAGCGAGGCGTCATGGCAATCGTCACGGCGCCGACAAAAGCGTGCGCTGTCAACCCGCTGAAGATGAGTCAGCCGATCGGCGGCGCATTCGCGTTCATGGGGCTGCGCGGGGCGATGCCGCTTCTGCACGGCTCCCAGGGGTGCACATCCTTCGGTCTCACGCTCTTTGTCCGGCATTTCAAAGAGGCAGTACCGCTGCAGACCACCGCGATGAGCGAGGTCGCGACCGTACTCGGCGGCTATGAGAATCTCGAGCACGCTATACTGAACATCTATAACCGAACCAAGCCAAAGATCATCGGAATCTGCTCGACCGGTATCACCGAGACCAACGGCGACGATGTGGATGCCTACCTCAAGCTAATCCGGAGCAATCATCCGCAACTCGCAAAGTTGCCACTGGTGTATGTCTCGACGCCGGATTTCAAGGGCGCGTTCCAGGACGGCTGGGAAAAGGCTGTGGCGCGCATTGTGGAGGTGCTGGTGGAAGGGCCCAACGCCAGCGGCCTGCGGGATCCATCGAAGGTGAATGTTCTGCCGGGATGTCACCTCACGCCCGGCGACCTTGATGAACTCCGTGTCATACTGGAGGATTTCGGGTTGATCCCGTCCTTCCTCCCTGATCTGGCGGGATCGCTCGATGGGCATATCCCCGATGAGTTTACGCCAACGACCATCGGCGGCATCAGCGTCGACGAAATTGCGAGCATGGGCCGCGCCGGGTGGACAATTGCGATCGGCGCGCAGATGCAGCGGGCGGCAGAGGTCATGCAGGGCAAGACCGGCGTGCCTTTTCGTGTCTTCGAGCGGTTGTGTGGCCTGTGTCCGAATGACGAATTCATGACGTTCTTGAGCGAGATCAGCGGTCGCCCCATACCGTTGAAGTATCGGCGCCAGCGCGGTCAGCTCGCCGATGCAATGCTGGACGCGCACTTCCATATTGGCGGTCGCAAAGTTGCGATCGGCGCTGAGCCAGACCTCCTGTTCGATCTATCCGGCATGCTCCACGATATGGGCGCGCAGGTGACGGCGGCCGTGACGACCACTCAGTCGGGGGTGATCGAGCGGATTAAGACCAAGGAGGTACTCATTGGCGATCTCGAGGATCTGGAAGGGCTTGCCAAAACAAAGCATTGCGACCTGCTGATCACGCACTCGCATGGCAGGCAAGCGGCTGCTCGGCTGAAAGTCCCGTTCTATCGTACGGGTTTTCCGATGTTCGACCGACTTGGTGCGGGACACCAACTATCCGTGGGCTATCGTGGTACCCGCAATCTGGTCTTCGATATCGCCAATCTCGTGATCGCGCATCGTGAGGAGAACGATCGGCCTACGCCCGACAAATGGCGAACTGCGGCCGGATCGCCGCGATGCTCGGGATATCGCAGTTCCACCGGCGCAGCTGAGAGGTCGAGTGCATGAAGGTCGCGTTTGCCACTCAGGACCTGAAACGCGTCGATGCCCATTTTGGTTGGGCAAAGAATATCGCGATCTACGATGTCACGCCTAGCGGGCACGTGTTTCTCAAAGCGGTTGAGTTTGAGGGCGATCTAAAGGAAGACGGCAACGACGACAAGTTGGCGCCCAAGATCGACGCAATCAAGGATTGCGCAATCCTTTACGTCGGCGCCATTGGCGGTGCTGGGGCTGCGCGAGTGGTCGCCAACAAGATCCATCCTATCAAGGTGAACAAGCCAGAAAGCATTCTGGTGTTGCTCGAGAAACTCGAGCGCGTACTGAAGGGCACGCCACCTCCCTGGCTACGCAAGGCTATGGCAAAAGACCGACGGCGAACCTTCGAGTTCGACGAATGAGGTGATATGACCGCTAAAATAGAGCAGCAGGGAAACGCCGCCGACGCGCCGTTCCTCGTGGAGTTGATCAAGGTTTGGCGTGCTCAGGACACCAACGGAGCCTTGGAGGCGAGGAGCGATCTCGATCTGCTCGAACTCTATATTCTGGACAAGGAGAAACGGCGCGCATTGCCGATTATCGGTGATCCTGATCCCGATCCACTGTGGCGGCTTAAGCTTTTCTTCGATGCGGTCGCGCTCTCGATCGAGAGGGAGACCGGCGCGATGACCCAGCCGATTCTGGATCTGCATCATGAAGGATTCGCCCGCATGGTGCTCATCTCAGGCCGTCTGATCGCCGTGAACAAGCAGCTGCGCGATGTGTATCGCTTCGGATTTGATAGTTTGGTGAAGCTCGCGCAGCAGGGCGACAAATGTGTCAGCGACGGAATCGGCCTGATTCGGAAATTTCCGGACGTGGCGAACTATTGGGGATATTCATGAGCGATCGTGAAACACTGAAGGCCGAACTAAGGAAAGTGTCCGCCAAGGCGATACAGGCCAAGCTGGATCTGCACGACCTTTCGGAAGAATTGCCCATCAACTGGACCTCGATCATGGTGGTCGCGCAGAAGGCGTACGATGCTTATGCCGAACTTGAGCGCGAGAGTCTCGCCTTGAAGGCGCTAGAGAATACTTAAAAGGGGCAATGCATGTCGTTCCAAACACGAGACGGACGCGACTGGACGCCACAATACTTGATCACGATCGATGCAAAGAAATGCATCGGCTGTGGCCGCTGTTTCAAGGTGTGCGGTCGAGATGTCATGACTTTGAAAGGAATCGGTGAGGGAGGCGAACTTGTCGACCTCGACGACGAGGACGATGAGATCGAAAAGAAAATTATGGTTCTGAATGATCAAGGCGCCTGCATCGGCTGCGGTGCATGCGCCAGGGTTTGCCCGGCCAACTGCCAGACGCACACTTCGGCGGTACCTGAAGCAGCGTGAGCGAACACACTCGTCCTGTTGTGGCAGGCGAGATATACGTGAGGCAAGGCGCAATTGTGATCAGGTGAACTCAGGTGAGGACGGCATGCCAGAAGGATGTCGACCAAGCATCGAATAGCAAGATCGAGCGGCGAAAGCGTAAGCATTACCGAGGCGATGGTTGGCGCCTCGGGCTATGTCATGCCGGCATAATATCCGTTGCTCACGAACCACTCGTCCCCAAGGTTCGCGTATTCGTAGGAGGCGAGCTGCGCCTCGCGCCGCACTAGGTGGATTGAAGCCTGTCATGATTGAGGCCGAGGAGTCTACTTTGAAAGGCAGTTAGCCACTACATCTGGCGATTTGATCCGAGCGGATCCTGTGCATGTCTGCTTGCGGATCAGGAGAAGCTTATGTTCCCGCCGCGCCGCCGATCGTGGACAATGGTGTCTGCCTAGATGGTCGATTCTACAGGGACGGGATGCGCCGGGAACACCTTAGTTGGTCTTTTGCACACGCCCAGCGGGGACGACATTTCGCTGCCCCACATGGGCATCGAGCGCACATCGCAAAATCAGGACGCGGAACAATTGGCACGCAGGTCTCTAATTCTCGTTGCGGGTTCATGGGTCGATGTACGTGGTCGGGCGGGGTAACCCATCTGCTAATAGGAACGTGCAAGTCATTATCATAAGCATCGGTTTCTTCGACGGATCGTAGCCGCCGATATTACGTGCGATTCCACCCACAGATCGCGGCTAGTCGCAGCTACGCGCAGACTGCGCGGGGTAGCCACGTGTAAACGCTGAGTGCTTTGGTCAGGTTGTGGTCAGCTAGGAATTCTATCCTCGCAGGCAGAGCCGCGCGTGGGCGAGCTCGATTGCGTGCAACTTTTCTCATAGGAGAGCGGTCTGATGTATGGCAGAATCGTTGGCTCATCCAGCCAGTTCACAACCGGTAATGACGATTCGTCAGAAGCGGGAGATAGTCCCCGATTTGCGGAAACAGTTGCAGGGATGGAGCCAAGTGGGTCGTCATCCGAACCAGCGGCGTCATACTCTCTCGTTTCCGAACCGCCCATTAGAGAGATCCCCGACCGCGAAACCTTCAGGAGAGGAGTCGAGAGGTTCTTGCGCAGCGATATCATGCAGATCGCCGAGAACCCACAGGAATACTCAGATTTCGTCTCCCAGAAGGCTGAGCGCGCAGCAACCGTTGCTGGAAGTTACGCCTACACCTACGACGATCCAAATAAGCCAGCACGATTTTACAGCTACCGGTTGGGCGACGAAATTGTCGGGCTATTAAGAGCAGGAGGCCCGGTTCGGATCAAAGGAGACCAATTTCAACAACAGTTTGGGCGGAACGATATCACGTCCGTGGTAGATCTTAGGGTAACTCATCCGCTTGTCGAGAACGCTGGCGACATCTTGCTACAACATCTACTGCGAGAGGACGGCGACCATCCGCTGATCATGTCGAGGCCGGCCTTACCAGGCATGGAACCCCGCCTTGCGGACATGGGTTTTGTTCACGTGGGCCGTAACCACTGGGTGCTTGATCCTCACCAAAATCCCGAAGTGTGGACGAAGAACGAGAATGACAAGTGGCAGCGTGTAGACAAGCCTACGAAGTATCTTTCCAAAGCTGGGGGCAGTGATGTCGGTCCTCAGAGAAGCTACGACTCGGATTCCTCGGACGACGGCGCTTCAATTTACCTGGAGCGCGCTCTTAGGCGAATGCCCCTCGAGTAAATTGGCTGCATAGCAGCACCGGGCCTGAAATGATGGGCTTTCGACCGTTCTATAGCGGACGCAATGGTCTTACTTCAAGGGGCGACGCTCGCAGCGTCGCCCCGGCGGCCGAAACGACCGTCTAGCCCCTCTCCGAGGCTCTTACGATGCTCGCGGGGGATAGGCGATCCGAGGGGCCCTAACGGGGTTGCCACGGCCGTGGCCATCAACGAGCAGCAACGACCAGCCACCGCATGTAGCTATCCGGCAAATCGTGCAGAATGCTTGAAGCCGAAAGCTGTAGCTGGGCGGGCTTCATGGAAGGGCAGCACGGCCCAATCGTCGAACGAACTGGCCTAATTGTGCGTTGGTAATGGGGTGAGCTGCAATAAGCTTGCGCATTGGATTACCACAGACACGATCCGCTCAGGCACTTGCACACTTCTTGCACGTTGATTGCACAACGCAATGAAAAGCGCCTTGCAATAAGCGAGTATGAATGCAGCCAAATCCCATCTATGCAATTTGCGGCTTTAACGACATTCCGAGCCGCCAAGCCATGGGATTCCATCTTATGGTCGTTGAAGATGACGGCAATCACCGGCCGTGGTCCATCATTGTGGTGCGCTGGGGCAAAAAAGTGCTTGGCTATGTCAATAAATGCCCGCACAACAGCGTCAAATTGGATTGGGAGCAGAACCAATTCCTGGATCCTTGCGGCATCCGGCTGATGTGCGGCAAGCACGGTTCGACCTTCGAACTCGGCACCGGGCGGTGCGTCGAAGGTCCATGTCAGGGTAGAGCGCTCACGCCGATCGCGTTGGCAGTTCTGGATGGTGATATCTGTGTCCTCGGCGTGCGTCTTGTCGAAGACGATGCATCGCCAAACAACTGAAGACCGCCTCAGACCGGGCGGTTCTCGTTGCGGTTTTTCACCGGCTCCATCCTCTTTAGCCCGCCGTCGTAAGAGATCTCCTCATAGGACAGATCGAGATCCTTTGCGGCATCGAGGAGGTAATCAAGCTTGCCGCCCGGATCGAGCTTCTTGATGTCGTCCTTGTTGAGCCCGACCAGCTCCATCATCTCCTTCCAAACGGTCGATTCATCGCAGGGCAAGACGTGAAAGTTGATATCACCGAACTTGATTCGATATTTCGCCAGCAAATCGATGTTGTTGCAAAACATGAAGTAGCTGCCGGTTGGGCTTAAGGCGCCGTCAAGGACGGTCGCGACGTCAGCAAGATACGCGAAGGAGTGTAGGTAGCCGGCCAGCACCGGAATAGTGCGTTCTCCGTCCTGCGCGATCGTCAGAACCTGCTCGATCGAATAGTCCGGCGGTCGCTTCTCGTCGGCGACCTGAGTCTGGAACTTCAGTGCGACGTCGCCACGAAAGCCGAACCGGCCCGGCTTGGTAGTCGCGCCTTTGAGTACGGCGTTGAGCAGGCGGCCCTCCTTCTCAAATCTGCCGAGTGCGGTGTTCTCGATTGCAGTCATTAAATTCGTCCTCGATCTAAGCTCTTCACCGACGCCTTGGCCGGTGCCAGATGCGATGCAAATTGCTTGCCGTTGCATGCGTAGCTGCCCGCGCGTAGCTTAGAAAGAAAACGCGTCAGGGGGCCGCGCCTAGTCGTGTCAGGAACCCAACACCGGTTCCAAAGTCAACAGGCGCGGTCCGAAAAAGTGCGCATCATCAAGCGCCTGCGCGCTGGCACGTGACTTGCCCTTAACAGCTAGATCCAAGCTGATGAGGGAAAGCCGTGATCAACCTGACGGACAGCGCAGTGAATGCAATCAAGAGCGCGATTTCATCGTCGGCGCACCCGACCGGCGGTCTGCGCGTCATGATCGAAGCAGGCGGCTGCAATGGATTTAAATACAAGATGGGCCTGGCCGAGGAACCGAAGCCTGACGACACCGTGATCGAATGCGACGGGTTGAAGGTGTTCGTCGATAACAAGAGCCGTGAGCATCTGGTCGGCACGACCATCGATTTCGTGATGGCACTGGAGAGTTCTGGCTTTACCTTTCACAACCCGAACGCCACCGCGAACTGCTCCTGCGGAAAATCGTTCAGCTGATGAAAAAAATCGTTCAGCTGATGAAGAGGACATATCGAAGCATGCCGGCCGAACAACTGAGGCAATCGTCGTCCACTGCGACAGACCTAAAGCGTCGCATTCGCGGGGCTCTCGAAGAGATACGCCCCAATCTGCCACGCGATGATGGCGACTGTCAGCTGATAGGCATCGATGGCAGCAGCAGGATCATGGTCACGCTGACCGGTGCCTGCACGGTTTGTAGACTTCGCGGGTGACGCTGGAAGGCATTCAGGCGCGGCTGGTTGATCAATTCGGCGAATTGAATCTGGTCCCCGTTGCTGCTGCAGGCGAGGCAATGGATGAGCGAGGAATAGAATGCCGATCTACCTCGATAACAATGCAACGACCCGGACCGATCCATCCGTTGTACAAGCCATGTTGCCGTTCTTCACCGAGCAATTCGGCAATGCCTCGTCGACGCATGCCTTTGGCGACGAGGTCGCGGTCGCTGTGAGGCAGGCCCGGCATAGCTTGCGGGGCCTGTTAGGGAACGCATACGATCAAGAAATCGTTTTCACTTCGGGAGGGACCGAGGCGAATAATGCCGCGATCCTCTCTGCGCTTGCGACGCAGGAAGACCGAGACGAGATTGTCACCACCTCGGTAGAGCACTCCGCCGTTCTTGCGTTAACCAAGCAATTGGCGGCAAGAGGAGTCAAGACGCACATCGTACCCGTAGATTCCCGCGGCCGGCTCGATATCGAGGCGTTTCGCTGCGCGCTCGGGCCACGCACAGCGATCGCCTCGGTTATGTGGGCCAACAACGAGACCGGAACGATATTCCCTGTAGAGTTTCTGGCCGGGTTGACCCGTGAGGCGGGCGCGCTGTTTCACACCGATGCAGTCCAGTCCATCGGTAAGGTGCGCGTAAACCTAAAGGACAGTGCGATCGACATGCTGTCGCTATCCGCGCACAAACTGCACGGCCCCAAGGGAATCGGCGCGCTATATTTGCGCAAAGGGACAAAATTCCGGCCGCTGATCTGCGGCGGATCACAGGAACGAGGACGCCGCGGCGGGACTGAGAATATTCCCGGCATCGTCGGCCTGGGAAAGGCTGCCGAGCTCGCGGCGGAGCGGCTCGAACCGGAGCGCGTTCGCATTGGCGCGTTGCGCGACCGCCTAGAGCAGGGAATTTTGCACAATGGCGAGTGCGTTGCGCTCGGCGATATCAGCAATCGGTTAGCGAACACGGCCACTATTGCCTTCGATCATCTCGAAGGCGAAGCCATCGCCCACCATCTCAATCGGGCCGGTATTGCCGTGTCGCTCGGATCAGCCTGCAACTCCGGCTCAATGCAGCCTTCGCATGTTCTGCGTGCCATGCAGGTGCCGGCGTGGCGGATGCGCGGCGCGGTGCGCTTTTCTCTGTCACGTGAAACCTCGTTCGCGGAGGTCGATGAGGTCGTGTGCGCAGTGTCCGACATCGTGGCTCGCCTGCGCGCCACCTCCTGCGTCACAGCCAAGGAGTTGACCACGTGAAAATCATGATCCGCCGGTCTCCGGACGCGGGCCTGTCGATATACGTGCCAAAAAAGGATCTCGAAGAGCCAATCGTGGAATCCGAGCACGAGACGCTATGGGGCGGCTGGATCAAAGTAGCTAATGGCTGGGTGCTCGATTTGCCCGAGATGGCGAGCGACACACGGCTACCGATCACAATCAACGCTAAAAAACGGGGCGAGAACGGGGACGATCCCTGAAGGCGCCCCCGAAGATCGACTTTGTCGATGCGGCCGATGCAAAAGCCACGCTCGTGGACGAGGGCCGCGAGCATTGTTCCCCATCTCGGTCCTGGCCTCGCCGAATTGTGCAGATCCGATATGTCGACCACGCCAGAGGCGTTGCCCGGCTTCTTCGAGCGAGGTTCCGCTGCCGCGGCCGGCTAGGGGCAATGCGTTGGCGTCGGCGCGACAAGTCGAGATCAGCAAAGATCGGTCCGCCGTGACGGCATTGATGGCGCGGGCTTTCGCTCGGCCAGTTCAGCCGACGCGGTCGCGCCATCATCTTGCGTCCCTGTCGCTGCGAGTCATAGTCGACATCTGGTATGATGCCGCCAGGCGCCCGGCGCTGGATAAGCGCGATGGATGGGTCGAAGTGCAGGGTATCACCCGCGTCGGCATTGGCGAAAATCGCTGGTATCGCCTTTACGATTCGCTTGCCGAGAGGTCGGCAGTGCGGTGGCCGTCAGCTGGGCGACGGGGGTGCTGTACAAGTCGCATGGCAGCGTGCAGCCGGCCAACACCTTCCTTATCTCCGACGCGGACTACGTCAGGCGTTGACCGAAATCGACATTCAGACGCCAGTTCCGGACATCCATCAAGGAAAGGCGAACAGACCTTTCTCTTGATCGGCTGTCGCTTCAACGAACAGCTGTTGCGTAGCTATGCGGCGGTAGATCATCAAGCGCTCGGCCAGCACCCACTATGCCATCGTTGATGGGGACGCGCTCTCTCGCAACGAGCTCCGCTTTCTACTCGAGCAACGCCTGACACCGCTTGCGATTGGGTTCCCTTGCACGGTTGAGATACTGCTCACCCATTAGTGGCCTTATGAAGCCCGGATCCCCCAGCTCCTATCGTGGGAGCCGCAACGCGAGAAAACCCGTTCAGATGGAGCCGGTTCCGGCGAGCTTAGCGCGAGCATGCGCAAGCCGTGGAGCTCTGCGTGAGAATGACGACGTATCTGTCGCATCGTCAACAAGCGCATCATTGCTCTTCTTTCGTGCGCCAGCGACGATGGTTTCCGCTAACTCCTTGGCGTATGGCTGCAATTTCATCGTCTGCGCCATGGCATGCAAGTTGCTATCCAGCTTCTTTGATCGTCCTGGGGGGCGATGATGCCAGCAGGGAAAAATGAAAATGAACGCGGAAAGTATGTCAAAGCTGCAGTGGATAGCGGCAAGATGATGCAGCCCGCCCCCGAGCATAAGCGCTGCCGCGCTTCGGCCAAGACCGGACAGGCGAGCTGCGGCTCGCACGCAGGCCAAGGCGATCTGCCGACCGAAATCTGGGAAAAGGTCAAGAACCATCCCTGCTACAGCGAAGAAGCGCATCATCATTACGCCCGTATGCATGTCGCGGTCGCGCCTGCCTGCAACCTCCAGTGCAATTACTGCAACCGAAAATACGACTGCGCCAATGAATCGCGTCCGGGTGTGGTGAGCGAGAAGCTCACGCCTGAGCAGGCGGTCAGAAAAGTGCTCGCGGTCGCGACCAGCATTCCGCAGATGACGGTGCTTGGCATCGCTGGACCGGGCGATGCTCTGGCCAATCCAGCAAAGACGTTCAAGACGTTCGAGCTGGTCGCCAAGGCCGCTCCCGAAATCAAACTGTGTCTGTCAACGAACGGACTCGCACTGCCGGACTATGTTGATACCATCGTCAAGTCCAAGGTTGACCACGTCACCATCACCATCAACATGGTTGATCCCGAAATCGGAGCCAAGATTTATCCGTGGATCTTCTTCAACCACAAGCGATACACGGGTATTGACGCGGCAAGAATACTCACCGATCGCCAACTGCAAGGTCTCGAGATGCTTAGCGAACGAGGTATCCTGTGCAAGGTCAACTCGGTGATGATCCCAAACATCAACGACGACCACCTGATCGAGGTCAACAAGGCGGTGAAGTCGCGCGGTGCCTTCCTTCACAATATCATGCCGCTGATCTCCGCGCCCGAACACGGCACAGTATTTGGCCTCAACGGTCAGCGCGGACCGACGGCGCAAGAATTGAAGGCGCTGCAAGATGCTTGTGAAGGAGAGATAAAAATTATGCGCCATTGTCGCCAGTGCCGGGCCGATGCGGTCGGTCTGCTCGGGCAGGACCGCAGCGCAGAGTTCACCACCGATCAGGTCATGAAAATGGACGTCGAATATGACCTAGAGATGCGCAAGGCATATCAGGGCAGGGTAGAGCATGAGCGTGCCGCCAGAGTCGCGGTCGCCCAAAAGGAGCTTGCGAAATTTGCCGGGGAGATGAGCGCGATCACTCTTCTAGTGGCCGTCGCAACCAAGGGCTCGGGGGTGATCAACGAGCACTTTGGGCATGCAAAGGAATTCCAGGTCTACGAACTTTCTACATCCGGCGCCAAATTCGTCGGCCACCGCCGCGTGGACGTTTACTGCCAGGGCGGTTATGGCGAGGAGGACAGGCTTTCCGCCATCATGCGTGGCATCCATGACTGCCATGCGGTCTTCGTCTCCAAGATAGGCGGCTGCCCGAAAAGCAATCTGATCAAGGCAGGGATCGAGCCGGTCGATCAATATGCCCATGAGTTCATTGAGAAGTCGGCGATCGCCTGGTTCAGATCCTATCTGGATAAGGTGAAACGCGGGGAGATCCAGCACGCGCAGCGCGGCGACGCCGCGATCCCGCAAGGATCTCTTTTCTCCGCAGGCTAAGGGGGATATATGCCATTCAAGATCATCGCCTCGCAGTGTACGAGCTGTTCAGCCTGCGAACCCTTATGCCCGAACGTTGCTATCTCGGAGAAGGGGGGCAGCTTTGTCATTGAAGCGGCGAAATGCACTGAATGTGTTGGCTATTTCGACGAGCCGCAATGCGTCGCCGCCTGTCCGGTCGACAATACCTGTGTGGTTGACACGTCCTTTCCTCGCTACCAGGCGCCAGTCTAAAGTGTGAACCCCATGAACGGCACGCCAAGAGCGGGTGCTGAAAACGTCGCAAGCTTCGTGCTGCGCGTTGGCGGCGGCGCGGACGCCGACGTTCGGTCCTCCATCACGGACGACGACTGCGCTGGCTTGCCCTGCGATCGTGCTGTTGCTGGTCGGCAGCACGGCCCTGGCGGGCATTTCATTCTGCGCGGCGGTCCAAGGCGTTTCGCGATTCCGAGAGCGGCCTTCCTACCCAGCGCTGCTGTCGTCGATGAGACTGACCACGCCGCGCGAGTATGAAGTGATGCAGGATCTCGCCTGCCGTGGGCGAGGCAGCTTCCTACATCTCTAGAGGGAGCGATGCATGAGGAGCGGTACATGAACAGCATTGTTCGCGACAGCGACGTCGTCGAGCTCAGCGACCCGCCCGTCTTCAGCTTTGGCCAAAAGCTGCGAGCCAATCGCACCATCCGCAATGATGGCACCTATCGCGGCAAGGAGATTGGCGACGTCTTAGTCAAGAAGGGGGAGGTCGGTTATGTCGTCTCGATCGGCACGTTCCTGCAGCAATTCTACATCTACGGCGTTGAGTTTTTGGAAAGCGGCTACCGCGTTGGCATGAAGCGCAAGGAGCTAGAGCCGGTGGACACGTGCGAGGAGATCGATGATCTGCCATTCCCGGAGGAGTCATGACTCAGCCCGGCGTTCCGAAATATCAGCGGGGCCAGCGGGTCAAAACCGCAGTCGACCTCATCAACGACCACTCATATCCCGACATGGAGCCCGAGGGAGTCTTGCTCGCGGCCGGAGCGACCGGCGAGATCATCAACGTCGCGATCCATACCGAAGCGAACGTGCCGATCTATATTGTCGATTTTGGTGAGCAGATGCTCATCGGCTGTCTTGAAGAAGAAATCACAGTGCTTTGAATGGAGGCTTCGCGATGAATGCCGCGCTGATGAGAACGGTAAAGGCCGGGCTGGTGCCTCACCCCAACGAACTCGATCGCAAACGGATCGAGCGCGGCTTGAGCTCGCGCAAGCGTTATCTCTACGTCTCGCCGAACGTGACGCCGGTGAGGGGCGGCTACCTCGTCGAGAGCCCCTGTTGCTCGCGCAACATCGACAAGGATGGCGCTCTCATCGATGTCGCACTGATTCATTATGATGCCGTGAGCGGGATCTGGAAGCTGTTTCGCAAGAACCACGCGCGAGGAACCTGGGAATTTTACAGCCTTTACCATCGGTTGACTTCTGCAATCGACGAATTGAATGCGGATCCGGAGCGTCTGTTCTGGCAATGACGCCGCGCCTTTGACGAGTCATAGAGGAGCCACGATGGCGCTCACCGCGGAGGAATTGATCGAAATCGAGCGGCTGCTTGCAGCCGATCGCGCCGAGATGGGTCCGTTTGTCGAGCTGCGGCACCGCTTTCCACAGCTTGCTTGGGTGCGCTGTGATGCGTCGGATGTGGCGGATCAGCCGTTCCGGCAGTTTCCGCGTTTCGACCTTCATCTGATCGATGGATCAGATCACTGCGTGCAGATTACGGCCGATCCGACGCGGGCGACCGGCATCGTATTGGCCAAAAGGAATGTGCGGCGGTGAGCACTGAACTAGCAGAGTATCGGCTTGATGGTGCGCACACTGTGGAGGAGAATACATCATTCATTCCACTGTTCGATTCCGATATCACCTTCTCTGAGCTCTCTGCCGTGGAGACGCTGCTGTGTTCGCCGCAAATTTCCAACGGGCGGATCACTGAGGCGTTTGAGCACGCTTTCGCCGCCTATCTTGGTCGCAAATATGTTGATGCGGTCTCGAGTGGTACCATCGGGCTCCTGCTTGCGCTGAAGGCGCTCGGCATCGGCCCGGGGCAGGAGGTTTTCGCCTCGCCCTACTCCTTTCGCGAAACCGCGCATGCCACCAGTCTCGCGGGCGCACGAGTGGTATTTGCAGATGTCGATTATTGGTCGGGAGCATTAGTCCCAGCGAAGGCCAAAGAGCGCATCACGGCCAACACGCGGGCGATTGTCGCCGGCAATCCTAACGGTCATCCCGCGCCGTGGTCGGAACTGCGTGCGGTCGCGCAGCGCCATCAGCTGCTGCTTTTGGAGGATTACACCGAGGCGATTGGATCGAGCTACAAGGACGGATTGAGCATACGTCGCTTGTGGCAGCGTTGCCTGGTGCGGATCGTGATCCACACAAATGCGGGAGCACGCCGTGCGGTTGGAGGCACGCACTCGTGTTAAGTCCGCGCGAGAAATGCTCCAAGCGGGTGAAGAATACCTGCTCGATAGTACAAAAGGCGCGGCGTCTAAGGCGCGGCTTGAGCCCCCACGCGCCAAGGTGCCCGAGTCGAGATCGTCGGTGTACGGTCGGGATCCTTAGAGTTGCCAAAACAGGGGATCGGTATGAGCTCGCAAGAAGTCATCATCCACGTCCGCTTCGGTCCGGACGGGAGGGTGATCCAGATCAGTGAGCGTCCGGCGAAGCTCACGCCGATCCAATGGTTTGATGTCCTGAACGCCCGTGCCAGCTCGGCTTATCGGCCGCTCGCTCGTGGCCGCGGGATTTTTCGGCTGAGCCGGACTGCGATCGAAGCCTTCAAGCAGGAAACTGCGAGGCCGGGATGAGCGAACCGATAATCGGCGACCTGATGAGCGATAAGACGGAGGTTTTTGCCGTCTGCCCGGCCGATGCCCTCGAGCGGAGTGGGGCCATGGGCTTCAGCCTGTCGCGGATCGATGATAGGGGCGAGAGCCGCCCGTTTCCAATTATTGTGGTGCGCACCTTCGGCAACGACTATTTTGGTTACGTCAATCGTTGTCCGCATGAGAGCGTCTGGCTTAACATCGGCACCGGTGCGTTTTTCTCGTCAGACCGTTCCTTTCTCAGATGCGGCCGGCACGGCGCAAGATTCGAGATCGACACTGGGATGTGCATCGACGGCCCCTGCGATGGACAATCGCTTGAGCCGGTACCGCTCGCCGTGATCGAAGGTGACGTCTGCCTGTGCGGCGTCAGGCTGCTGGAGGACGATCGGTCTGCCGACCCGTTCGCGGACAGCGACGAAACCATGGATATCACGATCCATCCGGACTAACGGGCCTATCGCTTTGTTATGCTCAAGCTGCTTGAGGCGCCTTGCCGTCGGATGAAGCCGTCGTACTCGTGAGCGTTGGCAGATGCGTGTCACGGCTGTTGATTTGTGAGACAAAACGGGCACCTTGCGCGGATTGCAGCCCTGCCACTCCGCGACCTCCGTCGCACCAAGAAGCTGCCCTTGCACTAGCTCGCCAAATCGAGCGGGCAGGCAGGACATGCTTCCTACTGCAGGCGATATGTTGGAGAGGGAAATGCCCCCGGCGGCTGGAAGTTCGCCGAGGGCATCGTCTGGGCTGGGAGAATGTGGGGCCCAGACTGACAGGACCGTTTGGGGAGGAGGAATGACGATCCTGTGTCAAAACTCTTTGGCCGGCGGACGCAGCTGGCGTTATTGCCTGCGCTGCAACTGCCATGCCACTCCGTTCGTGCGAGGCCCTTAGCGGATGTCAGCTAGGACCCGTTAGGAGCAAATGCATGTGAGCAGGTGCTCGTTGTTCGTCGCAAATTTGCCGCTGCAAGCGCGTCTTGACGTGTATCGTGGGAAGCCTGCGGGCCGCTGCGTTGCCGGTTTAACGTTCCTGCCAATCGGGATTGCGGCCGGCTTGGTCTGCAGCCTCAAAGGTGGCTCAGCAATCATCGCTGTCTCGTTGGGCTCTTGCGACAGGCGCTATCTGTTGAGCAAACGATAGATCGGCAGCGACGGAACACAGCAGCAGGCCGAGGCGGGAGGTCAAATGCTATGCGAGTTTTGTCGTGTCCGAAACAGAAGCGAACGACGTTGTCGCAACCTGCGCAATAATTGTGAGTCGCGCCGCGAAAAGGAAGGGATCGTTGGACAAACGAACGTTACGCATCTGGTGTGCAACTTGCTTTGGAGAAGTTGAATGATGAGCAAGTGATGCGGGAGTAAAAAGGTCGCGATGATGGCAGAAGAGGTTGGAATTGATCAAAGAGGCTGATCCGGACGCGAAGGTGTCTATCGCTGATCTTCAGCGATGACAACCACTATGGCACCCGCTCATTTCGCCAGCATTGGCAAGCGCGAGTGGGAATCAGTAGCATCAAAGTCTTCGATGCAGCGTTTAATCGTAAGAGATTGTGGGAGCGACGTGCTCGCACCTTGTCATCTTTTCAGATGAAGCCCATTGATCACAGGACAGGCGCATGAACTCAGAAGCCGAATTCGAACTTCCTCAACTTTATAGGCATCATGTCTTTGCCTGCAACATGCAGCGTCCGCCAACTCATCCGCACGGCAGCTGTGGCGCCTTTGGCGCGCAAGCCCTGTGGGATCGAATGAGCAAGGCGGTCGAAGCGCAAGGCCTCAACGATATTGGCTTCACGATGGCAGGCTGCCTTGGCTTTTGTAACGCTGGTCCCTTGATGGTAGTCTATCCCGATGGAGTGTGGTATCGCGCGACCACGCCTGAGGACGTTGACGAAATCGTAAACTCCCACCTCAAGCAGGGCAAACGTGTCGACCGCCTTGTGATGGTGCTAAAGCGAAGCTAGAGGCTTCGCCCAGCGGCCACGTGCCCGGGCTAGCAAGCATGGACGGCTTGTCAGTCCATGAGCTGGCCGCCCGGAGCTAGGATCGTCTGAGGTTGAGCGGAGGCCTCACGCTCTGGGTCTGCGAACAGCAGGTCATTGACCTCGGCGCGGGTGTTGCCTTTTTTCTCCGGGCCGATCGGCAAATGGCGCCTTTTGCAACGCGAACAAGAATATGAACACATGCTGGGTCGATCTGTTTGTGTACCGTCACTCCATGCCGCGCGATCCGTAGCTTACAGCGAGAGCAATGCTGCGAATGGCTCCCCGCTTCTCGTGAGATGACGCGTCCTTGACGCGTCATCTCGCTCCCTGCTTGCACAGCGGTGAGGTTAGGGGACGCGCTCGATGAGCTCGTACGTCCGGAATGATCAAACGGATTCCCCATTCTGCTCCTGTTCTAGCGTCAGAACCTGTAAGTGACGCCGCCGCTGACGAGCCATGGATCGATATTGGCGCGCCCGGTGACGGCAATCGCATTGTTTACGGTCGCGGAGTACTCCGGCCGCAGCCACAGCTTCTTCACGTCAAAGTTGAGGCCCCAGTGACGATCAAGCATGTAATCGAAGCCGAATTGGACCGCCGCGCCGAATTGGTTGCTGATGTGCAAATCCGTCACCGCAAGACCGGCGGGCGACGTATTGGCTGCCGATTGGTTGAAGAATGCGGTGTAGTTGATGCCCGCACCGATATAGGGTTTGAGCGCGCCGAATTCGGTGAAGTGATATTGCAGGGTCAGTGTTGGCGGCAACAGCCAGGCTTTGCCGATATCGAGGCCAGTGAGCGCGCCATTGCCGCTGATGTGATGGCTGGTCACGCCGAGAATGAGTTCGGCGGCAACGTTTTTTGTGAAGAAATAGGTGATGTCGAGCTCGGGTACGGCTTGATCGCTGATCGAAAGGCCAGAACTTGGTGAGGACAGCGAGGGGGCCCCGGCGATGCTGACCGAGCTGCCTGCGGTATCCGGCAAAACGCCAAGCACGCGCAGGCGGATCATCCATGGATTGAAGGGTTCGATCGGAGGCGCTTTATAGTAGACCGGCGTCCGACCCAGATCCGCAGCCTGTACCGAGATGCTGGCCAACGAGGTCGCGAGCGCGAGGAGCGATGCCCTCGTCAGAACTGTCCTTGTTCTCATCGAATTCTCCATTCCAAAATCGGCGCGAAGAGCCGCGCGAGATCTCTGTGACACTGGGGAATGGCGGAGGATTTGATACCGATCAAATGGGAGCGGCCATAGCGCAATTATGCCGCTAAGTTGCATAAGGATCACGGCCGCGAAGCGTTGTGATCTGTTCTGATCGTTATTCAATTGAATAGAGCAGAATGTCTTCAAGAAACCGCTTCTCGCCTTGGTGCTGTGATCCAATCCGTGCCGCGGAGGTCATGCGCGATAAAGGCGGCAACTGCGGCGGCCTCTCACACACTACACAGGCGAGAAGCGCGGCATTCGAGCGCAATAGAGGCGATGCCCCTTACGGAGCAGTCACTCGTGCGAGCGTCTCAGGGAAGGTCCCGTCGCTTACTACCGGTGAAGGAAGCCGGAAGTGGGAAACGGCATCTCTGCCTCGCTTGATAGCGGTGGGTACCCTCCGCCCGTTTCTCACGTCTGCGGACAACGCGTACGGTTTGCTTCGTGCAAGCATCCGCCGAGATCATCTTGCGTGTTGCCGCCAAGCAGGGACAGCACGGGCTCATGATCGAGTCCGGCACATCGTGCCCCGTCTACGTCGATCAGCGGTCGTCGTATCAGGAGCGGATCGACTATCATCAATGCGAGCGCGCTTGCCGGGTCGATAGTATCGGATTGACTTCGCCTGACTTGATACGGGGGGCAGCTCGGTTGAACCAGGCTTTGACCGGCACATTGCCGAAGAAGCCGCGCAATTTCTCCGCATCCCATGAATCTTTCAAGATGTCTCGGGCGATCACGTCGGACTTCAGCTTGAATCTGACGCGCGTTAGTGGCGCAGCCGGGCTTCTGATAAAAGATGATTGTCGCCACGACATACCTATGTAGGCGCGCTGAGCTGAACGATTGGCATGGCGCGGCTGCTTTCGGGAGCCCATTCGAATTTCTTGCCGATCATCTCCAATGTCAGCGCATCAAGCGCCGTACCGTATTTGCAACACTCGCGGCTGGTCCGCCAGGTTTCGAGCCCGACCGGCATATTCACTGTCCTAGGATCGCCCGGCTTGCGAGAAGAGGACAAAGTGCCGTTCCACACCAGAAGGCATCGGAACAGGTCTCGCCAAATCGGCTTTTCGCGTAGATTGTTGTGGTCGTTGTTAGTTTTCTGACAGTCGCGCAGATCCTGTCAGATCCAAAATAGCCAAGGCCTCACTCACCGGCTGGTGTTTTTTAGAAACGTAATCAGAAGCTTAAGGAGCGCGGTCAAGCGTTGGCACGGCGGTTGCTAATAAGCGACAGCAACACTGAGTGAGGGCTGAGTGCACGCCGACGCGTAACACGAGCGATGCGCTCCTTCCCTCGAACCCGTGTGCCCCCGTTTCTGAGAGAGAAACAAGCTCGCGCGCAAGAAGCGCGCAACTTTTGGCAAATCGGTTGATGGAGAGCAACATGTCTTCACTGAGACAAATCGCGTTCTACGGGAAGGGCGGCATCGGCAAGTCGACCACTTCGCAGAACACGCTGGCGGCGCTGGCCGAGATGGGTCAGAAAATTCTGATTGTAGGGTGCGATCCGAAAGCGGACTCGACCCGCTTGATTCTGCACGCCAAGGCGCAAGACACGATTTTGAGCCTTGCAGCGAGCGCCGGCAGCGTTGAGGACCTCGAGCTCGAGGACGTAATGAAGGTCGGCTACAAGGACATTCGCTGCGTGGAGTCCGGTGGTCCTGAGCCGGGTGTCGGCTGCGCCGGCCGCGGCGTCATCACCTCGATCAATTTCCTGGAGGAGAACGGAGCCTACGAGAACATTGACTATGTCTCATACGACGTGCTCGGCGACGTCGTTTGCGGTGGTTTTGCGATGCCAATCCGCGAGAACAAGGCGCAGGAAATCTATATCGTGATGTCCGGTGAGATGATGGCGATGTATGCTGCGAACAACATTTCCAAAGGCATCCTGAAATACGCGAACTCTGGCGGCGTGCGGCTGGGCGGTCTGATCTGCAACGAGCGGCAGACCGACAAGGAGCTGGAACTGGCGGAAGCGTTGGCCAAGAAGCTAGGCACTCAGCTGATCTACTTCGTGCCACGCGACAACGTGGTGCAGCATGCCGAGTTACGCCGCATGACGGTGCTTGAATATGCACCCGATTCCAAGCAGGCCGATCACTATCGCAATCTTGCGACCAAGGTTCATAACAATGGCGGCAAAGGCATCATCCCGACCCCAATCTCCATGGACGAGCTCGAGGACATGCTGATGGAGCATGGCATCATGAAGCCCGTGGATGAATCCATCATCGGCAAGACCGCCGCCGAACTCGCGGCCTCGTAAAGGTCGCGAGTCGCGGCCTTGTAAAGGCGCGCGACGGATGCCGGTCTCCCTCACCGCCCATCCCGGGAGGCCGGCATTCTGACGATCGACCCTGATCAAAACCAGGATGCGGCACGCAAACCTGACCATTGTGGAAACCCGCAAAATTATGTTCGAAGCGCACTTCCTTCCGTCGCCGGCTGCTTGTGCCGTTGATATCAACAGCCAGATGCACAGGGGAATTGCAACCTATCGCATGCTCACCGGTGTGCCTCCTACAGATGCCGATATTACCATTGACAGCGATCTCGATCGCCATGTCCTGGCGTCTATCCTGGCGGCTGCCACAATGGATGGTGGCTCTCTTCCCGAGAAGGCTGGCCTGTCCGGCCTTGAACTGGTGGCCTTGCTGGAGCAGTACTTTCCCTCGCTTGAGATCAAGCTCGCGGAGCAGCTCTCGGATTTCGAGTGCGAAGAGGACGACGAGATCGCAATGTTGCGCGATCTCTTGCTCGAGCAACGCTCGACGGAAGGGGATATCGGCCGCTGGCTGGCTGCGATGATCGCGCGCCGTGCCATTGAGCCAGACCACCTGTGGGAAGCGCTCGGCTTGCGCAATCGTGGCGAGCTCTCTCGGCTGCTGAGCCGCCATTTCGCGCCGCTCGCCGCGCGCAATGTCAACAATATGCGCTGGAAGCGTTTCTTCTACCGCATGCTTTGCGAGAATGAAGGGCTCGTGATGTGCACAACACCTGTGTGCAAGCAATGTGACGACTTCAACCTGTGCTTCGGCGAAGAAAGCGGTGAGAGCCGGATGGCCGAGCGCCGGCGCGATCTTCTGTTCCGGGCGGCTCGGCCGGTCGTTGCCGGAGACTGTCCATCTGAACTGCCAGGAGCGTCCGCTATCGCTCCGTCATCCGAGAAAGCCTCGCCGGATTTGGTAAGTCGCGCGGGAGGTTGAGGGCGCGGCCGACGCCGCTTCGATGTGAGCGAGTGACCATGTGTCCAAGGCGGCGGCGGGCCCAAGTGGACCGCGACAATTCTCACATCCTGGCGAGCCGCAATTGCTAACGTTCGAACTCGGCGTAGCAACAGGCAAGGCGTCCGCTTCATGACCTGTCGCATTTGCGACAATTCATTTGCTCAAGAAGGTCGAGGACGGAAGGGGTCATTCGTCAATGGGTTGGACGGGATGGCAGGCTGGCATGCTGGTTGCTGAAGCGTAGGTAGGTCAAACAATGAGGAGCTCTCGCGTGATTGCCGCCAGCACCGCCGCCAAATCGTCCTGGTCCGACCAGGTGCGCGCCAAGCCTACCGTGCTCAACGACACGACATTGCGCGACGGCGAGCAGGCACCTGGCGTTGCGTTCACCACAGAGGAAAAGCTGGCGATCGCGCAGGCGCTGGCGCGGGCCGGAGTCACGGAGATCGAAGCGGGAACGCCGGCGATGGGCAACGAGGAGATCGCCGCCATCCGCGCCATTGTCGAAGCAGATCTTCCGCTGACCACCATAGGCTGGTGCCGGATGCGGGAATCTGACGTCGACGCGGCGATCGAAGCAAAGGTGTCCATGATCAATATCTCGATCCCGACCTCCGATGTTCAGATCGCGGCCAAGCTAGGTGGTCATCGCGACCTGGCGCTAGAACGGGTGAAGCGAGTGGTAGGCTATGCCTGTGAGCGCGGACTTGAGGTCGCCGTCGGTGGTGAGGACTCCTCCCGCGCCGACATTGATTTTCTCATCAGGCTGATGGCGACTGCAGAAGCCGCGGGCGCGCGTCGTTTTCGTATTGCAGATACGCTCAGTGTGCTCGATCCCGACGCGACCTACGCGCTGGTCGGAAATTTGCGTGCGACAACCGATCTCGAACTCGAATTTCACGGTCACGATGATTTAGGACTCGCAACCGCGAACACGCTCTCCGCCATCAGGGCTGGCGCGAGCCACGCCTCAGTGACCGTCATCGGGCTGGGCGAGCGGGCCGGAAATGCACCGCTCGAGGAAATCGCGGTCGCACTCAAGCAGCTCTACGGGCGCGAGACCGGCATCATACTCCGGGAGCTCGAGAACGTCGCCACGGTGGTAGCAGCCGCGGCCGCACGTGCGATTCCTATGAACAAGGCGATCGTCGGACAGCATGTATTTACGCACGAATCCGGCATTCATGTCGCTGGCCTTTTGAAGGATCGACGCACCTATCAATCGCTTGATCCCGTTTTGCTTGGCCGCTGCAACCGCTTTGTGTTCGGCAAGCATTCCGGACTTGCGGCGATCACCGCGTTACTCGATGAACTGCAGCTCGTCGCCAGCGACGATCAAGCCAGGCAGATCCTGTCGCAAGTCCGCAAGTATGCGATCGAGCACAAGCTGCCAGTCGAGCGCGAAACCGTGGCGGCGATCTGGCGCGACGTGTGCGGATGCTTGGCAACCCAGCCCGCGTGAAAAGCCGTGCCCAGCAACGTTTGCGTCGACCCTTCGCAAACCGACGCGCCGCAAGGACAGTGTCCCATGTCGCTGATGGCGCAAGCGGCGCCCAGCTTTCGCACGTCAGATCCCTGGCGCGATCTCACCTCCAAATCTTAGTTCCCGTTCCGCCATACATGCTGTGATCTCCTACACAATGACGAGCCGTCCCCGGACTGCCAATCGGCATCTTCTCGCGCGGCTGATTTCCGGTCCGACGACCGTCCTGACGAGCGTCAACCTAGATCGTGGTTTGGCCATTGATCCCGGATCTTCATCGGGACTGGCTTCGTCACCGGCGGACCCGCCGATCTGGGCAGCGAAGTTGAGAGCACCGCTTTCCGGGTTGTGGCGTGCGCATCAGCTGTGCGAGGCAGGACGGCAGCAGTCAACAGGCGCAACCCCATCTCATTGACCGTCCAGAGCTAATCTGAAGGAGAAGTTTCGATGATCAACTCATCCCCGGCAGCCGGTATCCTGGTTCGGCTCAGCAAGGCCTCGTCGGCAGAGGATTTTTTTTCGCTGCTAGGCGTCGATTACGACCCTAAGATCGTGAATGTCGCGCGCCTTCACATCTTAAAGCGCATGGGACAGTATCTTGCCAAAGAGCAATTTGCTGGTGCCGCCGAGCCGGAAATCAGAGCTCGGTGCAAGGCGATGCTGGAGCAGGCCTATGCCGATTTCGTGGCATCGTCACCGATCGACCAGCGAGTGTTCAAGGTTTTGAAGGATGCCGTCGCAGACCCTAAGAAGGCCGCTGCCTTTGTCCCGTTGAGCGAGCTGAAGTGATCTCGCGGTCCACTGCAAGCAAGGTTTGCCGGCGGGGCGCCATGGCAACCCGATGTGCAGCCTTCGTCCTTATCCGGGTCAACTCTCTGCAACCACGACCCGAGCGGCGCCTGTCGTATTCCCGACCCATGTCTGGACTGGTCGTGTCCACGGTATCAGCGGCTATTTCAAGTGTCTCCCAAACCATTACTTTCGACTGACTTTCAAGGGTTTTTGCAACTGGTACGACACTTGCTGTTGTCCTGCCGGTATGATCATCGCTGCCGACAGATGCTAGTCGTCCGAGATGAGATTGAAGGAGACCCATGATGCTGCTTTTACTGCCTGCCGAGCGCTGCGGCATCATCTCGTGGCCTACGATCGCGCAGGTCCGTTCGAAATGGTCTTTGACGCGATCGAAGTTCCGTATCGACGGTCAGATGGTGGTCAATGGATAAGTCGCCCGTTCGCGCTACACCTGGAGAGGGTATGCACAGCGTCATCCCCATCAAATCGGCCCCCGATTCCGCTCAGATTTGTATCCATCTCATGGCGGACAGCACGTTAGGAAGAGGGCCAAGGTCGGCGCATGCGGGTTGTCGGCGCTGGAGGCTCGGGATGGATTGCGTGACAGGTGCGTTGCGGGGATCGCCCTCGCCGTCACAGTCAATGTGGAGCCGCTGGGCCGAAAGTGAGGCGCAGGTATTGCGCAGCGAACGGACACGCCAACTCAGGCATGGAAGCGACCGGTCAGAATCACCGCGGCCGCATTCGTCGAACCCGGCGCGCAAGGGTCCAGTGTGGAAGACCTCTCCAAATCCGGCCGGACCGGTACGTCTATCGCGACGACGGGTCTTGTTGTGCGGCCGGTCGGACCAGGCTGACGGGGCAGAGCAACCGGCCACCTGCTGACCAAAAGTGATCTTCAGTCAACGAAGCTAAAAAGCGACCTGTGGCGCGGGCGCGCCTATCTTTGAGGGGAATTTTGAGTATGAGCAATGTCACCAGAACGGCCATGCCGGCGGCGGCCGGCCGCGCAGCAGCAAAAAAGGAACTGCCGGAGCACTTTAAGGCGTACAAACACGTTTGGGTCTTTGTTGAGCTGGAGCGCGGCCAGGTGCATCCGGTTTCCTGGGAACTCATGGGGGCGGGGCGCAGGCTTGCCGACAGGCTAAAAGTGAATCTTGCCGCTGTCGTTATCGGTCCGGAGGGGCAGCACACACGTAACGCCGCGCTTGATGCCTTTTGCTATGGCGCCGACCTGGCCTATCTCGTGAGCGACAATGTTTTGTCGGATTACCGCAACGAATCCTATACAAAAGCGCTAACCGAACTCGTCAACACATACAAGCCCGAGATCCTGCTATTGGGGGCGACGACGCTCGGTCGCGATCTCGCAGGTTCCGTGGCGACGACCCTGTCGACCGGGCTCACTGCCGACTGCACCGCGCTGGACGTCGACGCCGATGGTTCGCTTGCGGCAACGCGTCCGACCTTTGGCGGCTCGCTGCTCTGCACAATCTATACTTTGAATTATCGTCCGCAGATGGCAACCGTCCGCCCGCGGGTCATGCCGATGCCTGAGCGCGTCGTACGCGATGCCGCTCGTATCATCGTCCATCCGCTCGGTCTTATCGAAGACGATATTGTCACAAAAATATTGTCGTTCCTACCCGACCGCGATGCAGAAACGTCCAATTTGGCCTATGCCGATGTCGTGGTTGCGGGCGGTCTGGGACTGGGATCGCCTGAGAACTTTCGGTTGGTGCGCGAGCTCGCAACGCTGCTTGGCGCTGAATATGGCTGCTCGCGTCCTCTGGTGCAAAAAGGCTGGGTCACGTCTGACCGGCAAATCGGCCAGACGGGCAAGACCATCCGGCCAAAGCTCTATATTGCCGCCGGCATTTCCGGCGCGATCCAGCACCGGGTTGGTGTGGAGGGCGCGGATCTGATCGTCGCCGTCAATACTGACAAGAACGCTCCGATCTTCGACTTCGCCCATCTCGCGATCGTCAGTGACGCCATGCAATTGCTACCCTCGCTCACGGCCGCATTTCGCGCCCGGCTTTTGCCGAATTCGCGCGCCCGGATCGCGACGGCCTAGAGGAGATGATGATGATTGAAGAGAGATTCGATGCGATCGTGGTCGGAGCCGGTATGGCCGGCAATGCGGCGGCATTGACCATGGCCAAACGCGGCATGAAGGTGCTGCAGCTCGAGCGGGGCGAATATCCCGGATCGAAGAATGTGCAGGGCGCCATCCTCTATGCCGACATGATGGAAAAGCTGGTCCCCGAGTTTCGAGAGGAGGCGCCGCTCGAACGTCATCTGATCGAGCAGCGGTTCTGGATGATGGACGATCGCTCCCATGTCGGCATGCATTACCGCTCAGACGACTTCAACGAGGAACGGCCGAACCGGTATACGATTATACGGGCCCAGTTTGACAAATGGTTCTCTTCCAAGGTGCGGGAGGCTGGCGCGACCGTGCTGTGCGAGACGACCGTCACCGAGCTTGTACGGGACGAGCGTGAAAGAATCGTCGGTGTTCGTACAGATCGCCGAGACGGCGAAATACATGCCGATGTCGTCGTGCTGGCCGAGGGGGTCAATGGCCTGCTCGGGACGCGCGCGGGCCTGCGCGCGCGGCCGAGACCCGATAACGTTGCGCTCGCGGTGAAGGAGATGCACTTCTTGCCTCGCGAGACTATCGAGGCGCGCTTCAATCTCAAGGGCGATGAAGGCGTCGTGATCGAGGCGGCCGGTACCATTTCCCACGGCATGACAGGGATGGGTTTCATCTATGCCAACAAAGAGTGCATTTCGCTCGGCATCGGTTGTCTCGTTGCCGACTTCCAGCGCACGGGCCGGACGCCCTACGGCCTGCTCGATCAATTCAAGAGGCATCCTTCTGTGGCGCCCCTGATAGCAGGGTCCGAAGTCAAGGAATATTCGGCGCATCTCATTCCTGAAGGCGGGTACAAGTCGATCCCGCAGCTTTATGGCGAAGGCTGGGTCGTCGTGGGCGATGCGGCCCAACTCAACAATGCCATTCATCGAGAGGGCTCCAATCTCGCGATGACTTCCGGCCGTATCGCCGCCGAAGCGATAGGTCTGGTGAAATCGCGCGGCGAGCCGATGAGTGCAACAAATCTGGCGATCTACAAGAAGATGCTGGACGACTCCTTCGTCATCAAAGATCTAAAGAAGTACAAGGATTTGCCGCCCCTGATGCATACGCACTCACAAAACTTCTTTCTCACCTATCCGCAGCTCATCTCCAAGGCGATGCAAAACTTTGTGCGCGTCGATGGTACGCCCAAGGCTGAGAAGGAGAAGGCGACCCTGAAATCCTTTGCCAAGGCGAGGTCATGGACAGGTCTGTTCGGCGATGCTTATCGTTTTGCACGGGCCTGGCGCTGACCGGGACAGCGTGAAGGCTAACAATGGAAGGTCAAAGCATGAATGTCGAACCCCCAGTGCGCGTCGAAGACAAGCTGTATTACAACCGCTATCTTGTCGACATCGGTCATCCTCACGTCAAGGTCCGTGCGCACACGACGCCATCGCCGCAGCTACTTGCACTTTTGAAAGCCTGCCCCGCGCGATGCTACGAGCTCAATGACGACGGCCAGGTCGAGATAACCGTTGACGGCTGCATCGAGTGCGGTACCTGCCGCGTGATCGCCGAGCCCACCGGCGACATCGAATGGAGCCATCCGCGCGGCGGATATGGAGTGCTGTTCAAGTTTGGGTGATGGTGGAAAAAAGGGCGGGCCGTGGTGCGACCGAGGTTAGGCGATAGGATCTCACCGCATGTGTGGCGCATTCCGCGTCAGTTGCACGGCGCCTGGAATTCGAGCAAGACGCTCTTCATGCGGACGCTGCGCAAGACATGATTTGCAGATGTCCCGCTCGTTCGGGAGCCGCAAAGGGCTCGTTGTGGCGTCACTGAGTGGCGCCACAACGCAGTCGATCGTATGGCAGAAGAAGGATCAGCCCCTCGCCCGAGAGGGGGTGGGCCCAGCGGCCTCGATTGCGATCGCCACTGACTGCATGATCGCGGCAAAGCGTACGGCGGTCTGGATCGCTTCGGAACTGACGCCCGCGGCTCTCAGTGTCTTCTCATGGGCATCGATGCAAGCACCGCAGCCGTTTATGGCCGAGACCGCAAGCGACCACAGCTCGAAATCGGACTTGTCGACGCCGGGATTGCCGATGATGTTCATACGCAGCCGTGGCGGCATCGTCTTGTATTGCGAGTTGGAAACGAGGTGAGCGAAGCGGTAGTAAACGTTGTTCATTGCCATGAGGGAGGCTGCGGCTTTTGCTGCGGCGATCGCCACAGATGTCATCACGGCGGCGGCAGCCGATTCGATCGCGGCAATCAGGGCTGCGTTGCGGGTGGCAATAGCGCTCGCCAGCAGCAGCCCGTATTTTTGCTGTGGCGAAAGCGTCTCATCGGCCACCAAGGAGGTCAAGTTAAGCCTGACATCCTTCGCAAAATCTGGAATCCTGTCGCTTAGTTGTTCGATCGACGACATGCTGCCTCAAGCAACCTTCAAGGTTTCGCCGCCGATTTCGCGGTTGCAGGGACAGAGCTCGTCGGTTTGCAGCGCGTCCAAAACGCGGAGCGTGTCCTTAGGACTGCGCCCGACACTGAGATTGGTCGCATAGACGTGCTGGATCGTATTTTGGGGGTCAACAATAAAGGTGTAACGATAAGCAACCCCTTCAGGTGAACGCACGCCAAGACCATCGACGAGCGTTCCCTTTGTGTCTGCAAACTGCCAGATTGGCAGATTGTGCAGGTCGACATGTGAGCGCCGCCAAGCGAGCTTGCAGAACTCGTTGTCAGTCGAACCACCGAGTACAATCGCATCGCGGTCGGCGAATTCCTTGGAGAGCCGCGCAAACTCAGCGATCTCTGTCGGGCAGACGAAGGTAAAATCCTTGGGATAGAAGAAGATGACCTTCCATTTTTCTGCAAAACTCGCCTCGGTCAGCGTCTCGAATGCACTCTGTCCTCCTTCTTCCTGCGCTTGAAAACCTGGCTTCACGCCTGTGATTTCGAACGGCGGCAACTGACTTCCAATTCCGAGCATGCTGTCCTCACAAATTTGCTTTTGTAGATCGTGATTTCACTGTTGAAGCAAACTATATGCCATCCGTTCTCGGGAGTGGATTCCAGCGGCTTTGATACGAGCATGCTCGCGCGCTTGGAGAGTCGATCAGCGCTAAGTTCTGAAAAATCAGTAGCCAAGCGCTTCGCTCCAACTATTTACGATCACAAGGCAGCAGCGTGCCAACGCCCACGCTGAAGGGTCGCCAGTCGGCAAGGCATTTCTTCGGAACGGCCGTTAGGACTACGCCTCGGGTGATCGCGTCAACGAATTCGGCGCGCAGGCCCCGGCCAGCTGCTTCTTGTCTGGCGAATTTGTTGGTCATGAGAAGATCGAACTTGTTGCGAAGTGCCTGGGAAAGGACAGCTGCGGCCTTGGCAAGCGCATTTGTACCGAGATTACAGGACCTCCGCTGCTGAGTGGCTGGGAGATCGAGATCTCTTGTCCCGTCGCAACGTCGATTGTGAGCATGACGTGCGTCACATTTGCGCGCATCGAGTGTCGCTGCACGATGCCGCCGAAGCGTAGGCCTTGCTGCGCGATATCCTGAGCGAACTGGGCGAGTAGCCTATCGGCATCGTCTTTTGGGCGGTAGTGAATTGCCCCCACACTATACGGACCTATCTGATCCAGATCATCGATCACGGCTGGGATCCTGTTGATGTGTTTCTCTTGTCGGGGAATATCTGTCGAGGTTCTCATGCGGGTCGTGGCGGGTGTTGCAAGCACCGCTCGGCAGCCGCAAGCGGAACGGCGCGAGCGACCTCGGCGAATACGTCCGCTCCATCGCTGAGCCGTAGCGCATCAAAGGACCGGCGCGTGATGCGCGCCAAGAGCTACGCCAGAACGGCCAATTTCAACAGTCAGAAGAAGGTGACCTCTGCCTCGTCGAACGGCAGAGAGGCTTTGTGCGTGCCGGAAATACGTTGAGGATAGAGCTTGCACGCGGGCGCTCACACGCAATGCTGACGTCGCCGGCTGCGATGCGGAGCCGCAGCTGCGCGCCCGGTCTAAGCGGCACTCCAGGTATCAGAAGGCGTGCCCCCTCTAGGCGGAGCATGATCAGCCCATAGCGTCCGTAGCCGCCGACCACGGTATCAAGACAGACTGCCGCGTCGCGGCGCCTGGCAAGCGCCGGTTCGCTCTAAACGACATGGAGCGGCCCTGCCGCAGTCATGACGCCATCTTTCATCATGACAAGATGATCGGCAAAACGCTCGATATCAGCGATGTCATGGCTGATGTAGATCATCGGCAGTGGGAGCTGTTCCCGCAGGCGCTCGAGAAATGGTAGGATCTCGCATTTGGCGGAGCGGTCGAGCACAACGAGTGGATCGTCCAGCAAATGCAGCCTAGGCTGGCCTAACAACGCGCCGCCAAGCGCAAGTCGCTGTCGCTCGGCCGCGGAAAGATGCGATGGCGAACGCTCGAGCAGTGGCGCCAAGGCGAGTAATTCGACCACACCATCAAAATCGATCAGTGTCGGTGTCGATTTTGACGCGTTATGTAGAAGGGTGCGCCGTACAGACCAATGAGAGAAAAGAGTTGGTAGCTGGAATACATATGCGACGGGACGCAGATGAGGCGGTCGAAATGTCGTCTCATCCTGCCAAATCTCTCCATCGACCGCACAAAATGCGTTCGGCAGACGCTGCACGCCCGCGATGCAGCGCGCGAGTGTGGTCTTGCCGCACCCGGGCGGACCAAAAGTCGCTGTGACGCCTTTGGCTGGTACGCTGAATTGCGCATCTAGCGGAATGTTTGCGAGAGAGCCGTTGAACGTAACCTCTATATAGCCCGCTTTTGCTTCTCTCATGAACCTGCGCCGGTGCTGTATCTTCCCATCCAAGACACGAGCACAATCACTGCAATGGAGATCATGACCATGCCTCCGAAAATCCAGTCCGTGCCGCTCCAGCACGGCGTCTCTACTCGGGTGAGGGCATAAGGTGCGGCGGCGAACTGCAGAACGGTGTTAAGACCAGAGGCGTCTTCATCTCCCAGCCGCGAGGATTGTGACAATCGGACGCTGCCCGGTTGCGCTTGCCAATGAGACACCTAGCAACGCGACGTTCTCAGCCTGCTTGGCAAAGCCGAGGGCTTCTGCTGAATGTCCAAATGGCCCGGCTTGAGAGGTTTGACGGTAAAGATGTCGGCTCGCGCCAGAGCTGAATACTGGCTCGGGATCAGAAATCCGCATCAAGCCTCCCACAGCGTTGCTAGCCGATTTGAAGTTTGCGCCGGTCGCCATAGTCGTGGCCCCTGCATTCTCGGGTGCGAGCAGCATCAAAGCTAGATCGATCTGGATGAATCGGATAAGCCTCATTGGAACTCCGGCTCCGCCGTCGCGACTGGTTGATCCCTGCCCAGCAATCCGCGTGCCGCTTCAATGAATATCTGCGCGTCTAGCGGTGAAGGAGGCTTTGTATCGGGCTCCACTCGGCGTAAATCGCCGCATGTCATTGTAGGGCTTTGGACGCTCGCGTCACCAACCGCACATGCAGGAGCTACGAAGTGGAAGCTGAGGATGATCGATCGCCTCTTGCATTGGAGATGGTGCTTTGGCGAACATGCGGCCGTAAAACTCGTCAATGATGCACAAGTCCATGTCACCCGATTTGGCGCACCTTCCGGTGTGCGCGGAGGTGAAAGTCGGCAGCGGGGCGCTTGGGAAAAAGGGCTGATGTGAGATGAGATGCTGTGCCCGCGAGCTACGGGAGAACGTCTTCCTGGCCGCACCGGTCGCGGGCGCATCTCAGGCGCGCGGGCCTTTGTTGCAACGCGAGGTGACCCAGGATTGAGCTGCCCAAGTTGGATACTTTTACAGGCTCCGAAGGAATTCTTGCGTCAGCGACGAACCGTTGGGACTCGAGGCTCGCAATTGCAGCCTGCTAAATGCTCCAGCTTGGACCGCGATATCGCCTGATTTCGCTGCGGCAGCGGTATCTTCCTCGCTAATCACAACGCCGCGTGTCGCTATCGTGAAGGCTTATTTGTCTAGGCAAGGTTTTGGGGTTGCAATGGTCCGCGTTGGCAGCATCGGGTAATCGATCTTTGGCAGCTGCCCGGTGAGCGAATTCAGAAACGCTACAATCTCGTCAGATTCTTCATCACTGAGCTTTGCGCCAAGCTGAACCTCACTCATCACGCCAACCGCTTGCTTAAGACTCCAAACCTGACCGGAATGGAAGTAAGGAGGGCGCAACGCGACGTTCCGCAACGGCGCGGAGCGGAAAACATATTCGTCCCCGAGATCCTTGGTGATGGCAAAGCGACCCTTGTCCTCCCTCGGAAGCAGCCTTTCGGCGGGCTTTTCAATCATGCCGAACGGGAAGTATTCTTGTCCACCGACGTTGATTCCGTTGTGGCAAGAGGAGCATCCCTTTGCGATGAATAGCTTTAGCCCAGCTTTCTGCTGATCAGTGAGAGCATATTCATCGCCCTCGAGGTACTGATCGAATGGGGCGGCGGGAGTAATCAAGGTCGCCTCGAAAGCCTCGATGGCCTTGGCGAAATTTTCAAACGTAATTGGCGTCGCATCGTTGGGAAAAGCCTTGCTGAACATAGCGACATAATCGGTCATTGAATTCAATGTTCTGAGCACGCGATCGGGCGTCGCATTCATTTCGATGCTGGCCTGGACAGGGCCCGCGGCCTGCGCCTTAAGATCCGCCGCGCGTCCATCCCAGAACTGCGCCACGTTGAAGACTGCGTTATAGACTGTTGGCGCACGACGTGACCCCAGCTGCCAGCGATGACCAATCGACGTCGGGCCGGCATCTACCCCGCCCGTCCCAAGGTTATGACACGTGTTGCAGCTAATAACCCCGCTCGCCGATAGCCTCGGATCGAAAAACAAGGATTTGCCAAGTGTGACCTTTTCATGGGTAATAGGATTGTCCTTCACCGCTGGAACGGTTGAGGGAATCGGCTTGAAAATGCGCTTGGCGGCGCTCATCAAATCCTCATTGGCGCCTGCTGCTGGCGAAACCAGAATGGCTGAGGCCATAACACTTAACCTGCCGACCCTGGAAAACTCGCGTACCGCTAATCTCCTCATGTGAAGTCTCGCTTTTCTCCTAGATCGTGGATTCGCGAACATAGCCCTCGGTCCCAGAAAGACCTGTAGCAGTCAACGTCGAATGGTGTCTTCCGTGTTCCGGCTAGGCCGCACCAAGGCTGACGTTCTGCCGGTGTTACTAGCAACCGGTGTGCCAGCGGGGCTCAAGGTCGAAGCTGCTGAGCCGGTTTCAAGCAATTGCGCACCGTGAATAGCAGCAGGCCGCATGAGGCTGTCATGGACGGTACGTGGCAGTTGCGACAATCACCACCAGGCAAGGTATCCTGGCCTGTCGGTCCAAACCTCTGTGCTTCTCGGAAAACCCATCTACCGAACTCTTTTGACTCTGCAAATCGGATCGCGAACAAAAGGAGCTGCGTCGACGCAGTTTGTTACTGATCGTCTCGATGCGTGCCCTTTGCGGCTTCAACCGCTTCACTAAGCTAAGCGTCATCCACCAGCATCGGTAACGTTCCTACCCCGGAGGCAGCCGGTCCGGCGCGCAGTTGTCGGGAGTTCGTCCTGCTGCGCCCAATGAGGGCATGCCCGTCTCAGAGCGATTCACACATGCCGGACGACGCTCAAAGTGCTTGAATCGACCGTAGCGTCAGGTTGTAGGCCTTGCGAAGGCAGAACGCCATATTGGGAGCCAGCATCGCCGCACATGCTAAACAGCCGATCTCTGTTGGACCTCCGTGTCTTCGCAACGAGCGTGTTATTCGTGGCGGGACGATGATTCGGGAGGCCGTAATCATTGCGGCTGCCCCGCAACAGCGCGACCATGGCTGCCGAGGCGCCGGTAAACAGATTGAGGAAAGAGTAATAGTTACCGATATGCGGCTTAAGACAGATTTGGTGGGTCATGAGCGACGAATGAGCTGGATTCCCAATGCGCATCGCTGTGCAGCGGCCCTCATTGCGATCGTGATCGCGATCGCAACGGCGTGGTGCACAGGCTACGCTCGCGCGCGAGATCGGCGGGCCGAGGAAGTCTTGACCTCCTGCAGACCGGACGTGATGCGCTTCTGTAACCGCTTTACAGGGCGTGGCGATGCGGACGTGGCCATGTTTTGTCTTAGGGACAATTTCAAGAACTTGCGCGGAGAATGCCGCCGCAGGATGCCAATCGCGGCGGAGAGAAACGACCGACCGAGACGGCGTCTCAACAGGCTTCCGGTCGTCCTCCATCGAGAGTGAGGCGTCCGAGCGGCAGTCGCAGAAATCGAGCGACAGTTAGGTGTTCCAGACTGACGGGAGCCGGAGTTTGGCCCTTGGCCGAAAGTCGATCGGGCTGAAGCATCAGCCTGCCGAGCCGCAGTTCATTTATCAGGGGCACTGAGCTCTGTGAATCGATTCGCCTCGATCAACGATCGATGTGCGCCCACGCGTGTTACGAGGTTGTAATGCGCTCCGAACTTCGATTTCGTACTGCAGCAGTTGCGCTTTATTCTGAGCTGCTGCCATTCGCTGACTTTGAGGCCGTCGTGAGATTGCCATCGGCCTAACTGGTCGGAAGGGGAATCTGCGTAAACTGCAGTGGTTGCGGCCGGACATTTGCAGAAATCCGTGCTGCTCATCATGGTATGGCGTTGTGCCCGGCAACCAAGTATTTTCCGGCAGCTGGCTAAATCGGCTACAACTGGCAAAAGATCGCCGGTATCCTCGCGTTGGATGTTTCTTCAATAGCGGTCTTCCTCAGATTTCTCAGCTGGGAATTAGCCTGGTCTTGACTGGCGGGCTCAAGGTACAGATACAGCTAGGAAGCCTCTTAGCCGCCCATCGACTTCCCGGAGGAACCGCTTGATGCCATTGCGGGGTTCTCGATGGGCGCTTCAGGGGAGTCGCTTCGTCCGATCGTGGTGCTCTTGGCCGAATACACTTTAGGGCTCAAAGTCAAAGGAAACGACGTCGACAAGAGCCGTTCAAAGGCAGAAAGCTGTTCAAGCAGACGCCTCTCAACGGCCTTGCGCTCTGCGTCAGGTAGGTCCCTTTTAAGGAATCGACGGCAGCGCCAGACTTCGTTCCGCAGCCATCTGATCTCACTTAATGTATCATCAATTGAAGTCATCACAGATCTAGTTCACTTCGTCCCTGGGGTATCAAGCATATCTATCGTCACCGAGCGGCCATTCCTTGGCTCCGCATTCCTGCCGAATAGTTGATCCGAGAACTTGCGACCTCCCGCCTGTTCTTCGCGGTAGGCGGCGAGCAGTTGGATGTATGCAACTCTATCAATCAATATCACCCTACACCGCGCGTGTGACGAGAAATCGCGGCAGATCCTCGCGTTTTCACGGCGCCGCGGTCGTGTGCCTTGCACAATTCCAGCGCTCATTGATTGGTGCGCCAACACCGGAGAGCAGTTAAGCCCATGCCCGCCACGCAGACGGCTCAAGCAGGAGCTGGTAACACACAACGCATGTCCCCATGGTCGATGGCAGCGGAATATGCAAGCGTTTGACGGCTTTGTTGCCTGTTCAGGCGCTGGGCGCGACCTGACTTAGGCCAGCAGCTCGCGAGCCCGAACGTAGCGATGTCGACCTCTAGCGGCCCAAGCGGCATAAGGCGATGGCGGCTTCATTGCGAGCTCCGATGGTGGTCGGTCCCGCGCTGCTACGGCCATTCGCAGTCGCTTACCCGATGAATCATCGATGGGCCGAGGTGGACCTCATCAACATAATGGGAAAGCCGCGGTGGTGCGATTTTGAGGAAGGCGAGCCAGGCTGACTGCGATCCACGGCGCGCGCCAGCCAATCAAAGAAACGCACGCGCCGGGATTGGATCCAAGGTAAAATGTCGGCTGGACGCAGTGTCGAGCCAAATGAGCATTCCACAGACAATCATTGCTATCGACATCCGCTGTGCACGCCTCAGAAGACCGATTTATTAGCTTGAATCTCACGTTGCGACAGGTTGTCCGCTTGCTGATGCGTTACGGCGCAACGCAAATGGAGACCGAGAGGACGGCCTGCTGATTGCTAGTTTTCTCGTTTTGCGGGCGATGGCCAGGAAAGCCATTTCCGTCGTCACACGGGGCGCCGGGCCAGCCATTGCCCCTACACTGATCAGTTGGAGTCGCCAGATCGCAATGATGGAATGATGCAGGCAGCAGAAATATGGTTGACCACAGCCGTAGGCGCTTTTAACGCAACAGCGAAAGCGCGCTGGCTAAACAGCCCGCGCTCGCAAGCAGATACTCCAACGGAATAGCCGGTCACTCCGGCCAGAGGCGATGACCCGCAGCACTGATGCCGCGCAGAACGCTGCGGTGAAAGCTCGGAAGGCCTTATGTCCTTTCAAACCACCCTCACGAGGGCGCTAGGCGAAATCGATTGCGCCGGCGACATCGTTAAATGCTCAACAGTGGTGGTCACGCGCAACAAGCAACTGCGCACCGTCGACCTTTCGATGTTCCGGAAAGGGGCGGCGGTTGAGTTTCAATCTAGATTTCTGGAGTTTCGAGGAAAGCATCCGCGTCGGAAGATCGTGGGCTACGCCACGACATGCAATGCGTTGAGCCGAAAGGCCGGAGGCTAGGCCGGCCAGGACGTTTGCCAGAGAATAGCTTCTCGAGTGTCGCATCTTGACGGCGTTCTGATTGGGAAGGTCGGAATTAGGGCCCCTTCCATATTTGTACCATCATTCGGTCGGCACACTCCAAAAGAGCGGAATGCCGCTGTGGAGCTATCAGAATCGTGCAACTCACGCAATCTGAAGCCGTGCGCGTGTGCTGAGGATAAGCGGTCCGAGCAGGTGAGGTAAACGACCATCTCTCGAAAGCAGAGTTCAACGGGCATGAAGCTGCGATGTTGAAGATGACTGTCCGTCGCAGCGACACTCTATGCGATGTGGTCGCCAAAGGAACTGAACAAAAAATCAGAAGGACTAGGTCTTGAGCCAGGCGGAGAATGACGTCGTCGAGCACATGCTCTCGTCATTGACGACCAGCGTGTTGCAGAATCGTATCGCACCCTCCGAGGAGCAGGTGATGCATCATTTTGGGGTAGCCTGCGAGAGAGTGGGGCTGATTGCGACCGAGGAGATAGCAATACGTATACTGAAACGAGTTTCATGCGAGATCAACAAGTCTCAGTCGATGCTCAAGTTCATTGATCGCGGCGCCGCTCGATTACACTGAGCTCGACATATAAACTCTGTCGCATCAGTGCAGATACAGCCGTCCGGTCATTCAGTCGAACGTGCACGGATCAAGAGCGTCTCATGGGCGCTTGCCTGTCGAGGTCTGCGACGGTAAGCCGAGGGGGATGGCCGGTTCACGTGGCCGATGTCAAAAACGCAAGGAACTCGTCATCGGAGAATTTAACGGGCCCGTGTTGTTAGCATTTGAGTGCGCGCGGGTCTCGTAGCCAAGGGCGAGCGGCGTTAGGCGCGATGGGCTGCAAGCTTTTAAGCTCAGCTATAACACAAGCGTTTGAACGCGGGGAGAAGTGGGGCCGCCTCGCCGCAAGCGACAGCAAAGTTGCCGGCGCAAGCGCGCCGCTGCCGGCGTGCCGGCGCCCGGCATCAGTCGGCCCAGCTCGAATTCATTCGCCTGCGGGGCGCTGAGCCTAAGGTTGAGAAATTGATGGGGACCATTCGCCATTTTGTCGCTCCGCGGTCCGTCAGCTTATCGACAGCTAGCTCTCGTATCATGAACGTCGCTACTCGCTTGCAGGCTCGGCTCAATGGGCACAGATCTGGCAGGCGAGACCAGGGTGGACCTCAACATCAACCGATCCAGGAGGCGAGACTTCGCCCGGGTTCGCTGCACCGTCTGCAGTTCCTCGGTGTCGCAGCAGCGTATTCGCGCCAGTCGTGCGTGACGGCCCCGCTCTGTGATCGCAGCTCATTGCAGTTAGCCGGTGGAGCGCCATCCATGGTTGGGGATTACCGGTTCTAAGATGCGCCGCCCCGGCGAGTTCGCTTAATTTTTGCTACCGAAAAGACGACATCGATGAATGCAGAACAGCTCGGCCCTGGTACTCCTTCCGCAACTTCCAATTCGGAAAGCTCCGAACTGGGCTCTGCGGGCGCATCGCAATGGGGAGAGGCCTTGACGGACGTGCAGGCGTCCGCTGCCGAGGCCACTGCCTGGCAGGAGGAGGTGTTGACGGATTGGGCTGCCGAAGACGGGCAGGGGCAAAATGAGGATCGGCAACAGGCGGTCAGTCGAACGAGGGCTTGGCGGCGCGCGGGTGATATCAACGAGCTGCTAGATCTGTCGTCTCTGTCCCTGACCGCCTTGTCTGCGCCCATTCTGGCCGGGGTGCGCCGCCTGAATGTCGATGACAATCAGCTCAACAGCCTGCCCGAACGCCTACCAGCAACGCTTCAGGAGTTGGACGCCCGCGGTAACCGCCTGACCCAACTGCCCGGGCTTCCAGCAGGGCTCCAGCGTCTGAACGTCGAGTACAATCAGCTGACGGACCTGCCCGAACCTCTTCCCGGCGAGCTCGAATGGCTCAGCGCCAGCCACAACCGGCTGACCAGCCTGCCTGAGACGGTCCCGCCCCAGCTGATATGGCTCGGCGCCAGCAACAACTATCTGACCAACGTACCCGAGACCCTGCTGACGCAGCTAAGCAGTGACTCGAGCGTTGATCTGGAGAATAATCCGCTCGCCGAGCGGGTGCAGGCCGGCTTGGCAACGGCGATGCATGCCGGAGACTATGCCGGCCCTCAGGTTTTCTTCTCAACCGCGGATGGACCGGTGGAAGTTCAGCCGCGGTCCCTGCAAGAGGTTGCCGCGGACTGGCTCGAGGGCGAGCCCACGGCAATGGCCACTTGGCAGCACTTCGCCCATGAACCGGGGGCCGCGGACTATGCACGCTTCCTCGACAGGCTCCGGGGCACGGTGAACTATGGCAACGAGGCGTTCCGCCAAGCGGTCGCCGAAGATTTGCGGCAGGCAGCCGTCAGGCCGCATTTGCGCGAGGAGTATTTCGAGTTGGCTTCGGGAGCGAATGCGAGCTGCGAAGATCGCATTACTTTGGCCTGGAACGGCATGCAGACTGCACGCCTGAACGCTGATGTCGAGGACGGCGTCTATGATGGGCGACTGGGCGAACTGCTCCAGCACGGCCGCGTCATGTTTCGCTTGGAAGCTCTGGACGGAATCGCGCGCGAGAGGGTCAACTCGCTTCGTCGTGCCTATCCCGACGTCGATGAGATCGAGGTCTACCTTGCCTATCAGACCCAGCTGCGGGACGCGCTGGAGCTGCGGCACATCGCTCCCGACATGCGCTTCATGAACGTCTCTCACGTGAGCGAGGACGATGTGGCCAGGGCCGAGGCATCGGTGCGGAACCAGGAAGCCGCGGAATTTCCGGACTATTTAGCAGCGCGCTGGCAACCATGGGAAAGCGTGGTGAGGCGCATCGCACCCGAAGACTATGCTGAAATGCAGGAGCGCCTCGTCGACGCGATGGGCGTACAGTTTCAAACCCGCTTGGATGAGCGACTGGCCGAGCATGGTCTGACAGGCGATGCCGATGCCGAGCGGGTGCTCGGTGCCCAGATACGCAACGAGATCGCCCGCGAGATCAAAAGCGCGGTCATGCACCAGGTGCTCGGGAAACTCGGCATTGAGCTAAGAGCGCCCTCCGACGCAAGGGCCCGTCGATCTGCCTAGTCGTCCGTTAAGAAGGCGAATTGAGCGCGGCGCGACAGCCGAACGTGCGCCATAGCTGGAGCAGGATGAGGCACAAGAGTTCTCTGAGCCAGGCGAGGATGCGGCGGAAGTTGTGGCCCACGGCTGAGAGGATGACGTTAGCCGCATCGCCGGCGCGGCCTTTGAGGTAGCAGCGGCCGAGGTGACCATCGGCCTTCAGGTGTCCGATGATGGGTTCGATGGCGGAGCGGCGGCGCAGCTCGCGCTTGATGACACCGAAGACGCCGCGCTTCTGGCCGGAGATGAAGATCCGTCGGGGATTTTGTGCGTCGTGGCCGCGGTATCCCTTGTCGACATAGGCCCGCTCGATCGCGCAGCCGGTGAGTGTCTCGGTGCGGTCGATGACGTCCCGCAAGGTGTGACCGTCGTACGGGTTATCGGGTAGCGCCCTGGCGTGCAGCACGAACAGGCCCCCGGGAGAACGGCGGTTGTTGGTGACGATGGAGGCTTTGACGCCGAACTCGTAAGGCGCGGCTGCTTTGCCCTTGCCGATGCACTCCATCTCCGGGGCGTGGAAGGAATAAAGCTTGAAGCCGCGCTGGCGCTGCTGCTGCGAGCGGATCTGCGAGGCCCGGCTGAGCGGGAGGGCGAACGTGTTCTCAAGCACAGCCTGACCTTCGATCTTGCGGCGGATATCGCGGATGATCCGGCCCAGTCGGCTGCGCAGGATGCGCAACTGCCGCTGATGCCGCTTGAATTGCTTGGCATGGCCGTAGCGTCCCGCCATCATTGTCGCGGTTTTGGCAATGCGCAGATAGGACTGCCGCAGCTTGACCCCGTGCTTCCTCGCCAGACGGTTGAGCCCCTTGATCGCCGCGTGCAAGAGCTTGGCATCGGTCGGGAAGGTGATCGCCTTCGGCTGCACAGTGGTATCGACTGTGACCCGCTTGATGTCCTGGCTGCGTAACGCGCCGGCCTCGTGTGCCACCCGCAAGCTCTCGGCCAGCAACAGCTCCAGCTTGTCGCCGAGCCGCTTGCGCCAGTGGCTCAGGTCCGAGCGCTCGTGCGGGAATGCGTGCTGGAAGAACTCTTCGCCGGTGAAGTACTGGAAATATGGGGCGTGGACCCAGCGCTCGCACACCCCCCTCATCGGACAGCCCGTAAATGTGCTTGAGCAGCAACAGCCCGATCATGAAGCGGCTCGCGATCCCGGGCCGACCATTCTCGCTATAGAGCGGCGCGATCTCGCCGTCGATCCAGTCCCAATCGACCTTGCCGGCGAGCTGAACCAGCTCGTGCTTCATATTGATGATTTGGTCCAGCCTGGCCCGGAACAGATCGCCCGATCCCGTCGTCCTGTGCTCCTTCGGTCGCATCGCCACCTCCGATGCGATGACGGAATCATGGTTGGCGATTCGACGGAATCCCGAAAATGAAATTGCAAGGTTCCGACGCCCGAAGCATCAAACCCCTGCAAACGCAAAACAGTCCACAACGACAAATGCGATTCTAGCTCAATCGGAGCCACTCTTCACGGACGACTGCCTAGCTGCTCACAAGGTCAAGACAGTCATCGATCCTTTCGAGGACGGGCGTGTCTACTTGCGGCATCCGGCGAATGAGCTGACGTCAATTACCGGTCGCGCGGTCCGTGCGGACGATCACGGTAAAGATGCGCGATCCAAGCGAAGAGTCGTATACCGCAATTCATGCGTTCGCGTTGCGAACGCCATTGAAGTCATTGGTCAACGACCACTCATAGGCCGGACGAATAGATGGCGAGCAGACCGAAATCTCAAGTGGTCCTTGTGAAACGTAGGCTATCGATATCCGTCCCCCGCGATCGATAGGACCCTCGCAGCATCACACTCAAGTCCAGATCGCGAAACATGCTGTAATTCCGTCGGATCCATTGATGCAGCTCGGTGGACCAGTCCTTCTCGTTGCGCAGATATCCCGTGAAGGAAAAGCCAAGACGGTCTATATATCTCTTGAGGAACAGCGGAAGTGCGGGAATCCGAATCACCCGCTCGCCATCCATCGGATCAGGTAATCCGCCGCGCAGCACGAATTCATTGTGGACGGTGACCAGCGACGCCGGCGGAATTCGCCGGCGCAGCATTTCATAACCGCGAAAGGAGATACGGTCTGCGCCCGCGACGTAGAGGATGATAGGGGCGACATAGCAGCGCGCCGTCTCCTTCATGAAGCCAATCTCCTCGCACATCTTGAAGAATTCGTCGAAGGCGTGAAATCCGAGATCAATCACCTTGGGTACCCGATCGTGGATGATAAGAGGGTCCATCAGCTGCATCTTGCCGTAAGTGTCGATCACATCCGCGGTTTCCGTGATGTTGGGGAGGTAGTCGAGCAACGATGGCTCTTTCAAGTTGACATCAAACGACAGCGCTGTGCCGTTTTTCAGCAGCAAGAACTCGCTCATCGCCCGAGCGATGAGGGTTTTACCGACCTGCGGGCTAGGAGAGCAGATAATGTAGATTGGGGTCGCTAACATAGCCAGCAGATCAATTTCGTTTCGTACGTGGGCCCGGCCTGAGCTCGCCGAATATGCGATTACTTCTCGCCGGCACGGGTGGCGGACTTGGCGCCGGCCAATTCCGTCAAGTTGATGCGATCAAATTCGTTCCAGACATTTGCCAGCCAGTGCCGGACATAGCCGCGCAGCACGAAGGAGTTGTTCGCAGGTTCATCGTTCCGCCCCTTGTTTGCGACGAAGTCTATGAATGGGACGGATGCGACTTCCACCTGCTCATAGGCCATCTCGTTAAGCTTCGGTATGACCAACTCGGTCGCATGTTTGATGCGGTGAAAATAGGAATTGTATGTCGCTTGATCCCACTGGAAGAATTGAGTGTCGTTGATGAAGTTCTTGACTAGGTAGTACTTCGCGCCGCTCATAAAGGTCGCGGTTTCCGCGATCTCGTCTAGCGAGGCGATGGACGATCCCAGGATATGGAACACGGCGAATGTTATCTGGCCAGACCGCGCCGAGTCCAGAAATCCGATGTCGCGCAAGGAAGCCAGCGCAGAGGACAGTAAGCCTGCGCGAGCATCGATGACAGTGACGGACAGCCCTGAGTTCAGGGTATCGAAGATCTTCATCTGGTCCGCCGTCGTCGTCATGTCGACGATCTCGGTGATCTCGGGATAAAAGCGCTTCAGCGTTCCCCGCGGCGACTCCGTGTCAAATGCGCGTGTTTGCACGTTGTTGACGCTGAAGTAGTCCAGTAGCGTTCGTGATACGGTCGTCTTGCCGACACCTCCCTTGTCCGCACCGACCACAATTACAACTGGCTTCACCATGGAAATCTCCTGAGACACTCGCTATCGCGGCGCGCAAAGTACGCAACCGGCGCGTCTCTGCTTTGGGTGCGAACATGGCAGAAAGAAGGGGCAATGAACCTTCGATGCGAGAGCTCTGCAACCGATGAACGTTTTCAACATCAAGCGAGTGACGTCCTTGGATCGCAACGACGATGCAGGCCGAAAATGGAGAGTAAATCACTTGTACTGGTGATCTACGTGAGGTTTGTAAACGGCTGGAATGCGCGTCACCAAGTATCAACGGCTGCCTGTGGTGATCGTGGCGATTGCCATAGGATATCTATCGCTGCTGCTATGATTGGCATGAAGCGGCCGAATCTTACGTAGCGTCAGATTGCGAGCTCGGTGGAAGCGCAATCGAGGCGGTGCTACGCGGTCCAACTATGACTTGGCAGATCATCAAAGGTATGCTGGATCAGATCGTCGTCTTTTCGGCAGACAGCGAAGTGGCTGGTCAATCACTGAGAGATGACCCTGAACGACCGAACTCTCACTCTGCTGAAGAATATCGAGATATGCGAGCGCTGATGCTGACGCAAACAGCAAGCATGCATCTGTTCGCGCCGAGGCGAGGTATCGTGTCATGGGAACAGGATCGAAGGGTGCACGGGGCTCGCCGGCCGATGGCGGTGACGAAGCGATATCGAGGACGCTTCGTCAAAAGAAAGTCGGCGTCGAGCGACCGGGACGATCTTTGTCTTGGGCACAGATTTCGCCGATGAGGCTACGTGCAGGTCGAGAAGAATCTGCAGGGAATGAACGATGGCCTGGCGCGTGCGCGCTCTCGCTGGGGGGTGCGGCAGACGGTGTACATTACACTTTTGAAGCGCCCACTCTGACCACCTTTTTGATTTGCTAGGCAAGCCCGCCGGTGCGAGATGCGCGTCCAGTTCTCGTTTCTTCTGGTCGGTCGCGCTTTAGATAATTGGTCTGCATATTCGGCCTGGGCGTAAAGCCACGTCATGCTCACCTTCATATCCTTCATGGGGCAACCACCGAAGCTTTGTTAGGCCCCTAGAGCTCTAGGCGGCATCGATCCCGCTGGCGCCACGGTACGCACGCCAGCCGACCAGGGTAACGCAACTCGAGCACAACTGAATGCGATCAAGGCGGATGCTTACTGCAACAATCGAGGGAGGGGTGGAAAACAGGAAGTATCGACCTCATTGCTGCCGCCGAAGGCCGCGGAAAGTAGCGATCCCCTGCCGCCGCGAAGAGCTCCGATCCGGCGATCGCTGGTCAGGCCGGAAATGAAAAGAAATTAAGAACAAGCTATTTGGTAAGCGGTTATCTCCACGTCTGTGCCATTCCTCCAATGGCACGACCACAGTGAAAGCTCTGCCTCAGCGTAGCCCCCGCCGAGGCCGTCTTGCTTGGTGATGGCTCTATTTTTGCATTTCGCTACGCTGAAGACTTCACGCCGGACTGCCGCCTTGTTTGGCAAAGCGATTGAGCAAAAGCGGCACTCGAGCGGCCGCATGGTAACTGCCCGATGATCGAATATCTCCGCGAGCTAAAGGCGGGGGCTAGACACTCTGCGCGCAACAGGGAGGCGCTTGCTAAGCGCCTGGGCTGCTAGAAAGTCAATTCGGTGGCGCCGTCGGGGCGGCGCCTAGCTGCTCGGCGCCTGGCGGGGGTGTTGTCCCCGCTGGCATGGTGTTCGGCCGCGCTGCGTCCTTTGGGGAGCGGCCGACGATAATTGTGAGCAGACCCCCGCCCCACAGCCGCTGCGCTGCTCTCTTGGCGTCCTCCAAACGTCACCAAATCGACCATGGTGTTGTGCTTTTCGAAATAGTCGATGGGCAGCTTGTCAAGCTGACGCTGCAGCAGCGTTCGTGCCAGCTTTGATGATGTGTTGAGAGCCAGCGCTTGCGAGCCCTTCAGGTAGGACTTTGCATCATCGAGCTCCTGCTGAGTCGGTCCTTCCTCGGCGACGTGGCGGACCTGCTTCTCGATTTCTTCGACCGTTTCGTCGGCACGATCGGCGCAGGTGGCGCTATTGCCGAGAAACATGGCTGAATGATCCAGCGGACCAGGTTCTCACGGATCGAATAGACCAGTCCGCGCTTCTCGCGGACTTCGCGGAACAGGCGCGAAGTCAGGCCGGCGCCGCTGGGGACGTCGCCTCCGAGGAAATCCGCTCGATGGTCAAGGAGAGGTTTGGCGCGCCAACCATCAGGTGAACGGCTCGCTGAGCAGATGGTGGCGGCGGCGACAATGCGCACGACGCGTCAGGACAACTTGGCGTCAACTGATAGAATGGTAAACTTGCAGAAAAGGTGGATTGATCGGCGATGTGACGCCGGTGCAACTTTCGCCAGGCTCGCTGCACACATCTCGCTCTACACGATGAGTGGCTTGGCAATATTTCTCATGGTCGCGAGGCGGGAGTCGGCGAGCAACTCCTTGGAGTAAACTGCGCCGAAATAGTCCAGCAGGAAGGTGCCAGAATAGCGTAGATTATCCGACGCGCGGATTAGGTTATCGAGAATTGTGGCGGCTTGGTCGATGCGGTCGCGATAGCGTGCGCGGATAACGTTAACCGCGTTCATCGAGTGGACCGCCTCGTCGGCAATAACCTCCCGCAGCCAATGATGGAACGTGTTGTTCCCAAGGGCATCATAAAATGGCTTTTCTGCTGCATAGGCGCGGCAAGTGCACATCTCATCAAACGCGATTATAACCATTAAGGAGAATTCGTCCTTCAGGTGTTCAACGATCGCACCAAAATCATGCGTGCGGGCGTCCAATCTCGCCCGAAGATCCTTTTCCGACCCGTTAGCGACAAGTTCAATGATTCGGATGAATCCGTCGGTGTGGCGCCGTTCGTCAATCGCCCAAGCGTTGAAGAATGCCGCAGCTTCATCGGAAGCAATAAGATTTCGCGCCACTAATTCTTGTTTCAGATACCGGGCGTCATCTTCTGTGTACAGATCTGGCCACAATTTGTCCCAACGTGCGCGGACAGCCGACGGCTCGGCGGCGAACATCGCTGGCGTAAGAGCATCGAATAATTCTTTTGGACTCCAGTTCCGTCGAAACGGCGTGATCATCAGTGCCCCTAATCGCGTACCGTCCGAGCGCTCCGGCGCAACATTTGTCATCTGTTGTCAGCCGTACGCTCGCACGGCATATGCTACAAACAAACAAGAGAGCCGTCGTCTCCTTGTTTTGGTAGGCTGATGGCCAGAGGCCTTTCGGCTGGCTGACGCGTCCGCTTGAATGGCGCAGTAGCCTTTCGTGATGCACACGGCCGCAAAAACCGGGGACACTCGTCATTGCTAGTCGCCGGTGCAACACGGCCTCACCTGACTCTGGCGGCGCCGCCATGCTGACAGGCACCATAGTTTCAGCAGATCCACGACGCCGCCTGTTGAGGGGGAGGACTGCGGCACGTTTTGAAGCACAATGAGCGGCACACGTGGCATCGGATGGGAGGCCGGGGCGTCAATCGGATGTGGACCAAGGGGTGGTTAGTCTACGTCCCAGGAGATCCCGGCCGTTAGCCTCGTTCGCATAGTCTTTCTTATTTTTCGGAACTTGCGGCGATACTACTTGAGATGAGCATCGATGAGTATCTCTGGCCTTCTTCGATTTCGCTTAATGAATCCCTGTGCACTCCCGCCGTGCAAGCGCACTGCTAGAGCGTTAGCCGATCAAGTTGCGAGTAGCCTGCGACGGCGAAGTAGTTTGTGGATTCTGCGGGCGTATAGGTATCGATGATGCGCCCAACAGCATCCCAGAGGCCGCCGACGGTGCGTTCGGCGGCCTCTCGCAAATTTGCTGTGAGCTTGGCGAAGGCATTTTCGATTGGGATTGAGGTCGGGACTGTACGGGCGGAAGAAAGAGAAGCGTAGCGCCGGCCGCCGCGAGCACCTCCCGTATGCGCGGCCCTTTGTGGCTGGAGAGGTTGATGGGGTGGACGCCCCCTCACGCCATCGCTGTGCCAAAGTGGTGTCGTTGACCATCACTTGAACGGAGGCGTCCATGTCGGAAGTTAGCATAATCGGGTTGGATCTGGCGAAGAATGTGTTCCAGATGCACGGCGCGGATGCATCGGGAACCGTACTTTTCCGCAAGAAGCTGCGCCGGGACCAGGTGCTCAAATTTCTTGCCGCGCAGCCGATTTGCACGGTCGCCATGGAAGCCTGCGCCAGCAGCCATTACTGGGCGCGCGAGATCGGAAAATTGGGGCATGCGGTGCGACTCATCGCGCCAGACTATGTAAAGCCTTTCGTGAAACGGCAGAAGAATGATGCCGCCGATGCGGAAGCGATCTGCGAAGCCGTCCAGCGGCCGACGATGCGTTTCGTGGCGTGAAGAGCGAAGAGCAGCAGGCGGCGGCCGTTGTGTTTCGCGCCCGCGACCTCCTGGTGCGTCAGCGCACCCAAACCATCAATGCGACCCGCGGCCATCTGGCCGAATTTGGGATGGTGGTTGCGCAAGGCCCCTTTCATGTTGCCAAACCTATGTCCGCGATCGACGACCGACATTCCTGAGTTGGCCAGAGCGATCCTGCGGCTACTCGCCGAGCAGTTGCGATCACTGGGCGAGAGGGTGGCGCTGCTCGACCGATAGCTCGCCCGACGCGCCAAGGAGGATGTCGAAGCGAAGCGGCTGATGACAATCCCAGGAATCGGGCCGATCACGGCGACGGCGCTCTTTGCCCTGGCACCGACGGCGCAGGCCTTCAAGAGGGGACGCGACTTTGCGGCCTGGCTGGGGCTCACCCCGCTGCAGCGCTCCACCGGCGGAAAGCAGAAGCTCGGCGAGACATCCCGCATGGGCGAACGAACCCTGCGCCGACTACTGATCATTGGCGCGAGCGCGGCCGTGCGCTGGGCAATGCGCAAAGGCTCGACAGCAAATCCTTGGCTTGCGCGCATGCTTGCCCGCAAGCCGCCCATGCTGGTGATCGTCGCCCTCGCCAACAAGACCGCGCGCATCGTCTAGGCATTGTTGGCGAGAGGCGGAACTTATCGGGTTCCGGCTGCGGCGAAGTAGCTCCGCGGCAGGGACCGTGAGAGTGTGAGAAGGTCAACCGGAGAGTATGGCGCAACGGTTAACGAGACGGGATCGGGAAAACCAGATCATGGATACGCGCCTCGAGCACGCGAGGCTGAATTGGACCAGTTGGGCGTCTGGCGGAAGCATCGGGGATGAGCACCTTTTCGACATAGGTCTCAGAGGCATCGCGGTTGATCGGGCCATCGAGTACCCAGGGGGCGATGATGCCGCGGTTGGTAGAGCGGCTACGCAAGTTATTGTTTTCCAGTGGCCGTGAGGGACGCTGGCCCGCAGGCGTTCTCCGCGCGGGTCAGTCGGAGCGTTGCGGACGGCAAGGAGTTGACGGCAGAGGACGATTTTATCGTTGCGCCCGCCATTGGCGAGGAAGCCATAGTGGCGGATGCGATGGAAGCCGTCCGGCAGGGTGTGCAGGAGAAAGCGACGAATGAACTCACCGGCATTAAGGGTCATCACTTTGGCTTTACGATTCTGCCGAAAGTCCTTCCAGGCAAAGCTCACCTTGTCGTCGGCAAGCGAGATCAGCCGACTGTTGGCGATGGCGACGCGATGCGTATAGCGGCTGAGACAAGCCAGCACCTGTTCGGGCCCGCCGAATGGCGGCTTGGCGTAGACGACCCAGTCGGTCCGTCGAAGTTGGGCGAGGCGCTCGGCGAATGCGGCGGGATCGGCGAGATGGACGAGATCGCCAAAGAAACCCAGCTGACCAGCCGCGAAATCAGCTTGCAGCTCTTGCAGAAACAGGCGGCGGAACAGCCGGGAGAGGACGCGCACCGGCAGGAAGAAGCCGGGCCGGCAAGCGACCCAGTGTGTGCCGTCGAGTGAAGGTCCACCACCAGGTACGACGCAGTGGATATGCGGATGGTGTTGCAGGGGCTGACCCCAAGTATGGAGGACGGCGGTCACACCGAGCTGAGCGCCGAGATGCTTGGGGTCGGCCGCGATGGTGGTGAGCGTCTCGGCCGCGCAGCGGAACAGAATGGCATAGACCACCGCCTTGTTCTGGAAAGCAATCTCTCTGGCCGGCGCCGGCAAGGTGAAGACGACGTGGAAGTATGGCACGGGAAGGAGTTCGGCTTGTCGCTCGGCAGGCCATTGCGCGCGCGCCGAGCCCTGGCACTTCGGGCAATGCCGATTGCGACAGGAGTTGTAGGCGATGCGGGTGGCACCGCAGTCGTCGCATTGCTCGACGTGGCCGCCAAGCACAGCCGTCCGGCATGCCGTGATCGCGCCCATGACGCGCCGCTCGACGCGGCCCAGATGCCCGGCACGGGCTTGCCGAAATTGCTTCGCCGTAGCGGCGGAAGATATCTGCCACTTCCAGAACCGGAGCCATCAGGTCCGCTCAGCCGGGCGGCACGACCTCCAGGCGGAGCCGGTCAAGTGGACTTGGGGTATTGCTGATGGTCTTTGTGGCGACTTGGGTATAGCGCGCCGTGCTGGCCACACTGGCATGGCCGAGCAGCACCTGGATGATGCGTACGTCGGCCCCGTTCTCCAGCAGATGGGTCGCGAATGTGTGCCGAAGCGTATGCACTGTCACCGACTTGCTCAAGCCGGCCGCAGCACAGGCTGAGCGGCAGGCGGCGTGCAGCACATTTGGGACGAGCGGACGCTCGTCGTCGCGGCGGGGAAATAGCCATCGTTTTGGCCGAGTGAGCCGCCAATATGTCCGCAGAATCCTCAAAAGCTGCGGCGAGAGCATTACGTAACGGTCCTTGCCGCCCTTGCCGTGCTCGACCCGGATCAACATCCGTTGGCTGTCAATGTCGACAACCTTCAAGAGGACCACTTCCGATACGCGCAAGCCTGCGGCATAGACAGTGGTCAACGCGGTACGGCTCTTGAGGCTCGGGATTGCTTCCAGGAAGCGGACGACCTCGTCGGCGCTCAGCACGACCGGCAGTTTGCGCGGTTTACGCGCATAGGCGATGCGCTTCGGAACGGTGTCATGACCAAGCGTCACAGCGTAGAAGAACCGCAGTGCGCAGACGATCTGGTTCAGCGCCGGCCAAGACATCCCCGTCGCAACCAGATGAACCTGGAAGGCGCGGATATCCTCCAGGTCGAGGCGGTCGGGAGAACGACCGAAATACCGGCTCAACTTCGCTACGGCGTTGAGGTAGGATTGCTGCGTCGCCGGCGACAGATTGCGGACCGTCATGTCCTCGATCATGCGGCGGCGAAGCGGGCTGATCTCAGCCATCGGAAAACCTCCTGTCTAAAGGGTTGGGCTTCGAAAACCCGCAATCCTCTCAGACAGGAGGCAATCCTTGCTATGCCTCCCTACATGCCGCGCCAGCGGCTTCGTTCAATCCCCGACGATTCAGTCAGATGGCCTAACGCTCTAAATCAAGTAAACCGAGCCGCGGAAGGTTATGCGATTACCTACACGACCTGGTAGATCGCCTAGGGTTGCGAGATTAAGAGGATCTGTCTCTAAGCAGCATTTCGGTTGTCGACCGGCGAGGTAAACAACTGCTCAGTCTCGCTAGCGTCGATGAGACGGAGGAAGTCACAGTTGCGTGCCGTTTGCTGTTTATGGAGGCAAAGGGATGCCGACAAAGCATCGGCCCTCTTCGTCCTTCAAATCACCAATAAACGGATTACTCATTACTTCTGAGGATTCGAAGACAGGCCAGATCACAGTCGTCTGATTGAGATTGCAAGCCGAAACGTGCTTCGTTGCCGTTAGCTATTTCTACATTCCGCTATCCAACCAATAAACTGAGACAACGGGGTGCAGAAGCGCCCGGATGGAGCACTGCCGAGCCGGGTGGATGTGCGCCTTGTGGAAGACGTTCATTATCGGTCCCCCTCATGCCGACAAGATTCTGCCAACCATTCACGCCTTCCACTCCGACTGCTAACGGATCGAAAACGGTTTTCGAGCAAGTTCTTGCCCGGGATAGCAGGGGAGGAGATCCACACATGACCGGACTGGCCGTTATGGAAAACGTGCGCCGCTATCGCGCGATAGCTTCGTTGTGCCGTCAGTCCGCCGCATTTCGGCCAATCCAACGGGACTCATTACTAGTGCAAGCTGCGGAATGGGAGGAACGCGCGATCGCGGAGCTCGAGAGATACTTTAGTTCCTCGGCCGCATGTTTTCGTTAACGGCAGCGGGCGCTTCGCAGATTTACGATCGAACAATAAGTAAGGTTCACGAGGGAGAACGGTGGCCAGGTGATCCGGTTGCGCAAGCCAGCCGTCGTGAAATCATGTCGGCGTTGGCGCTACTGTCTTCAGCTGCGGCAAAGATACAAGCTGCCTGCTGGCGCATTTGGCATCTTTGTTTCTTGTTCCACTTGTTGCCCTGCTTGGCGGGATCAAGCGCCATCATCGAGTCGCTTACCTCAGCAAAACCAAACGCTGCTGCGCGAGCTTTCGCTGGGCGATTGGATGAGGACGAGCGGTTCGTCGCCATTGAGCCGGAGCTGACGTTCCAGGAGGATATCGCCTGGGTTGTTGGCCAACGGTGAGTGACGCTGAGATCTATCGTCGAGGTGCTTTCATCTCATCCAGCAAACTGAAGACTTTGAGATATCAACCCTGGCGGCTTGGAAATGAGCGAGTACGGCGGGGTTGCCATCGAAGATCGACCCGGAGGAAGAATTCGATAGCGCCGAATTCTTAGTAGAGACTATGTCCTGGAAACGTTTGGCCATCAGTTCAGTACGAGACATTGTTCGTGAGTCACCTCATTCATCCGTCGCGGATACACTTGGCGTGTGGTTGGGTTACTGATCCTGGTTATACATGTCGGTTTCATTGTACGAAATGATGTCGCTTCGCAGGATATTTACGTCTTGAGCCTCCACGGCGGCTAATAATCCGCTAGCTGTCGGTAAGCTGACAGACAGGCACTGAGCAGCTGCGATCGGCTCTTGTTCGTTGACTACCTCTAACGGTACGGTGCGTGCCGGCCATCCGCTTGCAGTTGTGGGTCCGGATTGCCGTTCTGCGTCGTCCCTTCAAGGGCGAGCGACAGCTTGAGATTGTTGCTCAACATCGGATTTTCTGGGTCAATTGCCAGAGCTTGGCGGTATAGCGTTTGCGCCTCGTGATGGCGGCCCTCGTGATCGAGCACAACACCTTTGGCATTCAGTGCGCGCAGGTCGCCGGGTGCTGCAAGCAAGATGTTGTCGAGCACCTCAAGCGCCTCATCAGGGCTTTCACGCATCAGCAGGCCCCGCGCAAGAGGAATTGCCGCATCGACATTGTCCGGTCGTTGCTTCAGCGCATCGCGCAAAGCCTTCTCGTCAGCATCCCTACCGAGGGCGTGTGAGATGCGATCGCGCATAGCTGGATCGACCTCCTTGGCCCCAACGAGCTCTGCCGTAGACGTCGGCTGCTGTGAAAGTCCCGACGTGTGCGAGTTAGCGCAACCCGCGAGCAGCACAATAGCAAGCATGGGGAGAAAGGCCGAGCACGAATGGCGACGAAAGTTACGCCAGCGCCGCAGAACATTAATCTTACATGAATTCATAAGCGACCTCACGACCCCACACCTGTGCTCGTCAGCCGGCCGCAGGCAGGAGGTCACGATGCCCGCCTGTAGGAGTCTTGTCCTTGCCAGGCGCAAGTTTGACGGAGCCAATCGGCTGGACGGTGAAATCCGAGGCGAGATCCTGATACGAGAGAACAGGTAGGTCTATTCCATTGCGGGTGAGAAATCCGCGGACGAAGCGGCGGATATCCATCGAGCCCAGGATAACTGGCTGGTTCTGACTGCGCGCGATGCTCGAATGAATCTGGCGAAATTGTGCAAGTAGCATCTCGCTTTGCCGATCCTCCAAAACGAGGTAGGGACCGACAGCGGTCTCGCGCACCGCACCTCGCACGATATCCTCGGTCTCACGCTCGACGATAAAGGCCGCCACAACACGATGGGCGTTGGCATAGCGGTGACAGATCTGCCGCTTCAGAACGGAGCGCACATATTCGGTGAGCAATACGGCACTTTGCTCCCGTTCGCTCCATTCTGCAAGCGCCTCCAGAACCAAACGGGTGTTCCGGATCGGGATGCCCTCGTCCAGCAAGCGACGTAGCACATCCGCGATGCGAGGGATCGGTGTCGTGCGCAGCACCTCCTTCACCAGATCGGCATATTCCTGCTCCATCCGGCTAAGCAACTGACGCGTTTCCTGAATGCCCACCAGGCGCTGAGCATAGCGTGTCAACGTCGACTGGACGCGCAAGGCGATGATTTCGCTCGGACGGTGGTGCCCTATTCCGGCAGCTTTGAGAGCGGGCGCGTGGCCTTGTTCGATCCAGATCCGATTCGTGTCTGGATCCTGCCAAAAGGGGATCCCGCTCAGTTCAATGTTCGCCACGTCGTCGTTAAGTAAGAGTTGTGTCGGGTCAATGGCGCCCTCTTCCACCGGCACTCCTTCGACATCCACCCGGAATTGCGATTGGGCGAGGTGCTGTGCGCTTTGGGCGGGAATGCGTGGAATTGTGATGCCAAGATCAGCTGAAACCAGTGCCGAAACCCGTGCGACGCACTGCTCGAGTTCCCCTATGTCGATTGCCTGCATCAGGCTCGGCGCTAGCAACAGCGTAATCGGAAGTGCCTCCGCGGGCACGGTTTGCTTCTGACCTTGTGCGGAAGCGGCGGCCGAACCGGTGGGACCGGCGCCGGCCTTGGGAGCGGTCTTGCCCTCTTGCACGCCAACCTTGAGAAAGCTGGCGGCGGAGAACAGCGCGGCCAGTATGACAAAGGGCGGCAAAGGGAAGCCAGGAACGAACCCCATCACAAGCAAGACACAGGAGGCCAAGCGTAGCGCTTGTGTGCTGGCCGTAAGTTGCTTGACGATATCGGCGCCGAGATTGAGTCTAGAAGGACCGTTGACACGAGTGACAATGGTTGCGGCTGTAATTGACAGCAGCAGGGCCGGAATCTGCGAAATGAGCGCATCACCGATCGTCAGGATGGTATAATGATGCATCGCCTCCTCGAGGGACATGCCCTTGGAGAGCGATCCGATCGTGATGCCACCCAGCATGTTGATGCAGATGACTATTAGTCCGGCTATGGCATCGCCCTTCACGAATTTCATAGCGCCATCCATCGCGCCGTGCAGTTGGCTTTCTCGCTCCAGCGCGCCGCGCCGGCTGCGGGCTTCGTGCTGATCGATATGGCCGTTGCGCAGCTCCGCGTCGATCGCCATCTGCTTGCCCGGCAGCGCATCGAGCGTGAAGCGCGCCGATACCTCCGCCACCCGTTCGGCGCCCTTGGCGAGAACCATGAACTGCACCATGGTCACGATCAGGAATATGACAATGCCGACGGCGATGTTGCCGGATATGACGAAATCGCCGAACGTATGAATGATGCTGCCGGCATCGCCCTCGGCTAGGATCAGTCGCGTCGTTGCAACGGTAAGAGCGAGACGAAAGACGGTGGAGATCAGGATGACGCCCGGCAGGGACGAAAAGTCGAGCGGCGTGTTGAGATACAGGGCTACCATCAACAGCAATATGGCAAACCCCAGATTGAAGCCGATCAGCATATCGATCACGACGATCGGGATCGGCATGATCATCATTCCGATCGCCAGAAGAAGCATCAACGCGACCATCAAATCCGGGTGAGCCGGCGCGCGCGTGATGAGATTTCGTAGAAGGTTGGCCATGAGAAGCCTTATTGTTGTTTGACTGCAGCTGTGCTGCCCCGCAACAAAACATAGCGTTTGAAGGCGGCTTGCGCTTCGGTCATGCGGCCAGCGTGGCGCAGGGCGTGGCTGCGCATCAGCATCAAGGGCGGACACGAAGACGGCTCGTCATCCAGTTTGTCAAGCCTGTCCAATACCGACAGTGCTTCGTCACCGCGACGCTCCGAGATGAGAGCGTAGGCCAGGATGCGGAGCAGGCCGATGTCTTGAGACTGTTCGTGAGCGACCAGCCGCAACAGAGCCAGGCTCTTGGCGCTCTGTCCGCACGCAAGGTAGACATAAGAAAGCACGCAGAGCAAATCTCGCTCCGGCCCGGAGATCAGCTCGATAGCGCCGGGTTCGGAAACGATCGGCGGCTGTGTAGATGTGAAGTGTTGCACTTTGTCTGGCCCGACCATTGCTAGCCTTTGATCAAGCCGTTGTGACTCTGCCGGAGCAGGATTAAACGTTGCAGCTCCAGTTGGAGAAGGGCGGCCCCTTCACGTGGCACCAAATCCTCTGGCGCGGCTGATAGCGTATCAGCCAAACGCTCCAGAAGAAGGCCGTGTTGCTCTGGACGCAGAACATGCGAATGACGTAAGCGCGGCGTCACGAAGGAGAGCAGACTGTGCGCGAGATTGGGCTCGTTAAGCCAAGCGAGTTCCGAGCTTGGCTCGATCTGACCTGGCGGGGCGCGCGCCTCGTCTAGATTGATGCGCGAAACTGCATCGATCGAACTGAGCTCGAGCGCGCTCTCGATCGTGGCGTCCACCAACCGATCCAGCACGTCACTATGGCGAGAAATTGAGGTGTGGCTCTTGTGATCATTGCCGCGCGTCCGGTCGATCCCGATGGACTTGGCTCGAGAATTGACCCGCGTGATGGCAGATGCATGATGATCAACGTTTGGCTCCTGAAAAGAGGTGGCGGGCTCGACGGGATTGGGGGGCAGCCTAGTCATGGCACTTTGCTTCCTTACCTGCGGCCTAAAACGCTAATAGGGCAGAGTGGCAAGCCGGCCATCCCGGCTCAGCAGAACACGCCCTTCCTCAATCGCGTAGACGGTCCATCCATTGCTCAAGAGCGCGCCGACGAAATACTTTTGACCAGCAATGACAATATAGGGGTCGCTCCCGCGCCAAACAGCTTGGACCCCAATTGCGGGAGGCGTCTTCTCATCCTTGATAGCCACCGCATTGACGAGCGTATAAGCGCCATTGCTATTGTGATCAAACCGCTGCTGGACGTCTCGCCATGTGGCGAGCGAGGCGGGCGTAACTGAGCCATCGGCGGTGACAACGCCCGACCCAGAGCCGACCTTGATGCCGACAAGTCCCGCTCTGTCAACTTCCTTTTGCAACCGTTCGGCAGCTGCATCGGTGGCCAGAGCATCAGGAGCGCTGAGCGCCAGCTTGGGCGCAATGTCCGGAGCAGGGGACGACGGACTTGACGCCACGGTGGTATCGGTCTGGACAAAACTGGATGAGACTGCGCCAACCGCGGCAGAGCTGATCAGGACCAAAGCGAGAAAGGCGAGCGATATATGCCGGCAGTCGATGGAGCCAGCTTGTTTGTAGTCCTCGATCGTCCAGCGAATGGACATCGCCCCGGCATGCAAAACGACAGGAAGAGGGACAACAATGGATTCGTTCGGTAAAACAGTCTCGTGCCCCTCGATCCTAACGTCCCTCGCAAGGGCCTCGATCTCGATTGAATTGGAATGAGGGGTGACACGAAGATGGTGCGGTTCGAGGCCTTGTTCGACGAAGATTAAGTCAGCATCGAGGCTGCTGCCAATCAGACACGATCCGACCCCCACTTTACTTGTCAGCCCGGAGTAACACCCCGACAACACTTCGAAATGCGGGCAATTTGGTTCATTCACGATCGGTTTCCTGAACAGCGAACGGAACCGTACGGCAAAACCGTACGGCCCGTGCGACTTCACAGACTAAGCAGCCGGGGAAAGTGGGGCGGCGACGTCGCCCCATCTCATCCCTTACTGCACCCGCTCATCGGCCGCTTTCTTGACGGTCGAGAGCTCGGTCGAGACGACGCGAAGTTCAACATCCCTCTCAGCAGCCTTTGTGCTGGTCAAGGTCAGAGCGGCGATTTGCCGTTGGAATGCCGCCTCTCCAGCAACTTCAGCAGCCGTGGAACCGGCTGCAGCAGTAGCGGTGCCGGCTGCCCCACCTGCAGTCGAGGTATGAGACGCACCAACGTTTTTAGACATACTATTCTCCTGTGTGCTCGAATTTCGCCGCGACGTGCGGCTCCTATTTCCTAACGTCGCAATATGCGACGTCAGGAATCCTCCTCTGTCTCGGCCATGACATCGTCGAAATGGCTCATTGCACTATTCGCAAATTGGAGAGCAACGGCTCCCAAAGCGACGCTGAACGCTTGCTGCATAGCGGCTTCTTGCGAGTTGCCGCCCATGGACGCGCCGCCATTTACGGGAATGTTTGCATCAGGCGATCCGGCATGATCGTCGCGCTCGCCAGGCTTGTGAGATCCTTTTTTGCCGCCGCTTTTGCCGCCAGCCGCATGGAGGTCAGCATCAACGTGCCCAGCGACGCTAGAGCTCGTAACGCGCATCGGGTTCTCCTATGTCAATTCGATCGTGCCAATGGAGGCAGTTTCCGCCCTCCACTATGCAAGTATTAGCTTTCGACAAGCTGACGAGTCGTAGAAAATGTAATGAGCCGATGGTCGATCATCATTATATGTCTTCACCAGCCGACCGTATTTGAACAAGTTGCCCGCGAAAGCTGGAGATCAGATGGTTAAGACAAACAATCGTTTGTGGAGCTTGATCGGGTGAGCACGTTGCTCATCGTTTCGAAAGCTTCAATAGCGAAATATCAAAGCCACCACTAACAAAAGCGTTTTGAGGCCGACGTGCTGCAATCTCGAACTCACGTCCCTTGCGATGCCTCCGAGCTCTTTCGACAATTTGCTTGGAGTCAGGCGAAGCGGCATGGAGCTTGACCTGGTCGGAGCGAGGCGGAAAGCCAGAGTGTTGACGGCCGATTCAGCGGCCAAGAGCGGTCTCTCGGTCCTGGCGGGCCCATAGCAGATCCGTCAATCGCGACTTACTTTCAGGGAGACCGAGCAGAAGCCCGCCACTCGAGAAAGAGCCCTTCGGACTTCTACCCGCTCTGGACCAATGTGCTCTCGATCCTTGCGCAACCGGCAGGCTCCGCGGCTGCGGCCGGTCTGTCGCGTAGTGTTAATGCATCGCGGTCTTGACAGGCGGCGTATGCAGTCGATGTGAACTTCACAGCGGCAGACTGGAGTTGAGGTCGGATTCGAACGATCGAGTGCGGCCAACATAGTTTGTACGCAGTGAAGAAGCCGAAATAAGTTCCTCGGATTCGGAGGCGGTCTCAAGTATGCTAGTAGAGCTTGCGCGACCTACTGCTCGGCAGAGAGGCCCAACCGCGCGGAGGCCGCGCAAGCTCGATTAGCGTTTCCAGCGTGATCCTGAGAAGATAGCGTCGCTCCGCCTAGGCATTAGCGCCTGCAGCTTGCAAGCGCTCGGATTCGATGCGAGCCTTCAGGTTATTCAGATAATCCTCCGCGTAGGACTGGGCCACCGAAACCGGCAGGTTGACGCCGGCCGTCGCGGCTTCTTGAATTGCCTGCTTCACCAAGCCTTCTCGCATTGCTAATTTGACTTCAGGTCCGGCGATGCAGCCCACCGCCTGTGCCGCAAGGCTCAGCCCGGCTTCTTCCAGCGCTTGCTTTATGTTGCCGCCACTGATGGCAGTGTGAAGAAGATTTGCAGCTTGCGCCTCGGCTTCGAGCACCATTGACGCCAGATCGGCCAATTCACCCAAGCCTGGAATGAAGCCAAGTACACCGACTGCTGTCGCGGCCCAGTCGAATACCTTAGAGCCAACTTTGAGCACGTCATTAAGTGCGTGCATGAAGGCGCCACCGTTCTTTTTGGGAGACTTGATGTCGGGCTGGTCTGCCACTCCCATCGTCATGTCCGCGACCGCGTCCTGCTCGGCAGGCGTTCGGACGGCATGCGTCTTCACTTGGTGAACGGTGCGGTTCGCACCCGACATGTTGTTGAAGAACTGGTTGAAGTCGGTGTTGCTGATGTTGCCGGAATCGACCGTATGGCCGCCGCCGAAGTCGAAGAACTTATGGTGGGTTTTGTAGCCCGTAATCGCGTTGTTCATCAACCCGAACAACACAGGATCGGAGAGCAGCTGGGAGGCCGCCTTTCGCACCTCGGGCGCGAGGCTCTTGTCATCCACCATGCTCGCCAGCTTTTCCCGGGTCAGATCACCCTTCCCGAAGAAAGCGTCTTGGTTCTTGCTGATCGTATTGAGCGTATCGAGCTCGGCTTGCGTGAGATTCATCGATGATGAAGCAACCTGCAGGAAGTCCTCTTTGTGGACCTTGTCTATCGAGCCTCCGTACAAGTGCTTCCATTCATCCGGGTGGTCGAGGAAGTATTGAGCGGCCGCGAGGACCTGTGGCGGGCATTTGCCGGTCTTAGCTTCGCCGTCGACGATCCGCTTTAAATCCGCAAGGCTCAGGTTCTTAGGCAGGTTGTCGGAATACCGATAGAGCTCGCGCAATGCATCGGTCTGGGTCATCACCGATGGCTCGCCATTCCGGGTGCCGTCGGAAGGGATGTAGTTTTGCGTATAGCTCTTTGCCCGCTGCTCCTGGAAAGCAGAAACCTGAGGGTGGTGATCGGAGAAGCCGGAGAGATCACCTGCTTTGATCTTCCCGCCGCAGCGGCCGTCACCTTGCGAGCCTATCGCATAGAAGAGCTCTGGGTCCTGTTGCAGAGCCTCGATCGCCGCCTTTAGATCCGGCGGTGTGGAGGGATCGTTGGCCAAATCTCCAAGAGATTTCCAATCCAGCGGGCATTTGTCTTTGTGTCGGTTCAGCACCGACACAATCTGCAGCTCGGCATCAGTCAGCGTGCCGCTGTTCCACGTGATCCTGGAGCTTTGTACGGGTGCCTCTGCAATCTTCGGGGCGCTCGCAGCGGAGGAGGACTCCGCGGAGGATGGCTCTGGGGCCTGCTGACATGCGTCCAGTGCAGCCTTGATCTCCGGCGGGAGGATGTTCCGCACCTCCTGCGTGAGTTCCTCCGTCAGCTGCTTGGCTGAGTCTGCAGCCGGCGGATCCTGTGCAGTCGAACGGTCATCGTCTTTCAACGAGAAACTAGCCAGCATCGCCTCGAAGTTTGAAAGATCCCGCGCCGATGAGGGTCCGGGGGCCAGCCCGGACAAGCTCGAGTTGGCGGTTAGTGACAGGTTGTTGACTGACATTATACGTCCTCTGATTTGAGATCGCACCACAAGCCGGTCATGTGGCGCAGCCCGAGAATCGCGACGAACAACGAGCAAGAAATGTCGATGGGCTTCGATGGCTCCTACCACTTGCTTCCGATTGCTCAGTGCGCCCCCAGCGCTCAGTTCCGCTACAATCTATAGGCACATCGCCGTCTAGATATTCACGCCACATGGTAGGTTCGATTAGCTTTCCAAAAGCTGACGGCGCTCAGAGGTTTCACAACGAGACGCGCAATGATGGTGTGAGAGGCGGTGATGGGTTCTCGATATCGGAATTGCCTTGCTTGTTATGCTCGATCGCTCGCCTCCGGGCCCACTAGCTCAAATTACAGAGGCCGAGTCTGCCGCTCTGCGGATGGTCACGTGCGATGATTCGTGAAACAAGGTCGCAGGTCTCCGCAGCATCTTATGGTGGAAATCACCCACGCGTAGCGACCTCGCGCCTGCGCCCCACCAGTTGGCGCTTGCGTAGATGCTCGAAGAGTCCGACGGTATTGTGCGGCCCCTATTGCCCCGAGCGGATCGAAGCTCAGCTGCACTCGGCATTCTTCATGTCATCATGCTTAGCCGCTTGGCGAGTGTTCGCTCGAACCCACAGGCCAAAGGGAAGGGTCCAGCGACGGTATGAGACGAATAAAACCTTCTTCTCGCCATTCCGCCGTGTGAGGCACACCCAGGATGGTGAACGTTGTTGTCCGGACACCCCTGGTAGGTATGAGATCGCGGCTTCTTAGCATTTCGATCTGAGCGGGCGTAGCTGTTTGGCCAGTGAAGACCCAGTCGTCCTTGGCGCGACGACCGTTCGCCATGGCGAAATCTCCAATTTCCGGCGGAGCAACCCCTGCGTGCAACGCGGGCCCAGCTTGAGACGGTCCAGCGTGAGGTGACCCGGCCCGCATGAGCCAAGGCTCAAGATCTTGCCAAACAAGGTCGTTGCCGAAATCGGAGGCGTCCGCGCGGTGTTGAGCGATCGGCTGTTGGGAATTGGACCGCTCGCCGCCGCTCAATGATGGCTCGACACGCGATGATCTGCCTCCGAGTTCCTGCCAAATTAGGTCCTGGCTGTATTCGGGTATTTCATGCAATGCCATTAGTTCACGCTCAAACTCCCTTGGACCGGCGGGCGATGAGGAGGAGTGGGACGCTGGGCTGTTGTCCGCCCGGCTTAGCGCGTTGAAGTCCATCCTGTTCCTCCTTTTGGACAGCGGAGTGGCTTTCATTCTTATGCGACGAAGCTCGTTTGCATGACGGACTTCGTGGAGTTGTTCAAAAGCTCGCATGAGGCGCTAAAGTGGAAAAGCACGCTCACCGATGCTGCTGGCATATTGCGCCACCCTGCGGCATCGGCCATCTACACATCCGCGCTCTGACAATGGCAGCAGTAGCTTTCGAAAAGCTGACAGAGGGCATAAGCAGACGCATTGCATCTCTTCGAGGCCATCTGTTGTCATCAAGTCATTTCTTACCTGCATCGGGTGTTTGGACCACGCCGTCTTGATGTGGTGCCTCCGGCGAAGGAGCGTCATTCGGTCGTCCTTCGCGAATGACCACGCTGGAGGATCCGCGAAACAGCATCAAAACCGACTCGTGCGGCGGCTTTTCGGCACCGCTCGGGTTTCGCCGTGCCTGTGCCTCCGCCGCAAGTCCTTTTACTGTTTGCTCCACAAGCGCGACAAAGCGGGGTGGACCAGAGGCGAAGACGAGGCCATCTCCCGGTACGGGTCTCACGATGTAACGCTCGTCGGAGATGTCGAGCGCATCGAGTGCCGCCTTGAACGCATCAAAGCTGATTGGACTCAAGACCAAAAGGCGGCTTTGCGCCTCATGCGCATCGGATACGTAGAGCACCAGCCCATCGTAGTACCATTGAAGATTGTAGAGATTAATCAGCCGTTCGAGGAACTCTCGCGGTGGTAGATCCGGCATTCGCCCCCGAATCCGACCCTTCACCCCGGTGCTGATATTGACTCTGATATTTAGGTTGTTGCCGAATTCCTGCAGTGCGGCCGCGAGGTCCTGATCCAGAACTGTGTAACTATAAGGCGTCGATGGCAGCGCCAGGGGAGCGCCGAGCGCCTCGACGACGCCAAAGCAAATGAAAACACCAGCATAGAGAACTTTCTTCAAGATGTGCAGCCTTGTGGATGGGATGAGCATTCCTGCTATTTTTACACTTGAGAACAAGCACCGGAATTTGTCCCAAAATTTGGAAGCCGATGCTTCGTCCCAAATTGGAAGCTAACCGTGATCATTAGATGACAGATGCTCGTCAGTTTTTGGTCAGCTTGCTTCTCTAAGGTGCGGCCCATTCGTGTGAACGAACGGCTCATCTCACCACGTGACAGAAATGATTTCCTCCATGTTGTTTGGCGTTACGTCGATCCCTGCCAACTCCGTAGAGTGTGCCTCTAACGGCTGTTCGCCGGCGCACACTCAGTTTGGCGAGAGTCTTGCGCAGGTGGCCTCGAACCAAGGTGTCGTCTCTTCTGTGACCGAGCACGCGCCAGCTCCATCGCTGCCGGAAGTGCAGCGCGCAGTAGCGCCGGCGAGCCCGCTAGGCGATCGCGTCCTTCAGAGCATTTCTGCTATCCACCAGGGCAAACCATTTCCGTCGGGTGCAGTTTCGCCGACGCTCGTCGGCGAGCCTAATCCTACCAAGAGTCTGCAGCTTGGGCCGGCCGCACAACCGGTCTTGCGTGTGCAGCAAGTGGAGGTGCATCCAGTGGGAAAACCGGAGGGTGCGGATCATTTCGACTCGGCGCTGGCGAATCTGCGGGATGTTTACAGCGGCGTCATCCAGGTTTCGCTCATCTCCAAGGGGACAGGTGCTGTCAGTTCGTCTCTGAATAAGCTTCTATCGGCGGGCTGAGCGGGCCGTTGGCTGTCTTGACGAAAGACAAGATCGGTAATGGCCGGCCCGCAAGAAAGCGGCTTGATGCTCTCGTCCTGTTGCTGCTTTTGCTGACCCTCGCCGGTTGCAAAGCTGATCTGTATACCAAAGTTCAGGAGCGTGAAGCCAACGAGATGCTTGGGCTGCTCCTGAGCAAGGGCGTCGATGCCATCCGTGTGGTCGGTAAGGATGGGACCAGCACGATTCAGGTGGAAGAAAGGCAGCTCGCCTACTCAATCGAGCTGCTGAATGACCATGGCTTGCCGCGCCAATCCTTCAAGAGTCTTGGTGAGGTGTTCAAGGGGGCGGGCCTCGTTGCCTCTCCGGTTGAGGAGCGAGCCCGCTACGTCTATGCTCTCAGTGAAGAATTGTCGCGCACGATCAACGATATCGATGGGGTTCTCTCCGCCCGTGTTCATGTCGTTCTGCCGAAGAATGATCTTTTGCGACAGGATGCAACCCCGTCCTCGGCGTCGGTTTTCATTCGACACGCCTCGAACGCGAAGCTCTCAGCCTTGCTGCCGCAGATCAAGATGCTCGTCGCCAACAGCATCGAAGGTCTATCGTACGACAAGGTGGCGGTCGTGTTCGTGCCGGTTGAGCGAGCTCAGCATGAGGTCTCCGTTGTGCCGGCGGCAGCTTCCGCCGCACCAACCAAATTCATCGCAACTCACATTGCGATCGGTGCAGGAGGTGCGCTCGCCGCGTTGGGCATTCTATCTTACGTGCTGCTGAGCACACGTGGGCGACAGCTTCGTCAATCCTGGCGCAAAGTGACAAATCTCGGCAGAGGTGCCAGCAAGCGAGCGGTCCAGTCCGCCGGCAAAAAACCGTCCTCCGATTCGAAATAGGCGGCAAGCAGGTCCGTATCGATGGCATCCACTGACCCAAATCATTCACTCAACCCGCATCCCGATCGCCTGCGCGAGCTTGCCGCTTTGATTCATCCCGGCCGGTTTGCCGGCCATCTTGATGAGCTCCTGTCGGCCGCCACAGTGCTGCAGCTGCAGAAGACTCCGAGACTGCAGCAAAGACTGGTCGAATTGCTAATGGGCAGTGAGCTGGTCTCGAACGGAACCGACTGGGGTAGGGACGTTCTGCTCGGGCATGATCCGCGTCGGGCGGCCCTGCTCGCCGGCAGTATCTGGCATGCCCGTTCGGTGCTCAAGCTTGTGTCAAAGCACGATGTAGCGATTCTGATCGAAAATATTGGTGCGGAAGCTCATGCTTTCGCAATCCGACACTCATCCATCGCCGTCGCAACCACATCGATTGACGATCCGCAGAAGCTCGCGAGCCAGATTGAACATGACGGATGTGCCTGCCTTGGTGCTTGGCTCAAGGACGCATCAGAGCTTGACCGTGTGCGCGTTCTTTTCCGCTTACCTGTGGGGACCACCGCCGAATCCCCAACAGCCGAACACCACAATTCAGCGGGTCAGTTACTGTCTTTGGTGGTGGCCCACTTGGCCACGGAGGAGCCAGCGGCATGACGGCCAACGAAACAGACTTGCCAGATAGCCCGCGGATACGGCCGCTTGGTCCGCTGATACCATGCGCGGAACTTGGTATCTGGTACGATGCGGTGCAGACGCTCGCGCTAGCCGAGCGATATCTGCGGAGGGTTCGCAGTTGGGCAAGGAGAGCCTATCAGCAGGAGCGGGAGCGCGGCCATTGCGAAGGTCTTAGGTCAGGCTCGGACGAAATGGCACAGCTGGTCGCCCGAGCTGCTTCCGATGTGGCCCGGCGAAAAGCCGTTCTGCAACAGGAGTTGCCACAGCTCGTGATTGAGATATTGACCGGTTTGTTGGGCTCCTTTGATCCGGGTGAGATGTTGGTAAGGACCGTTCGTCACGCCATCGAGCAAAGGTATGGCAGCGCAGAAGTATGCCTTCACGTGTCTCCTGTGAATGCTGATGCACTAAGGCGTGAATTCGTGGCGTTCGACGGAACGGATAGTCGGCCGAAAGTCAGAATTGATCCGGACCCGGCCGTGGGGCCTGACCAGTGCGTCCTGTGGAGTGAGTTCGGCAGTGTCGATTTAGGACTTGCCGCGCAGCTCCGCACATTGCGTCTCAGCCTTAATCCATCTTCTCAGGAAAGCGATCCGTGACGACGCAACGATCAGGCCATGATCAATCGGCCGGAGAAGGAGATGTGCATGCGGCGATAGCATCTCTAAGATTCGCAGCAAAGGATGTCGATACGCGTGCCGTGCGGGGACGGATCACGCGTGCGATCGGCACCTTGCTCCATGCCGTGTTGCCGGGGGCCCGTGTTGGAGAACTTTGCCTGTTGCAGGATCACGCTTCCGGATGGTCACTTCAAGCGGAAGTCATCGGTTTGCTGCCGGACGGGGTATTGCTGACGCCCATTGGCGATCTGGTAGGCTTGTCCCACCGCGCGGAAGTGCTCCCGACCGGGCGCATGCAGGAGGTGTCAGTCGGGCCCGACCTGCTCGGCCGCGTAATCGATAGCTTCGGCCGTCCACTCGATGGCAAGGGGCCGATAAAGACGATCCACACGCGTCCGCTCCGCGGCAAGGCGCCCAACCCGATGAGGCGGCGTGGCATCGAGCAGACGTTTCCGCTCGGCGTTCGCGTGCTGGATGGACTTCTGACGTGTGGCGAAGGGCAGCGGATCGGAATCTATGGAGATGCCGGTTGCGGTAAGTCGACGCTGATGTCGCAAATCGTAAAAGGCGCGGCCGCAGATATCACCGTGGTTGCGCTCATAGGAGAGCGTGGACGCGAGGTACGCGAATTCATCGAACGTCATATTGGAGATGCCCTCGCTCGCACGATCGTTGTCGTTGAGACATCCGATCGATCGGCAATGGAGCGGGCGCAATGCGCTCATATGGCGACCGCACTCGCCGAGTATTTTCGTGATCAAGGGCTGCAGGTCGTTCTGATGATGGATTCGCTGACGCGCTTTAGCCGTGCGATGCGCGAAATCGGCCTTGCCGCAGGAGAACCTCCTACCCGGCGCGGCTTTCCTCCTTCCGTCTTTGCGCTGCTGCCTGGTCTGTTGGAGCGTGCCGGTATGGGCGAGCGGGGCTCGATCACGGCATTCTATACCGTGCTGGTCGAAGGTGACGGCACGGGCGATCCGATCGCCGAAGAGTCGCGCGGCATTCTCGATGGTCATATCATGCTTTCGCGCGCGCTGGCCTCGCGAGAGCATTTTCCCGCCATCGATGTGCTGTCGAGCCGAAGTCGTGTCATGGATGCGGTCGTCTCTGGTCCACATCGCAAGGCGGCATCCGTCTTCCGCGATCTGCTCTCGCGCTACAATGAGGCTGAGTTCCTGATCAAGGTCGGTGAATACAAGTCGGGCAGCGATCCACTGACCGATCGGGCAATCGATTCGATCGAGGAACTGCGCGCATTCTTGCGCCAAGGACAGGACGAGCCGTCTAGCTTTGAGGAGACCGTTTCATGGATGTCGCGTCTGACGGCCTAAATCTCGTGCAAGCGTCGAAATTGCGGCTGGTGAAAGACATGAGAGAGCGAAGCGCGCTTCGTGAATTATCCAACATGGAAGCCAGGCGCCGAATTGCGGTCGAAGCGCTGCAGCGAGCGTCTGAGAATCTTGAAGGCGCGGAGAATCGTCGCGCCAAGGTCGAAGCTGAACTTTATCAGGAGCTGGCGTCGCTCAAGACGATGTCCGTGACCGAGCTCGATCGTCGCTGTCAACTCGTCCTTGGGCGACTGGCAGCACAGATCGAATCGGCACGCCAGGCGCGTGAGCAGGCGCGCGTCGCGCATGACCAGGCTCAGCGGTCAGTGAATGAGGCGCGGACCATATGGGCCAAGCGTTCGGCGGCGAGCCAGAAATGGGAGGAGATTGAGGGCGATGTCCAGCGCACCACCGCTGTCCGTTCGGAGTGTGCAGCCGAAATCGATGCCGACGACGAGGTTTTGCTCCGATATCAGGGTGGTTCGCGCAGCCAAGCGGTCGGTGGCTCGAACTGATGGCTTGTTCTCTTATGACGTCGCGAGCTGCCGTGGAACCTGTCGGTAAATGCCGTGGGTGAACCCGCATTATTTCAGCCAGCGGTAAAGTTGTCGCATGGCGTGGTCTCGTGGCTCAACGAGGTCGCCGCACCACGCACGGTTCTGCAGAGCCGCCTTCGCGATAAGCCGCTATCGATCCGTATAAGCCGGCTTGTTTGGCAGGCCGAGCCATATGCCATGTCGATGCTCGACTGCGTATTTTGCGCCGGAGGCGAGACCGCTGTCTTGTCCTTGCCCCGCCTTCTCGTCGAGGCGCTGATTTCAATGGTCCAGTATGGCCTTACTTTACCTTCCGACCCAACCCGCTCGCTGCTTCTAGAACTTGCTCTGGAACCTTGGCTCGCTCGATTAGAGATCATGCTCGCGCGGAATTTGCAGCTGATCCGCATCGAAGACGCGACGGCCAAAGACCCCTATTTGGAGTTCGACGTTACTTTCGGACCGCTGGCAGCCAAGGCCCGCCTGTTCTTGTTCGCGCCACTTGACGGTCTGGTTCCGTCTGCGTTTCGTGTGTTAGGCGAGTTGATCGGCCAATTACCGCGAGACTTAGGCAAGATTTCTTCGGAATTGCCGGTCGTGATTGCGAGAGAGATCGGCTCGCTGCGGGCGCCCGTCAGGCTTCTTCGTCAAGCACAGGCCGGCGACGCACTGCTGCCCGACGTCATTCCATTTGCCCATGGCCAGCTCATCCTCGCTGCGGACAAGTTGTGGGCGCCGGCGCAGGTCGCGGCCGACAGACTTATCCTTCGCGGACCATTCCGCCTGCAGTCCCATCCTCTAAGGTATGCAAATATGACGATACGACCCCAAGCGGAGCAAGCAATCCCGCCCTCGGAAGCCGACATCGACAGTGTTGAGATCACGCTTGTGTTCGAATGCGGCCGCTGGCCCATCCCGCTGGGTACGTTGAGAAGCATCAGCGAGGGGCACGTGTTCGAGCTTGGCCGGCAGCTGGACGGTCCGGTCGACATTGTCGCCAACGGTCAATTGATCGGCCGCGGCGACATCGTACGTGTCGGTGAAGCGTTGGGCATCCGGTTACGTAGCAGGTTGGCGGTCAATGGTTGACATTCAACCGAGCATCCTTGCGCTTGTTGCGACGACCGTCGGCCTTGGCCTGTTGACGTTCGCAGTCGTCACAACGACGGCGTTCATCAAGGTTTCCGTTGTTCTCTTCCTGATCCGCAACGCGCTCGGCACTCAGTCCATACCACCGAACATCGTTCTGTATGGCGCTGCATTGATCCTCACCGTGTTCATAGACGCCCCGGTATTCGAGCAAACATACAACCGCGTGACCGATATGCAACTTCGTTACCAAACCGCCGACGACTGGTTGACCGCCGCCAAGGAGGGCAGCGAGCCGCTGCGCGCCCATCTCAAGAAGTTCACCACTGAGGAGCAGCGCACGTTCTTCCTGTCGTCGACGGAACATATCTGGTCGGCGGAGATGCGCGGCAACGCAACAGCCGATGATTTTGCGATCCTCGTGCCGTCCTTTTTGATCTCGGAGCTTAAGCGCGCGTTTGAAATCGGTTTCCTTCTCTATCTTCCGTTCATCACAATTGACCTGATTGTGACGACAATTCTGATGGCCATGGGCATGTCAATGGTGTCACCAACAATGATATCCGTTCCTTTCAAGCTTTTTCTGTTCGTCACAATCGACGGCTGGTCACGGCTCATGCACGGATTGGTCTTAAGCTACGCATCTGCGGGGAGTTGAGATGCACGAGGCCAGCATCCTCACCCACCTGAGCCGATCACTGGTCCTGTTCATGATCTGGGTTCTACCGCCGCTCCTGGCAGCCCTCGTGGCGGGATTGGGTATCGGCATCGTGCAGGCAGCAACCCAGCTCCAGGATCAAACCTTGCCGCTTACCGTGAAGCTCCTCGTCGTCGTCGCCGTGCTCGTTCTGTTTGCTCCGGTGCTGAGCGCGCCGCTGATCGAGCAAGCCCAGCAGATCTTCACTGAGTTCCCCGCGCTCACAGCGAGGTATTAGAGCGCGGAACGCACGGCTGTCTGAGTTTTAGCTATAGCGCGCGTTTGTCGGCCTTGATCGTGAACCACAAAAGGGCGAGTTCGTCAGCTTATCGAAAGCTCGCCTCACTAGCATGCGACGGATAGGTATCCGAACTGTCCTGTTCGGCTCCGTGAGCCTGCCTTATTCGGAGGAAGAATGACCCTATTTGGAAGTTCTATCCATTCGATTTGGGTTTTGCTTACGACGTGACGGAATTACCTGCTGAGACCTGGTCCTCGATGCATTGCCTGGCGAGTTGTCGACGCAGTGAACGGGCGAACTGCTTTGATTGCAAGCGGCCCCACGATTCTGGCGTTCTGGTGAATGAGCCTGCGAATGAAGGTGCCGCTCGAGCCGATCTCCATAGACTGCGAAATTGATGGAAGCTTTGAGGCCCTCAGATCTCCAAACCGCGCTGCGGCCGGTGAGAGCGGAAGAAGCGTGGCTTGTAGGCGCGCAGCGGCTTTCGCCGGTGCTCTCATCGAATGGTCATACCTCTGCGCCGGATGGCTGTAGTCATATGGATGGTTGAAGCCGAAGTCATCTGCCTTGTGGGAGACCTGTCGCTCTGCAACCGCTCGGACACGAGATCTGCAGAGTTCTTGACGTCTCACATCATGGCGACGTGAGTGCGACGGTTGCATTGGCTGAAGGAACGCCGAGCTGAGCTCAAATGGATGCCTTGTCACCTACCGAGACGCAAACTCTGATTCAGACTGCTGTCGAGTTCGTCGTTGCGGCCGGACTTGGTGGGGCCCGGGCCCTCGGCATTATGCTGGTTCTTCCGGTATTCACGCGACCGCACATTAGCGGGATTATCCGCGCAAGCGCGACGGTTGTGATTGGATTGCCTTGCTTGATGCAGATCAGGAACGGCTTGCAGACACTAGATCCGGGTACCCGTATGGTTGCGGTCTCGCTCCTCGGCTTGAAGGAGATATTTATCGGCCTGCTGTTCGGTTTTCTGCTTAGTATACCACTCTGGAGCATCCAGGCCGTTGGTGACATCATTGATACCCAGCGCGGCATCTCCAACCAGGTGGACGATCCTGCCACACGCAGTCAAGCCGCCCCGATGGGGCTCTTTCTCGGGACTGCCGCGGTTACGATCTTCGTTGTATCAGGAGGTCTGCAGACCATGGTCAGATGCCTCTATGGAAGTTATCTGATCTGGCCCGTATATCGGCTGCTACCGCCCCTGACCCACCACGGGGCAATGGAGTTTATCGGGCTTCTCGACCATATCATGCATACGACCCTCGTGGTCGCCGGGCCCGTGCTGGCTCTGCTGCTTCTGATCGACGTATCCCTCATGCTGCTCGGGCGCTTTGCGCCGCAAGTCAAGCTGAACGATCTCTCTTCGACCATCAAGAATGCCGCCTTTGGCATCATTATGGCCAGCTACGCCGTCTTCCTGATCGAATATATGGGAGCAGAGATCATTCGGTTCAACGGCGTGCTGGAGTGGCTCGAGAAGTTCTTGAAATGAACGACACGAGCGAAGAGAAAAACCTTCCACCAAGTCACAAGAAGCTGAGGGACGCGCGGAAGAAAGGGCAGAGCCCGCGGAGCGCCGACTTTGTTACCGCGGCAAGCCTTTGCGCTGGTTTCGGCTGCCTGTGCTTCAGGGCGGGCCCGATCGAAGACGGATGGCGCGAAGCCGTGCGGTTCACCGACAAGCTGCAGGAACAGCCCTTCAACAGTGCGGCCCGGCAGGCGTTGGTCGGATTGATGGACCTTTCTATAACAGCCGCGGCTCCCATCCTAGGTGCGGCGGTTGCTGCGGCGATTGTGGCCGGTGTCTTGGCCGGCGGCGGGCTGACGATTTCGGTTGAGCCGCTTAAACCCAGCTTTGAGAAATTGGACCCCGTCAAAGGGCTGAAGCGGATTGTCTCCCAGCGGTCGGTTGTCGAGCTTGGAAAGTCTATCGTCAAAGTTTTGGTTCTTGGCGCTACGTTCGTTTTCACTGTGCTCGCAAGTTGGAGGGCACTGGTATACTTGCCCGTGTGCGATTTGAGCTGCTTTGGTTTTGTCTTTAAAGAGCTCAAAGTGCTGATCGCGATTGCTGCCGGCGCTCTTCTGATTGGCGGCTTGGCCGATCTGCTCATTCAGCGTTGGTTGTTCTTGCGCGACATGCGCATGACGCAGAGCGAAGCCAAGCGCGAGTCCAAGGAACAGGATGGTAATCCGCAGATCAAGGGTGAACACCGCAGGCTCCGCCGGGAGTCGGCGAACGAGTCTCCGCTCGGCATTCATCGGGCGACAGTGATACTGACGGGGCGAGCGACATTGATTGGACTGCGCTACGTTCGGGGCGAGACCGGCGTCCCGGTACTGGTGTGCCGCGGCGAGGGCGAAACGGCTTCACAGTTACTGGCGGAGGCGCGCGCCCAACGTCTGAGCATTGTCGAGGATCATGTGTTGGCGCGTCAGCTGATCCGGAAGGGTGCGATGGGCAAGGCCGTTCCGATGGAGTGTTTCGAGAGGGTTGCAAAGGCAGTCTTTGCCGCCGGCCTAGTTTAGCGTCGCGCAAAACAGCGATGCGCTCAAATCTCTGGTCAACGACCCAACTGTCCCAGAACCTGATCGGCAAGCTGCACGATCCCAAGAAAAGGACCGGGCAAAGATTGGATTCCAGGAGGCTCGTCGGCCGATTCCAAGACTGATATGGACAAGAATGGCCAACCGATGTTCATGCTGCTCGGGTCTTACGAGCCGCTTATTGGATTTCTGGCGCAACCCTGCTATGCGTTTCATTCTCCAAATTGCTCCTGTTGCCCGCCGACGTGGCCCCAAGTGCGGTGAAGGGAAGCACTGCACGATCACCACTGGTCGGCATGACAGCGCCATTGCCTAACAAGTCGCCAGGTTCATTGACCATAACCGCAAGGTTATTCCGGACTGAGCAGCCAAGGGTTGGATTGAACGAATTGTCGTTCACTGTAGGAGCGACGATGGAGAGCGAGGGGCAGACCGGAGGATGGGCTTCGAAAGTGATCGCTTCAATCCTCCCCCCGGAACGAGCCGGCAAATCCACACGAGAAGCGGACAGGTGGATGTTGTAGGTGGCAACGCCCATGGCGCGAGCCTCGTGGGCCACCTGTGCAATGAGTCTGGGTGGGCCGATGACACGCACATGGAGGGCATCTCGCCGGCCGCGACTGGTCGCTGCAATAAAGCTTCGCAGCCGATGCCGTTCGGGGCCACGAAGGCTCTGCAGGAACAGCACGCTACTCTTCTGCTCGACCCGGATCTCTTGGTCAGCCGGCGCGGGCTGGATCGAGGCAGTATTTGCGCAGCCCCCCAATGTTGCTCCAATAACGATCGGGTAGCACAGATGTCGCAAAGTCATTTGGCGATCCTCATTCGATAATAAAGCCGGCGCTGCCGGTCAATCCTGGTGTGCTGGCGCGAGGCGCATCGCGATCTCGCGGCGGCCGGGCCACCGTGTTTGTCAAAATCCGCCCCGCATCTGAGGGCGGTGCGATGCGGTCGCTTGGCGCACTCATCTTGTTCGGGTTCGATGCGGGCCGTACGATGTAGGGCGTGACAATAATGACCAGCTCGGTTTCACGTTTTTGAAACGATGAGGAGCGAAAAAGCGCGCCCAGGATCGGCACATCGCCGAGCCAGGGAAACTCGCCGATATCAGTGTTGAAGTTGCGCCTGATGAGGCCGCCGATTGCAAAGCTCTGACCGCTGGCGAGCTCGACCACGGTGCTGGCCCGCCGAGTCGAGAGGGCAGGGACCGCCATGCCATTGATTTTGACCTCGCCTTCGCTCGACAATTCGCTGACTTCGGGCTTCACACGGACAATGATCTGATTATTGTTGAGAACCGTCGGAACGAACTCGAGGCTCACGCCGAACTGGCGAAATTGGACGGACACCTGCCGGTTGTCCTGCATCACCGGAATGGGGAATTCGCCGCCGGCGAGGAAGCTTGCGGCTTCGCCGGACATGGCCGTTAGATTCGGCTCAGCCAGGATTGAGGCGAGGTGCTCGCTCGCGAGAGCGTCGAGAACAGCGCTCAGGTTGGTATTGCCGGCGCTAAACCCAATCCCGATCGTGCCGCCGCCGCCGGCCGCGCCGGACCCGCCCCCTTTGCCGGTCACAAGGAAAGCGCCGTTTGGGCTCGAGGCCGTGAAGTTGATGTTGAGATCCTTGACGGCGCTGCGGGAGACTTCTGCCACCCGTACGCTGAGATTCACTTGCAATGAGCCGGCGACCTGGATCTTGTTGACAACCAGCGCGCCCGCACCAAGAAACTGCTCGGTGACCTTCCTGGCGGTCTCGACGACATCGGCACTAGGCGCCGTACCGCTAAGGATCGCGCCGCGCGGGGTATAGCTGACCTGAATTGGATAGTCGCCGACCTCGGCCTTAAGCGCGGCCCGCAGATCCTCGATCGGTTGGGTAACGACAACACGCAGCTCGGCGAGAGCCTCTCCGTTGTCGTTCAGGGCAAACAGGCTCGTCCGTCCGGCCTTTTTGCCAAACACGAAAATCGTGGTGTTCGATGGCGCCTGATAATCCGCAATCGCCGGGTCGGCTATAAAAATGCTCGCAGCCGGTCCGGTCAGATGAACTGTTTTACCCTGTGAGGAGGTTAGGTTGAGCGTGCCGGTGGTGCTGCCTGGCGCCGCGCGTGGCGGTTCTCCCTTGCCATCCCGCTTTGTCTGAGCTGTGACTGCAAGCGGAAATAGCAGAGCGACTGCGCACAGCACGTAGCAGAGGCGGGGAAAAGCGGCACACTGCAACCCGCTGGCGACCATCGACGGCTCATCAGCGCCGGCGGCATTGTTAATGACGTTCAAGGGAGTGTAGCTTTCAAGTTGGATCGGCTTAGGCAGCCGATGCTGCGCCAATGAGTTCAAGAGTGTAACCGACACCGCGCGCGGTCTTGATCCTTAGCGTTGCACCGGCCTGGCTCAAATGCGTGCGTAAGCGATAAATCCCGACTTCCAGCGCATTGGTCGAGACCTCGTCGTCAAATGCATACAAGCTATCTTCGAGCGATGCGCGCGGCACGGTACGGCCGGCGCGGTTGAGCAGATGTTCAAGAATGCACACTTCGCGGCGCGCAATTCTCAGTATTCGACCACCGACCGAGACCTGTCGCGCGATCGGATCGAAATGCAGATTCCCGAATGTCACTACCGGCGCCATCATCTGCGTTGACCGTCGCAAAATGGCCCGCATGCGAGCAATGAGTTCGTCGATAGACACGGGCTTGGGCAGAAAATCATCCGCGCCCGCATTGAAAATTGCAATCCGCCGTCCGAGATCATTGAGACTGCTCATCATCACCGCCGGCATTGACCGTCCCTCGCGCCGCAGCTGCTTCAGCCAGTCCAATCCGTCTCCATCGGGCAAATCCGTTTCGACCAGGACCATGTGGTAGTTCGCGCAATCGAGCGCGGCCGCCGCCTCATCCAGCGTGCGTGTCACGTCGACGGCGAAGCCGCAATTTAAGAGCGCTTCCTTCACGGCGCGGGCAAAGTCCGCATGATGATCAACCAGGAGAATTCGCATTTCATCGCCTCTCGTCCATCCACGTCAAGACCTGAGCGCGTCACGATTGACCATGGGCTCGATGGAACTGAGAGGCGGCTGGATTGGTGTGAATTTGAACAGCCCGAAACGAGAGGGCGGAACATGTTGACAGTCGATCCGTCTCTGCCGGTCCATTGTCGTCAGATGGACCACGGACCCCTCGGGGCTGCTTACGACCTCGGCGCCGCTCAACATGCCGCTCATGCGAGCAAGAGAGCTGATTCTGTTTGAACCGCGGCAGCTCGCTGACGCGTTCGCAGGCCGATCACAGCCGTTCTTGCGTGCACTGAGCCAACGCCTGCAGTGCGAATAGCGCCAGGCCGCGCAATCTTAACCAAAGCGCGGGAGACGATCGGATTTGTGACTGAACAGATGAGCGAAACCGACATTTGGAAACTTCCCCAATTCGTCTTGGTCTGCGGTCAGTCTTGCTGGGCTGTTGAGCCTGTCGTGTCGTGAAGTCACGACAATGCAAGTCTTTCCGCATTCGAAGACACATCACGCGACGCACCTGGCCAATGGCTTCACAGGCTGAGATGCTCGACGAAACGATCAATGCCCCTCCCGGTTTGAAGAACACCCTCTCGCAGCCGACTCTTTGCACGCAAGACGTCGACCGCCCTGAAGTTCCGTCGCGCCCGAGGTCCCCTCGTCCGCCGCAGCCCAGCGGAAGCTGCGAACGATCCAATCGAGCTCCTCGTGGTTGTCATCGCGCATAGATCCAGGTGACTACACCAGCACCATTTCGTCTTTCGGGGTGCACGGCGCCAGAATGTTCGGGTCTCGCCCAGTAAGGGCCAGATGGCGACCGCCAGCGTTCCGGAGAGGAGCAGTCCAGCAGCGTGAGGGACGGAGCGGCTTAGCATTGTGCTTTTGAGACGTTCGCAATTCTTGCTACCTGTCAGGAAGGGTACACGCGAGCTGGTTCTGTGTCGCGGGGCTGTCGGAAATCCTACAATCTGACGCTAGGTGAGATTCAAGTGCTTTGACCGCTGGTCGTAGCAGTGCTCTCGACCTCGCAAGCATTCTGAAACGATGGCGACCTCTGAAGCCAGACTATCGACCTGCGGAACGCTCGGCCCTCTCGCCAGGGTCATGAGCGTTTCGTCGGTCCAATAAGGCGTAGCTTGAGCCAAAGCCGATGACAGTGTGTGAAGGCAGTCGTCTTTGCTAGGCCTTAAGGCGTGACCTCACGGTCGTCAGAGATCTCATGCGTGTCAATCTAGCAAGGAGACGGTGGCGAGATGCCTCTATGTGACGCACAGGGACAGCTAACTTCTGGGATGCAGACGCCGGAGCGCGCAAGCCGATTTGACCGGAAAGGGACTGAAGAAGGAATCGATTGCCAAGGGACATTCTTGAATGCTGCCTCCATACATCACGAGAGATTATGGGGCTTTAGGCGCGATCGACAAAATCGATTGTTTTGATGGAACGCATCCAGGTAGCGAATAGCTTTGGAATGAGTCGAATAGATTCCGTCAACGACGCGAACGGTCAGCTGGACGGAAGCCGCGCGAAGCGACGGATCATAATAGGGTGCTACCTTGTGCCTTCCGACATTGGTGTTCGATCAGGCCGAGATCGGGTCCCCTGATTGAGCTTTTTCGGACCGCCGCGTCAGGTTCGCTCCACCACCTCATTGCGGACGCGTCATCTAGGGAGACGGTGCACAGCAAGGCGGACGAACTGGCGCTTGCGGCTGGTCGAATTTCTTTCCTGGATCGTCTCCTTATGCAGATGTGAGAACAGCATTCTCTCGCCCGTTAGGACTGCGACGGACAAGCGCAACCGGCTGCCGTTTTGTGGTTTCCAAGCGGAGGAGACGCTGCATCAAATCGTTCAAGTCGGCGCGCGAAGCTAAGTCACTCCAGCAAACCTGACCTACGAGGTTGTGATGTCGGAATAGCCATCACGGCGACTTGCGCCTCGTTGCGACAGGCTGCTTTTGTACCGGCGCGAGCGCGCGTGTGTCTGGAAGCAGACAAACGGCTTGCGAGCACGACGTCCTTAAAAGCGCAATCTGCGGTACTTATCGAGGGAGAAGAGCATATGAAGTTTACTGGCCGAGCACTACCGATCCTATTGTCCTTGCTTTCGGCCGCGAGCGTGAGCGCGCCGGCGAGAGCCGATGAGCCCTCGCCGAAATACACTGAGGTGCTCAGTGCCCTCCAGGCGGGGAAGAATGTAAAGCTCATACTGGACATGAGCCGCTGTACCACAGCGGAGGGTGTCAAGCCTGCGTCCGCGACGCAAGCCGGTCTGGTCATCACTGCCTTCAGGGTGACCGTCCATAACGGCATCAGCTTCGCCAATGCTCATCAAACGGTCGACAGCTCCGGGCATGCCGTGACCGAGTACATCCGCCATAGCCTTAGCCGCGAAGGCAAGCTGACGGTGCGAGCCTCGAAACTTGTCGTCGGGACCACCGAACTCGTGAACCAGGGAGAATTCATCTGCGAACTGCCGGATGGCGCAAAGTTCATCTGGTAACGAAGAGCACAGAGCAGGGGGCGCTTCGAAGACTTAATCCTTTCGTGCGGACACCTTCGCACGGATACCAATCCTTTCGATCGTCAGGAAAGATCAGAGTGTTTCTGACGGTCGTTTCGTCGGACGAGGATCAAGTTGTACGAACTTGCTGCTCAGGTAACTCATGAGGGCCGCCGATCTCCATTCCATCTCAGGGATTGGAAGGTCGGCGGTTCAGGTAGTCGTCTTATGGGCGGACCCAAGGCTCTCAGTTGAACGCTTCAGATGAGTTCGAAGGACGTCCTCACGGCTGCGGTTATCGTAAGAACATTATTCCCAAGTCGCTCCAGCCGCGGGCCCGCAATGATGACGACCTTAGGCCCGGGTGCGCTCTTATCTTTCATCCGCCTCTTTTTGGGATCCTTTCACCTGAAATCTCAGTACTGCCGAATGCAGCCACAAGGTGAATGAACGATCCCGCTTAAGATCATCTGGGCTGGCTGCTATGGGTTTGCTCACCGCTCGTAAACTGCGTTCGGGCGCAGATCTAAGCTCTCTGAGCAAACGATCCGTGGTTTCGAAAGCTTGAGCATCCGCCCGAGGTGCCGACGAGCACCTCGTTCAGCCAAATTGCGGCCAACGGAAGAGAAGAGCGCGGCCGTCGGTTGGGCTGATTTCGTTGTATCGATCCATGCTGCGGTCGGCGGGCATGACTACCTCGTTCTATCGCTACTCATGTTAGCTTCGCAAAACCTGACCTGGCCAGACGGAAAGCTAAAGTGAATAATGATCGGCACGGGCCCTTCCAACCCGAGGATAAGTGGGCGAACTTTAGAGACCATACAGGTTTGGGCTGAAACTCTCATTCCAAGCGCGGAACGCGGCCGGTCGCCCGCGCTGGCCAGTTGGACCGGAGTATTATTGGTAGCGCGAAACGCTGCGTTCGATGTTTCCGAGCGCCGGAAAAGGCAAATCACCCTTTCCGTAGCCCGTACCTCAGCCTTTTGTTCCTGACTTTCTATATGGATTAGATGCGCTAGCGGTCCGATAGTCGTCCAAGTTTCCGCCCAGAAATAGTACCTCACGCTCTCAGTCGGGGTATCACTCATCCATGCCAGAGCGGGTTCATCATTCTCAGTCCGTCCTCGAGAATACTGACGATCTCTTCCGCCGTCCAAGTTGTGACCCTCGGCACCGTGTAGGTGTGCAACTCATTCGCGTTTTCCGCGATGACTTTGGCGCCATACTCGTTGTCATCGTCCGGCGAAAGGAGCAGTTGTGAGGCCTCCTCTGACAGCGACACAAAAGGCGAACAACTGGTATCGCCCCTCACGTGCTCTGCCGCTGCGCGACCCAGATCAAGTCGTTGGCCTCCCCAGATATTCCAAGGGGCGGCGTCGTAACGCAAAGCCGCCATGGAACGCAAATGGGCCATCGCGCTTAGACGGTCCAACGCATGTGGTTTGCAATGACTGGCGTGGTTTTGAAAGCGCTGCAGCTCCAGGTATGATGATACCATCACGTCGTCGTAAACGCGGCCAATATCGACGCGGTCGACTGACGATCCACTCACTCGTGACCATTTTGCTGATCTTTGCGCAGCGAGTTCGATTTCTCTTCTGAGTTCCGCAATGTTCGCGCACGTCAGCGTTGCGGCAAGTTGAGCGCGCGTTCTGACAAAGGATGGAGCCGTGCACCGTTCATTCTCCAGTATAGCTTGCGCTCTCTTGTTACCATCCGTTACCGTCCGGTTCGATCCAGCCACGGGTGAAGCCGATGCTGCGAGGATTGGCTGAGACTCTTTAAGCCGCTGCTCAAAGTCTGCTTGCGCTGTCTCTTCCTGTCGCGGCTCGAGGTGATGCATCCGAGCCTCGGATCGGTTGACGTCCTCAAATGGGTCCATGCCCTTCTCCCTTTGGTAGCCTTGTCAATATCATTCGTACGAAGTTGATCCGATAAGGATCAGAAACCGCGACCCGCGCAATGTCGATAAAACACACCGAGGCTGTTCTCGAGCGGATCGGTGTGTTGAGGGCGTGCGGGCCGGACTGACCGGGGATCCAAGTCATTCTTCTGTTCCAGAGTTTGGGCCATCAAGTCGGCCTCCTGTCCGGACAAAGTCTTGCCATGCTAGAAGGGTTAGCTGTCGAACACCTGACCAGCCTCATTGAAGAAAATTCGGGGCCCTTCCGACTATGCCAGCGAGCCTGTTGTTCATTGCAGAGCGGAGTTTGGAGATGGGGCCATCGTCGGTATCCGCTCCACGGCAGCGCCGTGTGAAGGTCCGGCAGAAGCAGCGCGGCGGAAGCGCGGCTATCGGTGGGCTTGAGCGGCGTGGAGAAGTATGCCTGGGCCAGCTTGCATCGGCTCCCAGTGGAGCTCCTTTAAATGCTCGTCAAGATGCTAGCTGTGGTCCGAACAGCTTAGTCTGGCCGCAGCCGTCGGGCTCGTGTCCGGGCTGGGATGGCTGAAGCTCATTGTCCTCTGTCGGGACCGCTGATGCGGGGCCTTGCGTCGGTACGCGGGGCGCTGGCCGTAAAACAAGAGCCGGGCGTGCGGCTCCGATCCAGGCATCCGCAACACACGGTTAGTGGCTTAACTCGCAACGTTAACAGGCTGTGCGGCCGCGAGACGTTGAACTGCCAACCAGACGTGGCTGGGGCCACAAACGATTCGGGTGTATAAAGAACGTGGCGGCAAGGACTGGCGCTCGGGCGCCTCAGTTCGGAAAAGAAAAATGGGGCGTTGACGCTTGCAGCCGATGCGCCACACAATGCACCACAACGTTAGTCGCGCCTTATAAACATCTCGCCGCGCAAGCCGTTGGTGTGACCTGCAGGCGCAGCTGAACAAAAAGACCTAGGGCAATCTCGCGGTCGGTCGTATCGGCCCCTCCTTCCTCCGAGCCCGGCGCGTTTCCGGTCAAAGTAGCGATAGATACCAGGCACCGACGCATGAAAATTTGACAAGCATCAGTCTTCCTGGGTTGATCCAAAGCCGGGATGGCCGAAGGAAGCGGCTCTTGGCGCTCGCGGGTTGCACTCCTGTTGCTAATGGCAGGACGGTGATGGCTTAGGTCAGAACGCCGGGGGTGCGGTCGGCCAAATCTGTCGTGTGTTCTCGAGCGCATCAATTCATGTTCCTCGCTTTGAGCCGGCGCCGAGCCTGATCAGAGACCATTTGGGCTAAGCGATGGACAGATAGACGTCGCAATAGAAGGGATGCCAACAGACGATAGTAGATTGAAATACTCAACTATTGCGTTTGCGTGGTTTCGACCTGTAAAGATCCTCTATCGATCCTTGCTCGCTCGCTCGCGAGTCCAAACGTTCCGATCGCGAATGGGCATCAGAACTCCTTCCTGAGAAGCAGCTGGCTTGTTGATGAATTCTGGAGCGCCGACCACCTCGGCATAAGTTATCTCTTTATCTCGCATGATCTTAGTGTTGTTCGTCATATCAGCGATCGCGTCATAGTTATGCGCCGGGGGAGAATCGTCGATAGTGGCCCCACTGAAGAGATATTTCGTAATCCACTGTCTGAATATACCAAGAGCCTTATCGCCGCCATGCCGCGTCTTGTGCGCGAGCAAGAGATAGGTCAGTTATCTACGATCCTCGAAGAAGGCATCGCGTGAATGCCTTCGAATTCGATCCTCTACGGGCATTCGCCTTGCGCGCCGATTTGGTGACGATTGCGCGCTCGATCATCGCTCGACGAGGACAGCTGTGGCCCGGGCTCCCATTTAGATGGACCGGCGGGCGCGCGGAGCAGGACTAGCCGAGTTCGAACACTCGCTAACCGTGAGGTCGGCGATCCGCAAGTGTTGCATTGCAAGTCATCGATGGGTGCCCGCAAGGATTCGCGGCTCTTGCTCTCCGGCAAACGAGCTCGGAATTGTCGCTTTCACGATAGCCTTGCGATGATGGTGCGGTCTCTGACAATGAGACCGTGTTTGTCAGGTTCAAAACATTCGGCGTCAATATCGATTTCATGACGCCTACTCAGCCATTAATACGACTGATGCGGCTGGCACGGTCATTGCTATCAAATTGATGTAATGCCGAGGAAAGGCTGAGAGCAGCGCTGTGAATGGTCACGTTTCAGCCGGCAAGCCGTGGGTCCATTTCTGAAAAAGAAGCAAGACCTTGAATTCTTCGCATTCGGTTTGATGGAGAGCGATGTGGATTTGCCTATAAGAGCTGACGAGCCAAATCGCAACTTCTGGACATATCGGCACTGTCAAACGACCGTTGCGCTGCCAGCGTTAGCCGGTCTCGGTAAACAATGGCAGCGAGCGGCAGTGGGGACGCAAGACGAGAATTCGGCTGACGTGCTCAAGCGTGCCGGCTGCGGAGGCCACCGACACAATAGGTGTCTCACCGACGCATCTTGTCGCCATTTCGCCGACGAGTTCGCCACAAATCGCATAGCGTAACTCCAAGGACTACCAAAAAAGAGGTCAATAACAGGCCCCCCCTAATCCGGGCAATACGGAATCGTCGACATGTCGCAAACAATCGGCGCTGATAGCGAGTGCACCGCGAATGAAGGGGCAGAGCACTGGTCAGAGTCGAAAAACAAACTTTCATCAGATGGCGAGTTTGTTCGGTACTGGAGCCGAGCTGCCGATCGGCTGCGCGCAGTGGCCGCTGTCGGGAGGCGAACCGAGGAGGCGATCAGAATGACTGGAATTGGTTTGCAGCTATCCTCCGAGAACTTTAACGGTCACGACCTGTCAGATTTCCCGTTGCGACGCTGTACCCTCAATCGTGCGCAGCTCTACGGAGCAAAGTTGGATCGGGCAGACCTTTCTGGGGCAAACCTTATCTGCCCAGGGCTAGAGAGGGCAAGTTTCCGCGGGGCCAAGCTCGATTTTGCGTATATGCACGCGATTGCAGCGCAGGTCTGCAATTTCGATGATGCCAGTCTGCGCAGTGTAATTGATGCAACCGGAAGTCTGTTTCACGGTTGCAGCATGAAAAGGACACGCTTTGACAACGCGATGCTAAGCGGACTTCTCATTTACCAGTGCGACGCGAGTGATGCTGTATTTGATGGCGCGGAATTACAGGGTTCGACCATCAATGAATGCTTCCTTCCTTCCGCTTCCTTCCGCTTTGCCAAGCTGAGCCAAGTCACGATCACGAAAGCGCACCTGGCGGCTTGCTCGTTCTTCCAGTCAAAGGGGGACTGTTTATCGATCTTGCGTCCCACCTCGGTCGACGGTCTCACCCTAGAAGGCGCTCATCTTCCGTATCTGAGACTCTCAAAGGTGAGCGGCCGCATTGCGGCGAGGGCTCTGAGCGCTCCCTTCGCTGATGTTCACCTGTCAAATCTTTCAAGTGCGGAGCTTGAGCAGGCAGACTTGACCAAGGCGCGGCTTCTGTCCGTAAGCTTGTCCAACGCGAACCTAATCGGTGCTGTGTTGGACGGTGCCTCTATTCATTCCTGTCAGCTCGATGGAGCGGACCTGTCTCGGGCATCAGGCGAAAGCATTTCGATTACAGAGAGCACAATGCGAGCCTCCAAATTGACGGGCTTTCGTGGCCGCTGTGCCTTTGTGCGCGACTGCGATCTTGAATATGCCGACTTATCCCAGGCTTACCTCTACAGGTCGATGATGACCGGTGATCCCCCGCAATCAATGGCATTGGATCACGCAAATCTCGAAGGATCCAATCTCGTTCAGGCATATCTCGCCGCGGGAATGACCGACACCAACCTGGAGGCAACGCGCGTCGCATACGTTCGCATGAACCAATCGTCCTTGCGCGACGCGAATCTGAGTGGGATATCGCCGTTCCAGGCCAGCTTCGTAAAGGTCGACTTTTCGGGCGCTAAGATAACCACATTCGAGCCACCGTTTTTTGCCGACCGATGTCCGGGACTGCAGACCGCTTTGAAGGCTGATCAGCCGCGCGAGTCATCAAGCTATCTGGCTGAATTCTCATCGTTGATCAGACGTGGTCGAGAAGGCTCGACCTGACGGCTTTGGAAATCGCAAAATAGAAGGGCGTACAATGTCGGTGAGCTTAGAGCAGCTTGGTGCGGTGGTCCGAGCTGTGAGCGGGCGTTAAAGCTCTTTGGGGCTCGGAGGCGTGCGCGGCCAATACGACACCAGGGCCTACCTTCTGCGATCCGACCGATCAGACCACTCTTTCGGGGTCCAAAAGAACTGGAGTAAGAAAATGCATCTGGGATGTCTTTCCGCAGGCAAAGCGTTCATCCGGGAGGTGGCGAGAACAGGTCAGAGTATTGGGACGGTACACACCCTAGGCGCCCTGCATCATGGGCATGCAGAACTGATCAGAAGAGCGGCATCGGAGAATGACGTCGCGATTGTCACAGTCTACCCGAACAAGACTCAGCTTAGACCAGGTGGGAGCTACGATTTCGATTTGGACGCTGATATTGGACTTGCCCTACGTGCGGGAGCAACTGCCGTGATTTCCTCGAACGACACCGAAATGTTCCCGCCTGGCTATCGAACGTTCGTATCGCAAGGCGACTATCATTTGCGTTTAGATGGGCCTGAGGCTTACTTGAAGGAAGCCGTTACGGGGGCAATCCGCTGGATTTGTTATGCGCGACCAACTCGCAGCTACTTCGGTCTCAAGGATATCGGTCAGGCGATCCTGGTGAAGCGCGCTGTCGCAGACTTGCTTCTTGATTGTGAGATACGATTTGTGCCGACCGTGAGATACAGGAACGGAGTTCCCATTTCGTCGCGCTTGCGAAGATTTAGCCGATCCGAGCTTGATGAGCTTTCGTGTCTCTTCACGGCCCTCAACCATTCGAGAAAAGAGATCGCCCAAGGGGCGTCGAGCGTCAAGGATCTTGTCGCGTCGGCTACAACTCAAATAGCGTTCCGACAGTTTAAACTCGATTTTGTTCGCATTGTTGGCGCTGATAGCTTCGCAGACCTGGAGCAGGTCAAGCTCCCCTTCATAATTGTTGCAGCGGCAACGGCTCATGGCCTCAGGGTCTTCGATAATATCTACGTTCCGGATCAGGATACACTCCTGAATGGTGCTCCGGATATCTGGATCGATCTACCTGAAAAGTCCTAGCCAGACGATTATGAATGTCGTGATTTTGACAAAAGTAGTCACTCCGGCCGCGCCTGAACGCAGCGCCTACGTTATGACTGTGCATTCCGCTTTGCGCTGCCCAAGCGCACAGCCATCGTCCCACCAGCGGTGAAGCTCTCACGATCCACTGAGTAGATCAACTTGAAAAGTCAATCCATACCGAACTGCCCAATATGGTAGGGTCGGCTAGCCGCACGTTGAGATAGTCTGCTCGAGCGGCGCGTCGCAGCCAAACGTCACGGCAGCTCGAAAACGGTGAATCGCGACCTTTGGATCCGTAAGCTCTCGAGAGCAGAATCTGCGGAGATGATATGGAAAGGCGATTGGAAGATTATAGAGCTGACGACGCGTGTGTTGTCCCGCTAAGAAATCTGGATGTAAGCGAGGCCAAGCGCTTCCAAGACGACAGCATATGGGGGTGCTTCGAGCGGTTGCGAAGGGAAGATCCCGTTCACTACTGTCAAGACAGCCCTCATGGCCCATATTGGTCCCTGACGAAATACCGGGATATCGTAGCGGTAGACACAAACCACAAAGCATTCTCGTCAGAGCAAGGTGTCACTATTGTTGACGTGCCTGCCGAGCACTGGACCCAGAGTTTCATCAAGATGGGACCTCCTCAGCACGCCGAGCAGCGTAATACCGTGGGTCCAATAGTCGGACCGGAAAGCTTGGCGAAACTCGAAATCTTGATCCGCTCTCGGGTCAGGGCGATTCTAGACGGCTTGCCGCGCAATGATGCCTTCAATTGGGTGGAGATGGTCTCCATCGAGTTGACGACGCAGATGCTCGCCACGTTGTTCGACTTTCCATTTGAGGATCGGCGACTCCTGACCTATTGGTCAGACGTAGCTGTTGGAACTCCGAAAGCAGGGCATGCGATCGACAGCTGGGATAAGCGAAGCACAATCTTATCCGAGTGCCTGGATTATTTCACACGGCTTTGGAACGAGCGCATCAATGCCGAGCCGCGCCTCGATCTGATTTCCTTGATGGCGCATTCGCCCGCCACACGCCATATGGAGCCGAATGAGTTTCTCGGGAATCTGATTCTGCTGATCGTTGGGGGGAATGACACCACGCGCAACTCGATTACCGGCGGCCTCCTGTTCATGAGTCAGCACCCCTCCGAACTGAGAAAACTAACCGACAATCCCAAGCTGGTCTGGAGTGCCGTGTCCGAGATTATTCGATACCAGACGCCGATCGCACATATGCGCCGCACCGCCGCGACCGATAGCATCGTAGGCGGGAAGCAGATCAGGAAGGGCGACAAGGTCGTCATGTGGTACATCTCCGGCAACCGAGACCAAGAGATCATTGAGAACGCCAACAGTTTCGTCATCGACCGCAAGAATGTACGGCAGCATCTCTCGTTCGGATTTGGTATCCATCGCTGTCTTGGTCGACATCTTGCGGAACTGCAGTTGAGAGTCCTCTGGGAAGAGATTTTGGGTGCGGGACTGGAGGTCAAGGTTGTCGGCGAACCCGAGCGAATTGCGTCCAACTTCGTGCACGGCTATTCCGCTCTCCCCGTGCGGATTGCAGCCTAGGCCCTGGTCGCTCCCGGTCTGGCAGCCGGCACGCGGTGGGGTGGGCCGTCCTGAACCATCTTCGCTTCTGCAAGCAGCGAAGATGGTTTGGTCGGCGCGAAACAATGGCTGCATGTAGGAATCTATATCAGCCGGGCAGATGTTCGAAGTACACGTGAGGAGCGATAGTGTAGCGCGCGGACGACTTGCAAAGCGCCTGACGCCGAAAAGCCAACCGCCACGGTAACTCCGATGCCGCGTCTCCGGGCTGCCTTGGGTAGCCGGGACCGCAGAGGCTGATGAATTTGATGTTGAAGATTGTAGCGGTGGCAGCGATTTTCCTTGGAGAAGCGCTTTCGATATTCGCCGAGCTGATTGCCTCACGGCAATTTGGAAAGGCCGGCGGTGATCTGGCAATGCTGTTGCCGATGTTTCTCCTGATATCGTTCGGCGGCATCCTCCTCGTGTTCGGATACGCGCTGGGCTACATGCATCTGAAGAATATCTGGATCATTGTCGCGATATCGATGGGAGCGATTCTGGTAGTGGAACCGATGCTCACCCTCCTGCTCTTTAGAGACGTGCCGACAGCCGGTTCGTTGATAGGCTTGATGTTCGGTGCGATTGGTACCCTCGCTGCCATATTTCTATGAGTGTGATTTAACCGGCCTGGGCGCGGCCCGGCTTTGGCGAGATGTAGTTTGAAGGCTGCGCAACGTCGATTCTGCTCAGTTCGGACCTGGAGAATGTTGTTGCTGATGGCCTCCGGCGTCTCGCCACGCCCGTGTATGGCTGGTGACTTGGTAAGCTCTTCGGTCGAAGTCTGTTTGCTGGATAGCGGGACGCGTGTTGCGAGCGCAGGTCTGCCGATAGACATACGCTAGCCATTCCTGCTTGGCCAAAATTGCCGTCCAGGAGGCGGTTGGGGATGACTTGGCCCAGTTCGCGTGCACCGAGGCACCGCATTGGGGCGGGACTATCTCGCGGGCAGGGCAGGTCGGGCCCCGGTCACGTCCTAGCTGATCACGCCGGCACTGATGCGGCTCGTTCAGCAACACGAGGAGCTGCGATGGAAGTCGAACACAAGGCGAGATCTTCTTTCTTGTGCATCCAGATGAATGCTCTTGGTCAGCTAGTCGTCAGCTGGGGGGCCTATCCAGACAGGCTGCGCACTCTCGACTATTCGGAGATGAAGTATGAAAGGTATTGGCCGAGCTGATTCATCACAGGGTGAGGCGGCGGGAGCCGACAGCGCCGGGGAATTGAGCCGTTCGAGCCTGGAGCCTGGTCTCTTCCCTGGGGAACGCGGTCAATCCTTCGATGCCGTCCTGGAGCGGATGCGCTCCGGGCCTCAAGACAGAACTGCGGCTTCAGATATGGCGGCGCCAACGCGCAACGAGATCAAGGCGGCAAAGCGAAACTTGGACAGCCTGCTTGAGAAGTTTGAAGCTTGCCGTCGAGCGGCCACGCAACGCTGCAACTTGGAAAAGGCGCAAGAGCTGATCGATCGAGTGGTCGAAGCAGGCTCAGCAGTTCTGGAGCATTACGCGAATCTGCCTGCCAATTTGGCGCGTCGTATCCTGCCTGACGATCAGGCTCGCCGGCTCCGCGACGACACGCTGGATGCGGGGAACCAATGTAACAAAGCGGCCACCCATATCATTTACCAACTTGAGAACAGGAGAGAGCAAGCAGCAGCCCTGCTCGACCATGTCAAAGACACCGCTCCGCCCGAGCAGCTGAGCCGCGTCGTTGCGGGCGTCGCCAACCAATATGCTGCCTGCATGGAGTGGTGGGGAAAGAAGGCGCTGCGCTTCGAGCGGATGCAGTCAGTCTGTGCGGCTACTGCCCACTTGCCAAGCAGCACGCCCGAGATGCGCAAGGCCGAAGAGGCGGAACTCAGGCTCAATACAGGCTGGGCGCTCACTACCAAGTGTATGTATCTGCAATCGCGGATCGCTCTCGCGCAGCTCTTGATTGAGTCGCAAGCGAGCACGTTAGCACCAGAGGCGCGAGCCGCCCTCATGGACGAGAGCGGGAGGGTGCGTCTGCTCGGGACTTTTGTTGGAGATGTTTTTCCGGCATTTGTTTCGACGGGCGACGCCGTTCGCGGAGGAGCGGTGCTCGACGCCGAGCACCGCGCCGTTCTGGAAGGAGTGATGGAACGGCTTTCGGAATTTGCATCCCAACTGAGGGGCATGCTTGCCCCCCTGAGGGAGGCTGGAACGCAAGCTGACCTTCCTTTGCAGTTGCTTGGCGAGATCGTGGACGGTGCGTGGGTGACGGCGAACGACGTCATGCGGCTGCTGGCATTGCAGCCAAAGACGGAAGTGACGATTGAACCGCCGGCTTGGGCTGCGCTGCCAGAAAACACTGCCCTGGTGGGTGAAGGCACTCCAGTGCGCAGAAAGGGCAAAGCAAGGCGCGGAGCAGCCGCAGGCGAGGGGAGTTCGACGGCCAGCCCGCCTGCGGCGCAACTCGCCAGGCCCGATGTCACGACGGCCCCCACGGGCAAGGTCATCGTGCTCTCGGATCTCGGTACAAAGAAACTCGCCACGCCGGAGGAGGCAGCTGCGTCATCCTCTGCGACCGATCACCTCCAGATGTGGCAGGCTCCGCCCTCCAGGAAGGCACTGCCGGGATTACTTGAGCGATTGGACGAGCTGCTGCAGTTCGATCTGCGGGCTCAGCAAAGCGCCGTCTCGCAAGCGCGCCAGATGAAGCCCGAGGACGCCGAACATGTCCTGAATCGCGTGATCAAGCGCTTGCAGACGCAGTCCTCCGAGATTGAGGCCTGTGTAGTCGCGCTGGAGGAGCCTCGCCGACGGGGCATGCTCACGGCTGCGCAGGTGCCCGAAGTGCACGAAAAGATAGTCCGGCTTCAAAGGATGGGGTCCGAGGTTCAGGGGCAGGCAAAGTCATTGAGCGCGCGAAAGGCAGCAATCACGAGCGATTGCATGAAGACCTATGCGTTTCCATCGCAGAAATACCTTGCACAGTTGCGGGCAGCGGGGGAACTGGCGTCAGTGGATCCACCTCGCGCCTTGAAGGGAGAGCCAGGGACGCTGTTCGAAATCAAGCTACAGCCCATGGCGCTGAGCAATGGCGGGACGCCAAGGCCGATGTGGGTACACATCCATACCAAGCGGCCGGTACATGCCTGGCAATTGGCAACGCTGGGCGATCGCGAATTCGCCGCTAGCCACGTGAAGTCTGACGAACAGCGCGGCTACAATCAGCACTGGCAGAACGCTCGAGCCGCCGAGGGGCACGAGAACGTCGTGGTCCACCGCGGCAAGCTTACTCCTGCGTTCTGTAGGTCCTTGTTGAGCACCGCCGCTGGCCAGCCGTGGCAGCCCCTTCCCGACCCGGAGCACGCTTCAGCTCAGATGGCTCGACTGGGGATCTAGTGAGCTGGTTGTCTTGCGGCGGTGAGCCGTCGGCGTGAGTTCATGCCTTTCGGACCGGCTCGGCGGATTGCCTGAGCTGCGCTGAGCGTCGTCGGGCTCCAGCTCACAGAAGGCTGGAGCCTGGGAGAGAACACTGCTTACGGGAGGGGTATCGGCTGGCGATCCGGAGGATGGTGGGTCGTCGTACAAGCAAGCTGCCATTCTCTGCTGTGGCGAACATCGGCGCTCGGACGAGAAGCTGGGCCGCTGACTATTGCAGGCGGGAGATATACCAGATGCTGGCGGCGATACGCCCGGTGTCACAGTGCTTTCACCAGCCTGCCCGCGGCGAACTGGCGCGCAAACTCTTCGGGCGAGCTTCAACGGATCGCGGATGGTCCGGATGTACGGGAGCTGAGCGTCCCGGCCGCTTTGACGAATCAAACCGGGCGGTGCACAACAACGCCGCCTGTTTGCTACTCTAGCATCAGCCTACGACGGCCCCAGCATCACGCCTCCTTGGCCCCCCAAAAGATGCTGGGCTTGTCGTTCTTCGTTGAGCGTCTCAATCCGAGTAAGTCGGAGCTTCTTCGTTTCAACTGCAATGGCGCCGGGCGCCGCGGAGACAATTTCAGTACACCGGCGTATGGTCAGTCATTTCCCTGCTTTTTTCACTCGCCGCCACGAGTGAGCAACGGTGGCACCGTCGGAAGAGCAGGCTGCGCCGCACGATCAGCTTGGTGGGACTGTTCATTGTGTCATGGCGCGAGCTCGCGACAGCAATCCGTAAGACGGGCCTGGCCGAGCTTTTACAGCTGGATGCCGTGCTCCCTAAGCACCCGGTGCATCACCTCGCTTTTGATCTCGCAGGCGATCTCGTTGACGATTTAACCTCGGCATCGTCCGTCAGACCCGCTTCGGCCAGCCGTTGCTTCAGCCAAATTTGAAACTCGTCGCCCATCGCATCGATGAGCCGATCGTCGATTGCTGCATACTTATCCATTCGGTCAATAGATCTGATCAAGAAAATCAATTTTACCGCTTGCAACGTGGTCATATAGACCCTCGAGGGCGGCTGGGGCTAACCTAGGGAAGCGATATCTCGAATGAAAAAGTCTGTGTTAGTGACCGCGAGCGCCCTCGCGCTTGCAACGGCGGTAATGCCTCCTTTTGCTGCAAACGTTGCCGCGCAGCCGGTTGCGGCGAGTGCGCCGGTAGCCGATACATCATATCCTGAGTGCGTGGATGACCCGTTGAATGGTATCTGCGATCTGTTTTTTTGCTTGACGGATCCCTCGTGCGTCCAGCACTGACAGCGGGAAACATATCAAGCAGAGATGAGGATTGACCCTCGTGCGGCCGCTGCTCCGACAGCGGCCGCATCCTCATGCCGTACTTGCGCTAGTAGATAGTACAAGCCGCGCCTTCTTGTTCTCTAAACGACGATCAGAGTGACGGCTCACTTACAGCCTTTCGGTGACATCCGCCGATCGTGCAACTGCCGCATCGGCCAAGATCGGGTAAATGGGGAAAAGTCATTTCAGACGGAGACGCTGCGCTCCGACAGGAGCTGCTGCTCGATGTAAAGCTGCTCGAATTTTCAGGATAGATTCTCTTTTACGTGCTGGCTCCATACCCGTCCTCCGGCTCGATGTTTCGCATTTCGGACATCATAGATGTCATCCTTACCTGTTCGGGCATGACTAGGGCAGCGGTCGTGCCGGTACGGCCATTCGTCTATGGTCGGGCACATAATTGAGTGGCGCCGTCTCCGGCATCATAAGCATGGCACAAAGCGCGGCCGCGCCCGCGAAGAGCATGTACCAGGCGGGCACGAGTGCACTCCCGGTAAGGTGGATGAGCCAGGTGACGATCGGTTGAGCTGTGCCTCCAAAAATCGCTATCGCAAAAGCGTAGATCGTCGCGAACGCGCGACCACGAATGTACTTGGGCAAACCTTCGGCCATGCTCACGTAGAAGGCGCTATACGGAATCGTTCCGATCAGGGTGAGGACGCCGAGACCTCCTAGAAGTGCCAAGGCACTGCGGCTTTCTGCAATCCACAAGAATACCGGATAGGTCATCAGTAATGCAGTGACCTGCGGCCATATCATGATACGCCGACGGCCTACGCGGTCGGCGAGCAGGCCGCCCAGCAGTGCTGCAGAAATTCCGACCGTGTTGCTGATGAGCGTAGTAGCAAAGGCGAGAGGCGTGGAAACGCGGAGGGTGTTCAACGCGTAGGTCGTCATGTATCCCGTAAGATAAGTCGTGATCGTGCAGCTGGCCAAGATGACAAATCCCAAGCTCATGATGCGGCGATCGGTAGGTGGTCGCCCCTCGGGCTGGGTGACAAGAACCGGCGCCTCGGGGCGGTGCAGCGTTTCGGGCAGGACGCTCCGCAACCAAAGTCCAAACGGCAACGTAGCCGCGCCGAGCAACAGCGCGACCCGCCATCCGTACGCATTGAGCGCTTCGCTTGTCATGGTGAGCGAGAGTATTTCTCCAACCAACGCTCCGGCCGTCGCAGCTACCTGTTGGCTCGCGGGCTGAAAGGAGACCGCAAGACCGCGGGCTTTGGTGGGGGCCGCCTCCATCAAGTAGGCTGTCGTTGGACCGACTTCACCTCCGAGAGCAAAGCCCTGCAGCAAGCGTGCGAAAATGGCTAGCAACGGAGCGGCAAGTCCTATTGTCTCGTACGATGGCGTGATAGCCAATAACAGGACCGCGGCGCTCATCATGGCAAAGCTGGCGGTCATCGCGGGTCGGCGGCCGGCCCGATCCGAATACGAGCCGAGCACGATGGCTCCGATCGGCCTGGTCACAAAACCTGCGCCGAAGGTTCCGAGTGACAGCATGAGGCTGACGAACTGGTCAGTTGCCGGGAAGAACGCCTGACCGATCTGTATTGCGAAAAAGCTATAGGTCCCGAAGTCGTAGAATTCGATAATGTTGCCGATGGTTGCGCCCAACACCGCGCGGCGTGTCAAGCGTTCGTCTGCCGGACCGAGGACCGGCTCCAGCCCCTCTGGAGTAAATTGCCTCGCCATCCTCGACCTGATCTGGAGCGCGATCCATGGCCCGAACATTTCGACCAGACAGGTCGCGCAAAGTTGCATTCCACTTGCCCGAGCTCGTCCTCACGGCCATCGCCTGTTCACATGTAGGCTGAAGCGTGTCACGACGAACCTCACGGTAAGCTCTGCAATAAAAATGCCCGCCTTTCGTGGCCCATTTTACCCTTGATCTGATCGCTGGCCTTCCCGGCAAGACAAATATGAGACCTGCTATAGTTGTCGGGCACCCAGACATCGCGCTGCTTTGGCGAGTTTGGGACAAATTGGCGGGCGCCGAACACGATTGGCGATGTCTCGCGCCCTTTCAGCCTCGGCCAGGTTGCGTCCGCTCCTTAAGGAGTCAGCGTGCCACGCCCTTCGTCGCCAAGGCGCTTGCCGCCGCTCAGCGCTCCTGCCGCTCTCTCTCGCGCGGCGGACAAGATCCACCAATCATCAGTGCTCCACCTTTGCGTCCCGGCCGGGTCGCCGGCGAGTGGGCGAACGCCTGCTCGCGGGACGCTCGCGTCTGGCGACCATCAAGACCTAGGTCGTCCAGTCATAACGTGCGTTCGGCGCCGCTCGCCCGCATCTTGGCTATCTCCTGCGCGAGGGCATCAGCCGGGACGGGGAGAAGGCCCGGCTATTCGGCCCCGACGCCGACGAGGCCGATCTCAAGTCGTTCGGGGAGCGCTGCCAAAGGTTCAGGGGGCGTACATCTTGGTCAACCACTTAGAGAGCTGTTAAGGCAAACCAGTGACGCATCCCCAGGAGCTACTGTTCGTGCGCCCGCAACGGGCGAGCACGAATGTGGCCTACGGTTCTTCGCCAACGGACGCTTGGAGGAAGCGGACATTTCAGCGGCGACCTCGCCACCGCGCGCACGAATTACGACGATTTTCCTTATTCAGGACACCAGTGAATTCTCTTTCCAACGCCCTGACACGAGTGCCATCTGCATGACGCAGAGCGTCGATAGCAGCCGGGACAAAGTTGGCGGTTCGTATTGCCTCACCTGAGGACGTAGCGTTCCGCTTGACCGATGTAGCTCCGGCTGTCACTCGGATGTTGTATCATGGCGCGCAGGGTTCGAGGCACTGGGGACTTCGCGGACTACCCACTACACGCAGCGGCGGCCGCAGTCCCCGGATCACCGGCACCGCCGCACCTTTAGCCGTGCTCGGGATGATCGTCTCGGCTGGTTTGCGTCTCAGCGATTTCGTTATCTCAGGTGAACACTTCGCTCCGCGCTTGCCGGACTCTCACGTAGGTCTCGCTCTCGTCTGTTCTCGCGCTCGCGCGACTATCGTGGCCATTCTGGTTAGCGGCCCCGAGCATAGGCTCGAAGCGTCAGCCAGAACGACGGGTCGAGGGCAGAGGTCGAAATGCACATGTTCGGTGCAAGACTGAGTCTGGTCGCGGTCCGCATCACCTGGACCTCCTAACCAGCTTTACGCTCAGGTGAACGCAATGCACGACGCAGACCCGCGCGCCGACTGCGAGGCCAGGCGGAATGAGACTTGGCCCGGAGATGATCGCATCAGAGGGGGCAGCTGCGGCCGCGGGTTTGTCTCCTTTTTCGACCTTTGTCAGCTTCTCGAAAGCCAGCCTCTTTAACATTCGAACTTGGCCTCTCGATGACGAAGCCACCCATCTCTGAATTCGTGACGAACTTCAGCTCATTCCCTGGGGGCAGATCTTCAAGAGGCCTTTGTTCTTATAACAGAAAGGAGAGCTTTCTGGATCCGAACCCGATCGATAATGCCCGTTCACCGGAATCGCCAACGGCGCACATCTGGACACAGGAAGATCATGATTTGTTCAGTCAGATCATGAATGAAGCTGGACCATCATCACCTGCCGCACCTGAGGAAGCGGTAGATGTCTCATTCGCCGCTCCACAGAGATTTTCACACGGTTCGCAAATCGCCCCTGACGCCATGGTTGAGAGGCTATTCCACCACGGTCTCTTGCCGGACTCGGACCAGCCGACGATGACCTATGAAATCCAAGGTCACCGCTACACGGCCGGTTTGGATGAGTCCAATCGCGTTCGTCTTGTTCATAACCCCGCGGAGGACCAAGTGGTTGGGGCCGGCCGGGCGGGAGTACCGGACTTCGGAGCCTTCTTTGCGGAGAAATGGCGCTACGGAATGCCGCTAGGACAGCAATGGGCCACACCTGCCCTAATGGACAAGCTGCGCGAAGAAGGTTTCATGCCGACCGCAGATAACCCCGCCACAATCCTACTTAACAATCGGGCCTACAAAGCCGAATTAGTGGAAGGAGGGTTCGTTAGGCTTACAAGGGTATGAGACGCAACCCGACGGTGAAGCGATCGCGCCGGACTGGAGGCCTGCGATCACTTCGGTTGTCCTTACCTGGAGAGACATTCGCCGCTTAACAGTGGACTGTTCGCGCCGCCAGTGGGTACGCATCATTGGACCCCCTGGCAGCCCACGAGATGCACGGTCATCCTTGCCATTTCATCTGCGTGGTGCCGGCCTGTCATCCGGCCTGCCATATTGCGCCCGTATTGCCTCCCCTGCCGGTGTGACTTTCGCTTAAACGATGTAGCTCCCGCTGTGGGCCAGTCCGAGATTCCACGATGGCGCGCAGAATCGGAGGGACTGGAGACGTCGCGGAATGCCCATTACACGCGGCCAGCGTCGCAGCTTTGCGCCGTGCGGGATGATCGTTTCGGCTGATTTGCGTCGGAGCCATCCCAACAAGCGCTGCACGATGGTGTGCTGCGGGCCGAACTGTTTGGGGCGTTGCTCAGCGAGGCGACCGAGAATTGCCAGCGCCCTCAGACGGGGCTCGGCCGCCAACCAGCGCTCGACGTCGGCTGGATTCGCGCAAATTGGGCAGCGAAACCGGTGACCGTGGAGGGCTTACTCGGAAACGGCGTAGGCCCTGCCTGTGCGAGCGTCAATAACTTGCGGACGCGGAGGTATTCTCAAGGAGCTGGCAGCAAAGGTCGCGTAACCGAGAACGACGGTCGCAAGTGGCTTTGCGTGGCAGTGCAATCGCGTGAGCGTATTTATCGGATGGAAATCCTATCAGTTGGCACTACCAGATCTGGGCGTTTTGCAAGCAGCACCTGAACCGTAGGATTACGACACAGATCGCATGCAGCTTCGAAACGCGGAAAAGAACGCCATGGCGAACATCAATCTTAATTCCGAATCTCTTGCAGGTGCACGCGCCGGACAGCGGGCCATCACCGCCCTAGCCATCACCGCCCTAAAAGTCATTGAACGGAGAGCGCTGGCCCCGAGACGCCGAGGTTTCCAGATGATACGCGGAATGAACCCGATGGCGCGGATGGTCGCAGCAACGAGGCGCGCACTCGCCATGTACGATCTCGACCGGTGCTGCGCAATCTGGTGGCTCTATTGTCTCCATTTCGGATTCACCGGCGACGTGATGTTGGGGCTCGCCGCGGTCTCGGTTGCCCACGAGAGATCCCGCTGCGGAATTTAGAAATCGTGCATCGAGCGCATCCCAGCCCGATGGCGCGCGCAATCGACTTTGAATCGAGTTCGTCCGGAGCAGGCAGCGGCGTCAGCAAGCCCGTCTTTGCTCATTCTCGGCGGACGATGGTATCTCCCCGGGGATGAATCTGAGCGATCAGCTACGCCCTCAGTCTACCCTATCAGTCCAAGGCCGATTTCTCGTTAATACCCACCAGGCATTTCGTGTGAACAGCCCTCAAGGCAAAGCCGGTGCGTTAGCCTCTCGATCTCCTGGCTAACTTCATTGGCAGTGCGGATGCGGATAGGGAGGACATCGAGTAAGAAATCCGACACCGGCTGTGACGGTTCGGTGAAGAGCGGCGGTCTGGCGGCAGCCCCACCCACCGGCGCTGACTGAGCATCGTCTCGCATCTGCTGCGGTGTGTACGGCAGATCAACGAAAGAGTTGAGTGCTCGTCGAGGCGAACGCTGCGCTAGGCGTCTCCCCTGAACAGGTGGGTGGGGCTGCCGCCAGACCGCCGCGGTTCACCGGACCATCGGACGCGCCATCCTGCCAATCCTCGTCGAGTCGGTATCCGATGTCCTCAAGCTCCTGGAGTACGCCCGACCGCCCGACGAAGAACGCGGGTTTACCGGCGGGGCTGAGCACCGGCGCTGACTGAGCATCGTCTTGCATCTGCTGCGGTGTGTACGGCAGATCAACGAAAGAGTTGAGACCGCGGTAGATGTCTGATGACTGAGCTGGCGCGTCTGATGGTTCGGTGAAGAGCGGCGGTCTGGCGGCAGCCCCACCCACCGGCGCTGACTGAGCATCGGAGCTGATCCTATTATGGATAGGCTTTCCAGAAGCTGACGAGGCCGTCGCTCGTGAGGCAATGCATCGCGACATCTGCAGAACGAAACGGCCCTGCGGCTCTCGATCGTCGTGGGGCTTCATGGGTTTCAGGACCCGCCTTCCTCCCGGCCGATGAAGTCTTGCGGCGGCATGGGAGCCGACGACTGGTCATTGCTCGGGTTGCAAAACGGCATACCGGCGGCGCCGCAGGTGCACGCACGGGTGCCAAGCCACGGTTGATCCGAATCGTTCTCGCAAATCCGCCTTCCGCGATTCGTTCCTCGTTCATTCGCTCTCTCATCGGCTATTCACCAAGGAGAGGGTAATCCTTTTCGCCGAAGGGGCTCATGGCGCGAGCTTGTATTCACCCCCGACTTTCATGGCGAGTTTGATCTGAGCTATTTGGAGTTAAAATGACGAGGTCCAGATCGATTATTTCCGCCGCGGCTCAGGCCGCGGCGGAATTTTTGGCCTGAAACCGATACAGGAAGTCCGCCGCCCGCTGGACGAAGTTTGAAGATCGCGCGTTTGTCGTTCTTCAGCACCTTGATCTAAGAGGGCATATAGGAGGCGTGCCCCTCCCTCACCTCCGGTATCAGGCCCAATCGGCGGACAGAAAGGCCGCGCCAAGCTCTGCGACCAACTTTTCCATGGCATAGCCTTCATCGCCGAAGCGCTTGCGGCCGAACTCGCGATTCAGGCGGCTCTCGTGGCGGTATGTAGTGTCCAACGCCACTCATTGCGCGCGTCGCGGCAGAATGGAAGTACGTGGCCCTCACCTTTTCAGGTGATGTACCGACCTTCGCCAGAGTACCCGCGAAACTTGTCGGAGATAGCAGCGGGATTGGTCGGGGCAAGATGTAGAAACAGTGCGGGCGCGGCTCGGTGCTAACCGACCCGGGGGCTGAAGCCAGGCCAACTAGTCCCTACCACATCCGCACTGCCGTTGAGACTAGCGGAAAAGTGACTCGGCGCCGATCGATCTGGAGCGATAACGCTGTCCCTGTCACATCCCGTTAATCCCAAGGGCTCTGTATCTGTCATAGCTTACCGCAAGCTGACAGGCCTTTTGCGCAGTCGGTCAATAATAATGGGCTATCAACACCCCTCAATCCGCCACGGAAATTCCTGCAACCACTCAGACGTGCTCTCTGTGCTGTCAGTCGTCACGACTTCAGGATCACCCGGACGGTTTAGGCTGCTGATCAGTGAGACATTGTCGGTTGAGGACCACACCATCGTAGATTGTCGGGCGACATGGGAAATTGCCCCCCATATTGCCTCGCTAAAAATGTTACCGGACAACTTCCCTGTCGTGTCTGGGGCGGAGCTGCCGAATCAGATCGGTGGCGGCTATGGCAGGGAAGATCAGCATGCGCGCAAAGCGCGAGATCACATCAGCGCTGGCCGAGCGTTATCGGGCAAGCGGGCGGCTCGAGAAGGGACGGATCCTAGACGAGCTGTGCGCCGTTGCGGGATGGCATCGCAAGCACGCGATCCGAGCGCTGTCAGCGGACGGGGCATCGGGGTCGGCCGTGCCGCGGCGGCGGGGCCGGACCTACGGAGCTTCCATTCGTATGGCACTGATTGTGCTATGGGACTCGTCTGACCGGCTCTGCAGTAAGCGGCTCGTCGCGATGATCCCGTTCTTGCTTCCGGCTCTTGAACGGCACGGCAGATTGAAGCTTTCTGCTGATGAGCGGTCTAAGGTTTTGAGGGTGAGCGCGTCGACGATCGATCGCCTGCTGAGCGACGTAAGGATCGCAGCAGCCGGAGGACGCCGACGGCGGGCGGGCTTTTCCAGTGCCGTACGGCGGCAAGTCCCGGTGCGTACATTCAATGACTGGGGATCACCTCCGCCGGGGTACTGCGAAGCGGATCTGGTTGCGCACGGCGGCATGTCCGTATCCGGGGCCTTCATTCAGACGCTAACAATGGTGGATGTCGCAACGGGGTGGACCGAATGCTTTCCGCTTGTTGTGCGTGAAGCAGCGCTTGTGGTCGAGGCCCTCGAGCGCGCCCAGAACCTATTTCCCTGGCCCGTTTGCGGGCTCGATTTTGACAACGACAGCGCCTTCATGAACGACACGGTCGTCTCGTGGTGCCGTTCTCACGATGTCGAAGTCACTCGTTCCAGGGCCTACAGAAAGAACGATCAAGCGTTCGTTGAACAGAAGAATGGAGCTATCGTTCGACGTCTGGTGGGCTACGGGCGCTTTGAAGGCATTGATGCCGCTCGCTCATTAGCTCGCCTGTTTGCCGCGGCACGGCTGCACATCAATTTCTTCCAGCCCTCGTTTAAGCTGAAGGAGAAGCACCGCGAAGGTGCCAAGGTGATCAAGCGTTATCTTCCTCCCGCTACACCGTACGAAAGAGCATTGGTCCACCCGCAACGAGGCATTCAAACGTCGGCTGCGTGAGATTTACCGCACGCTTGATCCGGTGGCATTGCTGGCACAGATGAGGGACGCTCAAAATGAGCTGGGCAAGCGTGTTGATCAGCGGGCCGGAAAGCCAGCCATGACCGTCGCGCCGGTGCAAAGCGACTTGACCGCCTTTGCCCGAGAGCTCGGCGACGGTTGGAAGCAGGGTGAGCAGCGCGGCATTCATCGGCGCCGCTATGTGCGGCGCAAACCTGCGCCACGTCGGCCATCGATGCTCGACCCATACATTCCCATGATCGAGGAATGGCTCGCCGCGGCTCCGCACTTGTCCGCCGTCGATCTCCTCTCCCGGCTGGCAGCGCATGCGCCGGGTCAGTTCAGTGGCCATCAGCGGCGTACGGTGCAGCGGTTGGTGAAGAATTGGCGATCAAAGGTCGCTCGACAGCTCATCAGCAGCACCGAAACCATACTATCGTTCCAAGCTTCCCTCGCTGTCTAAATCCCACGTGTTGCTTTGCCGAATCACCGCAAGCCGCTCTCTCGCTACGGCGCTCTGGAGGGCGCGCTTCGCGAGCGGCTTGCTCGGACCCGCGGGGTCCAATTCGCGCGACAGCTGGGGGCGCTCGGTAACATTGTCATCTGAGGCAATATGAGGGGGCAGTTTTCCATGGCGCGCGACAGTCCAGAAGACAAAGACTATATTCACTCGGTGCTACAATACCCCCCAAACAGAGCTGACGTGACGGGCCGTCTTGTCTGTACAGTTTGTATCTCACAACGCCTCGCTATCTTTTTAAACGGACTGGAGACGCACGGTATTGGCGGCGTTGTGGCTGGTTGCTCGATAAGTAAGGAAGGGTTTCGATGGTCCCCTGACACGCTGCACGTGATACTCAGAGGACAGAACTATCAGCCGTCGAACGATCTTCTTTCGAACATTACGACCTGCACACGACATGATGTGTTGGTTGTTCGCAATAATCTCAACGACGATAGAGTCGACTGTTTTGCAACCGGCTTTGCCTCAAACTTTGGTTTAGAGCGAAAAGAAATCGTTCAGAAGATACTAGCTGACCAGGATAACCTACCGTCTTTTCACACCGGCATGAAAGTTGGCTATGTCGTCTTCCACGATGTCACCACTCAACTCAGTACGATCTTTGATGTTCGTTCAGGCTCACACCCGAACTTGACATTTTCTGTGCAAGAAATGAATGGGCGGCTCAATCTTCACTTCGCGGTTTCCGGAAATGGCCGGGGCGCTTTACGGCGATCGTCTGGGCCCGAGGGTAATATCGCCTTTGTACCGCTTGATTATTCCTAATCTAAAGGGTCCTGGCTGTGCTGAAAGCATTTTTAAGCGCGACGGTATTTTTTAGCAGCATTGTCAGCGCTACCGCGATTGAGGAGCGACTACCGCAGCCGCTGCAAACAGGCGTGGCAGGACGGCAAAATCAGTGAAGTCATTGAGACTACGGTGTTACGACCTGTCCCGCCCTTGTCATCAAGCTGTTCTGGCTCGCATCCGTGTACGGATCGTGATGATCATTTCGTGAATAGATCCGGTAGGGCGCAGCCGTTCGCTAGGGGCGTCTTGTGGATCACGATCCTGATGTACGGCTTAACTACCGGATTGGGAAACGCGAACAAATCTGTCGAGCCTTCGACGAACATGTTTGCTCCGACCGGCGTGAGGGACGGCAGATGATCTTCAAGATAATCCAGATGAGCTCGATTTGGAAGCAAGCCCGTCCGACGGATAGAACGTGTAGCGCCCGCTCAAATCGGGCGCGATAATCTCAGCCGCTACAAAGTACGTCTCGACCCCGTGAACATCCTGGGTAGCACCCGACGCGACTGCAGCATCTTTAAGATGCTTCCATTTTCCGCGACCAGGAATCAGTTCAGTCTCTCAGGTAATTGAGCATACTATTGCAGGCGTCCTCGGCCTCAGCCAAGCTCTGCAGCGGCGAGCCGAGCACCCTGATCGCGCCACGGCTCTGGTCAAGCGGACGCCACGAAGCGACGTAGCCGAACCTTCCGCGGAAGCCAGGACCGGTCGGGCTCTGCAAGCTTATAACGAACGAGTAGCCGCCGCTGCGCGCACTCCAAATTTCCATGTTTTCGACAGCGCGGTGGAACTGCAGGGGCATCACGCACCGTTCGCCTGGGCAACTCGAGAATGAAATTCTTCCGGCGGACTCACTGGCGTACAAAATCCGAAACTCTAACCGCTGCCCGATGAAAGCGCAGTAACAGGTGAGCTGGTCTGCCAGGCGAAGCTGTCGTCTAAGTCCTCTTCAATCACCCCCGGCCGTGCATAACTGATCGAGCAGGTCGGCTACTGCGAGCACGCTCGTTCCGTCAGTCGTGACCTGCCTAACCAGCTCCGACGCTGTGCAGTTGCCATAGGCGATTAGATGGCCAACGGAAGTCGGAGCGATGTCGTCCAGCACCCGGTGTTCCATGTTGCGTGACCGGAGATGAAAGCATCGGTTCCCAGCCTCGTATTGCAAGTCCCTGCGGAAGCGGATCGGCAATTTGGGAGCTGGAATCTCGAGCACATGCTGGTCGATCATGCGCTGCAGCCCCTCGCGGAACTCGTCAGACCTCCTAAAGAAGCGTTCACTCAAGACGCGGTAGCCAAGAGGCCAGCGTTCGCTACCGGGCACCGGCGTCACCAATTGTAAACGTCCCTGCAGCATATTTACGAGAAAGCCGGAAACAAAGGCGATGGTCGTGTGATCGCTCTCCAGCAAGGCGATTGCATCATCTTTGTTGCCAGCCCTAAGTTTCTCGCTCCGGGCGCGCGCCCGGCAAAAGCCTTTGCAGTCAGCGCCTCCTTGCCCTGCAGGACGAGTTCGACACCGATCAGCTCCTCAGGCGAAAACGCCATGTGAATCTGGTCGAGATGTGTTGTGCTCAGCACGGAGAAACGGTTCGTCACGGTGCGATAGCGCTGGAACAGTTCGAGCACGCGCGTGGTGAGTGCGCGATCCCTGAGCGGGGCCGCCGTCGTTGTTTGTGGCAATGCGCCCGTGATCTGATAATAGTCGAATAGAAAGCGGTCGTAATGGGGGTTGTCCATAGGCTCTGTGGCCCAGTAGCAGAAACCAGTACGGGCTGCCGAACCAAACATCTCGCTCGCAATACCGACCACGGCGCGCCAAAGCGCTGCATGCTCTTCGCTATATTCGTAATAGCCTTTGAAGCGGTCGGCCGAGAGGCCGCAGAACCAGCAACCGATGGTGCAGCCGTCGCTCAGCTCGAAAGCGATGATGGGGTACGTGACCGAGGCCGCCGTTCCGCCCAATTCGTCGTTGCAGCGCCGGATGTGGCGCTCACGCCAGGCATGAAAGCGAGGGTTGATCGTCGACATTTCGCCCTCTTCGCGCAGGAGGTCGCGATCGCGCAACATGTCGCAGATAAACTCGTCCCACATCATAGCCAGGGGCCAGGGCGTAGACTCCGGCTTGAAGCGATATTTCAGGTAGCCGCCGCGCCAGAGAGGAAGCATCTTCATTGGGGCAACTTCGATGCCGTAGCGCTCTGTTACCGCTCGAGGAGAATGAACGTTCTCCGAAAGCGCCCTGCGGAACTCCAAGTCACCGGCCAGCCGCTCCATGAAGCGCTTGACGTGTGACAACGTGCGCAGTTGCTCGGGGGTACGCCGGTCAAAAATCCGTCGGCAGTGTTCGGTGGCAGTGTGCGTCATACGGTACGGGTACGCCCTGAAGCCGCATCTCTAGGCCTGAAAGCAATGATCTCACTCCTGACGAGGCGTGCTTTCAGTTCTGTTCGCACCGGATCGTTTCCTTCAGGACGAGCCAATGCGATCAGAGTGAAAATACGTCAGGCCGTGACAGCGACAACAACTACAATAAGCAAAACGATAGCGACTAGGTCACGGCCCGCTTCCGCGGCTTGCACGGCGCTCGTAGGTGCCTCCGACGTGGAACTAGCCAACGCAGTGGTATGCACAATCCTCCTCAAGCCTACACCGCTCAAATCCTGCTTGCCGCCGACAATCGCGTCGAGCTGCATCAACGCATGTCGGCGTGGCACTCGGATGCTGCTCCTAACCTCATCAAGCGTGAAATCGTAGCCGTGGCTCTTTCCGATCGCGAAGACCTGTAGCACTCTGCTTAACGTGTTCGAGCAGACTACCCTCTTTCGCTAGATTCTTGACAAACCGTTCTACCTCAGCCTGCGACATAGCCCGGCCTCTGCTAAATGTTTCTACCTAGCCGTCGCCTTGGAAGCGATCGGTGATGACACCTTAACAAAGCAATCCGCATACCAAACTGACATCGCTGCTTTTGCGCTTTGTCTGAGCGTGCGTATCGTCAACTTTCCGACATTGGTCTCGAACATAACAAGCGCTCAGTCGAGCGGGATGAAAGCTCGTTGTGGGTAGCTAACCCAGCAGCAAGCGGTTACCATCTACAAAAGCTCGGTCAGAACCGTGCTCAGCAGCGTCCCTTGCGGATTAGAAACGGCGCGCATTCCGTCCAATACGCCCGGTTCTGCGAGAGGCTGGAGGTGAAATCCCGCCGGCCTTTTCACCACACCATCCGTATCCCGGCGAAGGGCAAGGTACAACCGGGCGGTTCTGCACTTGTGTGTGGTGGCCGGCCACCGGGCCTGCGCCGGCGGCGGCAGTCTAGTACGCCTCGAGCAACCGACGAGGCGAGCATCTCCAGAAGAAGCTGGCCGCGTTCGCCGGCATGCTGTACGCCGGTGCTTCAGCGGGTTCGAACCGCTGTTCGACCCGCAGAAGAAGGTGCGGCCGATTACACTGGCGTTTTGCATTGCCCATGCGCGGCGGGGCTTCTTCGAGCTGGCTGACATGGAGAAGAATGAAGTAGGCGGGCAAGTACAGACTTCAACAAACCCGGTCATCGCGACCGGGAAATTGGTCTTAGAGCATGCGTGTGCCCACAGCATGATAATGCATTGGTAGTCTGTTCAGTTGAAGGATCGTCCTCAGAGAGTGGGTGGTGCGCGCCAAATTTGTATTCGCTCGGCCTCATATTCGAGAAGGCCGCAACAGGCTGCGCAACGTGCTGTCGACCGTACCGAACTAGTGTTGTGGGCGGGTAGCTTTGCTACCCTGGCTATGTCGCGTGTCAATCCGTTAGGTGGTCGGCTGGCGAGTTGTTCAAATGACGAATTCACATTCGTTGACTGCATCCCCACAGCGGCAGGAAGTCGCAGTGCATCACCGTCTCTCTCAGGAGCTCTACCTGCCATCGATGAGTCGAGGCAATATCACATGGCTCCGGGCCGCGCCGCCCCGTTTTCCGAGGTGCAGCCAACGCCATCGACTCCGATCGCTTCGATGCGACAGCATCGGGTCTGCGAACTAACGCGCGCCACCGCGTAACTACCGCATAAGAGTGCTGTCAATTGTCGCTACCAGATCTGGGTGTTTGGGGAAGCAGTACTTGCCTCGTAAGGTTACGGAAAGGCCGGATACGCATATGCGTGTTCCCATCAAGCTTCGAGACGCGCAATGCCATGGCAAACATGAATCTCAGCTTCCAATCCTTTGCCGACGCACGCGCGCGACAGCCGACCGTCACCGATCAAGAACTCACCAAATTTAGAGCACTGGTCCCGAGACGTTCAGGTTTCCAGACGAGACGTGTCATGAAGCCAATAGCGCGGGTCGCAGCAGCAATAAACCGCGCTCGGGCACTCTCCGATCTCGACCGGTGCTGCGCAATCTGGTGGCTCTATCGCCTCCATTTCGGCATCAACCGCGACGTGATGTTCGGCCTTGCCGCGGTCACGATCGCTCAGGAGAGGTCCCGCTGCGGCATTTAGGCCTCGTGACATCGGTCACCGTTCATGCGAGCGCTGGCACTGCCCCACCAAACCTGCCACCACGTTGTGTTGGCTGGCGGACAAAAAATCTCAGTCTAACGCCAAACGTCTCAAGTCTCCCCCAGGCCACTAAGGTCGCAATCACATCTAGTACCGGCGGACTGCCCGGGGGCACAAATGGCGCCTGGAAATACGCTGAGCAGACCGCACAAGCCGAACTAGTGCTCGCCGTTAGCAGCATCAGCAGGATGAGATTTGTGGCGTGGATGATGCTGCTCATGCAGCCCAACATCGTCAATTGACGGGCCCGAATAGCTGAGCGGAGAGCGCAAAATCGGAGTGCTTGATTGGTAAAGTCTGCCGATCGGGAGCAAGGACGCGACGCTCGCATTTCACCAGATGATCTTAAGCGGAAAGGAATTTGCCGCGCCCGAAACCGCAAAGGTCGTGGAAAATGGTCGAGTAGCTCATCAAGCAAGTCTGGCGAGCGCATTGCGATGGATTAATCCTCACGCAGAGGGCCCGTGGGCAGGCTGCGTCTCTGTCGATCGAAGTCTCTGTGAGCCATTCGTCGCTGCGGACGGCCAGCCATTCAACCGTTCGCCGCCCGGAAAATGTGCCCTCGGCGCCTATCCACACCAGTTTGGGCGATGACACGACGCCTCAATTTCCAGCTCGCGTTGTCATCGTCATAAATAAATCTCCGTTGACTAACGGCCAAATAAGCGGAGCTATTCGGATTTAGGTGACGAGGTGATCGGGCGCTTTGTTTGCCGGTGCCAGCACTTGGATGACCTCAAGGCCGTGCTTGGGACTGCTGCTGCGAGCTTCGATAACTCGTTGGAATGTTGAGGCGCCGCCGGGTCCCTGTGGCGACGATCACCGGCTTGAACACCATCGGTCTGGCGGTGGTTACGGTAAGAAGCCTTTCGTCCGTACAAGCTGTATCGCCGGGGTGGCCTACACGCTCTCGATGGGTTGGTGGTGCCGGCTCAAGTGCCGCGAAATCGGACAATTACGCTAATCACAAGCCGTAACGAGCCTGTGGGCGCGTCGATCGCGAGTGCCATGCAGACGATGGCAGGTCCATTACAAGAGTAGGTAGGTGCCAAAGTGGACGCGGGGTCCTAGCGTCCTCCTGTTCCTCTGCCGATCATCGAGCCAGAAGCGAACAGCGAGAAGGTCATACGGACAAAACCGACGTGCGGAATCAGGGTGGCTGCGCATGTCACCTCGATGACGAGCTCCGGCGTTCCGATTTGGGCGCCGAAGAAGGCGACGAATGGCGGGGCGCGTGCCTACGGAAAATCAATCAGGCAAGGAGCAGTCTATGGAACGTCAACCGGTTGACGCGGTCACGGCGATCGATCGGCTTGCAGATTCGGATCCGGAGAGAGTTGCGCTGAGGCACGGCGCAGACGAACTCACATATGAGGCGCTACGATCAAGATCGGATGCCCTTGCAAGGACCTTACGAGAGCAGGGTGCTCGCGGCGCGGTTGTCGGCTATTGGGGAGGGCGGGACCTCGACTGGGCGACGGCGGTCATCGCAATTTTGAAAGCTGGATCAACGTACCTACCGCTCGATCCATCGCTGCCGGCTTCCCGTACATCATTCATGATCGAGCAGAGCCGCTGCGCTTTGTTGATGGGCCGAGACCGGCCGGATTCGCTCAGCCTATTCCAGAAGAGCAGCAAAGCAGCTCCGCAATTCGTAGCTATAGAGGCGGCACTGCGCCGGGTGCAGACCTCGTCTGTTGTGCCATCCCCGAACGCGGATGGACTTGCCTATATTCTGTTTACGTCTGGTTCGACGGGCCAGCCTAAGGGCGCAATGATCGAGCGCGACGGCCTAAACAATCATTTGGCGGCAAAGATCGATGCCCTAAGTCTCACTCGGACGGATTGCGTCGCGCAAACGGCATCGCACTGCTTTGACATCTCGCTTTGGCAGCTTCTTTCTGGGCTTTGCGTCGGAGCCTCTACATCAATCATCGATGATTCGACACTGAGATCGCCCTCATCGCTCCTTCAAGCAATTCAACGATGCGGCGCTACGATCGTCCAACTCGTTCCGTCGATGCTGGCAGTGTTTGTTGAATATCTGCAATCGCTTGCCGCGGCAGAGCGAGCCATGGACGGCTTGCGGATTATTTCTACGGTCGGAGAACCTCTAACGCCCGGATTGGCGCGTGCGTGGCTGGCCTTGTATCCCCGCGTTTCCATTCTCAATCATTACGGGCCGACCGAGTGCGCCGACGGCGTGACGCATCATCTGGTTTCCGTTCCGCCTGCGCTGGCTGAGCCTTATGTGCCGATCGGCAGGCCAATTCAAAACGTTGAGGTTTATGTCGCGGACGGACCACGACTCTGCAGTGTAGGAGAAGTCGGCGAAATCTGTGTTAGCGGCGTCGGTGTCGCTGCCGGTTACGTCAATGACCATGTCCGCACCAAGGATGCGTTTGGGCCGAACCCGTTCTCAAACGACCTATCTTTCCGGCGCCTATATCGGACAGGTGATCTTGGGCGCGTTCGTTCCGACGGGCTTCTGGAATGTCTCGGTCGACGGGATCGTCAGGTTAAAATTCGCGGGCACAGAATCGAGCTGGGAGAAATCGAAGCTCGTTTGTCCGCTCATCCCTCGGTGCATGGCGCCGTCGCAGTCGCCTCTGTCTGCGCAGGTGTAAAGCTTACGGCGCGAGATATAGCTGGGTCGGAGGCGCAAGCCGAATCGCGGCGTCTGGTCGCGTATGTGTCGGCTCCAGCTGAACTGGCGGAAAGCGATCTTCGGAAGTTTCTTGCTGAGGCACTCCCCAGCTACATGCTTCCGGAAAGAATCGTCCATGTGGACGATATTCCACTGACCAGGAACGGAAAGGTCGATTTTGCAGCGTTGCCTGACCCGGCCAGTGTTCGGCCGTTATTGTCAACGCCCTTCGCGGAGCCGCAATCAGACCTCGAAGTCCGGCTACGTCAAATCTGGTCCGGCATTTTGCGTATCGAGAACATAGGTGTAAATGACCAATTCATAAGCCTTGGCGGAGACTCGCTCCGCGCAATGCTTATATTGGGACAGTTGCAGACCTTGCTAGGAGTGAGAGCGGATTTCAGACTGGTCCTGAATGGCACAATTCGATCTCTTGCCGCTTCGATCGAGGGGCGCACTGAGCTCAATCCGTGTACGGCTTTGACATGCCGAAAGCTAAACCGATCACCTCTGACGCACCTCCAGGAGCACCTTTGGTTTTTGGCGCAGCTCGATCCATCTGCCCGGAACTACATCATTCAAGGCGGGCTGCGCATTAAGGGAAACATCAGTTTAGCTCGGTTCAATCGCGCCTGGACCGAGGTCATTCATTCCCACCAGGCACTTTCGGCGCGCTTTATCGACAAAGACGGTCCGGTTCAATGCTTTGATGCTCCGCCATGCACCAATCTTGAATTGATCGATGTATCTCATCTCACCTCCTCCGAGGCTGAGGAGCTCATCGCACAGTTTCGGCGAACGGAGCTGAAAGACAATTTCGATCTCGGACAGGGCCACTTGTTTCGCGCGCGCATGGTCCGGCTTGGTCCTGACAATCATCTCATATTGATCACCGCTCATGAAATCATCCTCGATGCCTGGTCGATTTCTGTTCTGCTCAGAGATCTTCAGCAAAGGTACGTAGATGCCGTGGCGTTTTGCCCAGAGAACCGTGCGTCACTCTCGGGCTACGCGGCGTGGGAAAAACAACACGTTTCTCCAGAGGCGCTGGAGAACCAACGTCACTATTGGCGTCGTCAAATTGGTGATGATCCGCCAGCGCTTTCGCTTGGAAGGGCGCGCCCGCAAACAAATTCATACCGCGGCGCCTCGCATCCAGTGCTGCTTGGCAGTGATCTCTCCAGTCGCGTAAGAGAATTTGCGCGCCGAAACAGCTGCACCACGTCGACAACACTGCTGGCGTGCTTCAAGCTGCTGCTACGAATGTATAGCGGTGAGGACGACATTGTCGTCGGCATACCACACGCTGTACGGGATCAACCTGGCAGCGCCGACATCGTCGGCTTTTTCCTGAATATGCTACCGATCCGTGCCGCGATGGATGCCGGTCAGTCCTTTGCTGCTCATGCCACGCGCATCCAGGGCCTGGTCAGCGATGCTATCGCAAATTCGGCCTATCCATTCGGATGGATGGTCAAGGACACAAGGTTATGTCGCGAACCGGGGCGATCACCGATCTTCCAGGTCATGTTCAACATGTACTCCGAAGCTGCCGAGCCACTTGGTCAAGACGAGTTGGCTCTGACATTCCGCGAATACGACACAGGCTATGTCAAATTCGACCTAACATTGTACGCGCAAGATCAGGGCGATGAAATTGCGCTCCAGCTGGCGTATGCAGAAGACATATTTTCGAGTGATCTAGTTGTTCGCATGGCCAATAATCTGCGCTGTCTGATTGCCGCCTGCGTTGACAAACCGCTTGCGCCCATTGAGGAGCTGAGCTGCCTCAGCGCGTCAGACGTCACTCTACTGAACTCGCTGGAAGGATCCAGGCAGCCATATGACTCTGAATGTCTGCTTGTTGAAGCTTTCGAGCAGATCAGTGTCTCCAATCACAGCAAGGTAGCATATTTTGGCGAGTTCGGGGAAGTCACATTCAGCCAGCTGCGTGAGCGCGTAGCAGCTATCAGGTCCTTCCTGCTGGATTTGGACGTGGGCGCTGGCGATATGGTCGGCATGCTTGTCGACCGGTCGCCTGACGTTGCCGCTGTTATGCTGGCGGCGCGAGCTTTGCACTCTATTGTCGTGCCGATACCGCCAGATTATCCCCCTGATCGGATCCAACATATCCTGCGAGATAGTCAGGCAAAGGTGTTGGTTCACGCAAATACCACGGAGACTGGCTTTGACATACCTTCGATTTCTCTATTGACGTTAGACAGGTGCAGGGCGCTGACGGATAATTTCGAATCCAGCGACTCACCCTCAGATCACCAAATTGCGAATCTTATATACACGTCGTCCTCAACAGGGCGGGCGAAGGGGGTTCTTATTCCGGAATCGGCCATTCTCAATCGGCTGAACTGGATGTGGCGACGCTTTCCCTTCAATAGTACCGACGTGATGGTTGTCCAGAAGTCCGCTTCCCTTGTTGCGTCCGCTTGGGAGTATTTTGGTGGGCTTCTGAGAGGTGTGCCCACGCTGATCCTCACCCAAGGGCAGGTGCTAGATCCGGATCTGTTGTTGTGCAGTTTGGCAAAACATCGTGTGACACGCTTTTTTGCCTCTCCGCCACTCCTGTCCGGTATCATTGGGTCCCAGGAACGGCAACCGCAAAGGACCGCCTTGAGATTGGTCACAAGCAGCGCCGAACCGATGCCTTCCTCGCTGCCTGCTCGCTGGCGCGGGTCTTTTCCGGGCGTGCCCTTGTGGAACTTCTATGGTGCGACGGAATGTGCGTCCAATGCAGCCGTGCACGAAACATCGGATGCGGATGGCAACTCGGCGCTTATCCCAGTGGGACGGCCAATCGACAACGTAAAACTCTACGTGCTCGATGCACGATTGAAGAGAGTGCCTGTTGGAGCCTCCGGCGAACTGTGCATCGCGGGCCGCTGTCTGAGCGCTGGGTATTGGCAGGATCAAGATCGGACTGACCGCTGTTTCCTGCCGAATCCGTATGATGGCGGACAATACGATGTGCTTTATCGAAGTGGGGACATCGCACGCATCTCAACCAGCGGCCTTCTCGAGATTTGCGGCCGATCGGACAACCAGATCAAGGTGAGGGGCTTTCGCATCGAGCCGGAGGAGGTCGAAGTTGCCCTTGAGTCTCATCCGGCAATCGCAAAGGCCGCGGTCTTCGCAGAAGGCATCGATGAGGATCGCCGCTTGACGGCGAGCCTGGAGCCCGCTCGGGAGAATCTAAGCTCTCGAGAGATTCTCGCCCACCTGCGCAACAGATTGCCATCTCCCATGGTTCCCACAGCCTTCAGATTGATTGACAGTGTTCCCCTGACGACAAGCGGAAAGATAGACCGTGCTCGCCTTTCCTCCGTTCCTTACCGCGAGATAGAAACTAGTCCATCTGCTGAGCCCCGCACCAGGAACGAGCGGGTTCTTGCTCGGATCTGGGAGGATCTATTAGGCGCCGAGGGGGTGGGAATCGACAGCAGTTTCTTTGATATCGGCGGCGATTCTCTTCTGAGCGTACGTTGCGTCACGCTGGCGCGCAAAGCCGGGCTGAATCTCACTGTCAACCTGCTCTATCGAACACCGACCATCAGGGAGTTGGCGGCCGGGCAAGCGGAGGCGGCACCCCACAACGTGGCTTCCGCGGACGGCCTACTGCCTGTGCCCCCCGTAATATCGTTTTGGAATTCTCTTGTCGGCTTTGACGAGCATTTTAACCTCGGCGATCTGTTCTTCTTGCGCGGCGGCATCCTGGACATCAAGATCCTGGACCGCGCTCTGGCCCATGTCATCGAGAGGCACGAAGGCCTCAGGCTCCGCGTTGCCCGAACCCAAGATGGACTCCGGCTGGGGATTGGCCCTTGTCCGGCCGCACGCATCGTGGAGGAGATCGATCTCGTCCGGATGACCGGCCCAGACCAGCGCAGGACAATCGAGAGCGTCTCGGCAAGACGTCAACACATGTTTCGGTTTGACGGCCACACGCCTCTTGTTCACGTCGCGGCCTTCCGTGCTTCGGAAAGCGGCGATTATTATCTGCTGGTACTGGTGCATCATTTCGTAGTGGATGGGATGGGCTATCGGCTATTCCTGGAAGCATTGGAGGACGCATACAACGCTCTTGCTGCAGGCCATGATGTGAATGGTGCCGAGGCCGTACAAAGGCTCTCTCCCTGGTTGAAGCGGCTCGAGCACTACGCGAACAGCGAAGCACCAGACGAACTCAAGCACTGGGAAGGCATTGACTACGATCAATTCAACTTCCGTGTCAGCGACGCGTCATCGGGCCGCACGAGTGTTGCCGAAGAAAGCGCGAGAGAGCTTCACGATGCAAGTCTTAAAGGTCGTCGCGAGGATGCGAACGGCCGTTCGCTTCGGGTAGATCGGGCCAAGTATCATCTTGAGATCGACCGGGAAGCGACAGCGAGTCTCCTCAGTATTGGAGCCAGATCAGCGAATTGTCAGGACTTTGATGTGTTTCTTGCTGCCCTGTCGGGTGCGTGTGGAGCCCTGTTCGGCAACTATTCGCTCTGGATTGATAGCCTGACCTCGACACGAGGCCGGCTGTTTGACGATTTCGATTCATCTCAGATCATTGGTCTTCTCAGCGAGCTCGTTCCGCTTTCACTGAATGTCACAGGAAGGGAGTCGCGTTCCGACCGTGCTCGTTTGATATACCGGCAGCGCAATGCGCTGCCGCGCGGGGGAATAGGCTTTCGGGCCCTGAAATTCCTAAACCGAGATCCAGCCGTGCGGCGTCGGCTCGATCGCCTGCCACTGCCCAGAATTGGGGTGAATTATCGCGCCCGCTTGCAGCGCCATTTCCCACGCCGTTTTCTAGACACAGAACCTTCTCCACTTTGGATCGGCGAACACATGCATCAAGCGGCGGCGATCCACGTCTTCTGGTTCGATGTCGGATATCAATCGGGCGATCTACAGATTGACACCACGTATGATCCGAGCATGGTCGATTATGAGGTGACCCGCCATCTTTGCACGGTCTTGCAACAGGAGCTGTTGCAGACGATCAATGAAATTCGGAAGATCTCGGGACACCTTCATCCATGAGTGAGCCCGATGCGGAATTCGCCGCCGAGGTCGATCACGATGTGATGCCGAACAAGAACGCGCGCATCGATCTATCAGACCCCGGTCTGTTCAGACTTATCCTACGGCTCGCCATTCCGTCTGTTGTTGGCTTGTCGATCAACGCGTTGCAGCAGGTCGTCAACGCAATCTTTGTTGGGACACTCGGCGCGCCGGCGATCGCAGCCGTCAGCATGACCTTGCCGATCGTGGTCCTGCTCGCGGCGGCCGGACAGGGGATAGGAGTTGGAGCAGCGTCGTTCATATCTCGTCATCTTGGTGCTGGTGAGTACCTAGAGGCGAGTCGAGGCGCCAGTACCGCTCTCGCGCTCGCCGCGCCAGTCGGCATCACGGTCACAGTCGCTCTGCTTCTAAACATGCGAGAGATCTTCCTAGCGCTCGGGGCAACTCCAACCATCATGCCCCTGGCGCTCGACTACGCGACGACGCTTTTGTTCGGATGCACCCTGATGCTTCTGAATATCGTCAACGGCTTCATCGTCCGAGCCGAAGGCGATACGCGATTTAGCATGTGGACGATGATGACCGCCTTCATACTGAACGCTGGCCTTGATCCAGTGCTCATATCCGTGCTGGACCTCGGTGTGCGAGGCGCCGCTCTCGCAACGCTTGTGTCTCAGACTGCGGCTATTAGCCTCTATATCGCGTATTTTACCAAGCGACGCGGAATGGTCGTCGTCAGGATGTCTCACATCTCGTTGCGAGCAGATCGCATCAGACAGATAGCGTTCGTGGGGGCGCCAGCGACCATGACCAGCATCTTATCTGCTATTACTGTCGTGCTCTTGTACGGAGCAGCTGCGCCCTTCGGCGAAGAGTCCATCGCGGCCGTGGGAATAGCGGTGCGACTCTTAACGATTGGCGCACTGCTTATCAGCGGTTTCTGTATGGGGTCTCAAGCTATCCTGGGTTTTGGCTGGGGCGCACGCGATTTTGCTCGCGTACTGAGGGCTGCAAAGGTCATGCTCTCTATCACGGTTGCGCTTTCCTTTGCGTATTCCGCGACCGTTATGGTTTTTGTCCGTCCTTTGGTCGGGCTGTTCAGCGATAGCGATAGCGTCAGGGAAATTGCCGTTTCTGCCTGCACCGTCTTCCATCTCTTTTTTGGACTGTATGGTATTGAGACTGTCGTCACGGCGATGCTTCAATCGCTCGGGAGAGCGCGTCTCAGCGCGGTTGTGTGTTTCGCGAGACATTATCTCTTCATTCCGGCTGTACTGTTCTTCCCTGCCATCTCTGGCTTCAGCGGAGTATTGGCCAGTCAAGCCATCGCGGAGCTAGGCGCCGGGATGATTGCACTGTTTATCATGCGCCGTCAGTTCGTTGAGCTCAGGCGATGCGGCCGACACATTCAGCCTGGAATCGAAAGTGCTCTTTGATCTGATCATCGGAGCCGGCATTTAAGCCTGCATGGCCGGCGACGGGATGGCTCCAAAATTAGGTGTGATGTGCAAGAGCGAGTCGCTATGTATCGGTCTATATCGCTGCGATTGCGATGAAGGCAAAGCCGTCGAACGTCGTGCGCGGGTGGCGCAGCGCGGCGAGGTCGACGTCGCGCCTAGTCTTGGCGAGCACTCGAGCTCAAGCCAAGGATAAGAGAGACCGATCATGAGGAAGCTACATCCGTGGCTTATGATCTGAAATCCGACCGCCCTTCAGTGTCGTGTCGCTCATAGTGAGGCAAGTAGGCAGCCGGAATTTGCGGCTTGCAGTCTGAGAACGCAAAGACGCCTTCGGAGCGATATTCCCGGCTGTGGGCGCTCTGTTTCGATTGTGTGTACTCAACTACCGCGAGGCCAAGCGGCATGCACGCCGTAAGGAAAATCTACGTCTCCGGATAGAACGAAAGACACGGCATCACGGGGACGACCTGCATTCGTGCCGAGTGCAAATTTCGAAAATCGAGGGATTAAGTCCGTTGTTAAGCTCCGAGCCGAGAGGATTCGGCGGCGAAAACTCTAGCCAAAAATGGTCCAGTTTGACGGCCTCAGATCCCTTGAATCGTACGTAGCGTCAAGTTGTATCTCAGATGGGTGGGACGGCCCCCGACCACGCCAAGGCTATCCAACGAGCGAAAAGGATTGCGAATGTTTCAATTCTTAGACTCACGCCGCAGGACTTCCGTGATCAGCGAAAGCAGGGCGGTTTGAACGGCACGCTCTTCTTTAGCGATGGTGGCGGTGTTGTTCACCCGATGCAGGCCCGTTCCCCTTCGGATGCACCTCGGAGCACCAACACGCCATTGCGCAAGTGGCGGCTTACGAATCGCCGATGCTGATCTCGTTACGAACGCGGCTGCGCGACGAGCGGAGCTGGAGCTCTCCACCGATCCAACAAACGACTAACATTTTGATGAACGAAATGGGAGCCATGATGACCGGCGAATCTATCCTGATTTTGGGCGGCGGACCGCGAGTGCGGACGCAATATCGTGAACAGCGAAACCAACATGTTGGCGCCGACGTCGGCACCAGTGGCAGCGACGCTGCTTCTTGGGCGGGTTGCACAATGGCAGAAATGCCGCTCGATCATCGCCTCTACCCGTTGCGACCGCCTATTCCGCTTTGGACATACCCACCTCCTACTCGGCAGCAGAGCTTCGTGGCCCTAGCGGACGGCCTGCCATGGCGGCCTATGCTAGCAGCCATTTCGCCGCGGACCGGACCGCGCATGGTTTCCGGGGCGGCATGAGCTATGCCAAGAGGTGAGGCTCCCTTGACCGCCTCAGTCAGGCCGCTTGAACGGGCGAGTAATCATGGCTTTTGAGACACAGCATCCAGTATTCCAGGCCTTGCGCGAGCGTCTATTACTGGGCCATTGGCTACCCGGCACAGCCTTGAAGCCTGCCGACATTGCCGATGAGCTTCGCGTCGGAATTTCGCCCGTACGAGAGGCTTTGATACGGCTGACTGAGCGCGATGTGGTGCAAAATGTCGACCACAAGGGGTTCAACGCCAGGCCGATCGACCCACATCAAGCCATCCTGTTCTGCAACATGCTGTCGCAAATGTATGTCGATAGCATCAGCGATTTCACCAAGGCGAAGCTGATTGATGAAGTGGCGGCAAGCTTCTGCGGTGAAATTAAGCCCATCTACGCAAGCAATGAGGATCCCGCCAAACTCTTCTTGAAAGCAGGCGAGTGCTATCGGCGCGCGTTGCTGGTCAAACAGCATCGCCACATTGCGGATCACGTCGCGGACGTCGTTTATGTCTACCTTTCACGCGCAATGGGAACACGTACGTACTACAGCGAGTTGCTTGTCGAAAGTCAAAGTATCAGTGCGTTGATGGTCGAAGGGCAGCACAAAGGCGCAGCCCGTGCCATCCAAGACTTTTTCAGGCGCCGGGTCACGGAAGTTATGCGAGCACAAGCGAGGCTCTCGCGGATGCCGACCACGACAAATCTAGCACGTAGTCACGTGGACTTATCACGCCCCGGCGATGCGTGATTGCTATGATCGTCGTGTCCGACGCGAGTTGCCGAAGTTCGTCGAAGATTCCGCGCTCGGTCTGCTCGTCCAACCCGGAACTGGCCTCGTCGAGGAGCAACAGCCGAGGCCTTGCGATGAGGGCACGGGCGATCGCAAGGCGCTGCCTCTCGCCGCCGCTTAGCAATTGGCCCCGCTCGCCGACGCGGTAGTCCAAACCGTCCCGCAAGGAGGTCACCTTATCAGCCAGATGGACGCATTCTAGTGCGTGGAACACGTCCGCATCGGGAAACGGGCGGCCCAGCAGAACGTTTTCGCGGATACTCAGATTCATCATCATAGGCTCTTGGGGCACGTAACCTACGTGCGCCAAGTAATCTTCCGGATCGATCGTGGCCAGGTCCAGAGAGCCAACGCGTACCAGGCCGCTGTAGCCTTGATGCATTTTTAGCAGGAGCTGCATAAGCGTCGATTTGCCAGCGCCCGAGCGTCCGATGATGAAGTTGATGACGCCGGGCTTGAACTCGCCCGTTATCCCAGAGAGAAGCGGCGAGGCGGCGCGCTCATAACCAAACGAAAGCGCGCTGATGGAAATGGCGAGTGAGCCCGATATCGGCATAGTACGCTTGAGCATAGCGGGTCGTGCCGCTGGGGCATGGGCATCAAGCAGCGCCTGCAGCGGCCGGGCCATGCCACGCGCAATGATGATGTCTCGAATTGACATGCCAATAAGCTCGAAGGGCCGGTTCAGTTGAACCAGGATCATGCTCACCATGACGAGCCCACCTATCTCGCCTGATCGGTCATAGAGCCACAGCGAAAGCCCCAAGATCGAGGCATACTGAACGAACAAGAGGGTCGCTTGCAAAGCGCCATAGCGCAACCGGGCGCCATAGAACGAGAGCCAGGCTCGGCGCGTGGCGGCGGCCTGGCGGTCATACAACTCAGCTATCCAGGGTTGAGCGCGGAACACCCTGATCGAAATGATGTTCTCGATTGCATTTCCTAAAACGTTCGAGCCCTCGTTACTTGAGGCCTGCGCCTCAGCCTGATACACTTTTGTAACTCTATTGCTCTTCCACGTTATCAACACGAGGACGGCGCCGTAGGCTAGAACGAACAGCGCCACAAACCAATTTGCTGCTCCACCGACGGCAAGGAACGAGAACGCAACATCGGCGACCCCGCCCATCAGCACCATCAAATAGAGCTGAATGTACATCTTATTGGACTGGTGCCAACTCTCTACCATTGCCGAAATCTTGCTCGGATTGTTTTGAGAAAACAGCGAGCCCTCGGCGCTCACCAGAGCGGCCATGATCTTCTTGCTGGAGAGATTACGAACGTCCTGTTCCAGCCTGTTCGACAGAACCGCCTTGACCTCCTGCAAGCACCGAGCAAGTGCGGTCGTAACGGCAAACAGCAACAACAAACTGAGCGTAAGAAGCGGCGGCGCGCTGGCCAGCCGGGCGACGGCCCGTGAGAACAAGAGCGGCCCGGCGACCGTGCAGGCAGACGCTGCAATGGTCGTGAGCAAGAAGCCCGCGACAAGAACGCGGGAAGATTGCAGGCTCGTCTTGATGATGTCCCATTGGAGCGGGGGCAAGAGCGGCTTACCCCAGTTCATGAAGGTCCATCCAATCGGCAACAGCGCAGAGACGAACGAGTGCAAACGCTGAGTCGTATGACAAATTGTCGATAGCTGAACGGAGGAGATCGCGGGAGATCAAGCCTTGCCGATACAATGCACTACGCTCGACACGTGACACTAAGGCACCATATTCGTACCGCATTAGCATGTCGCGCCCGGCACCTTTGCCAACCCGATAGTAGATCACGTCGGGCAAATGTTCCCGGAAGGCCTCGCGCTCAAGTGCACGATCAATTCCATTTGAGTGATGATGTCGGCGAGCCGTGACGAGACTTGCCTTGATGAGCGGCCAGAACACAAACGCCTTTCGCTCTTCTACCGCAATGTCTCGTAGTGCGATGCGATTGAGCTCCGCATGACGCATGCCGAAGAACTGAAACAGTCGCGTCGTCGGCAGGTGGCGTAGGGACCTGGCGCCTGGTACGAGCTCTGCACCGAAATCCGGCCGCACTGACGCGACAGGCGACTGCGGCCGATGATCACCGAGCATATGGCGGCGTAAGTCCCGGCCGCTCCGACCGGTGATCACCTCGCGAAGAACACGCCAGACAGACGTTCGAGCCTGAATCGCAAGGCCGGCGAGCTCGCGCAATGCATCTTGTGGCGATCGGGATTCGGCAAGCAGCTCTCTGGCCATCGTCAAGCGGCGCATTCTGAGAAATAGTTGATCGCCTCCGTCTCCTGTGAGCACCAGGCGCGATCCTGCGGCCTGCGCAGCCTCGTGAAGTTGAGCCGTTGTGGCGATCGTGGCCGCTAGCTTACAAGGTCGCGGCGTTGGAGCCAGCAATTCTGACGATAGATGGGTCATCGACGAGCGAGCATTCGTTTCGACATAGGTTGGCGCGCCGCCCACCTGCTCGGCTAGCGCGGCAAAAAAGAAGCGTTCGTCACCATTGACGTCCGTCTCTGAGTAGCTGTTCAGGAGGGAAAGGGGCCTGCCTCGATGGAGGTCGGCCGCAGCCAGCGCCACTACCGACGAATCAAGGCCCCCGGAACATTGAATACTGAAAGCACCGCCATAGTGGCGGGTTTTGTGAGCGACGCTCGCTGAGATCAATTGGCGAAAACTGGCCACGTCATCCTTGAAAGAGAACGCCGAGGTGTTGAGCCTGGCTACGGCGCCCGCCAGAAAATCGACTTGCCGAAAAGTCCCCCTTGAGACGATGAGCGCCGCGCCACTCAGTAGCTCAAAAATCCCACACAACCCTGTTTCCGGGGTCAACCAAGACGCGTTGCGTATCAGGCCAGTCAAATAGCCAAAGTTGAAGGCGTGGCGTTGCGCCAAGGCGGCATCTGGCAGCTTCAGTCCTGCCCAGCACTCAATCTCATCATTTCTGACCTGGTAGAAGATGGAGATCTCCGAGAAAGGTGGGCGTACGATCGCGATGCCACTTGGCGCGCGAACAATGAACGCCGCATCGCCAGCGTACCGCTCCTGCAGCAAGGCGACAATCTCCGGCAGAGACGTGTCTTTGAACTGTGTTGGCTCCAATTCAGTCGGCATGCCGGTCTCGGCGTCAACAATATCGTTGAGCACCGTGATTTCCACGCGGCCGTCTACAATGATGGTGGCAAGCTCCTTCGCTGAATCCAAGAGCCCATCTACATTGAGTCTCATTTCGCGAAGCTCAAGATGACGCTGTAGTCCTCCACAGCACGCTTCGCGTCGTTCAAAATGAGGTCACCAGATTGCAGCCAGGCGTGGGCTCTGAACGGGGGCTGCTTCACACCAACGAGGAGCTCGAGCGATGCGATGTAGGGATAGAAAAACAGATACCCCCCTACGGAATCCTCAAGGCAGCGCGGGCGGCGGAACCGAAGATTGCGCAGATGTTGGAATACGCTGGCGTAGTAATCGATTGTTTCGACTCCCATTGACGCCGGTGCTGTTCCCCGACGCGAGGCACGTAAAAAGTCGAGTTGACGAGCGATGGTCTGGCTGCGAACGAAGCGAGCAGCATGAGCCGCACGCGCATAGTGCCACACCAGATGGAGGGGTGGGAGAAAGGCTGGCGGTGAACTCAGGCAATCGCGCAACTTGGCCGTCGTCTCGGTTAGCCGTTCACGCTCCTCCGGACAAGCTGCAGAAGTGCTCGCCATGCTGTAACGATTGGATTGCAGGTCGAGGCTGATCCAACGCCCGTTAGACCACGCATGAAATATGTCACTCACAGCAGCGATCCCTTGGCCACCGCCTCAAACTGATGGGATGGGCCGAAGCCCATCCCATCAAGACGGTCCGCGTCAATCGGACTCATCCACTAAATAATAATCGCCGGTCGTGTGTTCTGCGCGCCACGAGCCCCCAAAGCCTTTTGTGAGCTCGGTGGCGTCCCCGAGGTCCTGCACCGTGTCATTGATAGCGGTTTCATTGATAGCGGTTGTATTCATCCACTTTCTCCAGAGTGACCGGCATATCGCCAGCGCGCGGAAGCTAGCATCGTGATATAAAATAGGGCTTTTATTTTCTGAGTATGATCTCGAGCGATTTGAAAAATAGTTTGACGTTGCGGAGGATGCGGGATGGGCGACGAGGCAATTAGGTGGCGCGTTTGCGGCCAGCGGCCGAAGGGACGATGATTCAATCACCTATAGCGCCTGAGTAGAGTTACCGGCACGGAAGGCGTCTAGTTCAATGGTAGCAATTCCATGGCCAGCGACCGCTTCGCGCTGACAGACAGTACCAGATCCAGTGCAGGCAGCCGATCTGACTTAAGCAAAGTCTAATCCGACTTCGTCACCGCGCAATGCCGCGACAGTTTCCGTCGCCGTGCGAAAGCTTGCTCAAAATGATCGCGATATTTGCCGAATCAGGCACCATGCTGCTGGGCTTGCAAGCCGCCAACCACTTTTGGCTTGGCATCGGGTCCGGCGCAGCAGCGCACCGACCCGTCTAACCGAACATAGATCTCTCAGCCGGCTTGGCGTTCTGGTAACGCTGCGTGATTTACGGCAGCAACTCCCGCTGAGGCGCGTCACGTTGCGCTTTGAAAGCGACGACGAAGACCTCAAGCCCGGCCGAGGTTAAACCGTTCTCAGTGACGAGACCCAGCCGCATGAGGTTGACCGCTGTCTCCATACATGGAACCTCCGCCAGCCGAGCGGACGCCCAGCGGTCCGCTTGCAGGACGCCTTCCAACAATGATGAGAGAGCTTTTACTGATCGTGTCGCCCCCGTGCAGTGGATCGTGTGACTTTGCCGGGCTGGCCGCGTTTGTTTGGAATTCTGCAGAACGATCTCGGTCAGCGCATATTGTCGCCGTTGTGTCGCCCATTCTTCGCGATTTTGCAGAGAAACAACCTGGCCTTTCGATTAAAAGGAGGGGCCAAACAGGAGATTGCATATGAAGGTCGGGGTCCCTAAGGAAATCAAGACGCACGAATACCGCGTGGGTCTGACCCCTGGCGCCGTCCGCGAATATGTGGCTGCCGGTCACAATGTACTGGTCGAGACCAATGCGGGTGCCGGCATTGGCGCGAGCGATGACACTTATCGCAAGGCCGGCGCGACGATTGTCGGCTCAGCTCGTGAGGTCTTCGCATCCAGCGAGATGATCGTAAAGGTGAAGGAGCCGCAACCTTCTGAATGGACTCAGCTGCGCGAGGAGCAGATCCTTTTCACGTACCTGCATCTGGCGCCAGACCCGGAACAGGCGCGGGGACTCCTCAAGTCTGGATGCACCGCTATCGCCTATGAGACCGTGACGGATGCGCATAGCGGGCTTCCGCTGCTTGCGCCGATGAGCGAAGTCGCGGGAAGGCTTGCGGTCGAAGCGGCAGGCAGCGCCCTGAAGCGCTATAGCGGCGGGCGAGGGCTGTTGATCGGCGGCGTTCCTGGCGTGCAGCCGGCCCGCATCGTCGTGATCGGAGGCGGCGTTGTTGGGACACATGCGGCCCGAATGGCCGCTGGCCTGGGCGCCGAGGTCACGATCCTCGACCGTTCGATCCCCCGCCTTCGCGAGCTGGATGAACTGTTCGAAAGCCGCGTTCGTACCAGATTCTCGACCATAGATGCCCTCGAAGAGGAGGTCTTTGCAGCCGACGTTGTCATCGGCGCGGTCCTCGTCCCCGGTGCAAGCGCACCGAAACTCGTGAGCCGCAGCATGCTAGGCTCAATGCGCAAGGGATCCGTCATCGTTGACGTCGCCATCGATCAAGGCGGCTGCTTCGAGACATCGCGCCCGACCACGCACGCCGATCCAACTTACGAGGTGGATGGCGTCATTCACTATTGCGTCGCCAATATGCCCGGAGCCGTCCCGCTCACATCGAGCCAGGCACTGAACAATGCCACACTGCCCTTCGGGCTGGCGCTCGCCAACAAGGGTTTCGCGGCGGTGCTCGAGAATCCGCATCTGCGGGCAGGCCTCAATGCGTATCGCGGCCGGCTTACTTACAAGGCTGTAGCCGAGAGCCTCGGCCTGCCATTCTCCCCGATCGAACAGGCTGCGGCCTGATCCCAGAAGTCCCTATGGGACGTTTCCTCCCTCACTTAAGGGCCGCTCCTTGGAGTGGCCCTTTTTTTGTGCCCGGCATGTTCGGCAGCTTGGAGGTGGAAGCCCTCTACTTTTGGATAGCTATGAAATCCCCCACGGGATCGAATCAACGTGAATCATCCCCTGAGCGAACTCGCGTGGATGACTAGTAAGTGCATTACAACCCAAAGATCCGAAGGAGACGCACTCAGACCAAGCCCACGCTTCGCCGGGGGTGTTACGGCTCGATACGTTCCGACCAGAGCGATATCGTCTTCGATTTACCCCGATACTTCTCGCTGGTCGATCAGTTCCTTGCCGGCGAGGGCGAGTTCAGCTTCGTAGACCGCGCGATCAGTCACCTCGATACGCTCGATATAGTCCCACGGGCTCCTCAGTATCGCGGCTCTAACGTAAAGACATCCGTCTCAGACCAGGTGGCAGGCGACGAACCGGCCGGGCGCAACCTCCTTCAAAGGCGGTCTTTCCGCGCAGACAGGCTTGGCTAAAGGACAACGCCCTCTCAGCTTGCATCCAGGCGCGATATCGATAGGGTTTGGAATTTCCCCGGACAAAGCGAAATCGTCGCGCTTTGCGTCGGGATCCGGAACTGGAATGGCCGCCAGCAAAGCGCGCGAGTAGGGATGCAAGGGCTTTGCAAACAGATCCTTTGTGCCCGACATCTCCACAATGCTGCCGAGATACATCACCGCAACGCGGCTCGCCAGGTACTTCACAGTGGCCAGGTCGTGGGAAATAAAGAGGTAGGACAACCCGAGTTGTTCACGCAGCTTCTCCAACAGAAGAATTGCCCGCGAGCGTAGTGATACGTCCAGTGCGGAGGTTGGCTCGTCAAGAACAACGAAGCGGGGATTCGTTGCAATGGCCCTGGCTATATTGACCCGCTGGCGTTGACCGCCCGAAAGCTCGTGCGGATAGCGGTCCAATAGATCGCGGCCGAGCCCCACCTCCTGCATGAGCTCCTCGATGCGGTCGCGCCGCTCCTTCGCCGGAAGCTTGGTATGAAGCGTGAGCGCCTCCTCCACCATCCGTCTCACCGATAGTCTGGGATTGAGCGAGGCAGTAGGATCCTGAAACACCATCTGGATGTCGCGGCGCAAAGGCTTCATGGCATGCGCATCAAGCCTCGCTATGTCCGTGCCATCATAGCAGACAGATCCCGCCGTCGGCTCGATTAGCCGGACCAGGCACCGCGCGACTGTCGATTTTCCACAGCCGGATTCGCCGACCAATCCAACCGTCTCGCCGGCTTCTATATCGAAGGAGACAGAGTCAACTGCCCGCACGACGGGCTGATCCTGACCTCGCAGGCGTGCGAGCGTCCCGGCCATCCCGCCGAGCGGAAAGTGCATTTGCAGATCACGTATCTCAACAAGTGCCACGGCGTTCCTCGAATCCATAACATGCTACAACATGGCCGGGGGCGGCCTCGATCATCGCAGGGCGTGCCGCGCGACAGCGATCCATTACCCACTCACAGCGTCCTGCGTAACGGCATCCGCTCGGCGGGTTGACCAGGGAAGGAACCGACCCCGGTATGGGCTCTAGGACGACGTCCCGATCGACCCTCGGTATCGATCGGACGAGCGCCTTGGTATAGGGATGGGCGGGATTATGGAACAGCTCCCGCACGGGGGCGCATTCCACCACTTGGCCCGCATGCATAACGGCAACGCGGTCGCATATCTCGGCAACAACGCCGAGATCGTGCGTGACCAGCATGATCGCCGCACCTGTTTTCGCGCTCAATTCGCGCAGCAGATCGAGAATCTTGGCCGCGATTGAAACGTCGAGCCCGGTCGTTGGCTCGTCCGCGAGCAGGAGCTGAGGTGAGGTTGCAAGAGCCATAGCGATCATGATCCGCTGGCACATCCCTCCCGAGAGCTGATGCGGGTATTGCTTGGCTCGCTTTTCCGGCGCCGGAATGCGCACAAGGCGCAGCATCTCGAGCATTTTCTTGTCCGCCTCTCGTGCCGACAAGCCGGCGTGGACCATCAGCAAGCGTGAGATCTGCTTTCCAACGGTCAGAAGCGGGTTGAGGGCGGTTCGCGGCGTCTGCGATACCATCGCGATCTTTGCGCCGCGCATGCGCCGCATCTGTTCCTCAGGGAGCGTACCCAGATCAACTCCGTCAAAGTGAACGCTTCCGGAGACGACGCGCCCTGGGGGACGGATCAGGCGCAGAATGGCGAAAGACGTGACTGACTTTCCCGACCCGGACTCGCCGACCAGCCCGAGAACCTCGCCCCGGCGGATCGTCAGGTTGATGTGGTCGACTGCTTCAATGGCACCCTGGTTTATCTGAAAGTGGACGGTCAGATCAGAAATCTCAAGCAGCTCGGTCATCTCAATCCCCTCATGCGCGGGTCAAGCAAGTCACGGAGTCCGTCGCCGATAAGGTTGAATGCGAGAACGGAAATCATGATGGCAAGGCCAGGAAACAGGAACAGCCACCATTCTCCCGTGACGATCTGTGAGGCACCTTCCGCGGTCATCACGCCCCATTCGCTCTGTGGCGGCTGAATTCCAAGGCCAATGAAGGAGAGCGAGGCCATCGTCAGAAGCGCAAAACCCGTCGAGAGGGTCGCCTGCACAATCAGCGGGGGAAGGCAGTTCGGCAGCAGGTGAATGAACACAATCCTCCAGGTCGGATTGCCGAGCGTGCGAGCAGCATCGGCATATTCCATCTCCCGGAGCCGAAGCATCTCTCCACGGGTCAGCCGCAGATAAGCCGGGATTTGTGTGATCGAGATGGCAATTGCGACATTGGTGGTGGAATTGCCAAGCCCTGCCGTGATGCCCATGGCCAGTACGAAGGCCGGGAAGGCCATCAGAGCGTCGACGACGCGCATCGCGATCGTATCAGCCCACCCCCGGCTGTATCCGACGACTGCTCCAAGCAACCCTCCGATTGAAACGGCAACAAACGTTGCTGCAAAGGCAACCAGCAGGTCGACCCGGGCCGCAAAAATGATTCGCGAGAGTTGATCGCGGCCGAACTCGTCAGTTCCAAGCGCATGCTGCCAGGAAGGCGGCTGCAAAGAAGCTGCAGGGTCGGTGGCATCGGGCGGGTAGGGCGCCACGATCGGCGCCAATATCGCAGCCGCCGCGATCAGCACGATCACGCACAGTGCCGCAAAGGAAACAGGATTGCGCTGAAGCCGCTGCCACACCAGAGATGAAGCCGGTTGCGAAATCGAAGAGGAGAATGATGAGGACATCAGCTGAACCTAATCCGGGGGTCAACGAGGCCGTACGCGATATCGACTGCCAAATTGACCATGACACACGTCACTGCGACGAAGAGGATGAAAGACTGGATCGGAGCCGAGTCCTTCGTAAGCAATGCAGTCACCGCGTAATTGCCAATGCCGGGCCATGAGAACACGCTTTCGACGACCGCATTTCCGGCCATCAAGAATCCAAAAACGATTCCGGAAATAGTGATGACAGGTATCAGCGCATTTCGCAGCGCATCCCGATAAATCACCGTTCTTCGCGGCAATCCGGCCGCCCAGGCCGCCTTGATGTAGTCGGACTCGAGGATCTCAAGCATGGTGGACCGCACCATGCGTGCGACTGGCGCGATCGCGCTGAGCCCGAGGGTCGCTGCAGGCAGCATGAGCTGATGCAGACTTGATCGTAAGGTGGTCCAATTGCCGGTAAGCAGGGAGTCGATCACATAAAGTCCGGTTATGTGTGCGGGAGGTTCTATGCCGGATCCGAGGCGCCCCAGCGGTGAGGGGGCCATGTTGAGCATGTAGAAAAAGACGTAAACGAACAGGAGCCCGGTCAGGAAGCTCGGCATGGCGACACCCATGATGCCGACCACTCGTCCGATATGGTCGATCAATGTGTCGCGATGCACCGCTGACAAGACCCCAAGAGGCAGTCCGATCACGATCGCGATGAGAAGGCTCGCCAGATTGAGCTCGAGAGTGGCGGGCAGGCGCTGCAGAAAGTCCTGAGACACCGGCCGTCCCGTCGAGGCACTCTCGCCAAGATCGCCTTTGAAGATGCCCGAGACGTAGCGGTAGTATTGCTCTGGAAACGGGCGATCCAGGCCCATTTGGTGCTCCATTTCAGCGAGATGTTCGGGCGTGGCAAACGGGCCCGCCTTGACCATGGCCGGATTGCCCGGGAGTAGGTAGGTGAGGGTAAAGCAGATCACGCTGACCCCGAACAAGGTCGGCAGAGCCAGCGCAAACCGTCGCATGACATAATTGAAGAAACCCATTGGAGCGCTCTCCCGTTTAATACGAAGATGACGTGCTCAGGCGAGCTTCATGCTGAAAAAGCGCTCATAACTATCCCAACGCTTCTCAATGCCAACGAGGTCGGATCGCATGACGCGGGTCCAGTTTTCGTACCAGAGGTGCCCCCAAACGGCGTCGCCGATGATGATCTCCTGCAGGCGTTTTGCCGCCGCCAGACGCTTGCTGGTGTCGGTTTCATGCATGTTCTCATCGATCAGCTTGTCGACTTCTGGATTGGAATAGAACGAGGTGTTCGTGCCCTTCGCTGTGCTGTGGAAGTTGAAGAACAGGTGATAGAAGGGATCGTTGATCCAGGACTGCCAGGACTCGATCGAAAGCTGGTGATCGCCTTTGGTTGCGATTTGGCGGAAGGTGGCTTCGGTTTCCTTGACGATGTTCACCTTGAAGCCGATCTTCTCCAGCTCGGTCTGGAGCCAGATCGAGGCCTGCTCGTGCGGCTGCCATCCAGCGCGTACCGCAAGGTCTATCGGAACCGGATCCTTGCCGAAGCCCGCCTCGCGCATCAACTCCTTGGCCTTTGCGATGTCGTACTTGTAGGGACTGATCGTGTTGTCGTAACCGGGCGTCAAACTAGGTACAGGGCTCTTCATCTCGGTGCCGAAACCATACAGCACGCTCGGGATGATCGCCTGGACCGGGATGGCGTAGTTGATGGCCTGCCTCACTTTGACATTGTTAAGCGGAGCCTTCTGCGTGTTCATGCAAAGCCAGTGACACAGGGTGTCCGGCACGGAGACTGTCTTCAAACCTGGCTCCGCCTCGAGGCTCTTCACATTGCGCGGAGACAGCGTTGATCTGCCGACGACCATGTCGATGGCTTTGCGCTTGAGCAGCAGCACGCGATCGGCTTCGTTCGGCACATATTTGAGAACGATCCGATCGAAATAGGGGTGACCACGCCAGTGATCAGCCTGCGCTTCCAGGACGACTTCGACGCCCGGCTGGTTCTTGACTAGTTGATACGGCCCGACGCCGGCCGTATTTCGCTTCAACCAGTTGGCGGCCCAGGGATCGTCTGCGTTCGCATTCGCCTTTACCTCATCCGGATCAAGCAGCGCGTTGTTCATAAGCGCCATCATGTCCAGCGCCATCGGGCTTGGCGAGGGCATATTGATCTCGATCGTGAAGTCGTCGCGCACCTTGAACTGCTCGGGCTTGGTTACCCCAAGAAGGCGCGGAAACAGGAGGCGCATATAACCCGGCGACTGCAGCCCGCGGTCGAGGAGATACTTCACGGTCGTGGCGTTGACGTCGCGGCCGCTCGGTAATTTCAGGCCTTTGCGGATGTTCAGCACCAGCGTGGCGTTGCCATTTTCGAAGGACCAGGACTGAGCGATGCCGCCCTCGATCTCGCCAGGCTTTGCTTGCGACACTCCCGGCTTTCCCTCGACCGGCTGCACCTTCCACATCAGCGGACTGTCGTAAACGTTTGCCTGCACCGTGTAGCCGGCCGACGTCTTGAACGAGGCCGGATCGAGCGTGTCGATGTCGGCATCCCAGGCGACTGTCAGCGTTCGCTTATCTTGTGCGGCAGCTAAACGAGCTGTGCCCGTGAATGTGAGCGCCGCGACGCTGGTTGCGGCGAACTTCAAGAAATCCCGACGGCGCGTGTCCCTGTTCATCTCATTCCCCTCCTGACTGTGCGCGAAAGATTTGCCGGTCGTCCGGTGCGCGATGGCTTGCATTATTGTCATCGTCCTGCTATTGTCAACTAAGTTTCAATATACGAAACTAGGTGATCAAAAATGGGCGCAATTGAAAATGCCGCGCAAATCCTTAGACTTTTTGGGCCCGGCAGGCTTGAAGTCTCCGTGACAGAAGTCTCGCAGTTATTGAGTATGCCCAAAAGTTCAGCATCTCGTTTGCTGAAGACGATGCTGGTTGAGGGGCTCCTGTCGCGCTCGGAAAATCCTCCGCGCTACAAGGTTGGAAATTTGCTTTTTGAGATTTCGCGCCTCTACAAGCTGAACTCCTCCTTGATCGATGCGGTCGATGAGGCCGTAAAGGAGATCACCCGGGAGACTGGGCATACCGGTTATGTCTCGATCCTTGATGGTGCGGATGTTCTGGTCATCCGGATGCACCAGGGGTCTCATGCCTTGCGCGTATTCACGCCGCTGGGCCAGCGTGCTCCTGCATTTGCGACTGCGATTGGGCGCAGTCTGCTCTCGCGCTTTCCAGATAATGTGGTGCGCTCCCTTCATCCTGAAGGCGTCACGCCGCCTTCGCCGCGCGCCCCTCAAAATGTCGACGAGCTGGTGGCGGCGCTGGATCAGCCGCGCCGGTTCGGTTGGGCCGAGGCCCTCGATGAAGCGATCCCCGGGGTCGGCTCAATCTCCGTGAGCGTCTCCGATCCAGAAATCCGCGAGACGGTGGGCTTCTGTATTTCCTATCCAGCCTCGCACATGAGCGATGAGGAGAGGAATCGTGCGATCACGCTGCTTACGACTGCCGCTGAGCGTATCGCGCACCGCTTCGGCGATCAGTTTCTCATGCAGCGTGCGCAGCGCGCCCTTGGTGGTGGCGGCCCGGTTGCTGCTTGATCCGGTTTTTTGTCGCCGCAATTGACGCGGCTCGGAGGCTATAGATGAGACAATTGAGTCCGGAGGATATCGAGGCGCTCTCCGTCGGCGCCTGGATTCTCGGAACGGGTGGCGGCGGGAGTCCGTATCACGCGCTCTTGAGCATGCGGAGTTACTACAATGAAGGCGTTCGCGTAGATCTGATCGATCCCGACGAGCTGGACGATGATGATGCGATCGCGGTTGTCTCCATTATGGGCGCGCCGCTTGTTTTCCAGGAGCGTCTGGTCGACAGCAGGCTCATCGCGCGCGCCGTGTCGGCCATGGAGGAGCATCTTGGTCGCAAGTTCAGGGCGGTGATGGCAGTCGAAATCGGTGGCGGCAACGGCATGCAGTCCTTGCTCGCTGCCGTCCACCTGAAAATTCCAGTTGTCGACGCCGATGCGATGGGGCGTGCCTATCCTGAGGCGCAAATGACGAGCTTTGCGGTGGGCGGTCTCGCTCCCTATCCGCTGACCTCCGTAGACCCGCGCGGTAATGAGGCGATCGTTGGCAAAACCTCCTCCTGGAAATGGATGGAACGTGTGAGCCGAAAGCTTTGTACCGAGTTCGGGTCCATCGTCGCGACCTGCAAGGCGCCGCGCACCGGTGCTGAGGTGAAGAAATGGGCCATTCCCCGTACCACATCCAAAGCCATCAATCTCGGGCGGGCGGTTGCCGAGGCCAACCGGCAGCACGCTGACCCGATTGCAGCCATTCTGAAAGCGGAATCCGGCAGGTTCCTGTTCTCCGGCAAGGTCGTTGAAGTCGAGCGGCGGACAACGGAGGGCTTCCTGCGCGGCCGCACAGTCGTGGAGGGGCTTGGCGATGATCACAGCAGCCAGATCCGGATCGATTTCCAGAACGAGTGGATCGTCGTGTGGCGCGATGGGCAGGCGCTCGTCTCGACGCCCGACCTCATTTGCGTTCTCGACAGTGAATCCGGCGAAGCGATCGGAACGGAAACCATTCGCTACGGCCAGCGGACAACCGTGATCGCGCTGCCGGCGGCTCCGGTCTTCCTCTCGCCGCGCGGGCTCGACCATGTCGGCCCCCGCGCTTTTGGTTATGACATCGATTTCAAGTCGGTATTCTGCTCATGAGACGCATTGGGATTGACGTAGGTGGCACCAATACGGATGCCGTGCTGATCGACGGCGGAAAAGTCGTTCAAGGCGTGAAGGTCGCCACCACGGCCGACGTCACCAGTGGTGTGGCTGCGGCCATCGGGGCGCTCGATCTGAGTGCCGAGCATGCGAGCGGTCTCGACGCGCTGATGATAGGTACGACCCACTTCATCAATGCGGTCGTTCAGCGCCGTCATCTGACGAAAGTGGCAGTAATCCGAGTTGCACTCCCCGCCACGAGCTCCCTGCCGCCCTTTACCGACTGGCCGGCTGGGCTTGCCGAGCTCGCCAATGGCGGGGTCTTTCAAATCGAAGGCGGCCACGATTACGACGGGCGCAGGTTCGCCCCTCTGGATATCGCGGCAGCCAAGCGAATTGCGCGCGAAATCGGCAATCTCGGCCTCAAATACGTCGTGGTCAACGCACTGTTCTCTCCGCTTGATCCGTCCGACGAAGAAGCGGTCGCCGCCATCCTGCGCGAAGAAATCCCCGATGTGTCGGTGACCTGCGCACATTTGCTCGGCGGGATCGGATTGCTCGAACGTGAGAACGCCGCAATTCTCAATGCCTCTCTCATTGCGCTTGCTCGGGAGACCATCACGGCTTTTGAGCAAGCCAAGTCAAAGGTCGGGCTGAACGCGCCGCTTTTTGTCACGCAAAACGACGGCACCGTCGCGGAGGCCTCGCGTGCCGCCGCATACCCTGTGTTCAGCTTCGCCTCCGGTGCGACCAACTCGATGCGCGGTGCGGCCTATCTTTCCGGGCTCAAAGATGCGGTGGTGGTTGACGTCGGCGGAACGACGGCGGACTTTGGCTACTTGCGGAACGGCTTTCCCCGTGAAGCCAACACGGTCGTTCATATTGGAGGCGTCAGGACCCTATTCCGCATGCCGGACCTCGTTTCCATCGGACTTGGTGGCGGCAGCCATATCGACCTTGGAGCGGCAGCCATCGGGCCGCTCAGCGTTGGGTATCGCCTGTCCACGGAAGCGCTGGTGTTTGGCGGCAATCGCGTGACCTCGACCGACATCGGCGTTGCCGCCGGACTGATCGACCTTGGCGATCGCAAGCGTGTGGCACACATCACTGCCGATGACGTGAAGAGGGTTCTGCGCCGCTGCAAGGAGATGCTGGAAGAGAACGTCGACCGGATGAAGACAAGCGCTTCAGACGTCACGCTGATTGCGGTCGGGGGCGGCGCGTTTCTTGTTCCGGAAGAATTGCAGGGCGTCGGGCGTGTCGTTCGGGTTCAACACGGGGGCTGCGCGAATGCGGTTGGCGCAGCCATTGCGCAGGTCAGTGGTGAAGTCGATCAGGTGTTCCAGGGGCTGACGCGAGACGAGGCGGTTGCTTCAGCACGCAAGCTTGCCGATTCCCGGGCAGTGGAGGCCGGCGCGGATTCGGAATCGCTTGCCCTGGTCGAGGCAGAGGATACGCCGATCGCCTATCTGCCCGGAAATGCCATGCGCGTGCGCGTCAAAGTCGTCGGCAATATCCGATCAACCCGAATTGGGCAAACAGCCAAGGAGAAAGTCACATGCCAGTCCGTTTCCTGATCAGCACGCTCAAGGAAGGGGTCGACCCAGCGGAATATGAGGCCTGGGTCCGCGAGCGCGACTACGCTCTCGTGCGGAGCCTCGACAATTACGTGAGCTACAAGGTTCATCGCATTCGCCGCCCCATCCAGGGCGCCGAAAACTCGACGTGGCAATACATCGAAAGGATCGAGGTCAAAAGCCTGGAGCAACACGACAGGGACCTTGCCTCACCGGCTGGTGTTGCGCTGCGAGAGGAGCTCTATGGCAAGTTTCTCGATCGCTCGAAGAACATCTATTTCGTCAGCGACGAGATAGAATGATCTGTGCTCCGCGTTGAGCTCTGCCTAGTCCAAGAACGTAAGCGCAAACAGGACACCAACAAGATGACCCTCGACCTGCTGATTCTCGGCAACGCGCCAATGGCCAAGATGCTTGATCGCGTGAAGCTCGCCGAAGCGAGCGGATACGACACGGTCTGGCTTGCCGATGAACGGTTCTATCGGGAGGTCTATTCGTGTCTTGGATATTTTGCACAAAATACGTCTCGGGTCAGGCTCGGACCTTGCGTGACAGATCCCTACGCCAGACATCCGGCGCTGACGGCCATGGCGATTGCGACGCTCGACGAGATTTCCAACAAGCGCGCAATTCTCGGCCTCGGCGCCGGTATTTCCGGTTTTGCTGAGCTTGGCATCGATCGGAAGAAGCCGGCGCGCGCTATCAGCGAAGCGATCGAGGTCATTCGGATGCTCCTGCGCGGCGAGACCGTCACCTACGAGGGAGAGGTCATTCGGTTCAAGGAGGGCAAGCTGAATTTCACCCCTGTTCGCGCCGATATCCCAATCTATGTGGCCAGCAATGGTCCGCTCGGCCAACGGACGGCAGGCGCTTGCGCCGATGCCGCGTTCATGGAGGCCGGCGGCAATGCTCCGGAAATCAAGGCCTTCCGCGCGAGACTGGACGATGGGGCCAGGAAGGCGGGCCGCGATCCCAAATCCGTCAGGCTGATCGTTCGGCTCAATGCCTGTGTTGCCTCAGACGGTCAGGCCGCCCGTGACGCGCTTCGGCCGACGGTTGCAAGACTGCTCGGGGCAGGGCGTCTCAAGTTTGAAACAGCCGAAGAGCAGGGGCTGACCTTGCCGGAGGACGTGCTCGCCTCTGTCCAGGGCGCCCATTACGCCGCCGGGGTGACGCCTTACCTTCCTCTGCTGCCATACGTGACCGATCGCCATATCAACGCCTTCACTTTGGCCGGCAATGTGGAGGAGGTGACCGCGCGTGTGATCGAACTGCGCCAGGCCGGCGTCGACGGGATTATCATCATGCCCTTCGCTCCCGAAGGAGGTACGATCGAGGATACGATCGCCAAGATGGGCTCCGAGGTGTGGCCTGCCGCCCAGGCGCTGGAAGGGAGCAAGCCATGAGCTTTGATCTCCATCGGCCGGCCACGGTCACTGAAGCTATCGACCTTGCTCAACGCTTTGCGCCGACCGCGCGCTATGTCGCCGGCGGGACCGATACGGTTATCCAGATCAATCGGAAGAAGATCGATCCCGTACATCTGATCGATGTCGCCTGCCTGGCCGGAATGAGCGAAATCACCGAGACTACCGAAGCATTCACCCTTGGCGCGTTAACGAGGTACCGCACGATCGAAACGCATTCTGCGTTTCGGGGTAATCTGCGAGCGTTGGTCGAAGCTGCCAGCGTCGTCGGTGGCCATCAAGTACGAAACATCGCAACCATCGGCGGCAACATCGTCAATGCTTCTCCTGCCGCCGACTTTGTGCCGCCACTGCTCGCGCTCGATGCAAGCCTCGACATGACAGGTCCCAATGGACGGCGCTCCGTCCCCTTGCGCGACTTCATCGTCGGCCCGGGAAAGACTGATCTCTTGCCCGCCGAGATCGTGACCAGCATCCGATTTGCCAAGCTTCCGGCCGGATCCGCAACCGCCTTCCTGAAAGAAGGGCGCCGGCGGGCCATGGAGATATCGGTGGTTTGTGTTGCAGCTTGCTTGACGCTGGATGCCTCCACCTCGCGTTGCGCTTCAGTGCGCCTGGCAATCGGAGCCGCAAGCCCAAAGGCGTTCCGGCCCGAACAGGCGGAGAGTTATCTCATCGGCAGATCTGCCGGAAAGGAAAGCTTTGTGGAGGCGGGCAGGATCGCGGCAGAGGCTTCCAGTCCCATTTCTGATGTTCGCGCGTCGGCCGGCTACCGCCGCGGTCTTGTCGCGGTCATGGTCGAGCGCGCGCTCGGGACATGTTTGCAACGAATTCGGGAACAGGATCAATGAACCGGAAAATTCTCAATATCGTTGTCAATGGCGAGAGCCATCAGCTGCTCATTGAGCCTCATTGGACGCTGCTACAGGTCCTGCGCAACGGGATCGGCATGATGGGCACCAAGGAGAACTGCCTGGAAGCAGAGTGCGGGGTCTGCACGGTGCTGCTCGATGGAAGGGCCGTCAATTCCTGCATCCTGCTCGCGGGGCAAGCTGAGGGATGCTCGATCACCACGATCGAGGGGATCGGCGATCCCGAGCATCTGCATCCCCTTCAGGAAGCATTCATCGAATGCGGCGCCGTTCAGTGCGGCTACTGCATCCCGGGCATGATCCTGACGGCAAAGTCATTCCTGGACGAAAATCCGGGCTGCCGCCCCTCGCGCGACGAGATCAGGGAAGCTATCGCAGGTACCCTTTGCCGCTGTACCGGCTATCGCAAGATCATCGATGCCGTGGAAACCGCGGCAGAGCGCATCGCACTTTCGGGAGCCAAGCAATGAACGCTCAAACCCATCGCGTTGCCGGTCACCGCCTGCCCCGGCGGGATGGCGTCGGCAAGGTTACCGGAAAGCACGTTTACGCTGCGGATTTCAAGCTGCCCGGTATGCTCTACGGCAAGATCCTGCGCAGTGCTCGCGCGCACGCTCTGATCAAGAACATCGACATCTCGCGCGCGGCTGCGATCGCAGGCGTGCGTGGCATCATCACCGCCGCTGACATCCCGCAGGTCCGCTATGGAACGGCGGTGCGCGACACGACCGTATTTGCAACCGATCGCGTCCTGTTCATGGGACATGCGATCGCCGCGGTCGCTGCCACGTCATGCGAGATCGCCGAGCGCGCGATTGAAGCCATCAAGGTTGAATATCAGGATCTACCGGCACTGTACGATCCGGAAGAGGCGCTCACAAGCGATATCCGCATCCATCCTGATTGGGAAACCTACAAGGCGCTCCCGATCATTTCGCGCAAGGACAACATCGCAGGTCACGCCCGTATTCACGTCGGCGATGTCGAAGGAGCCTTCGCAAAGGCTCATAAGGTCTATGAGCATCGGTTCACGACCTCGCTTCAGCATCCAGGATACACCGAGCCGCGCGTTGCGACCGCGGATTGGGATGCGAACGGGATAGTGACGGTCTGGTGCAACACCCAATTGCCGTTCGACACGCAAACGACATTGGCCGAAATCCTCGATTTGCCGGCCGCGCGGGTGCGCGTCACCGTGCCGGGAATTGGTGGTGGCTTCGGTGGCAAGCTGAGGATCGGTGTCGAGCACTTCGCAGCTCTCCTGGCGCGCAAGACTGCCCGCCCGGTCAAAGTGATGTCGACGAGCGAAGAGGAGCTTATAGCCGCGCTTCCGCGTCAGGCTTCCGTGGTTCTGCTCAAAACTGCCGTTGACAAGGATGGGCATCTTCTTGCCCGAAGCGGTCGGGTCATCGTGGATTGTGGCGCTTATGCCGGCTCAGGTCCAGGCACGGCTGCTATCGCACTTCAGGTCATGGCAGGTCCGTACAAGACAGGAGCGCTCGCGTTCGAAAGCATCGCTGTCTACACGAACAAGGTCCATTCTGGCTCCTTCCGTGCTCCGGCGGGACCGATGGCGAATTTCGCGATGGAAAGCCAGATCGACATGATCGCAAAGGATCTCGGCCTGGATCCTCTCGAAATGCGCCTGCGCAACATCGTCAAGGAGGGGGATCCAGGCCCTTCGGGCGAGACGCACACCTCTGTGAGCATCGAGGAATGTCTGCGCAAGGCAGCCGATGCGATCGGCTGGCAAGATCGTAATCCCGAGCCAGGACGGGGCAAGGGCATCGCCTGCAGCTGGTGGATGACGACGGGTGGCTCGTCTGGTGTCTATGTCAAGATCAATCCCGATGGGAGTGCGACGCTCGTCAGCGGCGCCGTTGAAATCGGCACCGGCGCGATCACGGGAGCCGCTCAAGTGCTCGCCGAGGAGCTGTCTCTGGACTTGACGGACATCAACGTCACCGGGGTGGACACTCAGGCCGCGCCGTTCGACTACGGCGCTCAAGGCAGCCGTACGACCTTTTCTGTGGGCAATGCGTGCGTTGCGGCAGCTAAAGAGCTGCGGCGTCAGATGTTCGAACTCGCGGCCAAGCAGCTGGAAGCACCGATTGAGGATATGAAGCTGCAGGACAAGCACGTGGTCGTCGGCAACAAGTCGATTTCGATTGCGGAGCTGGCACGCATCTCGCGTCTTGCCGGTGGCGGGCTCATTGCGCATGGCACAGCCATTTCACCGGCACCAGCCTACGATCCGACACGCGTCAAGAACCATCCGCTCCCGGTCTGGAATACGCCGAGCTACCATGCCCACGCCGTCGACCTTTCGGTCGATCAAGCCACGGGCAAAGTGACGATCAATCGCTATGTCGTGGCCCAGGACGTCGGATATGCGATCAATCCGACCTATATTGAGGGACAGATCGAGGGTGGCGTGGCGCAAGGTATAGGCCAGGCCCTGTCGGAAGAGATCGTCTATCAGGACGGTCGCGTCATGAATGCGAACCTGACAGATTACAAGATGCCGACGGCGATGGATGTCCCGGAGATCGAGAGCATTATCGTCGAATGCCGATCCGCTGCCGGTCCTTACGGTGCCAAGGGCGTTGGAGAGCCACCATGCATCGAACCACCGGCTGCAATCGGCAATGCGATCGCGGCGGCGACTGGCTGCTGGCCGAACTCGCTGCCGATGACCGCTGAAAAGATTGCCGCCACAATGCGAGCCCCGCACTCATGATCCGCGTCGAGGTCAATATGCATGGAAATCTCCGTCGGTTCTTGCCCGGCGGGGTTGGATCCATTCAGCTTGACCTCCCCGAGGGAGCGACGATTCTCAACGTGATCGGCTCGTTGAGCGCCGAGCATGATGTCTGGCTGGCCTCGATTGGTGACATGGTCGTGCCGTTGTCAGCTGAAGTCAAAGACGGAGCCGAGCTCAATTTCTTTCCCTATCTTGAAGGCGGCTAGTATGAACTTCTTTGTTCGGCGACGGACCCAGAAGTGTTGACCCGCGATCGAGCCGTCTTTGAACTAATTCGTTCACGTGAAGGAGCGGTGCGACTGATCTATTGAGTGTTCGGCCTGGTGTGAATACGGTCAAGCACGCTCGAGCGAAGCAGAGTTTCACTGTCAAGGCGTCATGCCGCAAGCAAAGGAGTGTAAGCCAAATGTCGAACGCGCCCCTTCCGACTTTGTCGATCGTCGGCGGCACTGGAGATCTCGGATCCGGCCTTGCCCGCAGCTGGAGTCGCGCCGGATATTCCGTCATTCTTGGATCGCGCTCGATTGAGCGCGCTCAGGATGCAGTCGCGCTCTTAAAATCCGACGGGTTCGCCAATGTGACTGGCGAGGCCAACGCTGCCGCCGCGGCGAAGAGCGATATTGTTGTCGTTGCGGTGCCATTCTCCAGTTATGAGACAAGCCTGGCCGAGATCAAGGACGCGGCCAAGGGCAAGATTGTTGTCACCGCGGTCGTGCCGCTCGTGCCGCCGAAGGTCTCTGTTGTTCAACTCCCGAGCGCCGGGTCGGCTGCGCTGATCGCCCAATCGCAGCTTGATCCGAGTTCGCGGGTGGTCGGAGCGTTTCACAATGTCGGCTCACAGAAGCTCCATGCCGGAGGAAAGGCGGACTGCGACGTTCTGGTGTTCAGCGATGATCCTGAGGCCCGCAAGGAGGTGATGTTGCTGGCGGATGCGGTGAGCAATCGCGGGATCGATGGCGGTGCGCTCGCGAACTCCGCTGCAGCCGAGGCCCTCACCTCCGTCCTGATCGCGATCAACCGCAAATACAAGGTGAAGGGTGCCGGCATCACGATTTCCGGCCTGACCTGAATGGAAAACCACACGGGCGTTCGCAACGATGCTCACAGCCCTCGATCCTCTAGACCGCAAAATCCTAAGCGAACTCATTCGGGATGCCCGCATAAGCCAGCTGGCGTTGGCCGAACGGGTCGGCCTCTCGGCAACGTCTTGCGCAAGGCGCGTGCTGCAAATGGAGAAAGCCGGGATCATCAAAGGCTACTCGGCCGAGATCGATGCAAACTCGCTTGGCTTTCCCCTCACCGTGATCGTCCACATCACGCTTGACCGCCAAAGCGAGGGCGCGCTCAGGGCTTTCGAAGCCGAAATTCAGAAATGCCCCGACGTGATCGCCTGCCATCTGATGTCCGGTACGGACGATTATCGGCTTTCGGTACTGGCGCGCGACATGGAGGACTACGAACGCATTCATAAGCAGCACCTGTCACGCCTGCCGGGGGTGGCAAGACTGCAATCGAGTTTCGCAATGCGCACTGTCATAAAGCGGTCAATTTCTCCGGCGGCGCTTCATGGCTAGCCTCTCCGTTGCGAAGCGGAGTTCGGAATAAGGGCAAGAGATAGCACGGAAACGCGCGTCAGCACGCTTGAAGGATGCGAACGTCGAAGACTTATCCAGGAGGTGTGCCAGGGTCTGCTTAAGGGAGAAGCAGATAGGATACAGAACTGATTTCGGGTACGGCGCGTAGAGATCGTATTCGAGGAGAGATGCCCCGCGCCAGAAACAACAAGACGTGTGGGCAGCGGCGAAGGAGGAAAAAGTCGCGATGACGAGGAGCATCACATACAGCGCCCTTCCCGGGATCCCTCTGGTGGGGCCTGGCGACGATCTGGTTGGTGTCATCGCGGATGGCGCGAAGACCGGAGAGATCGCCGTGGCATCTGGCGATATTTTTGTCGTCGCACAAAAGATCGTGTCGAAGGCGGAAAACAGGTACGTCTATCTCGATGATGTGAGGCCTTCCGACCGCGCTGTGGAGCTTGCAAAAACGGTCGGCAAAGATCCCCGGCACATCGAGGTGGTACTCTCAGAATCCACCGAGGTCCTTCGCGCAAGACAGAATGTGATCATCGTTGTTCACCGCCTCGGCTTCGTGATGGCGAACGCCGGCATAGATGAATCCAATATCGAGCAGGATCGCGGCCATCGCGTGTTGTTGCTGCCTGAAGATCCGGATGACAGTTGCCGGCACCTCAAGCGCGGCCTCGATCGACAATTCGGGGTCGATGTCGGCGTCATCATAAACGATAGCTTCGGCCGTCCATGGCGCAACGGCGTCGTAGGTGTGGCGCTTGGAAGTGCTGGAATTCCTGCCCTTCAGAGCATGATCGGCAAGCCCGATCTGTTCGGCCGGCCCATGCAGGTAACAGAGATCGCGGTCGCGGATGAGCTGGCGGCCGCCGCCTCGCTCTTGATGGGACAGGCGGCCGAAGGCCAACCAGTAATCCATGTTCGTGGATTCTCCTCTCGTGCGCCTATCAATTCGGCGTCCGCGCTCGTGCGTGCGAAAGAACGGGATATGTTCAGATGAACGGGCGGTCACATTTGCCGGGAAAAGGGCGTGTTGTGGCGCTCTGCGGGGGCGTCGGAGGAGCAAAGCTCGCTGTTGGATTACAGCACGTTCTCGGAGAACGATTGACCGTGGTCATCAATGTGGCCGACGATTTCGAGCATCTCGGACTCCATATCTCGCCGGACCTCGATACAGTCCTTTATACGCTCGCCGGTCTCAGCGATCCCGAGCGCGGCTGGGGCCGATCCGATGAGACCTGGAACTTCATGGAGGCCTTGAAGCAGATCGGCGGCGAGACCTGGTTCTTGCTCGGGGATCGCGATATGGCGATGCATATCGAGCGGACCCGCCGCCGCTTAAGGGGAGAAAGTCTCACAGCGATTGCCAGCGACATTGCACGACGGCTCGGGATCGCTTCAGCTGTGCTGCCCGTCACCAATGACAGACTTTCGACCATCCTCGACACCACGGAAGGCGAGCTCGAATTCCAGCGCTATTTCGTCGAGCGTCGCTGCGAACCGGTTGTCAAGCAGATCCGGTTCAGCGGGGCGCAAAACGCTCGCCTGAGCGAGGAGGTGCTTGCGTCATTCGATGCCGAGGATCTCCGCCTCATCATCCTATGTCCTTCCAATCCTTATCTCAGCATCGATCCAATCCTGGCTGTTCCAGGGATGGCTGAAAAACTGCGCGCGACCAGCGTTCCCGTTGTGGCCATTTCCCCGATTATCGGCGGTCAGGCAATCAAAGGACCGACGCGCAAGATCATGGACGAACTCGGCCTTGAGCCGTCAAATGCAGAGATTTCCAGGCATTATGCGGGGCTGCTCGATGGCCTGATCATAGATATTGCCGATGCGGCAGGGGCAGGCGACCTGGGGGTCGATGTACACCCGGCGCCTACGCTCATGACAGACATGCAGTCGAAGTTCATGCTCGCAGAGCATGCGCTTGCCTTCGGCGAAAACCTTCGCGCAACGCACGAGCGGCGGGGCAGGGCCCCTTCAAAGGGAGGCGCATCATGACGACACGTGATGCATGGGTAGTCATCCCGGCAAAATCGTTCTCGTGCGCGAAGCAGCGGCTCTCCCCATTGCTGACGGCATCCGAGCGCGCCCTGTTGGCCCGGTCTATGCTGTGCGATGTTCTGAGCGCGGCATGTGGCGTGATAAAACTAAATCATATCGCTGTGGTAACAAATGCTGAGGATGTCGCTCAAGAGGCGGCTCGTCTGGGGACTGTCGTGATTGGTGACGGCGGTGCGGACGGAACCAATGCGGCAGTGGCAGCCGGGCTCGCCGCGGTCGAAAATCGTGGGGACGAACTCATCCTTGTTCTGCCGAGCGATGTGCCGGCTATCTTGAGCGAGGACGTTTCGACGCTCCTCCAAGCCGCGCAAGGCAACGCCGTGATCGTGCCGGCGCCGCGCGATGGCGGCACCAACGCGGTTGCATTCACCGTAGCGCGAGCCTTGCAGCCGTGTTTCGGCCCCGATAGCTTCGCCCGCCACATCGCCGCAGCCGATAGGCTCGGCATTCAGCCTATCGTGTGCCGCAATGCAAGGATTGGGCTTGATCTCGATGCTCCCGCCGATGTCTTTGATTTTCTTGACCTGAACACGTCCACAGCCACCGATCGCTATTTGCGTTCGATTAATCTCGGCCAAAGGCGGCTGGGGATGGGAACGGACGGACGGGGCGCGCAAGCGTCGATGCGGCGGCCGAAGTGAGCTCGGGGTTGGTTGCCCAAAATGCAGAGAGCTCCGACGTTTTTCGCGGAGCGTGAGGAGTTCTGAGAATGGTGGATCGGATGCTTCTGGAATCCTTGAGGCGAAGTGACATTTCCGCTTCCGAGGCCATGTCTCTCGTCAGCGACGTGTCCCTTCCCGATCTCATGCGGATGGCGGCATCAAAGCGGGATGAGGCTCACGGCAGAAAGATCTCCTACTCGCGAAAAGTCTTCATTCCGCTGACCCAGTTATGCCGGGATGTCTGCCACTACTGCACATTCGCCCATCCGCCCCAAAAAGGGCAGCGTGCCTACCTCACCATCGATGAGGTGCTGGCGATCGCGCGTGCCGGTCGTGAGGCCGGCTGCAAGGAGGCGCTGTTTACGCTGGGCGACAAGCCTGAGCTGCGCTACCGCCAGGCCGAGCGAGAGCTGCACGAGATGGGCTTTGCATCGACGCTCGCCTACCTCCAGGAAGCCGCGCGCGTGGTTTTCTGCGAGACTGGCTTGTTGCCGCACCTCAATCCAGGCTTGATGGAGGCCGACGATATCGCAGCTTTGCGCAAGGTCTCCATCTCGCAAGGGATCATGCTCGAGAGCGCCTCGGCACGACTGTGCGAGGCCGGGGGGCCACATTTCGGCTCACCTGACAAGGAGCCTGGAAGTCGGTTGCGGACAATTGAACTGGCAGGCCAGCTCTCGGTCCCATTCACGAGCGGATTGCTCATCGGTATCGGCGAGACGCCGCTTGAGCGCATCTCCTCATTGCTTGCATTGCGCAATTTAGACGAAAGCTACGGGCACATTCAGGAAGTCATTATCCAGAACTTCAAGCCGAAGCCGGATACCCGCATGAGGGGCGCGGCGGCCCCAACAATGGAAGAGCATCTGTGGACCATTGCGCTCGCGCGATTGCTGTTCCGGCCCGACATGAACATCCAGGCTCCCCCCAATCTCAGCCCGGGCGTACTGGACAAGATTCTGGCCGCTGGCATCAATGACTGGGGCGGCGTATCCCCGGTTACACCGGACCATGTCAATCCGGAGGCGCCATGGCCGCATCTGGCACGTCTCTCCGAGGCCACCGTTCAATGCGGCAAGACGCTCGTCGAACGCCTCGCAGTTTATCCGCCCTATGCGCGTCAATATGCTCGCTGGACTGACATGTCGCTGCAGAAGAACCTGCTCGGTCTTGTCGACGGACATGGCTGGCCGCGCCGAGACGAATGGTGCCCTGGAGCGAGGTGCGAGCCGCCTGCCGGGGACCTCGCGATGCTGCGTGAAGATGCCAGCTCGCCCGCCGTCCTAACCGGCAGCTTTCGGAGAATCGTCGCAAAGGCTCATTCTGGGGCACGACTCGACGAGGCAGAGATCGTGTCGCTGTTCGAAGCCGAGGAGTGCGATTTCACGGCCGTGTGCCGCGCTGCTGACGAGCTGCGCCGCTCCGTCAATGGGGATTGCGTTAGTTATGTCGTCAACCGCAACATAAACTACACTAATATCTGCTACTTCAGGTGCCAGTTCTGCGCGTTCTCGAAAGGAAAGCTCGCCGAGAACTTGCGCGGGCGGCCGTACGATATTTCCATGGATGAGATCGGGCGGCGCGCGCGCGAAGCCTGGGAGCGTGGCGCGACCGAAGTCTGCATGCAGGGCGGCATCCATCCCGCCTACACCGGCGCAAAGTATCTTGAGATTTGTCGGACCGTAAAGCAGTTCACGCCCGAAATGCATATCCATGCTTTCTCGCCCTTGGAGGTGTTTCAGGGGGCCAAGACGCTCGGAGTTTCGGTCGATGAGTTTCTGCGCGAGTTGAAGGACGCCGGTCTTGGTACATTGCCCGGGACCGCCGCAGAAATCCTGGACGACGAGGTCCGCGCGATTCTGTGTCCCGACAAGATCAACACCGCGCAATGGCTGCAGGTCATGGCAGCGGCCCATAGAGCCGGATTGCGCAGCACCGCAACGATCATGTTCGGTCATGTCGACCGTTACGAGCATTGGGCAAAGCATCTGTTGCGCATCCGGGATCTTCAGACCGAGACCGGCGGCTTCACTGAATTTGTCCCATTGCCGTTCGTGCACATGGAGGCCCCGATCTACTTGAAAGGGCGCTCGCGCAATGGGCCGACCTTCCGCGAAGTCGTTCTCATGCATGCCATCGGGCGGCTCGTCTTCCACACGAAAATCTCCAACATCCAAACCTCTTGGGTGAAACTCGGCGAACAAGGCATTCGCGCCTGCCTTGAGGCTGGTGTGAACGATCTCGGCGGCACGCTGATGGACGAAACGATCTCGCGTTCAGCCGGTGCTCAGCATGGCCACGAGATGGCTCCAAAACAAATGGAAGAGCTCATCCGGGCCATGGCACGCCTGCCGCGCCAACGTACGACGCTCTATGGCGAAGTTGCTGACGATCGTTATCTCGCGTCGCTGAACCCTCCGGCGCTCACTCCGATTGTTACGGGACTGGACGACCATCGCGAGGTGCGAAACATCCCTCGGTCCCGCGCGCTTGAAATGACGTAATGGGAGCGCGTCCCGCGCGAGCCTGAGACGATGCCGAAAGGCGTCGGCCGGGAATGCTTGACGCTGAATTTGATTTGTGATCACATATCGAGAACGGAGGGACCCTAAAGTGAGCCGCATTATCGCGCCAGCGCACGCTTCGCCGGGCATTGATCGCGCATCCAGCTTCGATCGGCCGGCGCTTCGCGCCATCTCTTCGTGTTGCTCTCAGCTCAAGCTTGTTGTGGGCGCGCAATGCGCTGTGCCGCAAGAGTCATTGGATCAACTATTCCGCGGCCTATGAGTTGGCTCAGCGTTGCAGGCCATCCAAGTGCATTCTTGGCGCCGTCCGCGTCAGTGGATCACGACGAGCAGCGGCAACGCCCTGCTTCAGCGCTCGAAATTTCGCGTTTCTGGCGCGCGCTCAGCTGAACCGCTCAGAACTGCTGTCCAGAGCGACTGCTAGTGGCCGAGGCGTAAGCACAAGAATCTGCCTCGGTCTTTGACCCGAAGGCCGATGAGGTCGCCAATCTGAGGGGGATTTTCCCGGCGGCCAATTTAACGATCACACCAATCAGGAGCATTCATGCCGACTTTAAATGAGGACCGAGCAGCCATTTTGAAAGTGCACCGCGACTGGTGGGTTGCCAATCACAAGTGGGATATCCCCTTGATGCGAACCTGCTTCCCGAGTGGCACCGCGTTCTTGAATTTCAACCTTAGCGGCGATCCGTACTTTGGGCGGGAGGAACTGACCGCTTTTTGGGAGTCGTTCAAGGACAGGCCGCGATCGAAGCCTGCGGTCATGCACATCTGGCGTCTGGATCTCCATGGCGACATGGCCTACCTGCTTTGCGAAGGCAATTTCGAGGAAGCCGACAAACCGGACCAGTACCTGCGCAGCACCGAAATTTACGTGCGCAACGACGGAGAGGGAAAGCCGGAGTGGAAGATCTGGCACTTCCACTGCTCGGAGATGGCGCCCAAAGACAAGATCCGGCAGCCGTTCGGCGATAGCTACGCCAGCCGCGGCGTGGGTTATCTGCCGCCAGGCTTCGGCAAGAGCTTCTCGGTTACGGACGACCAAAAGCTGTAATCAAAGCGAGCGCCCCGCCGGGCTGGCCGCGCCGCCTACATCCGGCGGACAGGCTGATCCCGCCGGGGCGAAGAACGTCCAAAGAAGATTTTCCAGCTGAACTTGCCGCCCGATGTGACCGCCGAGAAGCGGATGGACCGTAGTGCGCGAGCCTCACTGGAAAGGGAGAGCACACGCAATCGAGCGTCCCTTCGGCCGTTCGGAACGTCGTGACCGTGGAGGACTCATGAGGCGGCTCACTATCAAGCGACCGGTCGGTCCGATCGCCGTTTCTTACCATGGCGAGACCGACGCGAGCAGGCCGCCAATCCTGTTCGTGCATCCTATCAATCTCAAGGGCGCGGCGTGGGCCGAAATTGTTCCGGCATTCGCCGACCGATTTACGATTGTCCCCGACATGCGTGGATTCGGTGACTCGCCGCCGGCCGAACAGTACGACCTTGCGCGGTGGGCGCAGGACTGCATCGATGCCGTGGACCGGGCAGGCATCGATCGCTTCCACGCCATCGGCGGTTCGCTTGGTGGAGCAATTTCGGTCTATCTCGCCGCTGCAGAGCCCAAACGGGTCCTCTCGGTTGTTGCGGTAGGCAGTCAGCTCTACTCGCGAGATTCTGACAATGCGGCTGTTCTAGCCACCCTCGAGTATCACACCGTCACCGAAATGTTTGAGCTTATCTTGCCGAAATATGCGCTGGGTCCACACGCGTCTGCCGAAGTGGTGGCCAAGACCATTGCGCTGCGCAATCCAAACGGAAAGGACGACATCCGTCGCGTGTGGAGAGCCGCCTGCGCGGCCGATATCCGCGCCCATGTGGCCAGCGTCAATTGCCCTGTGACGGTTCTGACCGGGGAGTTCGACCTGACTTGCCCTCCCGCAGCCGGCGCAGAAATGGCAGCCTCGCTGCATGCTCCGCACGTTCTCCTGCCAGGTATCGGTCATTTGCCGATGCTGGAGGATCCGCTGGCTTTGATCGCGGCGATCAAGGCGCACCTCGAGCGTGTGGAGTCTTGATGATGACGTACTCGATTGTCGCCCGGGATTCGGTTACGGGTGAGTTGGGTGTTGCGAGCCAATCGCATTATTTCGCCCTCGGGCGCGTTGTGCCGTTTGCGCGAGCCGGCGTTGGTGTTGTTGCGACCCAATCGTTCGTTGATCCAGCTTACGGGCCGAACGGGCTGGATCTCATGGCCTCCGGCGTGTCGGCGCCGATGGCGCTCACGAGCCTGCTTGCGAAGGACGAGGACCGAGAGCTGCGCCAAGTCGCCTTTCTCGATGCCGCTGGCGGCAAAGCCATGTTCACTGGCGATCGCTGCGTTCCCCACCGCGCTCAGCTCGAGGCCAGCAACGTTGTGGTGCTGGGAAACATGCTGGCCAGCGACGCCGTGGTTCCCGCCATGCTGGCAGCTTACGAGGATACTGCCGGCCCACTTCTCGACCGCATGCTCGCGGCGATGGATGCAGCTGAAGCCGCTGGAGGTGACGCCCGCGGCCGGATGTCGGCCGCGCTCCTCGTTGTGTCCGCCGAAATCGCTCCAGCGCCCTGGGCTAACCGGCTCATCGATGTGCGAGTTGACGACCATCCGGAGCCGCTTGCCGAATTGCGCAGGCTCACCAAGCTCTCTCAGGCCCACACGATCTTCGGCGCATCTGTCTTCACACCCGGGCTGCTCTCGGGCGAGACGGCAGCGACAGGTCCGCAGCTTGCAGAGGCGCTGCGCATGCTCACGAACGCCCAGGGATTGATCGGCTTTGATCCAGAGCCAACCTTCTGGAAGGGCGTGCTGCTGATCCGCGCCGGCGAGATCGCTTCAGGGAGGAGACTCGTTGCCGCCATCGTTGCGGCGCGACCGCAGTATCGGGCCTTCGTGGATGGGCTCTACGCAGTCGGCATCCTTCAGCTGTCATCGAACGAACTCCTCGGTGCGTGAAAAGCTCAATCCTCTTGCCTCCTCTGCGAGGCATTCTGCCGCCGCCAGCCGGGCGGCAATTGCCTCAACGCGCGATTCGGGAATCCCGCCGACGAAGCTTGACGGGTTTTTCATAATGTGATCACATATCTCATATAGGAGAGGGAACTTGGAATCGCGCAACCTCATTGCCCTGCTGCCGTTGCCGTCCCTCGTCCGGGACTCGATGGCGGATCAGGTTTACCGGCATTTGAGAGATGGTCTGATGGCCGGACGCTTTGCGCCGGGTCAGAAGTTGACAATCCGGGGCCTTGCCGAGGCGCTGGGCTCAAGCCCGACGTCGGTACGGGAGGCGCTCCGCCGCCTGCAAGCCGAGGGCGCCTTCGAATTCCGCGATTCGGCGCGACTGAGCGTTGGGAGCCTGTCCGAGGCGCAGCTGCGGGATGTGCGCGATGCGCGCGTGGCGCTCGAGGGGCTGCTGGCCGAGCGCGCGGCTTCGCGTATGACGCGTGTCGACGATGCCGAGGTGGCGCAACTCTACGGCCGGCTGCAGAGCGCCGCTGATGCAGTCAATGGACCCGCTTATCTCTGGACCAACTTCGCCTTTCATCGGCGGATCTACCAAATTGCACAGGCACCGGCGATTCTCGGCGCCGTCGAGCATTTTTGGCTGCTCATTGGTCCGTGCTTCGTGCTCGTTGCTCCCGACGCTGCCCACCTGCAGCGTTCTATGGACGCGCACCGCCAGATCCTCGATGCGCTGTTGAGCCGCGATGCGCCCGCCGCTCGTGCCGCTGTGACAGACGACATCATGCAGGCCGCCAATTGTCTGTCCCGCTTTCTCGACAATGCGGGCATTGGGCGCTCCGTGGCCGTTCCGAGACGCGGCCGGGGAGGTGCACCGGCATGAGCGTGCTGCAGCGTCTTGTGCCTCATCCCGAGCTGCGCGTCCTGATCTCGGCGGGCGCATCCGGCATTGGCGCCGCACTTGCGGGTGCCTTCGTTGAGGCTGGTGCGTATGTGCATATCTGCGACGTCAACGACGATGCGCTTGCAAGCTTCTGCAATCAACATCCGCAGGTCCTTGCCACAAAGGCCGACGTATCGGACCGCGGTGCGGTCGCGGCCGTCTTTCGCGCGCAGGCTGCGCGTTGGGGTGGGCTCGACGTGCTCATCAACAATGCAGGCATTGCCGGACCGACGGGCGGAATCGATGCCATTGCAGAGTTCGATTGGCAGCAAACGATCGATATCAATCTCAATGCACAGTACCGCTTCGCCCGTCATGCGGTCCCGATGCTTCGCCAATCTCGCTATGGACAAATCCTCTGCATGGCCTCCGTTGCCGGCCGCCTCGGTTATGCCTGGCGTACCCCGTACGCGGCAACGAAATGGGCTATTGTTGGGCTCGTCAAATCGCTTGCTGCCGAACTCGGTCCTGACGACATCCGCGTCAATGCGCTTTTGCCCGGTATCGTCGAGGGCCCGCGCATGGAGGGCGTAATCCGCGCGCGCGCCGAGCAGCTCCATACCAGCTACGAGGCGATGCGCCAGGAATACCTCAAGAAGATCTCGCTGCGTCGCATGGTGACGGCTGAGGACGTTGCGGCCATGGCCTTATTCCTCTGCTCGCCAGGTGCACGCAATGTGACTGGCCAGGCGATCAGCGTTGACGGGAATGTGGAATACCTGTGAAACGTGAGAATGGGGGGGGTGACTTTGCAGATCGAGATCGTGGCGGATCTGAAGACGACGCTTGGCGAAGGCCCGCTTTGGGACACCGAGCAGCAGCGTCTGTACTGGATAGACAGCATCGATGGTCGCGTTTTTCGTGCGACCGCAGATGGACGCGAGCTTCGCGCCTGGGATGTTGGAGCGAAAATCGGCTCGATGGCGCTTCGTCGCGACGGTACGCATGCGCTCGTCGCGCTGCAATCGGGCCTGCATGATCTCGATCTGGAGAGCGGGGAGCTGAAGCTGATCGCGGCCCCCGAGGCACATTTGCCGCGCAATCGATTGAATGACGGCAAAGTCGATCGCCGCGGGCGTTTCGTGTTCGGTTCCATGGATACACTGGAGGATCAGGCCTCTGGCCGTCTCTACCGGCTCGATCCCGATCTCTCGCTGCACGTCCTGGACGAGAAGATCATCGTGTCCAATGGCCCGTGCTGGAGCCCGGACGACCAGACCTTCTATTTCGCCGACACCTGGACTGGAGAAATCTGGGCCTACGACTATGACATCGAGACCGGCGCTGCGACCAAGCGGCGCCGTTTCGCGCCAGTAGATCGCTCAAACGGCGGTGCTGCCGATGGCGCTACGGTCGATGCAGAAGGATTTCTTTGGCAAGCGCTTGTTTATGATGGAAAGCTCGTACGCTACGCGCCCGACGGCAGCGTTGAGCGCGTTATTCAGATGCCGGTGCGCAAGGTCACGAGCGTGATGTTCGGTGGTCCCAACCTCGACATTCTCTATGTGACCTCCATGGCGAAGCCGCCCTTGCCGCGATTTCCCGATGACGGACAGCAGCGCGGGGCCCTATTTGCAATCAAGGGGCTTGGCGTCCGGGGCATACCGGAGCCGCGGTTCGCCAGCTGACCTCGCGAAAAGCTGCCTCGTCATCAATTGGCAGGCGAGGAGATCCATCGTGCGCAAGCGCGATGGGCACTCCTGATCCGGCTGTCCTGCCATAAAAGCCGAAAATTCCGCGGCCGCCGCCGCTTACCCACTACCGATTAGCTCTTGAGGTTTCACATGGCCAGGCCTGGCAAGGTCATTCTCACTTGCGCCTTAACCGGCGCGATCCACACGCCCTCAATGTCCGCGCACCTGCCGGTGACACCGGAGGAGATCATCGAAGAGGGCGTGCGGGCTGCGGAAGCGGGAGCTGCGATTCTGCATGTGCATGCACGCAACCCGAAAACTGGTCAGCCGGACCAATCGGTCGAAGGATTTGCGAAGATTCTCCCGGAGTTGAGCCGCAGATCGGGGGCCGTGATCAACATCACGACCGGCGGCAGCCCATTCATGACGGTCGCCGAACGCGTGGAGCCCGCCCGGCATTTCCGGCCTGAGCTGGCCTCGCTCAACATGGGCTCCTTCAATTTCGGCCTGTTTCCGATGCTCGAGCGTTATCACGAGTTCACCCATCAGTGGGAACGCGAGCACCTGGAGTCTTCACGCGACCTCGTTTTCCGTAACACCTTTGCCGAGATCGAGCAGGTCCTCGCATTGTGCGCGCCCAGTGGCACGCGATTTGAATTCGAATGCTACGATGTCGGCCACCTCTATAATCTTAAGCACTTTGTCGACCGCGGAGTGGTGCGGCCGCCGTTCTTCATCCAGTCCGTCTTCGGTTTGCTCGGCGGGATCGGGGCGCATCATGAGGACATCGTCACCATGCGCCGCACGGCCGAGCGGCTGTTCGGCGACGACTATGTCTGGTCGGTACTCGGCGCGGGCGCCGCGCAGATGCGCATAGGCGCCATGGCTGCGGCAATGGGCGGCAATATCCGCGTGGGACTCGAGGACAGCCTTTGGGCGGGGCCTGGCAAGCTCGCCACCTCCAGCGCCGAGCAAGTGAGGCTAGCCCGCTCGATCCTGAAAGGACTCGGATTAGAGGCAGCAACCCCGGACGAGGCTCGTGTCATGCTGAAGTTGAAAGGGACGAGCGATGTCGGCTTCTGAGTGCGATCTTGTGGCGACCTTTTGCGAATGAGACCGGCGCCAGCTCAGCAAGGCAGCCAAGGGCCACCGATCAGCGTTCGGGGCGAAGACAGGAGAACTCGGTGAGCTGTGAATAGCGTCTGGCTCTCTGCCGTGAGCGCGTGCGTTGTCGTCGCCTAGACTCCGCTGGGCATAGGCGAACACGAAATGGTCACACGTTCCGCAGGACGAGCCGATGGCGGTTCAATGTGACCAGCCGGCCTAATCGTCGCGTTTTCGGGTTCGAGCATGAGTTCAAATAGCATTGCATGCGCGCGCCGCACCATACGACATATCGCCACGTGTCAATTCGGCGCTTGGACGAAAAAAAGGTGATCGACCGCAAAGAACAGAGGCGTTCTACGCGGCTTAATAGGGAGGGCAGGATGATGCGAGAACAGGCGAAAAATGTCCACCGCTCGCCCAGATATGACGCTGACGGCTGGACCCACTGGCCGGATCATGAGGTCGAGAGCACCCAGCTGAGACGCCTGCTGGGAGATGCTCAAGAGGGCGCAAGCTTCGTGTCCGAGTGCCTCATGATTGCCGGCAAGATCGTTGTCGGCGACGACGAGAGCTGGCTCGAGGAGTGGCGTGCCCTGGCCGACCGGATCGCAAGGCGCGCGCGCCTCTCAAGCGCAGAAGGCCACTTTACGACGGCAAGGAACGAATGGCTGCGCGCCTTGAACTATTATCGCACAGCTTCCGCCTTTCTTGTTCGCAGCGATCCGAGAATTCCCGAACTGTCTCGCATTGCCAACTCATGTGCCGAGGCCTTCCTGGAAGTGCTGTCTCCGCGTGGAGAGGTGCTCGAGATCCGCTTCGGTACCAATTTGCTCCAAGGTTATCTCATTCGTTCATCGGCCGCGCCGCGCAAATCCCCGGTGGTCGTGGCTATCGGCGAGGAAAGAGATACCAAAGAAGACCTATTGGTGAGATTTCAGTCTCATGCCATTGCAAACGGCCTGTCATTGCTCGTTACCGACCTGCCGCGAGAGATCGAGCGCTTCCAGGATCGACCGGTCCACCATTATCAATGCGTGGCTCTACGTCGCTGGTTGGATTATCTACTCAGCCGCGATGACGTCGATCAGAGGCGAATCGCCTTGATAGGCGATGGTCTTGGAGGGGCCCTTGCCACACGCGTGGCGGCAACCGAAACGAGGTGGGCTGCTGCCGTTTGCGACGGCGGATTTTGGGATGATCTCGAGCACAGATATGTCACCGCCAGCCTCTTCGGTCCAGATATAAAACTATCCCCGTTCTGTAAGCTTGCCCGTCAGATCAAATGTCCATCCTTGGTCGTTGTGGGAGAGCACGACTATGTCAGCCTGGAGGATATCACTGCCTTGCATGAGCACTGCCGCGCCGCCGGCGTACCCATGGATCTCAAGATCTTCAAGGGCGAGGAGACCGGTTCATCGCACCGGCAACTCGACAATCCGAGCATTGGGCGGCAGTTTATCTTCGATTGGCTCAGAGACAAACTGCGCATCGACCGAAACGACCAGGCGCCTAGCATTCCAACGCGAAAGAATTGCGTAAAGAACGCTCGGCCGCTGGCGCTCAATGATACCCGCACGGCGTCGAGGGCCTAGGGCGCGAATTCAATTGGGATCAATCGCTCTCGCGCTCGGCGTCCGGTGCGCACAATCTGCTCATAAATCCTTCGGAGCCGAATGGCTCCTGTAATATAGCCACTCACACGTCCGGCTTGCTTGCATCCAGCTCGAGCTGAAGGGCCACTTTCTCCATTCTGCGCTTGATGGTCGAAAGCACTTCTCTGAAATCTTGCAGCCTTTCGTGCCCAAGATCTGCAAAAATCGTCTCATCCAGTTTTCTGCGCTTGGCTGCAAGGCTCGTAATTGCCTTACGAGCCTTTTCGGTCAGCGACATCAAAACGACCCTGCCATCCGCCGGAGAGGCAGTGCGAGATACGAAGCCCCCCTTTTCCAGCATTTTGGTCTCTGCGGTCACGAACGGGGAGCGGACGTTGATCTTCGCCGAAACATCTCCGACGGACACGCCTGCACCCTGATCCAGATCGGCAATCGCCATTAGGATCAGCCATTGGGGGCCGCTGACGCCAAGTGCCTTTGCCCAGGTCCGCCGAATGTCCTCCAGATGCACATTGATGGCCGCAATGTCCCAACCGACTTCTCCTATGATTCGGTCCGACGGAGCGGTTTGTTTGCTTGTCCTGTGACCTTTCGCGCTCAGCGAGGGCTGCTGCCGGGTCGTATCTCGGGACATGATCCGAGACCTCCTCTTCATTATTTCGCCAACTTACCTAACCCGGTTTGCAACACGCAGCAACAATGCGGGTGCGGTGGTGTGTTGCTCGAATACCACGACTCTTTCCCGAATCGACACTTCGCTAACTTATATCAGTTGCATATATAAGTAGCTTATATAATGTCCATCCCGTGACGGAGCGGCCCCTCGGTCGCACGTCAAGCAAATCGATCCATTCGCGCGTGGCGAAGACGTCGAGGTGCGCGAAACGAGAAGCAACAGTCGTGAACTTGGGATCATTCTTCGGCAACCGCCCATAAGGGCCGCAGAAGATGTTGGAGGGCTTTTATGAAGACGTTTAACCGAATGCTCTGCGGTTCGGCCGCTGCGCTCAGCTTGATGGGTGGTGCACAGGCGGCCGACCTGCCGGCCAAGGCAGGGCCGATTGAATACGTGAAGGTCTGCTCTCTCTATGGCGCCGGGTTCTATTATATCCCCGGCACCGACACATGCATCAAGCTCGGAGGTTATCTGCGCGTTGATGCGGCCTTCAACACCAACTCGATCTACACGCAGGGCGCGGTGAATGGTGCGCCTGGAGCGGGCAATCGCCTGCGCAACTCCTATTCCACCAATGCCCGTGAAGATCTGACGATCGATACGCGCACCGCAACACAATACGGTATGCTCCGCACCTTCTTCGATGGTGTGTTCGACTGGGGGTCGGGCGGCTATACCGGTGTTGGGACCAGCGGTGTTAACGGCTCGACGGTTTACGGCGGAACTGGCGTCGCTGGTGGATCGGTTGGTGTCTATCTGGCCTTCATCCAGTTCGCAGGGTTCACGATAGGCAAAACCATCTCCCAGTTCTCAACGCCCTGGATCAATTACCCCGCGAACAACTTTGACGGTCTGCCGGGCGGCGGCGGTGCGGTTACGGGTGTGAATCAGTTTACGTACACCGCTGACTTCGGCCAGGGTATCACGGCATCATTCTCGGCGCAGGATCAGGTCCAATACTACACGACCAACATCTGGAACATCAGCGGCGCGACAGTGGCTGGTCTTGCGACAGGCGCGTACGGCGCGAGCGACATTGCCGGTGCAAGCTCTCCTGACCTTGTCGCTATGCTTCGAGTCGATCAGGCTTGGGGCCTCTTCCAGGCGTCAGTCGCGATGCATGACAATCATGCCGCTTACTACGGCGCCGACGAGACGACCGGTCATCCCGGCGACAAGTGGGGCTGGGCGGGTCAACTGGCCTTGTCAATCAAGAATCTCCCGACCGGTCCGGGTGACACAATCAACGTCCAAGGCGTTTATACGTATGGCGCAAGCCGCTATAATTTCCAGGACCTCGTACCCACCACCTACGCGATGTACGGGGGGGCGGGACTTGCGG